>NZ_KI911557.1:1748318-2359052 GCF_000515215.1 Methylomonas sp. 11b
ATGCAAACTCAGTACGCTAGCGCACGTATATCCGGGCAAAGTTACTGGAATAGGGTCGGTACGCCAGCGTACACAGTCTAAAACCAGTCTGTTCGACAGCGCACCGACAATGTTTTCCCTGTTCGATAAAGTTGAGGTGAGTTTGCAGCACCTGCGAAGGTGCCGATTCAAACTAGCGAAGCACTATTCTTATAAAACGCCGGAGAACAAGATGAAAAAATTAATTCCTATAGTAGCCGTGTCTGTTCTGAGTGCGGCAATGGCAGGTCCGCTTTATGCCGATGACGTAAAAGACAAACAAAAAGACCTTCATGAAAAGCAACAGGAGCTCGGCAAGAAACAAGAAGAGGTCAAGGAAAAACAAGCCGAACTTAATCAAGCCAACCAGGAAGTCGCGGTAGAGCGCGCACAGGAAGCCAATAAGTCGATGCAGCAGGTCAGCCGAGCCAGCAAGATCACCGGTGCCAAAGTGAAAAACACCACGGGTGACGGTCTCGGCGACATCAAGGACTTGGTTATCGATCCGGCGACGGGACAAGTGGTCTATGCAGTCGTTTCCTTCGGCGGTGTCATGGGTATGGGCGACAAGCTGTTTGCCATCCCCTGGAGAGCGCTGCATTGGACCAGCCCCAAAGACTATTACGTGCTTGATCTGGATAAAGACACTTTAAAAAAGGCACCGGGTTTTGACAAAAAGCATTGGCCGGCAAACTCTGAAAAATGGGAAGAACAACGTGAGGCACTCGGCCAGTTTTACCGCGTAACGCCTTAAACATGTATCACCTGCCTCGCGCCAGACAGGCCTTATCATTCACGACCTTGGTGATTGTGCTGTCGGCGTGCGGTGAATCGGCACAATTGCCGATTTCGGCGGGCACAGGTCTAAATCCGCAACTGCCACCACCGCATCCGACCTGGATTCCCACAGTCAACATTGCGCAGGCGGTGGGCTGGCCGGCCAATACTAAACCCATACCGGCATCCGGCCTGACAGTTAACGCCTTTGCCGGTAATCTCGATCATCCGCGTTGGCTTTATGTGCTACCGAATGGCGATGTGCTGGTAGCCGAGAGCAATGCCCCGCAACGGCCAGACGATGGCTGGGGCATCAAAAGCTGGTTGATCAAGCAGGTTTTGCGCAAGGCAGGCGCCGGAACGCCCAGCGCCAATCGCATCACCTTGTTGCGCGATGTCGATGGTGACAGCGTAGCCGAGACGCGATCAGTATTTCTGGAAGCGCTAAACTCGCCATTCGGCATGACCCTGATCGGCAACGATTTTTATGTAGCCAACACCGATGCGCTGATGAAGTTTCACTATAAGGACGGCGAAACTCATATTGCCGAACCGGGCATCAAAGTACTGGATCTACCGGCCGGCCCTATCAATCATCACTGGACGAAAAATCTGCTGGCCAGTCGCGATGGCACACGGCTGTATGTGACAGTGGGTTCCAACAGCAATGTCGGCGAGAATGGGATGGATCAAGAGTCCGAACGCGCCGCTATTTGGGAAGTCGATCCGCAACACGGCAGTTACCTGGTGTACGCGTCCGGTCTACGTAATCCCAACGGACTGGCCTGGGAGCCGGACGGTGGAACACTTTGGACGGTAGTTAACGAGCGCGATGAAATCGGCAGCGATTTGGTACCGGATTATCTAACTTCAGTCCCCGCAGGCAGTTTCTTCGGCTGGCCCTACAGTTATTACGGTCAACATTTGGATCAACGCGTACAGCCGCAACGTCCGGAGCTGGTAGCTACAGCCAAAGCGCCGGATTACGCGCTTGGGCCGCATACCGCCTCACTCGGCCTGGTGTATTCTCACAGCGCCAGTTGGCCGGCGCCATTTAATAATGGCGTATTTATCGGTCAACACGGCTCATGGAACCGCGAGCCGCGCAGCGGTTATCGGGTGATATTCGTGCCCTTCCAGGCCGGCAAACCCAGTGGAGCACCCATTGATATTTTGAGCGGTTTTATTAGCCAAGACGATGAAGCCTACGGTAGGCCGGTGGGTGTCGCGCTCGATAAACGGGCCTCATTATTAGTGGCTGATGATGTGGGGAATACTATTTGGCGGGTCACAGCCTTGGCCCCTAAAGAGTAAACCCACTATACATTGACTAGATTAGGAAACCGACTAATCAAGCCATTTAGCTATCAAGTTCACCGCAAACAGGAGACAACAATGTCTAGTGCCGCTTATCAGGAACCTATAGAAGAACTATCCATCGAAACACGTGACATGCACCGAGCCCTGGTATCGCTGATGGAGGAATTGGACGCCATTGATAATTACAACCAGCGTGCCGATGTTTGTGCAGATAAAGCACTCAAGGCTATTTTTGAACACAATCGGGACGAAGAAAAGGAGCACGCTGCGATGCTGCTGGAGTGGATTCAACGCCAGGACTCTCGCTTCTCCAACAAGCTCCAGGTCTATTTGTTCTCCGAACACCCAATCGCACATTCGGGTGAAGCGGATTAAACCCCAACGGGAGGTGCGGTATGAGCGCCATCGTCAGCCCCAAAGCGGCACAGAGATTTTCTCTCCGGCTCGGATCCTAAGCAACAAGTGACGTGCCAACGCGGGTCCGGAACTAAGGCAAGTTGGTGACGAGGTTAACTGATTAGTGATTGCCATAGACTGCCCAGCGCAAAGCAGCGCCGCTGGGCAGTCTGGTCGCGCAGTGTGAACATCGAAGAACTTCAATTGATCGGACCACGTCGCTATAGCCAAAGCTGCTTGCGGCATTTTTCCACTGAGCAACAAACGCTTAGGCTTTGGCCTGAATTTATGCGCTTAAGGAGGCTCCGATTAAATCCTTGGGCTGCTCTCAGGACCGGCTTGTCGAAGCACTTGGGCCTTTGAGGGCATGAGAGGAATCAACCTGTTCAGCGTTTTATTAAAGGATTGGTGAAACAGTCGACCATTCCTTCATGGCCTTATCACCTGGACGGTCCACCTTAACCTGGCCATGCTCGGTTGAGGTTACCCAGGATAGTGGAAAGAAATGATGCTGACCGGTTTCATCTTTTTTCAGTTTGATTGAGTTAGTGCCTTCCATATGATCGACAATGGCAAATTGGCCGTCTTCTGAGCAGACAACGGGCATATCGGGTTTGATCTGGTCGGGATGAATCATTGTGGTTCTCCTTTTGGCTTGATTTGAGCCAGTCATGTTGAAATGTCTGGCTCGATATTTTGAGTTGCATGTCGCCGGGCACTCATTAAACAAATTCAAAGTTTTGTTAGATCCCGTTGACAGTTATCGACTATAGAGAAATTAGCGGTTCTAATCCGTTCGGCATACCACATTGGTAGCTGAATTATTCAGAACTGGCAAAAACCTAGAGGCATGCTCGCGGCCTAGCGTTTTTCTTGAAACAAACCGGGCCAATCTTTAGCGGTGGCTTGAGTGGATCAATGCCAAGCATATTTATGGCTTTTCTTGATGTTTTTGTGAAATCGAAACCCTGTTTGTATCTTGCCGACGGTGAGCCATGGATATCTATCTGTCTTAATACCCTCTTCGTCCAGCTGAGCTATAGGTATAAAACGTCTCACATGTTCGAGGTGTCCGAAAAAACCGCAGCGATTTAGTATTTAGCGCTGCACGCCTTAAGAATATTCAAGTTCATGCCATTACCGCGTCTAATAACTGATCCAAGGTACGCATATTAGATTGCAGGTTAGGCAACAACTTTGTTTCGATCAATGAACGAAGAGCTAGAGGTAGTTGGTAATCGAGCAGAGCTTGCCCATACGCTTTCGAGCAGGAGAATTCAAGAGGGTGTAAGAATTTTTGTGTAAACGGCCCTGAGGTAGGAAACTACCGATCCTGACAAGGAGGAAACCATGACCGTATCATCAAAAGCCATACCGGATGACCTACTCGACGCCTTGATGTCGCACTATCAAAAACCCGAGGACCTGATCGGTGCCAATGGTCTGCTGAAGCAGTTGACCAAAGCGATAGTCGAACGGGCCCTGGAAGCGGAAATGACCGCGCACTTGGGCCACGGTAAGCATGAGGCGGTGACCAACGCCAGCAGCAATGCCCGAAACGGCAAAAGCCGGAAAACGCTGAAAGGTGACTTCGGCGACTTGCCTATCGAGATTCCCCGCGACCGTCATGGCGAATTCGAACCGCAGATCATTCCTAAGCATCAACGGCGCTGGACCGGTTTCGACGATAAGATCATTTCGTTATATGCCCGAGGACTGACGGTACGGGAAATCCAAGCCCATTTATTCGAGCTTTACGGCACCGAGGTATCCCCCACCTTGATTTCCTCGGTGACCGACGCGGTACTCGAAGAGGTGGGCGTCTGGCAAAGCCGCCCGCTGGATCCGATTTACCCGATTGTGTACCTCGACTGTCTGCATACCAAAGTGCGCGATAGTGGCAGCGTGCGGGTCAAGGCCGTCTATCTGGCCATCGGTGTCAATCTGGACGGCCACAAAGAAGTGCTGGGGCTGTGGATTGCCCAAAGCGAAGGCGCCAAATTTTGGTTGCAAGTGGTCACCGAGCTCAAGAACCGTGGCGTCAACGACATCTTTATCGCCTGTGTCGATGGTCTGAAGGGATTTCCGGAGGCTATCGAAACCGTGTTTCCCAAAGCGGCCGTTCAACTGTGTATTGTCCACTTGGTCCGTCATAGCCTCAACTATGTCAGCTACAAAAGGCGCCAGTCGGTTGCCGACGACCTCAAGCAGATTTATCGAGCCGCAACGGCGAGGGAAGCCGAGCAAAAGCTGACCGAATTCGAGGCCAACTGGCTGGAGACCTATCCCACGATCGCCCCCATCTGGCGACGAAACTGGGGGCACATCATCCCTTTTTTTGACTATCCGCCCGAGATTCGCAAGGTGATCTACACCACCAATACCATCGAATCGGTGAATCGAAGTCTGAGAAAAATCATGAAAAACCGCGCGGTCTTCCCCAGTGATGACGCCTTGTCCAAACTGCTCTATTTGGCGTTGCGCAATATCAGCCAAAATTGGACCATGCCCGTCTACGATTGGAAAGCCGCTTTGAATCGGTTTAGTATTCAGTTCGAAGATCGCTTCCCTAGCCATTAAACCAAACTACCGTTTACACAAAATTTGGGACACTCCCGAATTCACGTCTCGTAAGGCTTCTATTGCTGAGTATTTGCCCAACATATTTACGCCTATCTGAAAGATTTTCTCCCAAGTGCCCCAATTGCTTGACTTATCTGAAGGCGCTCCTCCCAACTGACGAATTTGCGCTTTTAGTAGTGCAGCGGCTTCATTATGATCTTGACAAATTTGCAACAGAGAATCGACTTCACAACGTCTGGTATCTTTCCAAAACGATTCCAAAGCCTGTCGGTAAGTTTCCGTGGCGGATATTTCATTTTTTAGCAAACTATCTATTTTTTCAATGTTATACATAAAAACTCCCAGGTAACTCAATTATGTTGCCTGCACAGAAATACTACTATCAATAATATTGAATAGCACTTTCAGATTAAATAATTAACGTCGTACATAGCTGATGATTGGACTGACTCTTCAAAGAACTATTTCCTTTAATTTTATTTCGATTCTGTCTTATCGGCTTAGCCTGCGTTATTTGATATTTTCTTTTTTAAATACCCAATCTTATTGGCAGGAAAAATGCCATGTCCACTGACAATAAATCTGTGCGCTCATGGCTATAGTAGGATCGTTTATCCACTCAGTCAGTGCGCTATCAAACATACAGCGTCGGATTTTCTGCGCGCTCATAACACCTGCAGATCGGTGAAAGGTAGCTTATGCATTGATCATCACGCAGATCGTCTGAATAGCCCTGTTTCAGTATTATTTTGGCAAGACGAAGATGAGAACGGCGAGTATTTTAAGTCGAGTTATACCAAAGGATTCCAAGACAAATACAGTCGTTCTCTATGCAAATATTGGGGGTTTAGCGGATAAAATTGACCTAAAAAGGAAATTTAGGCAATCAAATTAATTTTCAAAAAACCCTAGTCATGGCAGATAAAACAATTCCTCTTCAATGTGCGACAGCACACCGACTTTAAGACGATTTTAATAGAAAATTTACCTAGCTTGCTTCTTCGTGTCATTAAACAGCCTGTTTGAATGTAAGCCAAAACCAATAAGTAGACTTATATACACAAATATTTTAGGAGATGAGTCATGGGTAAATATTTTATAGGCTGGGTACTGGGCGTGCCGACGATTGTTTTGATCATTATTTATTTAGTATTCAATCATTAGCCATTCTCTCCACCGGCAACACTATTAAAGTCGGTGTGCCAAATTGAATCAGTAGAAGTTTTAGATCACCAGAGTTTAAAAATTACCGGGGAGTCGCTATTTTTGCCGAAAGATTTTTTCGGGCATCCTGCTGGAAAAAATCGGCAAAAATGACGCGACCGCTTATGCCTTCGGCGCCCCGATTCGTCCGCGTCACCTCGTTCCGACCCAACAAGGGGTCGAAACATCGGCTCTCGCATGACTTAACGCCGTGTCGCGATGCCTTGCAGGTTTTCTCCGCTTCGCTGCGAAAACCCGCCCGGCGCTACGGCTATCGGGGACTAAAAATCTTCACTTCGCTGGCGCTCCGTTTCCAAGATTTTCAGCGACTGATTATTTCCATTTGTATAAGGAATTAACTATGCAAGCAACAGACAATACCAATACTGTCGATGCCACCGTTGACCGGCTTAGATCGGGCGTTCACTCAACCGTTGACAAAGTAGCCAACGCAACCACTCAGGCGGCTGAAGCGTTGGGTCAAAAAGGCGAACAATTGAAAAATGTAGAGCAGCAGTTTTTTGAAGATTTCCGCAGCTACATTGATAAAAATCCTGCAACTTCATTGGGTATCGCTGTCGGGGCAGGCTTTCTATTAAGTCGGCTGATGAGTGGTCGTTAAATCAGCAGAAAAAACCAATGCCGCGCAATTATTTCGAAAAAACAACCACTATTTAGGAGATTATTATGTCTACAAAATTATTGTCAGTTATATTCACTTTGACGAGCAGTTTAATAATAATGACGGGTACTGTTCGCGCCGAACAGAATAGCGCCGTTTATCTAGCGGCCGACTCAACCTTGGAAAATACCGAGATCAATGCTCGCGATAAGGATAACTCGACGTTAACCCCGGAAGATCAAAAGGAAACCGAAGGCGATATTAAAATTACAGCGGCCATCCGCCAAGCTGTCGTTAAAAATGAGTCCTTATCAGTCAATGCGCAGAATGTAAAAATCATCACCCGTAATGGCGCAGTGACTTTACGCGGGCCGGTTAAAAATGAAGCCGAGAAAATTAAACTGCAAGATATCGCCAAGCAAACGCCTGGTGTTCTTCAGGTAAATAATAACCTTGAATTTAAAGCGCCATAAAGCGTAGGAGAATCACATGACTAAAGCAGTTTTTTGTATCGCTCAAAATACCTATCAGGCAGAGAGTATTGTTAATGACCTGGTTACCGCCGGCTTTTCAAATAATGATATATCGGTGCTGTTTTCCGACAAATCCAACTCCCAGGATTTTGCACATGAAAAGCATACCAAAGCGCCGGAAGGGGCCGCCATCGGCGGGTCAGTGGGTTTAGGTACTGGCGCTGTAGTTGGCTTGTTAGCCGGGATTGGCGCTCTGGCTATTCCAGGCGTCGGTCCGTTCATCGCCGCCGGACCTATTATGGGCGCGTTGAGCGGAGCGGCTGTAGGTGCCGCCACCGGCGGCTTGGCTGGCGTTTTAATCGGGCTGGGCATCCCCGAATATGAAGCCAAACGCTACGAAGGAAAAATCACCGGCGGCAACGCTTTGATTTCTGTCCACACCACAAACAGCGAAGCGGTCGATCTGGCAAAAAAAGTCTTTGAGGAGGCTCACGCCGAGGATATTTCCTCGACGGGCGAATCGTCAGTTTAAGTTTGAGGCTGCGCTTGCATGTCATCAAAAAAATAATCAACCAGGAGTTTTAATATGCATAACATAGACACACTCAACAAATTTCTAAAAGACGAATTATCGGCAACGGAAACCTATCAACAGGTGCAAGACAAACTGTCTGAAGATGCCGGACTGGGCGAATCGAAGGACCTTACGCCTATTTTTGAGGATCATAAAGAGGCCGTTTCCAGTTTACAGACGCTCATCAGTCAACTGGGAGGAACTCCCAGCGCCGATTCAGGAGCGTGGGGCACTTGGGCGCAAATAGTCCAAGGCGGCGCTAATCTACTGGGTAAAGAAGCGGCACTACAGTCGTTACAGAGCGGCGAGAAAAGTGGCGCAGACGCGTATGCGGAAGCGTTGCAGAAGACTGAACTGCCTGCAGAGATTCGCTCGTTGATTGAAACCAAGCTATTACCGGCACAACAAGCGCATATTCGCACGTTGGATAGGCTGTTGGCCGCCGAAACTGAATAGTTTTTCGTCCCTTAGCACGTAGTTTTTAAATGAAGTCAGCGCGAGCTCAAATTGATTCGCGCTGGCTTAATTGTTTCTGTTCCGGCCTATAAATAAACCTGATTAACAAGAATTTTCAGCGCGGCTGATCCGGACAAGTAATTATCTCTACTGCAAGCAATGAGGACTAGCGGCGGCATTAACGCTAAGATTTGATGCCTCCCCAGGTTTAACATAGTCTCCCTACGAATTACTTGCCTGATTATATTTTCCTAGTATGTCCCAAAAGGTTATAAATAATGCGGCAATAATGGGGCCTAATATAAATCCGGTTAATGAAAACCAGCTTATCCCTCCTAGAGTTGATACCAGCACTAGATAATCTGACATTTTACTATCTTTACCTATCAGCCGCGGCCGCAAAAAATTATCTATCATAGCAATTACAAAAATACCGACGGATAGCAAAATGACTGCTTTTAATGTGTGTCCCTGTAAAAATAAAATGACCGCAGCAGGACCCCAAATTAGCGCACTGCCTATAGGCAATAACGATAAAACTATCATTAACATACCCCATAGAAAAGCCGCTGGAATGCCTACAAACCAAAATAATAACCCCCCTATGCTACCCTGAATAACGGCGACTAGTAACCCGCCTTTGACAGTCGCTCGCGCTACGCTGGTGAAACGCTCAAATAGTTCTATTTCAATTTGGTCACCTATCGGAATTAACGATATGAATTTTCTTATCAGTTGCTGTCCGTCCCGCAATAGAAAGAACAGAATGTAGAAAGACAAGGCAACTTGCACGATTAGATTTAAAATATTCTGAGTCAATGCGGGGAGTTGTTGCGCTATATATTGTACTGCTTGAGTAAAGGCATTCCCTGCCGAGGCGCTTATCTGCTCAACGCTTATTTCCTGTATATGAGACAGTTTATTAAATTTTGGCAAAAGAAGCGCGAGAGTATCTTGAAAATATATTTGAGGATTAATTTCCCCGCTTTGGATTTTTTGATAATAGGCTGTGCTTTCTTCCGTTATCATCAAGGTTATCATCAATAGTGGAATAACGAACACCAGAATAATCGTTAACATGGTCAAAAACAACGGCAGTATTTCCGAGTTTTTAAAATAACGGTTAATCCACTGATAAACAGGATAAAAAACTACCGCCAGAATAATAGCCCAAAAACAGGCTAATAAAAAATCTTTAATCAATAGGAAAAAAGATACCGTCACTAACAAAACGAAGGTTAGAAAGAGAATATAAGGAGTATTTTTTTGCATGAAAACCAACTTGAAGCAAATGAATAGTTTCGGCGTCTTATCTTTGCATTAATAAGTTCCCGAAACTGTTGAAATAGGGGTGAAGTCTGGCGTTACGAAGATTACTGTTCAACAGCATAGCGTATTAGAGATTGGTGGTTCTGATCAGTTCGGCATCCAACATTGGTAGCGGAAATATACAGAATTACCGTAGACAACAAACCATGCTTGCGACTTAAGGTTTCTCTGGCAGCAACGCCTCTTGAAACAATCCGGATCTACCTTCTGAGGCGGTTCGAGCCGCTGAATGCCAAGCGTTTTTTGGGATTCCTTGATTTTTCCCGGACATCATCGAAGCCGTTTTAGGGCTTTAAAACGCTAACTTTTCTCGACCTCTGCCGGGCCATATCTTTGTTGCGATGGCTAAATTCTTACCAATCATCCCCAAGCGAACACCCGCAACTGCACACCGAAAAATGCTATGTGATTAATCGTACAGACTACTTACAGCAGCAGGCATATACCTACGGTGTAATCGCTTTTCCTTGAAAACCGTTCTTAGAGGGAGTTCCAACATGTATAAATTAATTACCGGATTTGTTCTGCTCATCACCTTGCCTATGCTTGGTCAGGCTGATGCGCCTGACGACGCTCAAAGCTCGCCAGTCCAGCCTTCTGCTAGCGAATCACGAACAGCATCGGATAAAGCCAATGATGATTCTACTGGCACGCAAGGCGGGGCTTACGATATCTGCCTGCGAGCAACTCAGCGGTTCGAACAACAGGAAAAAGATAAAGGAACCGGAAAAGCTGCAATCGCGTCGCTCTCCGCTTCATGTAAAACGGAATTGAAGCCCGCCAAATATTGGGTTTGCATGGAAAAGGAAGCTATAGCGGAAGTCGACTTTAATGCCGCCCATTGGCGCTGCGCAAAAAAGCTTAACCATTAAATTAATTACGGATTCAAACGCTAATCGGAGAGACATCATGTCAGTATTCAAAGCGGAAGATTCAACAAAATCAAGCCCGGATCGCGTCCGTAAATCGACTGCGGTCCATGTAAACGCTGCAATAGACCACCAAACGGATCTCAGTATTCATCTATACAAAGACAAAAGTCAGGCGGAAACCCTAGAGCGTATTCAAGCGTTGGATAAGGAATGGGACATCGAGAGGTTGCTTGAGGTCAATGCATCAACTTTAGCCTTAACCGGCCTGATTCTGGGGCTAACTGCCAATCGAAAATGGTTGTTTTTGCCTGGGATTGTTTTGCCGTTTCTGTTGCAGCATGGATTGCAAGGCTGGTGTCCCCCTTTACCTTTATTACGTCGCTTGGGTGTGCGTACCCGAGGAGAAATTGATCGTGAAAAATATGCACTAAAAGCCCGGTTGGAGAAAAACTGACTGGGTATCAGGTAGCTTGGCTGTGTTTTATGCTGAACAAATTAGCGTAATTCAAACGATAAACTCAACTAAACCCGCAACAACCCGGACGCAATAACTCATGACGCCTGGATGCTAATGCCAACAATAGCAATGCATCTTCGACGGGCATTTCATATCAGCTTTCAGTGCTATACCTGTCTTAAGGCTAAACCGTTTGCACTGAGCTTGTCGGAGGGCTCACCACGAACGGCTTAAATTGCTGATCAACTAGGGTATACAAGCAATACGTCGCTTAAATCAAATTGCTTATAAATAAAACTCATTGGACATAAAAAATGAAGTCAATCAGAAGAACTTTCATCAAAGGTTTAATTGCCATTATCCCTCTAATATTTACCCTTTATCTGCTCTTCTGGTTCGCTGGCACGCTGGAGATGGCGCTGGGATATATTTTCAAGTTTATCTTTCCAGACAGTTGGTACATAAGAGGTTTTGGCGTTGCGTTAGCTATTCCTCTGGTATTTTTCTTCGGGTGTTTTTTGGAGTCTCGATCTTTCCGAAAAGTGTTTAACACCTTTGAAACACAGGTGATCCAGATTCCCTTTATCAAAAGCATCTATACCACCATGCGTGACTTTACCTCTTTATTTTCCCATGAGAATAAAGGTAAATTTAAGCAAGTCGTTTTAGTAAATGCACCGCCTGGCAATAGCCAACAGATCGGTTTTATTACAGTTTCTGATTTTGAAGATACTTCACATACTTTTATAACCGATGACCAGATTGCTGTATATATACCATTTAGTTATCAAGTGGGTGGACAAACGGTTATTATCTCACGCGAACATGTAATAGGAATTGATATGTCTGTTGAGGATGCACTACGTTTTATCGCTACAGCAGGTATTGCTGGCAGTACTAACAATGCATGAAACTATAAGTTAACTAGAGTTGAAATTGACCGATTGAAAGAACACCCAAGGTCAAATCCGACGGTCGCGTAATGAGTAAGCAGTCAAGCATTCTGCTTTACTTAAGGGTGTCATTAGTTAGTCTGCGTGACTCACAATAGCGATCAATTATCATCCTATGGACGGGTAGCGTTGTTTGTTTAAACGCACCAGAATTTAGTCCTTTGCCCTCCGTATCATTTTTTGACAATCAATATTTTCAACCTCGCCTATATCAATCGGCGGTAGCAGCATGAGAGTAGACAAAGGATCAATTGAAAATTTTGGTTTTAATATAGTGCCGGAAACATTTAAGGTGGAACGAAGGGTAAGCGGACTAAAATCACGAGGATAAGGAGTCATCGCTACTTCAAAGGTTTCGTTTTTAAATGACAAATAACCATTACCATGAACAACACTATCCTTGGTATTGAGCAATAAAGTTTTTGACTTGCCAATCCCATTATTAATATCCACATCAACAATGGCACAGAGAATAGGAATTTGAATATCTCCCGAGATATAGTAGCCAAGAGCGTGGAAAATGTCTAAGCCTATCAACTCTACTATCAAAGCGCTAATTTTGCCATCGTATTGCACTAAATAAGCTTCTCCGTTGGCGCTTGAAAGTATCTCTTTAAGCGAATTGCCCGACCCTTTTATTTTCAACTTACCGTTAATTTTCCCCAACGTGTTCTGAATATCTTTAACTTCCCCAATTAGCTTACTTAAAGGCATATCAATCACATTAATTTGGATATCAACGTCTGGCGGATTTTGCGATCCATAGGCTGACATCCAAAGGTTTATCCGTCCATCGTCAATTCCGAAGGTGACGGGTTCGAAAGTCAACACTCCATTGTTGAGCGATATTTGACCGTCAAAGTTGCTTAGGGGGATTTCCTTGTTAAGGATATTTGTGGCGCGAAGCCTAGCCTTGCCATTGGCTGCACGAATTTGTTTAAAGTTGAAATGACGCTCGGGGATCAAAGCATTGTCTTCGGTAACACTCTGATCTGTCAGGTTGGGTTCGCCGCCAATAAATCCGCTTAAATCGGCAAGATCAAGCGTTTTGGCGAACAAATCCATATCGAAATACAAAAGCTCAAGTGTTGGATTGATGAGAACTGTTCCTTGCAAATCGCTATGCCCAATTTCACCATTAAACTTGTCAAAGCGCCAAGTGCGATCCTGACGGCTTAAATCCCCCGTTATTTTATAGGCAGGGCTGGGTGGTAAAGGAATGCCGATTAAAGGAAATAATTCGGCAATATCATCTCCTGCAAAAGAAAGCTTAAGCTTTGGATCGGGCGCTTGTAGAGGATGAGTCACTGTGCCGCGAATAGCTATTTCCGTTTGGCCGAACACCATATTCAACTTGACAGGATAGGGATTATTTTCTGAGCGTAATTCTGCATAGGAACCGGCAGCAGCCTGGATATTTAGCGTTTTGTGTTGGTAGCTACCCTTACTTTCAATGGTAATCGGCAGTTGCCAGCCGCCAGAGCCTTTCAAGGAATCTATATCTCCTTCAAAATTCATATCACGGATTTCATCATAATAATGAAATATTCCGGAAACAATATGCAGATTCTCGAAAATAACCGGCAACTCAAGAGCATATGCATCAGCTTTCGGGTCAGAAAAACTCCAATTTGCATCACCTTTCTTATTTTTTAAAAGAAATAATTCTGGCTTGCTAATGCTTAAATCGTTAATGAATATTTCGCCATGGAACAGTCTTGAAATAGAAAATTGCAATGATAATTTATTTATTTGTGCAAGGTTTTCAGGACTAGGCCAAACCGTATTTTTGATTGAAATATTATTAAGAGTGAGTTCAGGTTGCCTGCCATATTCAAAAATAGTTTCGCCTTTTATGTCAAGTTTTAGCTTTTGGGTATTAACGCTATTCTCAATAAACCAGATCCTAGCATTATCGGAATAGGCAAAAATTAATAGCATACTGCCAAAAGCACATAACCCTATTAGTAACATGACTAAAAATATTCGGGTAAGGCTTATCAGTTTGCAGTTCATTGGTTATTTAAGAACGCTGGCGGTAGAGTTTGGCGACGGGATTGGCACCAATAAAAAACTCAACAATGCCTCCTTTAACAACCAAAACGAATTAAAAGCTTTACGCCCGGAAGTCAAAGGTGAGGCACATGCTTTGGATAGCGAAATTATCAAGCCAGTGTTCTGATACTGGCTTCGCGCTCCCACTGCCGGGTCTTGGCTGCCGCGATGAAATCATCCACGCAATCGATGTTAAACACGCCGCCATCGGGTTTAATATTCGCCGTGGTCAGTAAGACTGCGCCGCCCTCGTCAACAATTAGCGCTTTCAAGTGACCAAACGCATCGCGCACGAAATCGATGGCGGCGGCTTCCTTCCCCAATGACATGGCGGCATGTTCGGTCAGGAGGATGGCGACCGCGTCGAACATTACTGACGGCGTACCCGCCAATTGGCCATCGACTTTCATCAGCCAGCCGTCAGCGAGTGTGGTTTCACCTATTACCGTGGCGATAATTTTGCTTGTTGCGCCGGCACTGGTCACAGCTTGTTGCACAGCCGCAATACTTGCCGCATCCGAACCCTCCGCGATCAATATCCCAACACTCCGGCCCTGAAGTGTATTCTTCATGTTCCCGATCAACTGTACCGCCGGCGATGGCTCCAGTTCCTGGGGCGCCATCGCCGCAGTTGGCGCTGGCGGCAATTCAATCAGACCTAGGCCAGAGGCTACCCGCTGCGCAAGGTCTTGTTCGATATGACGTAGATGACCGACCATCGCGACACGGATATGCGGATGTTCTACCTTAGATAGTTCAAACACTAACGCCGAAGCAATATGCGCCTGTTCGTAGGCAGACTGACTGCGATAAAACTGCCTCGCCTGGCTGTAATGGTCAGCAAAGCTCTCGGGTCGAATCCGCCCCTTGGCACCACTTTCTTCAATTGCCGCACTGCGAAAGCCGGTTTCCGCTTGTTCGCGTGGCGAATCCATTGCCAGCGTATTGGGTTCGTAGGCCACCCGACCTTGCGGTTGCGTCATTTGCATATGCCCATCGCGCTGCTGATTGGCAAACGGGCACTGCGGCGCATTGATGGGTATTTGATGGAAATTCGCTGAGCCCAACCGGGACAGTTGCGTGTCCTGATAGGAGAAGAGCCGCCCCTGCAACAACGGATCGTTCGAGAAATCGATGCCGGGCACGACATGGGAGGGACAGAACGCTACTTGTTCGGTTTCCGCGAAAAAATTGTCCGGCCAGCGATTCAATACCATGCGACCGATAACTTGCAGCGGCACCAATTCTTCCGGGATCAATTTGGTTGGGTCGAGATGATCGAATGGGAAGGCATCGGCTTCTTCTTGCGAGAACAATTGCACCGCCAAATCCCATTCCGGAAAATCGCCGGTGCTGATGGCCTCGAACATGTCGCGCCGATGAAAGTCGGAATCGGCACCGGCTATTTTTACCGCCTCATCCCAGAGGGTAGATTGCAAACCGAGTTTCGGCCGCCAGTGAAATTTCACGAAGGTCGATTCGCCCGCGGCATTGATTAAGCGAAAGGAATGAATACCGAAGCCTTCGATCATCCGCAACGAACGCGGCAAGGTGCGGTCGGACATCACCCACATCACCATATGCATGGCTTCCGGTGTGAGTGAAATGAAGTCCCAGAAGGTGTCATGCGCCGACGCCGCTTGCGGAAAGCCGCGGTCGGGTTCCATTTTTACGGCATGAATCAGATCGGGAAATTTAATAGCATCCTGGATGAAGAACACCGGGATGTTATTGCCGACCAGATCCCAATTGCCTTCCTTGGTATAAAACTTGACGGCAAAGCCGCGGACATCGCGCGGCGTATCGGCGGAGCCGGAGCCGCCGGCGACAGTGGATATGCGCGTAAACAGCGGCGTTTGCTCACCTACTTCGGTCAGCACTTTGGCCGTGGTGTATTGCTCCAGGGATTCGGTGAGCTCGAAAAAGCCATGTGCGCCGGTTCCACGGGCGTGGACGATGCGTTCCGGGATGCGCTCGTGGTCGAAATGGGTGATTTTTTCACGCAGAATAAAGTCTTCCAGCAGTGTCGGGCCGCTCGGATGGGCTTTCAGGGAATTTTGATTATCGGCAATCGGTAAACCCTGATTGGTCGTCAAAGTGGGCTGGTCGTCGATGGCTGACTGGTGCCACTCGCCGCCGTTGCCGACTGAAATTGTCGATACTTCCTCCCCAAATTGGGCTGGTTCGTTCGCTACGGTTAGAACAGGTGTTTTTGCTTTATTCATGATGCATCCCCAATGGATTTAGCGTGTCGGCTTATGATCGAAGGATCATCCGACACATGGGGCTTGGGGTCTGTACGCTGTCACACTGTAAAGCCTTATTTATTCGGCTTTTTATAGAAAAATCGTCAATAGTCAGTGTTGAAATCTGACGTTTTTCAAACTCAAAAAATTAGTCACCACCACTCATCATCGTAGAGGCGTTTGGGCTAACGACGAGTTCAATTCGAACATGCTTTTAACCGCAATGTTTGGCAGCGCACCGACATTGTGCGACTGCTAGGGTAAATTTCAGCGCAACCGTCGGTTCTCGCCAGACAAAGACTGCCGATCGGATGACTGCCACCGGCCACCTATTCGATGCCGATGCGCCAACAATAAAGTACTTTTCAAGGAGGGGATATGCCTAAACCATTGTCGTTAGTTGCCTTCGCTCTAAGCAGCTGTTTGCTGTTTGTCGCCAACCAAGCTAAAGCCGATCAGTCTTCCGCAAGCCAATTAGCTGAAAACACTGAGTTGGAAAATACTCAAAAAAACCTTCGCGATAAAGACAACACCACCTTAACGGCCGAGGATCAAAACGAGTCCCAAGCCGACTTAAAAATCACCGCGCACATTCGTAAAGCTTTGCTCAAAGACAAATCCTTATCCATGGATGCGCATAACACCAAAATCATTGCCCGCAATGGCGTTGTGACTTTGCGCGGCCCCGTCGCAACGACGGACGAAAGCATAAAACTGCAAAAAATCTGCCGAGAAACGGCCGGTGTCGTGCAGGTGGACAATCAACTTGAAACTAAAGCGCCTTAACAGCGTGGGAGTATGTAATGACTAAATCCGTTTTTTGTATCGCTCAAACTATCGAGCAAACTGAAAGCATTGTGAACCAGCTGAAGGCTGCCAGTTTTTCCAGCAACGATATTTCCGTGTTGCTGCCCGATAAAAATACCACGAAGGATTTTGCCCATGAAAAACACACCAAAGCCCCGGAAGGCGCGGCACTTGGCGGAACGGTGGGTATGGGCACCGGTGCGGTATTGGGTTGGCTGGCCGGCATCGGCAGCCTGGCTATTCCGGGCTTGGGGCCGTTTATCGCCGCCGGTCCGATTATGGCCGCGTTGAGTGGTGCGGCATTGGGTGCAGCAGCAGGGGGATTGTCAGGTGCGCTGATTGGCGTGGGCATTCCGGAATACGAAGCCGTGCGCTACGAAGGCAAAATCAAGGGTGGAGGGATTTTGATCTCGGTGCATGCCGGCAGCAGTGAAGCCATTGATCAGATAAAAGAAATATTTGGACACGCGCACGCCGAAGATATTTCTTACACCGACGAAGCGGCCGTACCTGCTTGATGTTGAAACCCGGCCTAAAAAGTCCCGGTTCATGGAACAAGAAGGGATTTTTGCAGGTTTACTGATACCGCATTTCTTCCGTGTATAGCGCCTCCAAAATGCCCCCCGCCAAGTCGGACCGGGCATTCTTTTTTTCCGCAATTTTTGATTTCGGGTGATGCGCTCTGAACCCTATTGCTAAGCTCACTCAAGTTCGATTGGCGGCTCGGTGCAAGCACTCTGCTGCTGTTCTAAATCATTCAAGGCCTCGACCAAGCCCAAAACCCTATCCACCGAGGCATGCCATTGCGCAATCACCGGCATGTTATTCACGGGCCAGGACAAAGCCGCAGCCATTTGTTGAAAGGCCTGTACCGACTGCATCAACGCCCCCAGCGTAATACTCCCCAGAATAAAGCGCGGCGCTGTGATCAGAATGGGCAGCGCCATCGATAGCACCGCGTAGCCGGAGCTGAACAGAATAATGTGCTCCCAGGCCCGCGTTTGCAGATCATAAATACCGTTAATGTCTTGAAACAGGCTGAGAAAGCGCTTTTTTTCGTGCGCTTCGCGGTTATGCACGGAAATAGCTTGGGCATTTTCCCGGGCCTTGACCAAACCGAAGCGAAAATTAGCTTCAACCGTTTGCATCGCATTGGTGGTTAAGGTCAGCGGCCGGCCGGCCCACCAACCCAACATCGAGGCTAGCGCCGCGTACAACAGGGCCAACCAAACCAAGTGTCCGTAAATAGGCAATCGCATACCGCCAAAATCCAGCATGACGGTACCGGACAGCGTCCAGAGAATCTGGGTAAAGCTCGCCAGCAATAACAAACTGTAAAACAGCGTGTAACACAGATTAACGGCTTCGTCGGTGGCGATGCGAATATCCTCCGCGATGCGGCCATCGGGATTGTCGTGGCCCACCGTCAGTATCTGAGCGATTTGGTAATGATGGCCTTTATTCATCCAGCGACCGATAACGTGCGCCGTCAACCAGGCCCGCCAACTGATTTGCAAATCCCGCTTGATTTTTAAATGTAAAACGGTCACCAGCATGCTGGCTACAAAAATTAATCCCAGATCGCGCACTTGGGTCATCAGCCCTGGCATATTGCGCTGTTCCAAGGCGTCGAATAGCGCGGCGCTCCATTGCGTAATCATCACGGCAATGACGATTTGCAGCACAGTCAAAATCAGTAAATTTAAGGTCCGTCTACAGATACGCATCTGGTGCTCAGACCGCCAAAAAGGCCCCGCCAGTTTCAGAAACTTAAAGAAAAATCCGGATTGGCCTGACACGGTAGTGCTCCACAGTGAAGTAATTTGCTTAGGCGATTTTGAAGTTTCATAGCATCTAACATCGTGATGATAGAGCTGGCAACCGCTAGTGACAGGATGCACCGCATTGCGCTGCAAGTCTGTACGCTACAGCACCCACATCCCATAAAAACTTGCTGTCAGCGCGGTCTGGATATTGGCTGCCGACTCAATGTGCGTTGACGCACCGACTACGGCCAAGGTCGCGAGTATGGTGGGTTCCGAGCGCTAAAAAACGCTCGTTCGCTTCAATAAAATTAAAACACCACCAGGAATCATCATGAACAAAGATCAAGTAAAAGGCCGCGTCGAAGAGACCAAAGGCAAAATCAAAGAAGTCGCCGGCAAACTAATGAACGACGACGATATGGAGTTGGAAGGTAAGGTGCAAAAACACGTCGGTAAAGTTCAGGCGGGCTTTGGCGATGTAAAAGACGATATTAAAAAGGCTGTTGACGACGAATAACAATGTTCGCCAGTTCATCCACCGCATCTAACTTCCCAAAGGCCACATCATGAAATTTACCCAAACCGAACGCTATATTTTATCTGCCGGCGTACTGACAGCGCTTTGCTCATTCGGCGCCCTCGCCGCAGACCATGAAGCCCCGATGAATAAAGATCAGGTCGAAGGCCGGGTCGAAGAAACCAAAGGCAAGGTCAAGGAAGTGACTGGCAAGATCATCGACGACAAAGGCATGGAAGTGGAAGGTAATGTCCAAAAAAATCTCGGCAAAGCCCAAAAAGGCTATGGCGATATTAAGCAGGATATTAAGGAAGGCAAGTAAGAAAAAGCAGCTAGCTCGTCGACCTATCGCCTCCCCCCTTTGGTGTTAACGTTTGCCGGCTAGCTGTGGATATAACGGCAGAGACGCAATATTTTGCGTTTCTGCCACCGCCACGGAACAGTCCATCTGTTAGTGGCAAAAGCTAGCGCTTTCTGCGTCTGCATTTGATTCAGGGGCGAACTGACTCCCCCACTTAACGGAGAATTCCATGCATCAAACATCCCAATCAGAACATGCCAGGCAAGCTTGTATTGCCGCGTGCAGCCTTTGCCACCAGCTTTGTCTGCAAACCGCGATGAACCATTGTCTGGAAACCGGCGGTAAGCATGTCAAAGCCAAACATTTACGCCTAATGTTGAACTGTGCCGAGATCTGTCAGACTTCGGCCAATTTTCAACTGACCGGCTCGCATTTTCTGCATAGCCTGCACGAGCTTTGTGCGGAGATTTGCGAAGCCTGTGCAGCCGAATGCGATGAGATCGGCGATATGAAAGATTGCGTTGTGGCCTGCCAACAATGCGCCGACAGTTGCCGGCAAATGCTCAGCACACAACATTAAGCACGGAGCCGCCAGCGTCATGCGTCCTAGATCCCTATTATTGGCGGCGATTACTGCGATAGTCTTGTCTGCCTGTGCGACAGCTTTGCAGAGCACCCAGCAAGTTCCCGCTGCCTGGCAGGACAGCCACGCCGCCAACAGATCTTTACTCGGCAAAATCAATTGCCGCGCCAACCTGCATCCAGTTATCTGCTGAGCTAACAAAAATATTTAAGCTTGACTCACGCAAGCGAAGGAGAACCTATCATGAGCACGATAATCACCAAAGACAGCACAAAAATTTACTACAAAGACTGGGGATTGGGACCGGCCGTGGTGTTCTGCCACGGCTGGCCGCTAAACGCCGATGCCTGGGAGAATCAAATGGTTTATCTGGCGGCAAACGGCTATCGCTGTATTGCCCACGATAGACGCGGTCATGGCCGTTCCGATCAGCCATGGATCGGTAATGATATGGAAACCTATGCCGACGACTTAGCGGAACTCATAGAAAAGCTCGACCTAAACGGCATAACCTTAGTCGGCCACTCGACCGGTGGCGGCGAGGTGGCGCGTTATATCGGGCGGCATGGCTGCCAACGCGTCAAAGGTGCGGTGTTGGTGGGTTCGGTAACACCGTTGATGCTGAAAACCGATAATAATCCTATTGGCCTACCTATTACGGTATTTGACGACATTCGCAGCGGCGTCGCAGCTGATCGCTCGCAATTTTTCATGAATTTGACAGCCCCGTTCTACGGCGCCAACCGGCCGGACGCGACGGTCAGCCAAGGCGTGCGCGACGCATTCTGGCGGCAAGGTATGCAAGGTGGATTACTAAACCAGCTCGAATGCATCAAGGCCTTTTCAGAAACCGACTTTTCCAATGATCTGAAAAAATTTGAGATACCGACCCTGATTATCCACGGCGATGACGATCAAATTGTGCCGATTGCCGCCTCCGCCCTTACTGCGGCTACACTCATTAATAACGCAACGCTGAAGATCTATCCCGGCGGACCGCATGGCCTAGCCGACACACATAAAGACCAGCTAAATAGCGACCTGCTTGCGTTTTTAAAAACCTGAACGGTCGGTAATTGCTGCCGGGAAAAATATCTCGATAATTAGCTTTGGCGTTTTACTACTTCGCCATGCTTGTTTACCGCGAATGTGTGACAGCGTACCGACTCAAACCTGATTTAACTGTATATTCAAATTCCAATACAAAATATTGACTAGTAAATATTCGATATTTTAGTGATCGATAAATAAATCATTAATAGCTATCAGACTTTTTAGAAAAGTCCGTCGTTATTAATGAAATCGCCGTAAATATTCATCCAGATAGCCGCTAAAAATTAGCTGTTATTCAGATCGAAGAGACTATTATGTATAAACCTGTTTTTTGCATCTGCCAAGACATCGGTCAGACAGCCGCTATTGTTAATAATCTTAAAATGGCGGGGTTTTCTAACACTGAAATATCCCTGTTATTTCCGGATAACGCCACCCTCCCCTCCCGCCAACAAAACGCCGACGAAAAAGTGGATGCTGCCGAAAACGACAGCTACGGCCTGGAATGGACCAGCAAAATCGATAGCCTGGATATTCCGGGCGTCGGCCGCTTCATTGCCGCCGGGCCGATTATGGTTGAATTATGTCGCACACCTGAAAAAGACCAGGTTGCCGATTTAATTGCCGCCTTAATTGGCGTCGGCATTCCGGCGCATGAAGCCACGCACTACCAAGAAAAAATCAAAGCCGGACGTACGCTGATTGCTGTTAATACGGCAACGGCTGAGACCCGGGATACCGCAAACACGATTTTCCAGCAGGCTGAAGCCGAAGATATTTCCTCATCGGAAGAAGTAACGCTCACCGTTTGATGCGCCTTTGCCACACTACAAAAACCACCACACAGGACTTTTACTATGCACAGCATCGACATGATAGACAGTTTACTGATTGACGAACTTGCCGCCACTGAGACCTACAGTCAGGTATTAAAAAAACTTAAGGAAGAGGTTTCACTCGGTGAATCGGAGTTACTGCTGCCGATTTACGAAGCGCATAAAGCAGCCGTTTCCAGTTTGCAAACTCAAATTCGCGAACTGGGCGGTACGCCGGCCAAGGATTCCGGGGTATGGGGTTCTTGGGCCAGCTTGATTCAAGGCGGCGCCAATGCCTTCGGCAAGCAGGCCGCGCTAAAAGTATTGCAGGAAGGCGAAAAGAGCGGTCTGGGCGACTATGAAAAAGCGCTGTTGGACCAGAAACTCGGTTCCAATATCCGTACCTTAATCCTACTCAAGCTGCTCCCCGCGCAACATGCGCATATTGATACCTTGGATCAAATGATGAGTTCGCTGGCCGCTTAGCGAAATCTCTAACATTCCATTACGTTTAATCCAGCAAACAAGGGCAGCGTTTATCTCGCTGCCCTTGTCATAGTTTCAAGGAGTTCCACACCATGCTTACCACTATTCCCGACGTAATCTTTAAAACCCGGGTTCGCGATGAAAGTATCCCCGGCGAAAATCCATTTCGTTGGCAGGATGTCAACAGCGATGAGATTTTCAAAGGGAAATCCATCGTGATTTTTGCCTTACCCGGCGCCTACACGCCCACTTGTTCGAACAAACATCTACCGGGCTATGATGCCAAATACCAAGAGCTTAAGGCTCATGGCATCGATGAGGTCTATTGCCTGAGTGTCAACGATGCCTTTGTGATGTATCAATGGAGTCAGCATCTCAAAATAGCCGACGTCAAAATGCTGCCTGACGGTAATGGCGAATTCACCGAAGCCATGGGCATGCTGGTGAAAAAACACAATGTGGGGTTCGGCAGCCGGTCTTGGCGCTATTCGATGTTGGTTGAAGACAAAAAAATTCTGCAACTGTTTAGCGAACCCGGCCAAATCGATAACTGCCCGGACGATCCGTTTACCGTCAGTGATGTGGATACCATGTTGGCTTATCTGCATGAACAGAGATGGGATAAATGAACGGGATTTAATGGGATAAATCGGTTTTTAGTGGGACAAAATTCGTTTTTTCGTTTATCGAAATGCAAACAACTTGCAAATATTGCAACAGAAACAACAGAGGTTTTTACAACGTAAAATGATTGTCCAGGATCGCTAAAATCATCGCTTCGTCCGAATCTGAAATGCCATAAATAGGTCTGGCAACAATGTCCCCCCAGAGCCATGGAAACTCAGATTTAGTGCCCCCAAAATGTTGCATGGCCGCATACTCCATTGGGCTACCAATAAAAACGGCGTCATTGCCAAAAAGCTGATAATTAGTTTCGTCCATCAGCTTTCCTGATTCCCCAACTAAAGGCTTATTACGGCCTTTCTGTTCGATTGTAACCGCCGAATTATCCTGCCAACGTTGCCCGTCAGGTCCTACACCTTTTACGAATCTATCCTTAGTGGATTCAGTTAGTTCTTCGCCTATCTCCAAAAAAGCCGGACGCAGATTTCCAGTTTTTGCCTCTAGCTTTTGAAATGCCTTCAGTACCTCGCGATCATCCCATTCGATAAATGCGCCCATAACATCTAGCCGTCCACCTCATCAACATCGCCACCGCTCAGGATTTCGATAGCCGTTAAAATCACTGCGTCATCGGCATCCGGTAACGCTGCTCGACAACGATCAAGCCATTCCTCTTCGGGAAATGTCTGCATAATTTCGTGGATCACACTGTCGGTTTTATCCATCATTTTAGCCACCCTAACGTTCGAAAAATATCATCCATCGCAGCCGCTATAGGTGCGAAATCGTCATCGTCCCATTGCGAAGAAGCGTAAGCCGGGTGATTATGCGCGGTGATTTTTTTCACCTGCGCCAGCATCGTCGCATTGTTACTGCGCAGGGCTATCCACTGCGCATATGCCCTGGCCCATTGCTCCCACGGCTCTAAATAATACGCCGCTTTTTTGCGGGTAAAGCGATCTGCATGGTTGCGCAAAACATCATCCATCTTAGCTGTTGCCTGGCTAGATGCGATGGCCTCGCGCCACTTATCCAGCAACGCATCGTCTATTGATGCATACACCCCGGAACGCCCAATCGCATGGTGATCGATGTAATGGCCAATCTCGTGAGCGATGGTTAATTCAGGGTTTACCGATACCTTAGACAACGCAATGGAAATAGGTTTTTTGCTATAGCGCTCGTAAGTATACTGCCCTTGAAACCTAACGTTGGCACTGGCTTTTACCGGGATCGTCGGCAGATTTTCCACCGTATGAATAGCATCGATCTCGATCAGCGTGCGGCTGGCAGCACTGCGCGCAAAACCACTGCTTGGCAGCGTCAACGCATCGCTGACATGCGGTAATTTCGGCGCTGCTATCTTGGCGATATCGGCTTTAAAGGCGTCCGCCAACGGCTTGGGCAATGCCGCCACTTTATTATCGATAAACGGCTGCATGGACTTGCCGACACTGGCGCCGGGCGCATAGCCCCAGCCGTAATCAACACCCATCGGCAACACGTGTTCAATGCCGCGCCTATCCTTATATATATAGGTGCCGTCATCCGGTGGTGGATAGCCTTTATATTTCTCAGCACGCACCGCCCTTATTCGGCAACGACAGCCGAATCCATTCGGGCAAAAATGCGTAACAAACCAAACGTGCCCAGCCGGCAACACGGTGCCAGACCAACTTTGATGTATCAGGCGCGGATGTTGAACCGTATCGTTATGCACATACTCCCAAAAAGGTCGGCTTTTTAACAAATCCGGATCGTTTAGCTGTTGCCAACGCCCGGCAGAATAGCTTGCTGATAAATTGGCGTTATAGATCACCCGCGTGCGCCAATCCCGGCCGGCTTTTGTGCCTTTCCCTGTCCAGCCTTGCCAACCGTTTTTTGCAACAATGTTGTCAAACTCTTTGCGAAACCACTGGATTGACTTGCCCTCGGCGATCGCGCTGTCCACCGCGCCGCGCAGATCGTTGAGTAAATCCGCTTTAGCCGCACCGGCGACGACAAACGCCCGATCATGGGCTTCATTCAGAATATCGTCCCAACGCTCGGTTGGCAGATTCAGCTTTTGCCGGAAAAAATCGACTTGTTCCTGGAACGGCTTGTTGAATTTGCCATCGCCACGGGCGTTGAAAGCGACTTGGGTTGGTGAGAGTTTTAGCGGCAACTTAGCCTACCTTAGCCCTGACAAAACAGTCCTTCGCTTCCAATAGCTTCCGCAATCCGGCGGATTTTTCCGGTCCATCCGGCAGCGATTGATCCATAGCCAACGCAAGTTCACCAATCGGCTTAGAAACTACCTGCAAATGATCAGGAAGATGTTCAAATGCAAAATATTTCAAGATTGAGTTGTCACGTTGACGCGATTGAACTCGTTCGCGACCTAATAATGCGCAGGGCCAATCATCTTGGCATATGTCACAACCTGCACCGCAGTCTGGGTGCCTTTTTAGTTCGCTCATACCTCACCCTCCACATCAAACCTACCCGACAACTCCGCCGCTGCAAACGCCAAAGTCATCACATTGGTCAAACTGCTCTCATCCAAGTCGCCATAACTCGCCAACAGCTTATCCCGCAAGGCCTCCAGCGATTCCGACTCAACGGCCAATGCCGCCACTTGTTCCACCATCGTTTTTATCGATTCACCAGCATCGATCGCCAGCTGATCAGTCATGGCGGAAACAGGCGTAGGGTCGATATCGCCCAACTGGGCAGCGTTATCCGGCTGCCCAGGCTGGCTTGTCGTAAGGGGCTTACTGGCCCCTTTTTCGCGGGTAGTATTCGCAAATTTAGCCGCTAATGCAGCTAATGCCGTTGCTGCGGGTGCAGTCTGCCCGGTATCCGGTACTGAATTTGCAGCATTCAACTGCAAAATGGGCTCATCGCCCTCGGGCTCCGGTATTTTCAGCTTACGGTTGGCATAATTAACAGGTATTCTGACGCCGGCGCCGACCAATTTCGGCAAGGCATCGGCATACAGCGCTAAATCGTCCGGCTCCTGCGTGTCGGATACAAATGATGGGCAGCGATTGCTCTCAAATAAGCCGTTAAACATCGCCATTGGATAGACCAAATGACTAGACAGGGTTTGATCCAGCTGCGTGGCATCGTCATCGCGTATATCCAGCCGCACTTCATTATGTACGTCGCCCAAGGCCCGATTGCCGTTGGCTGCGGTGGAACTGGTCAACGTGCCGCCTAAAATCGCCTTGGATATAGAGCCTTCCGCCCAATCCATCATGGTTTTAAAGCCTTCGGCATTGCCGCTGGACATGACAGATTGCAACTCGACCAGCATGCTATCCGGGATAATCCCAGCCGCGTTGTGGCCTATGCTTAGCACGGCGCGCATTAAATCGCGCTTTTCTTCATCACTGGCGCCAGGCGGGTATTTACCAATGCGGATCGGCAGCCCGTAAATCTCCAAAAACTCAGCCAGGTCGCGCACGCTATAGTTTTTATACAGATACGGCCACGCTAGCGAACGGTAAAGCCCGGTGCGGGAAATGTAACCGGCGCGGGATTTATGCAAATGCACAATCCAGCCAAATGGCTGCAACGGCACACCATACGCATGCGAGTTGTCGCGCAATTGCAGGGTGTTGCGCTGTTCTGGCGGGCAGGTAAACCAGCTCGGGGGGCGGTGTTCCACCTGATTGGGATACCACTTGCCTTGCGCGTTGCGGCCCCAGCCTAGTTCGATACACGAATAACTGTGTCCTATCGCATCCAACGCATCCATTCTAATGCTGCCGATATCGACTTCATCGCGGATCAAGTCTTCCAGGATCTTGGTGTTTTTTTCTTCCTGAGAGGAGGCATTGCGCGGCGGTTCCAGGCTCCAATCCAGTTTTTTTACCGCCATTTCGCGCTTATGCATTTCCGCGTCGATATGCGTATCTTTCTCGCGCATATCCATAAATAGCTCGGCTTGGGCAATCATATTGCCTTGCTCCGCATCACGCAGAATCGTTGCCAAGCTGGCCGGAGTCAGGCCTTTAGAGGGATGATTGGCAAATTCGCGGTGCAATTGCGCCATTTCCGGCGCATCGGTCTGCCGTTCTTTCACTGCCGCTGTGGTTAATTTGCTTTTAAACCAATCGAGAAATTGCATTAGTACGCACCTTTGCGGTCAATTTTGAAATCGTCGTTGTCGCGGGAATAGCGTTCGTTTTTGGTGGGGACAGGGATGTACTCAATCACTTGCGCATTTTGCAGGCTGGCGAAATACGCCAGAGCTTTAGAAATAGCACTGTCGCCGTGGCGTTGGTTGCTACCGGTCTCAGTTTTAGCCTTAGGCAGCTTGATAATGCCGTTGATGACTTGCAAGGCTCGCAAGTCGTTAAGCTGGTCGGCATCGGCGGGCAGGGTTAGCTTGCCATCTTCCAAAGCCGCCTTAAATTTCGGCATATTCTCCAGATACCAGGCATCTGATAGCTTTATCTCGGAAATCCGTCCCGATCCATAGCGATGGCGCGCCACTTCCGCCAAATACATGCCGTTGCCGCCAGCATCCAACGCGCCGCCGATCAGGCGCGGCAAGCGGTCCACGATGTAAAACAAAATCTGTTCTTGCTGTTTGAACGGAATATTGCGCAGTTCCACGCTAAAAGGGATGGTCCGGTTCAGGTTCTGCTCGATTGCCATTGGATCGATGACGGTTAAATCGCCCAAGCGGCCAAAGTCCTCACCAAAAGCATGTTGATTTTTGGGGTCTAATTTGAGGAGCAACGGCAACAAGTTTTCATCACACCAATCCTTAATCTCGGCAATGCGTAGATGCTCAGGCCATTCATTAAAGCTGGCATCCTTCGCCAGGCGAATCACCGGATACGCCTTATCCATCCGCGCCTCGATCAACACCCGGCTAAGCGCCGAGCCGCCGGACTGGCTAGGCACACAAAAATACTCTTCGTCCGCCGCTTCCTTGCTGGGGGCATTGTCTATGGTCTTTTGCCGCCAGGCGGCTTCGGCTTCCGGGCTCCATTTTTGGCCGGTCACATAGCAAATGCGCTTGAATACGCCGTCGGCCAGCGCATCGTCCAGGGTGATGCGGTGCACGCTGTAGGGCTTTCGGCCTGCGCGGGCATCTTGCACATATTGGTTGTACTCATTATCGACGCCGTTATGCGTGCTGATGATGCGCACCCGAGCACCCCACATTGTTAACGCCATGGCGGCTTTTAACAATTCGTGCAGCGAATCATGAAATGCGGCCTCATCGATCACGACATCGCCCTGCATACCCCGTAAGTTGGAGGGCCGCGAGCTGAGGGCGGTAATTTTGAAGCCGGAATTAGGAAAGCGGATGGTGTACGACAAAATATCCTTGTTGCCGTCTTCGTCTTTAAAAATGGCTTCCGACACGGCGCCGGCCAGCTGATTGAAGGCTTTGGCAAACAAAGACGCGGCTGCGATATATTCCAGGGCCATTTCCTGCCGAGATCCGACATAGAACACGTTGCGACCGCCGCGACGTTTAGGCTTAGAAGCAGTAATAACGTTGCTTGCTGCCTCGGCCCAGGTAAGACCAGTACGACGGGACTTTTCAGCAATCTTCACCTCGCTTTCGTCTTCAAACCAGCGCGCTTGATAGCCCAGCAAAACGGGTTCGTTTTCTGGGAAATAATCGGCGGTTTGTAATTGCTCGATATCGGCCATTTATTTACCGATCAGGATGCGCTTAATCGAGGCTTCCAGCTCTTCGCTGATACCATCGTTTTTCAATTGTTCGGTCAGATCCTTGGCGGCTTCCTCGCGGGCCTGCTTGCGAATCAACGCATCGCGCGCTTCGTTCTTGCTCGCCGCGCTTTCCAGCTTCTCGATTGCGATCGCTAATTCCTTGATCGCGCCCGGGTGGGCCGGTTCTTCGTCTTCGGCCATGTGCATGGCGGTATCGAAAGCCAGGTTGCGTACGACCTCGTTCAACAGTTTGCCGGTTTGGCCTTGCGGCTCGTTGCCTAGTTTGCCTATCCACATGTCAGCAATGGCGCGGGATTGCGTCAGCTTGGCGCCGATCTTGTCCATCTTCACCGCATAGCGATTCACCGCGCTTTTGCTGACCGGTTCCGCGCCTTGCTCGGACAAAATAGCGTTGATGCGCTGGGTTGCGTCCATTTGCGTGATGCGTGGATCGCGCAGCAAGGCTTGCAGCTTCTCAAGGATGTCGGCGGGCAGGGTTTCGATGGTGGATGCTTTAGCCATTATTTAAATGTAAATAGACAAACAAGAAACATCACCGGCCACGCACAAAGAATGGTGACCGCAATAAAATCAAACATTGCGCCGGCCTCGGATAAACAACCTAATCAAAAATTCACGGTTGGTTTTCATGATGTTTGGATAGCCGTCAAAATATTCATCGACGACAAAATCCAAGACTGCGCATATGGCACCGGAGCCAATGGACAGAATTAACAGCTGAATCACGCCGGCCTCGACCGCGCAATGCCAGGAACAACTGATAATCCGAGAGCAACATCTACTCCTTCGCTCCGCAGCAACGCGACCGTACAACCCGGCAATGGAGTAGTGGCAACCAAGTCGAGCCGCTCTAGCCAGGCTAAATCGTTGCGAACAACTGCCAAGCTAACGCCATGATTTTGCCCGATCAGCAATTTATGCAGTATGTCGTCGTTGATGCTGTAATCTGGATCTTTCTCTAATATCTGTAAAATCGCCAGGCGGCGAGCTTCGGTGGTTGCGTCAGCCATGAGACTGCCCCTTATTCAGTTGTTTTAACTCGCCCAGCACTTGCCCCAATAGCAATTGGCTCTGCTGGGATGATGTTGCAATATCGTCTATCCGCTCGTGGATGCGGACGATCTCGTTCCGGGCTATCTCGCGCTCCCGGTCAAATTGTTCGCGGGTGGGGATGGCTTTTACTTCGCCTTCCAGCCGCGCCATGCGCTCGGATTTAGCGCTGATTTCCTTGTCTACGTCGCTAAAGCGGTTGTTTACATCGCTAAATCGGCTATTGACGTGGGTTTGCAGATCAGTAATCGATTTAACCGTGGCCCGCTGGTTACGATCCGCCCGCACATACACAAACACGGCAATGCTGCCCAGAAAGCTCAAAATGCTGAGTCCCAGCTTGATCCATTCGATCATCGGTGGCTCCTGTCTTTCAATTCCGCTTCCCTTGCGCAATCGACGCATGTTCTAACGCCCGGCAAAGCCTGTCGGCGTAACTCCGGGATCTCGGCGCCGCATTCGTCGCACCACTCCGCCGACACCGCATCCGGATCAATCGCATGTGCTTGTCGGTGCTGCAACAATGCCAGGTCAGTCGTAAACTGCTCGGCGTGCAATCCCTTGTCGTCTTCCGACATGTGTTCGTCTGGGTTTAATAATGTTTCCAGGCCTTTCATGAGGTTCCTTTTCGAAAAGGGCCGCCGCAACGGCCCTAATGTAGATTGCGTAGCGTTATAGCCGGCTAATCTGCCGCTCCGGTTGCGCCATCGCCGTCAAACGTTGCCTCCGCGCTGCCAGTCTCAGACGCGGCATTGACCGCTACCACCTCCTCAGTAGCGCCGCCACCCTCACCGGTTACCGCAGCAGTGCGCGGCTGCACGTCCAAAATCATTAGGTCAAAATGATCGGCTTCGTTCGCCTGGTCATAGATCAGGAATTCGTATTCCTGGTAGATCTGCCGCTCAGCGTCGGATAAATCCGCATCGGCAGAGACCACCAGCTTGGCCTGGCCTGCGCCGACAAACTCGACTTTGAATAAGCCGTCTTCAGTCGGGGTGACTTTCAGCACGTTATCATCGGTAGAGATCACGGAAATAGCGCCGTCCACCGCCGCCTGTACGCCGGATGGCGTCAAGCCCACCAGCGAAATAACGATATAAGCCGTCAATAAACTAAATTTCTTCATTGTGTTTGGGTCCAAAGGGATGATGTAACCCGCTGGGTGCTGGAGTTTTGCCAACACCTGTACGGGGTGATTTCTCCGGGCGCGCCGTTGTAACTGCACATCCAGAAAAAACAGACACACCACGGCAATCACCGTGGCATTAAAAATAGAGATCAGCGTTTGCATCGGCCTACCCAGCCGCCAAGCGCTTAAATTTGCGGTCTATGCCCACATAGCCCATGCCGTTGGTGACAATCATCACGGCGCTGTCTACGTCGAACATGCCCAATGCCAGGCCCCGCCACACCGACGATGATTGCGCCCCAGCCGGCGGTTTTGGTTACCCAGCTTTTCATCGTGCCAACCTCGCTAACTGCAATACGCGGCGGTGAGACAAGCCGCTATTGATGACGGACAGCCATGCGTCGCTATACGCCTCGTCGGCATTCGCCACGTCGTCCAACGCAGCATCAAGCTGTTTTTGGTAATAACACACATCATTCTTGGCGACTTTTAGCCGATGCATGACGCCGTTAAATTGCGACCGGGCAAAAGTCGCCTTAATGCCCGCTTGTGCCAATTGGTTTATCAATGCCTGCATAGCAGCTCCAAAAAAGCCCCGTCGCCGGGGCAGGATAGGAAGTAACAACACACCGCTTTCGGCCAGTGCGGGGACAGTATGCCTAACGCCAAACCCGCCCAGACTTAAACCGCTTTAATTCGACTGAGCGCCTAATCAACTGACAATGCGCCCATGCAAAAACGTGATTTCATTCAGCAAGCCGTGTTGACCTTCCTGCCGCAAACCCGCCACGCCGAGACCGGCAAGTGCGATGTAGACCTGGCGATTGCCATGTCTGAAAAGCTATGGGACAAGTTGACGTCGCGCGGTTACGGGGAGAGCAAGCCCAGCGGCCAGCGTGAAATTCTCAAGGCCTATGACCAGCTGGCGAAGACGCCGACCATGAAAGCCGCGTTCGACTTGTTCTGGGCCGCGTTTGATTACAAGCAAGGCCGGGATCGGGCCGCGGCCCGTTGGCTACAGATGGGGTTTATCGAAAAAGCCGAAGTCGATCAGATCATCCAGGCGGCCAAGCGCGAAGCCGCTGCCCGCAAAAACCTGCCGGAAGGCCGTGTGGCAAAAATGGCCGAGGGATGGTTGACGGAAAGGCGTTGGCTAGACAGCGTCGCCACCAGCACCGACACCGCCGCCAAGCAACAAAACCAACGCGAACAGCAATTACGCCAGATCAATCAGGATCTCGCCCACGCCAAACGCATGGCCGACGACACCGGCGACGACTATTGGCACAACGAAGCGCACAAATTAACCGAGCAGCTACGGACCTTACGAAATGACTGAGATTTACGTGGAATATGCCGAGACCACCGGGCGGCTTAAGCTGTACGACACCCCGGACGGCTACGAAAAGCGCAAAGAATATCAGGCAGTGATGCAAGTACTATGGATTAGCAGCACCATGGTGCTGCTGCAAGACGCCAAGGGCGAGCTAAGCAAACGTGCGCTGCTGAAAATCTCCCAAAAACTTTACGACAAAGGCATAGAGCGAGTGCAGATCGTCCGCGCCAAAGGTCGCCGCATGTCATGGGGCGAAATCATTGAAAGCAATGACCAAGAAGATGTCTACCTGGTCAACCTGCTGGAAATGCGCCACAGGGGGCTGATAAATGCCTGATTGGCAAGCCCGCGCCGAGCGCACCTATCAGGCCATCAAAGCCTATTACGAACAGCGTGGCGGCACCAAATGGCACGAAGTCACTGCCGATCCGCGCCTATTCAACCGGGTATGGCGCAACATGCTGCGCCTGCCTAAAGACGACATGCCGCCGCCGGCGGCGTACAGGCAATGAACAAACGCGGGCCATTGGCAGAACTGCTGCTGTTGCTCTGCGCGGTCGCCGGCTTTGCGGCGTATTTTTGGGCGCTGACACAGGCCGCTTTTTTGGGGATTGATTATGCATTTCATCGCATTACTACTGGGCCACATGGCAGCTGGCTATTTTTTATTGATACATCAATTTTTGAAATGGGCGGGCTGGTGTTTTAACCGGCGCGAGCCAGTCAAACGCTATGCCCTGCTCACCGTGCGCATCGGGCAATGGTTGCTATACCTGCCCCTGCATATCCTGTTGGTGGGCCTGCGCTATCCGCTGGCACCGATTGCGGTTAAATATTTCAGTACGCCAAATAAATTGAATCTGGTCTGGTGGTTACGCTGGATGGAGACGCCCGATAACCCATTGACTGGCGATCCGGGCTGGCAAACCGAGCACATCAAGCCAGGCAGCGACCCGCTCAGCGATGAAAACCGCACGGGATGGCTGGAAAGGAACGGCTTTGCGTGGGTTAACTATTTTATTCTCGGCTGTGCCGCTAACGTGGTATGGATAATTTGGCATTATGATGAGCAGAATAACCGGTGGTTTTGGGTGCGCCCCGACGGCTATTGGATGTTGCGCACGTTTATTCCGTTTCCGGATGTGGTGATATTCAAAGATGGCCGGCTATGCTGGACCCCAACCGAGCGTTATTTGAACGTGTATTGGGGCTGGTCGCTGTTTGGTGCGGTTGAGGGGCGGCACAAATTCACCTTCACCACCCGCATTAAAAGCCAGCGGCCGGCGTAGGTATGGCTAGGTTATGGGTAACGGCATTGCTGTTGCTGGCGGGATGCGCCCATCCGGAGTGCACCAAAACCACCGTGTGGCAGGTCACCCCGCATAAAGATCCCGTGCATCCAGTGCCGCCGCCCAAGGGCTGGATTTATGATGCTGGCTGGGCAGATTCCGGCGGCTTGATCTACACTCAACCCGCCGGGGATAGGGTAATACAAGACCCCTAGCGGGGAAATAGACCTGGCCGGTGATTGGATCGGCAATGAGTCCCCGGTGTTTAATCACCCATCAACTAAAATGCATAGGATGTGCCGACGTCAGGAGGCGCATCGGTCGCGAACTAATTTTTTTTAAACCAACTCTTGGCAGGATCGGCATACAAATCGCCGATAGACACTTCAGCTTCTGGCGCATCCGGGACTGATGGTTTTTCGACTGTCGGCGTTTTTGGCACAACAGGCAAGGGATTAGCCGCTTCTTTATGTGCTACCACATTACTAGCGTTTAAGGTTTTAAGGATGTCTTGTAAAACCTTAGTTTGCGCATCCTGCCGCTGTTTAATTCCAAATACCGCAAACGGCAGCAATGTCCAGAGAATCACCAAGAACACTAAAAACAAAAATCCAAAAATACCAAATGAACCGACGATAGCAGTATCCATAATCAACCCTTATTTGACTGACAAAGATTTATCTTAGCAAATCAACTACAGTACGAATGATCCACATATTGTTTTTTGCCACTCCCGCTCAGGGTGTAGCAGCCGCCGCGCGGGCCTAGATGGTAATTGCCGCTACCGCTGGGCGTGCTGGCGGTTCCCGCGCCAGATCCGGCACTGCCGGACGAATGCCGACGGCCTGTAGAATTGCGCCGTTTGGTGATGCCAGATGATGAACGATGGCCTCTAACATCCATAAACCCGCCGCAATCGGCGCGCTCCCATTTATCCTTGGCCTTGCTGTCTGCCGTGGTTTGCCATTGCATATTGGCCGGGGTATCGGGGCCGCCACAAGCTAAGGGCTCGACATGGTCGATAACATAGCCAGGGCACGGGCCTTTCGTGCTGCCGTTGGCAGGGCATGGATTGGCGTATTTAAACGCGGCTTTAGCAGCATAGCTTCTCTCTTGTCCCGCTTGGGACGATCCGACCGTAGTTGCCAGTAGCAACACGGTCATCACAAAACGCAGCGTCATTTAACCTCCTAGGTAATAAAAAAATAAAACGGCTATGTCATCACCACTCATGCATGGACGTCATTCCCCGCCCAATCACCGCCAATCCGCGTGGGCACATAAACCGTGTCCACCCTATAGGACTTATTGCGGCATTACGTGTCAGGCGCGATCTGCCCGGTGTATTCGCTCGCCCTCACTGCCGTCACTCGACACCGACATTCCCGGTCAAGCGGCGGAAAGTGCGTATCCCACCACGGATCATCATGAGGCAATACCAAGCCGTCCCACTGGGTATGGCATGGCACAACCATTGTTGCGTTGCTGATAAATTTCCAATACGGGCGCGACTTCAGCAAATCCGGGTCTTTTAGTTGTTTAAGGCGGTTATTTTTGTAATCGTCCATCGCAAATCACCACTCATGCATGGACGCCACTACCCGCCCAATCACCGCCATATCCAGCGACTCGTCAGATAGATCTACCTGGTACGGCGGAAAGCCGGCATTAAAGCTGGCGACCTGCACCAGACCATGCGGCAACAGCTGCAAATTCTTGACCAGCAAATGACCATCCAGGCGCAGGACGTAAGTTTTACCGCTGCTGATTTCCGTTTGGGCGCGATCCACCAAGACCAAGTCTTCGTCTTTTAAATACGGCTCCATCGAATCGCCCGATACATCGACGATTGCTAAATTAGCCGGCGATAAGCCACGCGCTTTTAGCCAGTCTCGGCGAAACGAGAGCGGGCGGGATTCCTCGTCGATTGGCGCAACCTTTCCGGGTCCGGCTGCGGCTTGGACGTTGAAATGGGGGATTTCCGCGTATTCACCATTAGTGTACTCAGCGGTCTTTTCCCTGACAGGCTTAACGCTTCGTTTATTTGTCAGGATATATCCCACATCAAGGCCGGCTTCAATTGCCGCATCGATTAATTCTTCATAGGGAATCGAATCAGTATTTTTGCGGTTTACAAGCACTTGCGGGCTTATCCCTATTGCATCGGCCAAGGCTTTATCAGTCTTGCAACTAAAGCTTTCCTTTGCGCGGCTTATCACGCTCGCAAAAGAAAGTTCATGATTTGTTAATTTGTTGCTTGACATAAGTTCACGATACATTAATAATTAACACAACATTTACTAAAACATAACCCAACAACAAAACCAGGACTCCCCATGGCAAGCACTAAAACCATTGAGCAGTTTATGGCCGAACTAGAAGCGCGGGGCGAAACCGTCGTCGAGTGGGCGGAAAAGCATGAGTTTCCAGCATGGGCCGTTTATCGATTAACAGCGGGCCTAAACAAAGGCAAGCGCGGCCAAGCGCATCGAATCGCTGTCGCCATGGGCATTAAAGCCGACCCTAACCAACAAGCCGCCTAGGAACCACCATGCTCAAACACCCAGGCTTTCACCGTAACCGTCAGCGCCAACTGGCACAGTCTAAAACCGCGCCGGATGTTTGGGGCTTTAATCCGTCTGCTCCGCCGATTGGCGAAACGTGCGCATGTCGTCCAGCCGATCCAGTAATTCAGTCAGCATGGCCCGGCTCGCCTGAGTGCAAATCGGCCGATCAGGAATGTTCCGACTCTGCGCCGTGTTCCGGAGTTGATCGGTGAACACTGCGCCGTCCATTAGATCGCTCATTTCCAGCCTGGCGGCCAAGGCCAGCGTGAAGTGCGCCAGTGCATCGATCCGGCCGGCGAGTGCTTCGTATTGTTCGTTGTTCATGTGGTTTCCCCGAGTTGATTTAAGTCGGGTTCATTTTGCGATTGTGCAAGACGCTTGCGCAATATGCAAGACGGGTTTTTGTTTGGATGCCGGTCTGGAGGGCTTGCGCCAATGAGTAGACAAAATTGGAAGGCCGTGCGGCCACTGGATTTACAGAGCGCCATGGAGTGGTGCGTGAAGTTCGCCAAGGCTAAACACAACCGCAGCATGGACACCATTGCGGACCTGATGGGCGTCAATAAATGGACGCTCTACAAATGGGTTGCCGAGGCGGATATGCCGCTGCGATTGATCCACAGTTTCGAACATGCCTGCGGCATTAATTACGTCTCGCGGTATCTGGTCGAGAGTCGCGGCCAAATGGTTGTCGATATCCCGCGCGGCAAGAAATGCGGGGCCGGCGATGTTCACGCCTTGCAAACCGCTTACAACGCCGCCGTCGGCGAGCTGCTGAAGTTTTACGAAGAGCTGGGCGATGTGGATGAAACCCTTGCCGCGATGCAAACCGCTTTGGAGCAAACCAGCTGGCATCGCGGCAATGTCGAAAAATACCGGCAGCCGGAGCTGCCGTTTGATGAGGAGGATTAATGGAACCCGCTAAACAACGTATGAGCGGCAGTGCTATGAAGGTGTTTAAGGTGCTTGATGTGCTGGAACGGAATTTCGTACACGGTTTTGCGCCTACCGATATTGCTACTGAAACCGGCTTTACCCTGTCGGCGATCAATGGCTACGTCAACACGCTTATTGAAGCTGGCAGGGCCGAGCGTATCCAGGAAACAGGCCGGGTTCGGGTTAGCCACAAGGCAGCACAAAAAGCCGTACAGATCTTGCACTCGCTAGATGAGGCCGAGCGCAAATTAACCGAATCACGTACCCGCATTACACGAGGCTAATCATGGCACGCACAACCAATCAGACTGAGGTTACACAACACATCACTAACGATGCAGACACACCAGGCTTGCCGACAATGGCGGATGCATGGAACGAGCTAGCCGTGATCGAGCAGGAAACCAATCAAAACGCCATCGCCGTAGCACGTCAACTTGGTTATGACGGCACGCTTAGCGTTGGGGCATTGGAAGATGAAATTAGGTTTTATCAGCGCCGTACAGTTGAAGGTGTATTGGAATTAGGAAAACGTCTGCTAGTTCTGCAAGAACTAACGCCTCATGGCGAATTTATGAACCGTGTCTCGTTGCTTGGAATTGATCATAGCCTGGCTAAAAAATTCATGAAGGCCACTTGGAAGTTTGCAAAGTTGGAAACGTTTCCAACTTTCAAGATTGGCAGTCAATCTAAGCTGTTAGAGCTTTTAGTCCTAGATGACGGCGAAATCGAGGCCCTGGAATCCGGCGAATCTGTTCGCGGCGTCACCCTGGATAAAATCGAAACCATGTCGGTATCCGAGCTGAAAAAAGCGCTGCGCGATGCCAACGAACGTATCGAAGCCAAAGACCAGGTCATCAAAGACAAAAGCAGCAAGATTGATCAGCAAGCCGAACAGATCGCCGGCCTGGATAATCGTAAACAAAAGCCCATCAGCGCCGACCAAGCCTTGATCGACGCCCGCAGCAATCTGCAAATCACTGCCGTCAACCTGAAAATGGAAGTGGCCTCCAGGATGATGCAGCAAATCAAAACCTTGATGGCCTTGGATGCTTCCCAGCGCCAATACGCGGCGGCGTTGATTATCGAGGTAAAAACCGAGCTGGATATTCTGATCGGCGATTTTGGCCTGCCTAGCGCGATTGATGAAAACCCCGTGCCGGAATGGATGCGCGGCACCGAGTTTGATCCCAATAAGGCCGAGGCATAACCCATGAGCGCCGCGCTGACTGAACGACTGGTAATGATTGCGCATACCGCAAGCCTGGCGGGCCACGGTCAGCGCGGGAAGATTATCAAAGACGCCGCCGAGGAATTGGGGATAAGCACGCAAACCTTGCACCGCAAGCTGGGTCAAGTCGCCGTGCGGCAGCCACGCAAGCGGCGCGCCGACCGGGGCGATATGGCCCTGAGCCGTGACGAAGCCAAAATCATCAGCGGCTACGTGATGGAGCACATCCGTAAGAACAACAAAAAAACCAAGTCGATACAGCAGGCAGTCAGCGAGTTGCGGGTTAACGGCGAAATCGTTGCCGGCCGTATCGATACTGAGACCGGTGAAATTGCCCAGCTGTCCGACGGTGCGATTCACCGCGCGCTGCGCAGCTACGGCTTGCATCCGGAGCAACTATTAGCCACTGCCCCGGTAACGACCATGATCAGCAAACACCCAAACCACGTCTGGCAATTAGACGCCTCGCTGTGTGTGCTTTACAAGCTGCCGGAACACCCTGGCTACGGCATCACCGAAGTGGACAGTGTGGACCGCTATAAAAACAAGCTGGGGAATTTCGCCCGTATCGAACACAAGCTGGTACAGCGCTATCTGATTACCGATCACGCCACGTGCTGTGTCTTCATCTGGTACGCCATGGGCGGCGAGAGCACGGATAGCCTGTGCCGGTTGCTGGTCGAGGCCATTCAACAGCGCGGCCAGTTTCCGTTTTATGGCATTCCGCACATGCTGTACGTGGACCGGGGCAGCGCTAACCGCTCGGCGATCTTCCGCAACTTGTGCCAGGCCCTGGGCATACGTCTGGAGTTCGCCCAACGCGCCCGCGCCAAAGGCCAGGTCGAGAAAATGCACGACGTAGTCGAGCTGGGTTTTGAATCCGGCCTGAAGATGGCCGCCGACGTGAGAGACGTGGACGCGCTAAACCGTATGTCGCACCAATGGATGCATTGGTTTAACGGCACCCAAAAGCACAGCCGCCATGGCATGACCCGTTATGCCGCTTGGCAGTTGATCAAGCCTCACCAGTTGTTGACCACCAGCCTGAGCACTGACGAGCTATTGCTACTGGCGAAAGAAAGCCCTGTCGAGCGCAAAGTCACACCGGGCCTAACCGTTAACTTCGATAGCTACGAGTGGAGCGTGAAAGACATCCCCGGCGTGATGGTGGGTGAGCAACTACTGATTACCCGCTGCGCGTTCGAGGCCGATGCTGCGCATGCGGTATTGCACGACGAACATGGTCGCGAGGTATTCCACCAGCTGCCCAAGGTCGAGAAAGATGCGACATGGGGCTGGCGAACCGATGGCGCGGTATTTGGCGAGGAGCACAAGCGCTTTGTCGATACCCCGGCCCAAACCGACCTTAAAGCCCTGGAGCGTCTGGCGATGGATGCCGAGACGGATACCGAAGCAGAGACCAAGCGCAAAGCCAAGGCTGTGCCGTTTGCCGGTCGTATCGATCCTTACAAGCAAGCCAAGGATTACCAACACCCGGCCTATTTCCCGCAACGCGGCACCGATGCCGAACTGGCAACGCCCACCCGCGAGCTACTGCGCATGAACACCGTGCAAATGGCGAAATGGCTGGCCGGCCACTTGGGTAGCGAGTATCAGCCGAGCATGTTGGCCGACTTAACGAAAAGGTTTCCGGACGGCGCGACCGAGCCGGAATTGGAACAAGTATTGGCCGATCTGGCTGCGGGCCGTTCCGCAGGCGGCAAGGCTAGATTGCAGGCGGTGTGAGATGGATAAATTTATCGAGAAGTGGAAATGCACAGAGTGCGCAGGCCCTGATTACCCTTGCTTTATCGAAATTCATTCTGGAGGTAGTGAGCCAACGGAAGATTTTAAAAAAAGATCGAGATTTTATAAGCGGCATTGTCCCGCTGATAACAGCAGGTTTCCGCAATGGGAAAAGGTTTTGAACGAGCAACAAAAAATCGAAGTGAAACAACGCAACTGCGAACACGTTTGGCAATGGAATCCAATCGCCGGTGATGGTCGTTATTGCATGAAATGCGGTAAGAGCGAACTTACCGACGATGACTAATCGAGGAGGAAGTATGCAAAGAACAGAAACAATAATCTGGATACCGGTCGGCGAACGCTTGCCGGATGATGAAACAACGGTGCTGGTTGACCACCCGGCTTTTGATGAACCGGTCTGGTTGGGTTATCACTGCGATGGCATGTGGTTTACCGTCGATGGCAATCCGCTGCCTGCTGGCCTGGTCAAGGGCTGGTCTGATATGCCGATGGGGATGTCGATATGAAAGCCTTTCTGATCATCGAAGACAACCCTGATGTGCCCGGCGGTATCCAGGTCAACGTGATGCATCAACCCACGCAAGCCGAGATCGATGCCGGTGTGAATACTCGCAGCACCGTCGCCGGCATGATGGCGAAAGAGGCTTACGACCATATCCACGAAATCGTCGATACCGCCAACCAGCTGGCTGCGAATGTGCGGAAACGGGTGGAGCAGCGGAAACCGGAGCAAAACCAATGCTTGCACTAAAACGCTTTCTGCAACAGCACGGCATCAAGCAAGCCTATGTCGCCCGTAAGGCCGGCATTAGTCCTGCGACGATGGCGCAATTGCTGAATAAGGAGATCTGGCCGACAACGCCTGCGCGTCATCAGTTGCAAGCCGAGATTGCCAGCGTGCTGATTAAGTTGGGTGTTGAGTCTGTGGACTTGATGCTATTTGAAGCCGTCCCGACTGCGCCAACAGCCGAGACAGCAAATGAAAACGCGGATAACGCCGCGCCCACACTGACCGAGGAGGTCGCTGACATGTTACTACGAAAACAAACCCTATCGCCACAGGCCAAAAAAGCTTTCGGCCTGTTTCGCGATCCCTTCACCGACGACGTGCTGGAGCCGACGGATTTATTCATGACGCCCGACGCCCGCGCCGTGCGTGAGCATTTGTGGAGCACGGCCAAGTTCGGCGGCTTCCTGGCTATCGTCGGCGAGTCCGGCGCCGGTAAGTCTACGTTGCGCGAGGATCTGGAAGAACGTATCCACCGCGAGAACGCGCCGATTGTGGTGATGGCGCCTTACGTGCTGGGCATGGAAGACAGCGACCAGAAAGGCAAACCGCTTAAATCCGCCAGCATTGCCGACGCGATGATCCGCGCCCTGGCACCGCTGGAAAACCCCAAGCGCACGCTGGAGTCCAAAGCCGCCCAGCTGCATAAGCTGCTGAAAGACAGCCGCCGGGGTGGTAACAGCCATGTGCTGATTATCGAAGAGGCCCACGGCTTGCACAAACAAACCCTCAAGCACCTGAAGCGCTTCCTGGAGCTGAAGGACGGCATGAAGCCCTTGGTCTCGATCATCCTGATCGGCCAGACCGAGCTGAAAACCAAACTCAGCGAGTCATCGCCCGACGTGCGGGAAGTAGTGCAGCGCTGCGAGCTGGTGGAGTTGCCGCCGCTAGATGCGCATTTGGAGGGCTACTTGCGCTTTAAATTCGAACGGGTCGGCGCGGATCTGGCTGCGATCGCCGATCCGACCGCACTGGATGCGATCCGGGGCCGGCTGATCTTCAGCAAGTCCACGACCAAAACCCGCGAAACCGTCAGCCTGATGTATCCGCTGATGGTTAACAACCTGGTCACCGCTGCGATCAATCAAGCGGCGTTGCTGGGCTTCGATAAATTGACAGCCGATTTGATTCGGGAGGTGTGAGATGAGACGTGTAATGCCTAGGATTTATGACCCGGTCCCTAAGTTGCTGCAAATCCAGGCGGAAAAAAACGCCAGGATTGAAGCGTTCCAGCGCTGGGCCGACGAACAGCGCAGCAAAAAGCACGATGTATCGGCGGAGTTGGGCGCATCGTATTTTTCGTTTGGCATCACCCTGCTGATACTCGGTGCAGCCGTGTGCGGCATTATGAAAACCGGAGGCCTGTAATGGATGCGGCATTGTTGATCATCGGCCTGGTGATGGCTGGCATCGGTTACGGCATCGGCTTTTTTAGTTGTGCCCTGCTGTCAATGGGCTATGAATTGGAAGGCGAGGCCGCGCGGCATGTGCCGGCCTGCGCTGTGATTGAGGCGCTTAGCAAGCAGGTGCGCCGCTACCGGTTGGCCGTGGTGTGGGTGTTTGTGCTGATGTTTATTGCGCTGTTGCTGGCGATTGGGAGTAACTGGTCATGACTGACAGCGACCAATTAAGCCAGGCTCAAGTGGCAGAGCTGTTAGATGTTAATCGCCACATGCTTAGCAAGGCTGCGCCGTATCTGCCCGACTTCCCCATCGCCCGGCAGGTTGGCGGCCGGCGCCGGCGTTATCAACGTGCTTAGGTGCTGGCCTGGGCACAAGGCCGAGATGTTAAAGCCCTGGTCAGTGCCGGCGGCTCGCAGGCCCGTGCTGGCGGGCTGGATGACGAATCAACCCAGTTTAACGCCCGCTGCCGGGCATTAATTACCGGCGCGTTCGCCCCGGCTGACCAGCGCAGCCGCACCGAGTTAAAAAAGCTGGTGGCGCGGCAATGTCATAAGCCGGGCAAACGCTTAATCGTCACTATCGTCCCCGATTGGATGCAAGACCAACGCGGATTCGAAACCCCAAAAACCAAAATCATTGAGAGGCATATATGACCACCACCACCGTTTACCGTCAGGACAGCTACGGCCGCCAGGTGCCGCAGGACCGCATTCCGCCAATCGATTTGTTGCGCGACGATACGGTAAAAGCCATCGTCACCAACGCCACGGCTTTGCAAAAAGAAATGCAGGCCTGGAAGCATCAAGTGCTGGCCGACATCACCGCGTTTTGCCAAATCTCCGCCGAGCAATACGGCGTTAAATGGGGCGGCAAAAAGGGCAACATCAGCCTGGTCAGCTACGACGGCAAGTACAAAGTGGTGCTGGCCGTCAGCGACAACCTGGCATTTGACGAGCGCTTGCAAGTGGCTAAAACGCTGGTCGATGAATGCATCCACGAATGGACGCAGGACAGCAATAGTGAGATCAAGGTGTTGGTTGAACATGCTTTCCAGACCGACCGCGAGGGCAAGATCAATACCGGCAGAATCTTTAGCTTGATGCGGGTGAAGATTGAGCACCCCAAGTGGCTAAAAGCCATGGACGCATTACGCGACAGCATCCAAGCCACGTCGACCAGCCAGTATTTGCGCTTGTACGAGCGGGTTGGCGAGGGTGACAAGTATAAACAGATCTCGATGGACATTGCGGGGTTATAGCCATGGACGAATTTGAAAAAAGCCTGATAGCGGATTTCATCAACGAGCAATGGCTCTTGTTCTTAAGGTTCTGCGCCGAGCGCGATCTGGATGAAGATGAAGCCGAAGCGATAATCAAAAAGTTGACGGAGGAATGATGCAACACAGCAACCGTACCCAACAATTTGACCGCAAACACTTTTACACCTTGCTGGCCGTCGGCAAGGCCGAGCTGGGCTTTGATGACGAGTTTTATTACGGCATTTTCCTGCCCACCCATGGCGCCACGCTGAAGGATGGCCGCTATTCAGCGACCACCATGAGCAATACACAGTTGTTTACCGCCCTCGAGGACATGCGCACCAAGGGCTTTAAACCTAAGCATAAAAGCGGTAACGGTAATGGCAAGCAAAGCCGCGCCCTAGCAGACGACGGCCAAAGCCGGAAGATCCGCGCCTTGTGGCTGGAGCTGCATACGGCTGGCAAGGTGCGCAATCCGGATGAATCGGCGCTGTGTGCTTATGTCAAACGCCAAACCGGCGTAGAGGCGTTGCAATGGTTGTCTAGCGATCAGGCCAGCAAGCTGATCGAGTCGTTGAAAAAGTGGCTATCCAGGCCGGCAAAATGATTACTGCGGCGGACATTCTAAGTGATCTGGAGGCCTACACCTTTCGCCGGGTGTTGGCCGCCGGTCATCCGGAGAAAACCGCTTTGGCCTGTTCGCGGGCCTTGTTCGACTGCTTGTTTCTTAACTTCCGCAAGCAGTACATGTACGTGCCCACGACAGACAAAGCCGCGCAGAAAACCCGCTACGAAGAGATCTGGAACGCGTTCACTGGGCACAACCACGCCGAGCTGAGTATGCGGTACCGGCTCAGCGTGCCACAGATCTACAGCATTACGAAATTGATGCGGGCCAATAACATCCGTCAACGCCAGCACGACCTGTTCCCGCTGCCGGACGAAGAGGCCGACAAGCCGTTAACGCTGGTGGTACTTGAGGACTACCTGCCCGCCGATCTGGAACGCGCCGGCCTGCCGCTGGAGCTTGCCATCCAGGTTGCAAGTGAAGTGGCCATCCACCTATGCGCCACTTATCCGGGCATTTCGGTACGCATGACCGAATCGCTGTGGCAAAAACGCCAGCAACCGGGCAATGATGATTTGTTTGGCTCGGACGAAGCTGAAGCGATTTAAGGCCCGAAAAGCGCTTTAGGCGCTGTCGTTGTCGGCGCATGGGCTTTAAAATCGCGCTATAAAGGCCATAAATCGTTTATAAACGTTTTCAGAATAGGAATTAGAATGCAAGATTACGACTTTTCGATTAAGCCCGATGGCAACGGTATTTATCCAGTGTCTAAAATGAGCCCAGAAGAATTAGAACTATATCAAGCGGCCTATCGGAAAAAATACATTGAGCGTCATTATCGATTTAACAGATCTCGCGATAGAAAATCATTTGCTGCTTGGTTAGCCGCCCGCCCGCCTTCTAAAATTATTAGCTACAGCATGTCGAACGACGTGGCTATGGATTTGGAAATCTGGATAGAATGGAAAATCAACGGCCAGAGATTTTGTTTAATTCGGAATATTGATTGCCAGCAGTATCAAGATTGGAGAAGATTCGTCGCGTTCGTAATTAAAGAAATGCGCTATCAAAAGCGCATCGCAACCAGTTAGTAAATTCGCTTGTATTAAACCCCTTTAATCCCCCGCCGTAACCTGGGTCGCTACACTGCGGCCCATGAGCAAATTACTCCCCCATATCGCCGCCTGTTTGTTTTCGCTGTCGCCATCCGATGATGGCGCTATGCAGTTATTTCCGGCGGGCACGTTCGACGCCTCGCGCGGGGCTTTGCGCGGCAAAGGACCTTGGAAGATTGACGCCGACATTGCCGGGCGAGTCATTGCTGCCGTGTCCAAGCGTAAAAGCGACATCTGCATCGATTACGAGCATCAATCCATTTTGACCGCGAAAAACGGTCAGCCAGTCATCGCGGCTGGCTGGATTAGTCCGCAGTCATTGGAATGGCGCGAGCCGCCGGCAGCGTATCCGGGCTTGTTTGCCGTTAGCCCCAAATTAACCGCTGTCGCTTCTGCGCATATTGCCCGTGACGAGATTCGCTATGTGTCGCCGGTATTTACTTACGACCCCAAAACCGGGGAAGTGCTGGACATCATTAATGTCGCCTTGACCAACAACCCCGCTATCGATGGCATGCAAGCTGTGACTGTTGCCGCTGCATCCATGCTGGCTGCCGATTTATCAAACACTCCCACGGAGAACCCCATGGAACTAGACGAACTATTGGAGCGCCTGCGCTACCTGTTCAACTTGCCCACGCTTGCAGCGACCAATGACATTATCGCGGAGCTGGACAAAGCCAAATCACTACTGGCCGCGCAGCCAGCCGCTACCAGTCTGCTCGATCTGTTGGATTCCACCAAAGCGGAAGTGGCCGCGCTATCTGCCCAGTTGGCGGATGCCTCAGCCGAGCCAGATCCGACTTTATACGTTCCGATTGCCGTAGTGACCGAGTTACGCGGCAAGTTGGCGGCGTTGTCCAGCGACTCTGTTGAGTTGCAAGTGGCTAAGTTGATCGAACAAGGTGAGTTGGCAGGCAAGATCCTCGGCGATGCCGAAAAGGCCTGGGCAACGTCACTGGGTAAAAAAGATTTGGCGGCGCTATCGGCTTATCTGGACAGCGCGACCGGTATTGCGGCTCTGTCGGGCATGCAAACCGAAAAAACAGATGTGCCTAAAACCGAGGTGGCCGTGCTGAGCGCTGAGCAAAAGCAGGTCTGTAAAAACATGGGCCTAAGCGAAGCCGCTTATCTTGAATCATTACAGGAGATCCAATAATGGCTGCATTAACTACTGATCGCGCTGCAACGATACAGCGGGAAAACGAGCGTTATTCGTTCCCGGCTGCGGCGGCAACTAAATTCTATAAAGGCGGCATTGTGGCGATCAACGCCAGCAATGTACTTGTCAAAGTCACTGCTGCCATAGGTCTAAAAGTGGTGGGAATTGCCGAGGAGGGAATCGACAACTCTGCCGGGGCGGCCGGTGCTGTCCGTGTGCCAGTAAGGCGCGGCTTGTTTCAGTTCGTCAATGGGGAGTCCATCGTCCTCTCCGATATCGGCGCGGCGGCCTATGCCAACGATGACCAAACCATTTTCAAAACCGCGACCGGTCGCAGCCAGGTGGGCATCATTCGTGATGTCGACAGCAACGGCGTCTGGGTGGAAATTTAAGGAGACCTAGATGTTAATCAACCAAGCCAATATCAACGCGCTGTTTTCCGGTTATAACGCCGCCTTTAAAGGTGGTCTGCGCGATCCACAAACTGAGGTCTATTACCCGCAGCTGGCTACGGAAGTGCCTAGCACGACCAGCCAGGAAATTTACCCCTGGCTAGGCCAGTTTCCAAAATTGCGCGAGTGGATCGGCGATCGCCAATTGAAAAACATGTCCGCCAGCGGCTATGTGATCGAAAACAAAGACTTTGAGGGGACGGTGGTCGTGCCGGCCAACGCCATCAAAGACGATCAGTACGGTATTTACGCACCAATGTTTCAGGAAATGGGTTACGCGGCCCGTGTCCACCCGGACGAATTGATTTTTAGTTTGATCGCCGCCGGCAATACGACGGTCTGCTATGACGGCAAAAACTTTTTTGATACCACGCATCCGGTCGGCTCAGGTACTGTCTCCAACTACGGCGGTGGCGCCGGCAATATGTGGTGCTTGCTGGATACGCGCCGGGCCCTAAAGCCGTTTATCTATCAGAAACGCCAGGACTATAACCTGATCAGCATGGATGGCCAGCTGGACGAAGTCATGTTTATGCGTAAGGAAATCCGCTTCGGCGTCGATGCCCGTGTAAATGCCGGCTTTGGCTTTTGGCAGCAAGCGTATGGTTCAAAAGCAACCTTGGACGCCGCAGCATTTAACACCGCCATGGCTGCAATGATGAGCGTGCAATCCGATGAAGGCCGGCCGCTGGGCATCCGTCCCAATCTGTTGGTCTGTGGTCCCAGCAACCGCGCGGCCGCATTGACAGTCGTCAAAGCCGACACGATCCCGTCAACAGCCGGTACCGCCAGTCAAACCAACATCAACAAAGATGCGGTCGACGTATTGGTTGTGCCTTGGTTGCCATAATAAATAGCCCACTGGGCAAGGACGCCCGCCTTTTGAGAGACAAAACATGATTCATATTACATCGAGCATACATGGGGTTGAGGTTGCTGGCGTCAGGCACCCGAATATTACAGTGCATTATCAAGACGACACGTTTACCAGTGCCCAGCTGGAGGCGTTTGAGGCTGCCGGGTTTTTGACAGTGCAGTTTGACTCTGACGAGCCCGTTGCGGAGACAGTGAGCGATCAAGCTGGTTCTGACGAGCCAGATGCTGAGGCTGGTAGCGATCAAGCTGGTTCTGACGAGCCCGTTGCAGAGGCTGATAGCGATCAAGCTGGTTCTGACGAGCCCGTTGCAGAGGCTGATAGCGATCAAGCTGGTTCTGACGAGCCCGTTGCAGAGGCTGGTAGCGATCAAGCTGGTTCTGACGAGCCAGTGCAGAGGCTAAAGGCTCAGGCAAAAAAAAAGCCAAAAACTAGCCCCATAGGTGAATAATATGTTGCCTCTCAATCCAGTGATAAGTAATGGCAAGTGGTCGCTTGGTAGTGCGTCCAGCGATCGTGCCGCTGAAGTATCGCCATCACGCCGCCCGATACTGATTGCAATAGGCCACAGCTTTGTAGCGCAGGATTCGCCGACCATTGATGCATTTTACAGCGCGACATCCGGCAATGTGACAGTCGGTGGCTCTACTAATGCAGGCGTCACTGCGGTTAGTCATCTGTTGTATTTCAACGCGCTGACATTATGTACATTTGATTACTTGCTCTGTGACATTCCGGCGGCTCAAATCACGCCGTTGTCTACCAGCAAATTTACGAACGGCATCTATGGCGCTAGTGGGCAAACGCTGATCAACGTCATTGATACAGCATGCGATGTGTTATTCCGTCGCACGTTAGTGTTAGCGGATGGTGCGCCGGTATTTTGCCTATTTGATCCATGGATAAACGATCTCAATGCCAATGATGTTGCAGGATATTGGCAAGCAATTTGGCGCACCTGGTTGCGCATACAGTCCAAAGCGATTGATGCGGGTATCACGCCGATCCTGCATTCGCCGTCTCCATCTACATATATCAACACGCCTAACAAAAGCGCAAACTGGTACAAAGTGCGTGACCTAGTGCTATCAGAAGGCATAAAAAATACGGACATTATTGCCGTGAATACCTCAGACCTGTACCGCAATACTGCTCAAGCATCTGGGTACCCGTGGCCGTTGGGCTATGCATCAGATGCAGAGGCGGTGGCGCTAACCGGTCACGCAAATGGCAAAGTATACTCACTGTTTAACCGACATGCCGATGCCGCTGGCGGGAATGGATTACATCGCAATGCAAGGGGGCAGGCGCTGTGCGCGATAGCGACTCGAGATGCGGTAAAGGCTAGCGGCAAGCTGATATTCGCACCTCCCACCAACGTGTCGCACTTGTCGCTGATGAATCTAGCTGAAAATTCCACGTTCGAGGCAACGACTGGCACCGCTGTTGCGGGCGGTACTAATGTGGCCGCCGGTGCATCGACTACGCACCGGGGTTGGCAGCGCAATGCGTTCGGGGCTAATAGCCAAATCAATGTCACGGATGTAGTCGATACGCTGGGCAAGATCGAGCCATTAGTGTCGATATACCCGACATCATCTGCCGCAGTGAGCGACCATGCCGGTTTGACATCCACGTTGCAAGCATCAACTCTTTTGGTCCCCGGCGTGTCGGTGTTGAGGTATTTTGAGCATGTCACTGTCCACAAGGCTCTTAATATTTCATCAATGGAAAGGCAAATCCGCGTCACCGGTGGCAGTTTTGCCGGTGTCGGTGCAGGGACTGGTGGCGGGTCCGCCCCGTCAGATCTTCCTCCGGATAATCAGCTGGGTTGGCGAAACGCGCCAGGCTTGCTGGAAGGGCAAGAGTTGGTATGGTCTAGTTTTCCTTTTTACTGTGACCCAACCCCAAATAATACTATCCGTAATATCGGCGGGTCGCTGTTGCAGTCGTCCGCACCATTTACCTCGATTGGAGCCCCTGGCAACTCGGGCTCTGAGCAAACGGTGCACTATGCTGGCTTACAAATCGTTGGCTAGTCATGTACTGCACCCAACAAAACCTAATCGACCGTTTTGGTCAGCCGGAGTTGATCCAGCTGACCAATAAAGCCGATGCCGCAGCAACAACTATCAACACGACTGTACTCAACGCTGCGATCGCCGACGCCGACGCAGAGATCGATGGTTATTTGGCCGCCTATGTGCCGCTGACGATTATTCCCGCCAATCTGGTCCGCATTGCCTGCGATATAGCCCGGTATTATTTATACGATGATCTCGTCACCGAGCAAGTCCGAACACGCTATAAAGACGGTATCGCTTACTTAATGAAAGTGGCTGAAGGTAAGATCAGTATTGGTCCGGATACGGGCGGCAATACCGAAGAGACTAACCAATCCACCATTAACATTCAGTCGGCCAGCTCGGTGTTCGCCCGCGACAGTTATTAAGCTAGAAATGATGCGCGTCTGTTGGACAGACAGCGCGGCCAGGATGGCCACCCTACAACCCGTGAGCCGCTGAGGATGTTTTACTGGGCATAAGCTATCAGCCCGGAGGCAAGGACGCCGCCCCTTTGTCAGCACTTTCCAGCATTAAACCCCTTTAATCCCCCGCCCTAGCTCGTGTCGCTACACTGCGGCCATGAGCATTATTTCTGACGTTGAAGATAACATCCTTTCCGTAGTGGCGACCACGCTGCCGGGCAAGTTGCGCGATAGCGGATCGTTGCCGGGTGCGTGGTCTGTCGATCTGCTAAAGCAGCTGCTGCAAAAAGCCCCGGCGGTATATGTAGCTTTCAATGGCGGCCCGATCAACGATAACAGTCTGTGTACGATCGATGCGCGGTTTGACGTGTATGCGGTCACCAAAGAGCCGCAAGAAATCACCCGTCGCCGTGGTACGCCGGCCATCATCGGCGCGTACGACATCATTCACGCGCTGGTCCCCAAGCTGCATCTGCATCGCGTGCCCGGCATCGGCACGCTGCAAGGCAAAGACATTGCCAATCTATTCAGCAACGTGTTGACCCAACTGGGCGGCACAGTCTACGCCGCCACGTTCACACTGCCGAAAATGCCGCTGCTCGGTGAATTTAGCGATGCAACATTGGGCGACTTCATTACCTTCCATGCCGAAAGCGATATTAACGGCGACGGCACGTTCGACTTTACCAATCAATTTAACCTGCCGCAGGGGTAGCTATGTTTGTAAAACCCACTCTCAACCCGGAAACCGGCGAAACCTTCAAAATCCGCCGCCCGGAACGCAATTTCACCCACTTGCCGGACGACGGCGACGAGGTGCCGGACAACCGCTACTGGCGCGGGCATTTAAAAGACGGCTCGATTGAGCTGGCGGAACCCGCCAAGCCGGCGGCTAAGAAAGCGGATAAAGGAGCCGACTAATGGCAATAGCATTTAACGAAGTACCCGGCGCCAATTTGCGCGTACCGGGCGTCTATATCGAATTTGATGGCCGTCTGGCGGGCCGCGCTGTATTCGACGCCAAAGCGGTGATCGTCGGTCAGAGACTGACTGCCGGAACTGTGGCGGCGGGTGTATTAACGCCTATATCCGGCAACGTCGCGGCGGTGGAGCAACAGTTTGGCCGTGGTTCAATGATTGCCGAAATGATCAAGGCGGCGAAAAAGGCTGCGCCCTGGCTGGAGATGTGGGCCGTAGCGCTGGACGACAACGCCGCCGGCGTCAAGTGCATCAAGAAAATCAGCATCACCGGCCCGGCCACCGAAGCGGGTACGTTGAATGTGTACATCGGTGGCTATCGGGTACAAATCGCCATCGCTAGCGGCGACACGGCTACGGCGATTGCCACGGCCTTGATTGCCGCGATCAATGCCCGCACCGATCAGCCCATGGTGGCATCGGTCAATGGCGTGAACGCCTACGAGGTGGATTTAACCTGCCGCTGGAAAGGCGAGACCGGTAGCGCGATTGATGTGAGGGTCAATTTTTACGACGGCGACAAAAAGCCGGCCGGCCTGGCGTTTACGATTACCCAAACCACTGCCGGCAGCGGTAACCCGGTCATCACGCCGGCGCTGGACGCATTGGGCGAGGAATGGTTTAACTGGCTGTCAGTGCCCTACACCGACGCCGCCAACATGACATTACTGGAAACAGAGCTGGGTTCTCGGTTTGGACCGATGCGCGCGATTGGTGGTCGGGCGTTTACAGCCTATGCCGGCAGTCACGCGGCCAGCAGCTCATTCGGCAACGGTCGCAATAATCCCCACGTCACTTGCCAGGGCGCGGGCCTTAGCCCAACTGCTCCGTGGATCTGGTCATCCGTGTATATGGCGGTGGCCGGCATGGGGCTGTCTATCGATCCCAGCCGGCAGTTGCGCGGCAAGGTGTTACCCGGCGTATTGCCGCCGGCCAAGGCCGACCGGTGGGATGATACCCAGCGTAATACGCTGTTGTTCGACGGCATCGCGACTACGACGGTTAGCTCCGCCGGCGAAGTGCTGCTGGAATCCGAAATTAGCATGTACCAGCTCAACAGCGGCGGCGTTGGCGACGATGCATGGTTATACATCAATACCCCGGAAACCCTGGAGCGCATCCGCCTGGAGCAACGCCACTTTTTTACCCAGCGTTATCCCAACTGGAAACTGGCCGGCGATAACTACGACGTGCCGCCCGGTCAACCGATCATGCAACCCAAAAAAGCGATTATGGAAATGCTGGGTTTGTATAAGGGCTTTATGGATAAGGGCTGGGTGCAGGATTACGAGTCGTACAAAGACACCATCCTGGCCGAGGTCAACGCCGACAACAAAGACCGGCTGGATATTTACGACAGCCCGGTATTAATCCGCAACATGCGCATCGTGGCGATGCATACGGAGTCTAGATAATGGCAGCAAGTAACGAAGTAGTAGGCCGCGCCAAAATCAGCCTGGGCGCCTTAGGCGAAATCGCGACGGAAAAGGGGGCGACCTTGGACCCTGGCGGCATCAAGCGCAATCCTAAACCGGCTGACAATGGCCGGGTGTATTTCAATTCAGAAACCGCCGTGCCGGAGATGAATTGCAAAGTGATGGCGACGCCGGCCATATCCGGCCCGGCGCTGAATATCGAGGGCGCTACGGTGCTATTTGAGACCGATATCGGGCAAAAATACATGATGGTCAACGCGTTTACTCTGGACCCGGCGCCATTGGATGCCGGCGCCGGCACCTACGATTTAAAGATGTCCGCCGAATCGGTTGAGGAGATCTGATGGCCACGGTGCAATTCGAGCTGGTGGACGGCCTGGCAATGGGCGAAGGCGATAAGCGCGTGGTGCATACCGCTGTAATCTTACGCACCTTGACTGCCGGCGATTTGGAGGATGCAGCGCTGGAAGCTGAGCGGGTAATTCGCGACGCGGACGGCGGGGCGACCATCGCCACCTCGCCGGTACTGATGTCCAACGGTATTTTGCGCCGGCAGATTCAGAAAATCGGCGGCATGATGGGGCCATTGCCCGCGCCGCTGTTGCGCACCTTGTCGGCGGTTGACCTGGAGCTATTGCAAGCCCAGGCGGAAACACTAGACGCCGCAGCGCGGAAAGCCGTGGAGGCGGCGATGTTGCGGGGGCGATCTGAAGAGCCGGCAGCAGGCATTTAACCCGCTGTTGGCTCGCTTGAGTCGGCAAACACACTGGACGCGTAGCGAGGTATTGCAACTGACCGAGTTGCAAATCGTGCAAGCGTTTTTGGCATTTGAAAACTAGCACACGGTTAACGGCATGAAAGAAATCAAAACCGGTTTACGCATCGACATGCACGGCAATATTCTTGCCCAGTCGCAGCGTTATGCCGATGCCATTAACAAATTCAGCCAGAAAGGCCGGCGCGACATGAAAGCGCTGGGTGATAGCGCCAATCGCGTAGGGGGTAATTTCGACCGGATGGGCAGCCGCATGGCCGGCCTGGCTACGGGTGCGGTAGCAGTCGGCTTGGTAAAACAGGTTGGCGAAATGGAACGGCGCATGACCCGGCTGGGGATTGCCGCTGACCAATCCGACGCGACTATCAAAGCCCTCAAAGACGACATCTATGCCGCCGCCACAGCGCCGGATATTCGTATCGATCCCTCGCAAATCATCACCGCGATTGAGCAAGTGCTGGAGATGACCGGTGATTTCGAGTTTTCCAAAGCGCAGATCCGCAATATCGGTATTGCCCTGCAAGCGACCGGTGCTGATGCGTCGGCGGTGGGCGGCATGTTTGCGGAATTTGAAAAAGCCGGGATTAAATCGCCGGCGGCTGTCGCGGAAGCCATAGGTACGCTGGCGAAGCAAGGTAAAGAAGGCGCGTTTACATTGGCAGAGTTTGCCCGGATGGGGCCGCGTTTATATTCCGCCTATGCCGCCGTGGGCCGCTCCGGACAAATCGCATCGCGGGAAATTGGCGCGGTGGCTCAGGTGGTTCGCGGCGCGACCGGCTCTAGCGAGCAGGCAACCACGTCAATCGAAGCCCTGTTGCGGGTGTTTTCAGACACCAAAAAAATCGAAAAACTAAACAAGGCCGGCATTAAGGTATTCGATGTGGCCGAGTTGAAAAAAGGCCATCAGGTGCTGCGGCCGCTAAATCAGCTGATGGCCGATATTGTTAAAAAAACCAAAGGGCGGGCAACGATTATTCAAGATCTGCTGGGCGATTCGGAATCCACCCGGGCATTCGGTAATTTAATCAAGGAATACAATCTAACGGGCGATACCAAAAGCCTGGAGCATTTCATCCAATTGACCGACGACGGCACGACGGCGCTGAAAGACTCGCAGCGCGCAGCAAACGATAGCGCGGCCGCTATGACCGAGCTGTATTCAGTATTGCAAAAGTTTGCTGATGACTCGCTGACTGCGCCGATTCATTTCATTGCAGATGAGCTCAAGTCGTTGATGAATGATTACCGAGAATTTAAAACCCTAGCAGGACAAACAATTGATGCCGTCATGGCGCCGCGCAGTAACCGCGGAACTTCGGTTAAGCCGGGGCCTTTGGTAGCGGATGTTGCTGTAGATATGGCGGGCGGCGACACTAAGCCGGCAGCGCCATTGCCGCGCGGCCGTGGCGGTTATTCGGTCAATTCGGCCCCCGCAGTGCAATATCCGTCCAGGGGTTCTAAGCCTGCCGCCCCCATCGGTATCCAAAATCTGGGCCGCGATCCGCAAGCCGCCACGCCTGCCGGCAAGCCAGCCGACGGCAAATTGGTCGTGGAAATCCAAGGCGCACCCGTCAAGGTCAAGTCGCTACAAGCCAACAGCGGCCAGATTGACGTCAAAAACACTCGCGCTGGAGCGCATTTCCAATGACCTGGCGCGATAACATGCAACCGGCATCGCTCAACGGCATCCCGTTTTTCGTGGATTCCGCCGGCGGCAAATTCGGCCGTCGCTATGTGCTGCACGAATATCCCGGCCGGGATAAGCCCTTTCCGGAAGACATGGGCCGCAAGGCGAGGATGATCAACGTGCAAGCGTTTGTGATCGGCAACGATTACATGGACCTGCGCGATGATCTGATTGAGGAAGCGGAGAAACCCGGCGCCAAGCGCCTGGTACATCCGTGGCTGGGTCGGCTGGATGTAACGCTGTTGGATTGCGATCTGGAGGAATCCACCCGCGAAGGCGGCATGGCCGTCATCACGTTTTCATTCGTCGAGGCCGGCGCCGATGTATTGCCGGCGGCGGTGGCCAGCGCGCCGGTCGCTACGATCAAACAAGCCCAAGTCGCGGAGTTGTCTGTGATGGACAGCTTTAGCAGTCTGGTCAATTTTGCCCCGTCGTCTTATTTGCAAGGGCATATGCAAAGCCTGGTCGGTGTGCTGGATAACGGCCTGGCCGGCATGATAGGCGGCTTGCCCATGCCGGGCGGGCTGTTGGATTCTGCCTTGTCATCCGGCGAAGCGATGTTGTTAAACCGCAATCCTTTGTCGGCGGTGATGGGGCAATTGTCGTCGCCGGCCGGTTTGGTCTCGGCTATGGTGAGTGTGGCCAGCGGTTCGACCGGCTTACTGTCGCGAGCCATCAGAGTGGGTTATTCGCGATTGTTGCGCGCCGGCGCGCTGAACGATCTGGGCACAACAAGCAATTTCTACGGCGGCTCGCCGGTACCGGCGCCAAGCCGTGCCGTTGCCGCGCAATCTTCCGCCACGCCGGTACCGGCCTATTCGGCCCGGCCGATGACGGCCTTGCGCCTGGTCAAATCGCTGGAGCCGACTGTCGCCTGGCCGGCCGTGCCCGCCGGTACCGCCGGCAAGCAACAGGCAGCGATCAATCAAGCCGCCACGCTGGCCGCGATTAATCAAATTAGCGTCATCGAGCAAGCCAGGCTGAGCGCGGCGCTGGCCTATCCGACCAAAAACGACGCCTACGCGGTGCGCGATTACATCGCCAACCGCCTGGCGGCGCAAGCCAAGTCCGCCGATTATCCTGTATATAGTGAGCTGCAAAAATTGCGGGCGGCAGTGCATAAAGATTTAACGGCGCGCGGCAATGCCAACGCCGGTTTGACCACCGTCAGTTACAACGCCACGCTGTCGGCGCTGACGATCAGCTACCAGCATTTCGGTACAGCCACCCGCGAGACCGAGATATTGGCGCGGAACCCCAATATTGCGCATCCGGCCATGATTGCCGGCGGTAGCGTATTGGAGGTGCTCAGTGCTTAATCTGGAACTGGTCGTCGAAGGCCAAGCCTGGTCCGGCTGGGAAAGCATTCGCGTGGTGCGCAGTATCAAGCAAGCCGCTAACACGTTTGATTTGGAGCTGACCGACCGCTGGGAAGGCCAGGATAGCATTCGGCCGATTCGCGATGACTCGCCGTGCCAGCTGTTGATCGATGGCGAATTGGTGATCAGTGGATTTGTGTTCGAGGTGATGCCGTCGTACGACGCCGAAAGCCATGATTTAATCGTCTCCGGATTAAGTGCTGCCGCCGATCTGGTCGATTGCAGCACCAAAGGCCAACAATTCAGCGGCCGCACGCTATTGCAAATCGCTGCTGATCTGGCGCAACCGTTCGGTATTGCCGTGAGCGCCGAAACCGATATCGGCGGGCCGTTTGCCAAGGTGGCGCTGGAAGCCGGTCAATCGATTTTCGATTTTTTAAACGAGCTGAGCCGAATCAGGGGCGTACGCCTGGTCAGCAAAGCCGATGGTTCCATTGCGTTTATCCGCACCGGTACTACCGTAGCGCCGACTGCGCTGATTTACGGCGACAATATCAAGGCCGCTTCCGGCCGGTTCAGCAGCTCCGAGCGCTTTTCCGATTATCGGGTGCTGGGACAAACCGCCGGTACCGACCTATTCCATGGCGACCGCGCGGCACATGCCGAGGCGCTGATTAAAGATTTAAATTTGCGGTACCGGCCGATCTGCATCGTTGCCGACGGTCCGGCACATACCGCCGATTGTAAAACCCGCAGCGCGGCCGAGATGAATCGCCGGGCCGGCGAAGGCCGCAGCATCGGCTACACCGTGCAAGGCTGGCGGCATGCCGAAGGCCTATGGGAGCCGAATGTATTGGTCGATGTACAAGACCCCAAACTCAATATTAATGACCGGTTGTTGATCAGCCAGGTCACGTTCAGCATCGACGAAAAAGGCGGCAGCATCACTACGCTGGAAGTCGCACCGCCGTCGGCTTTCGATTTATCGCCGCAGCCGGAACCGGCTCCGGAAAGCAATAATGGAGGCTGGTGATGGACGGCGCTATGCGTAGGCTGCAATTGATGATCACGCGCGGCGTGGTATCGCTGGTGGATAGTGCAAGTCTGTTGCAGCTGTTGCAAATCAAAACCATCGGCGCGGTGGCGTTGGACAGCGTGGAGCATTTTGAGCCCTATGGCTGGACGTCACACGCTCACCCAGGCGCGGAAGCCATCACCCTCAGCGCCGGCGGCCGGGCCGGTCATGAAGTGGCGATCTGCGTGGCCGATAGGCAGTATCGGCTGGTGGGTTTGGCGGCGGGTGAAGTGGCGATCTATGACGATTTGGGGCAGACCATCACGCTGAAGCGCGATCATATCCACGTCAAATCGCCCAAAGTAGTCGTGGAATCTGATGATATTCATTTGGGTGGTGAAGGCGGCGCCAAGGTGGCGCGCGTTGGCGATAAAGTTAACGTTGGCTCCGGATCCAGCGCCGGCCTGTGGCCGATTGTGGAAGGGTCGGATAAGGTCAAGGCGCTATGAATAAGTTTGAAATAGATCAAATTGTTTGGATAGTTGTTAATCCATTGCATATGGAAACTGTCGAAAATGATCCGGTTATAAAAGGCAAGCTGGAAGGCATTCGGCGTTTTGCATTTACAAATCGAGAAGGAACGAAGGAGACGATCAAGTATCTGGTCGATACGTTATGGTTTGAGCGCGAGGTTGACGAGCAGGATCTGTTTGGCTCCAAAGCCGATGCCGTGCAAGCAGCAAAGGCGTTAATCAATAATATCCGCGCAAATCGCCTCAAAACTGATCAAAAGTTGGATGAAGCCTATGCGGCTATAGGTACTGATCGTGAGTAATGATTTTTACGCCACCCAAGACAGTATCGGCCGGTTTTATCTGGATATGACCGGCGGCAATCCTGCGATCGACAACACACTGCGCGCGGCGGTGATTGCCAGTCTGTTTACCGACCGGCGTCTGACTGATGCCGATCCGCGTCCGGTCCACGTCGATGCTGAGGCCGCCGAATATCAAGGCGGCTACTGGGGCGACGATTACCCCTCAGATGGGTCCGCGCCCGGGAGCCAAGCCAGGCCGCATGGTTCGCTGCTTTGGGTGCTCGCCCGGGCGAAGGAGACAGAGGAAACCCGCCGCCTCGCTATCCTCTATATAGAGCAAGCTTTGCAATGGCTGATCGCTACCGGCCGCGCCATTGCGATAACAGTCGATGCCTGGTGGTTGGCGCCGGCCGCGTTGGGCTGTTCTATCGACATTACCCAGCCGGATGGCAGCGTCTGGCAAACTCAATTTGATTCGGTGACCGGATGAGCAATTTTACCCGCCCTACATTGCCCGAGATTTTGACGCGCGTTTCGGTGGACATGGACATCGTCGGCGGCGTCGATCCCACCCAGTACAACGCGATTATCGAAGGTCTGAAGCAAGCGTTATCCGGCGTGTCCCATGGGTTGCATGGGCATTTGGATTATTTAGCTACCCAATATCATCCCTATACTGCGGCTGGGCTGTCGTTAAAACAGTATGCCGCTGTTTACGACATTACTAATATTGCCGCGACGGCCGCCGGCGGACAGGTGACATTCGGCGGCAGCAACGGGGCTGTTATAGCGGCTGGCACGTTGTTGCAAAGCCGGTATGGCGTTGAATACGCTACGCTGGCCGAGGTGACTATTGTCGGCGGCTCAGCGTTGGCAGCTGTGCAAGCAGTTATCACAGGCGCGGCGGGTAATTTGGCGGCGAGTGAAGTGCTATCGCTGATTAGCCCGATTGCTGGGGTTAACGCCTCGCCGACATTGACGGGAGACGGTCTGACTGGCGGCGCCGACATTGAGGAGGAAGGCGATTTGCAGGCCAGGTACTTTCGCCGCGTACGCAACCCGGTGCAAGGCGGCAGTAAATCGGATTATGAAACCTGGGCCTTGGAATTTCCTGGCGTGACTCGCGCCTGGCCGGTGCCGTTGGGCATGGGCGACGGCACGGTGGTGGTGTATTTTATGATGGACGATACCTACAGCAACGGTATCCCGCTGACCGCCGATGCAACGGCATTGTTTAACTATATCGATCCATTGCGCCCCGCTGGCATGTCCGGTTTATATGTGGTGCCGCCGATTGCGACGCCGTTGAACCCGACTATCGCATTGCGCCCCAATAACGCGGCAGTGCGGGCGGCGGTCGAAGCGCAGCTGGCGGCGCTCATATTAGATGAGGCGGCACCCGAAGACGGTACCGGTACCGGCGTGCTGAAGTTGAGCCATATTCGCGAGGCCATATCCGTCGCGGTGGGCGAGACGGATCATAGCCTTACTAGCCCAACTGCTAACGTAACCCCAGCGACAGGCCACATCGTCACGCTGGGCACTGTCACGTTTACGACGCTATGACCGCATTAGCTGCCGATTATCTGGAGTCTATCCTGGCGCATTTGCCGCACGGCAAGCTGTGGGACGACTTACGCCTCCCTGGTAGCGGTGTCTATGAGATTTTGGCGGCGGTGGCCGAAGAGTATGCCCGTTTAGATGCCCGGGCGGATCAATTACGCAATGAGCTGGACCCGCGTTATACCAACGAGCTATTGGCCGATTGGGAGGCCTATGCGGATCTGCCCGATCCGTGCGCGGCCGGCATCAATACCACGTTACAAGAACGGCGTTTAGCATTGGTATCCAAGCTCACGTTCACAGGCGGGCAATCCCGCGCGTTTTATTTGGCACTGGCGACGGCCATGGGCTATAGCATCACGATTACTGAGTATCAGCCGTTTGTGTGCGGTATTAGCCAGTGCGGCATTGATCAGCTGTGGAGCTATGGCCACGCTATCCGCCACCATTGGAGCGTGACGGTTTTAGGCCCGCGCGTGACCTATTTCCGCTGCGGCGAATCCGAGTGCGGCATCGACCCCATCACCAAGTGGGTGGAGGCAACCGACCTGGAATGCCGGTTTAAGCGCCTGAACGAAGCGCATCGCAATTTGCATTTTATTTACACTCCGTGAGGACATTTTATGATTTATAACCAACCAGTGGGCGCGACGGGTGGCGCCCCGTACGTGACGGGAGTACCCGGCGTGACTCCCGGTTCCATTCCGCCTGGCCCCGCTATTGAACAGCCTCAGCGTGAGATTATTAATGTGATAACTGCGGCCGGATTGACACCGAGCGGCGGTGATATGACGCAATTGCTGCAAGCGATAAGAAAACTTAAACAACCACGATTATTCAAACTGACTAGTAGCGGAGATTTTCCAACCCCAGCCGACATTACCACCGACTCTGTTCTTAAAATCACTTTGGTTGGCGGCGGCGGTGGCGGTGGCGGTTCAAACGCTGCCTATACGCTGGCTATGTCTGGTGGGGCGGGAGCGGCTATTGAGTTTTTAATCTCTGGATTGGCGCCTAGCACCAATTACGCGGTGGTGATTGGCGCTGCTGGCGCGGGTGGCGGCCCCGGCAGCGATGGAGGCTCGGGGCTTGCCACTCAGATAACAATCAATGCCGTCACGTATTCAGCCGGAGGAGGGCTCGGCGGGCTAGGAACAACAAGCGCCACTATCAATGGCGGGCAAATTCAAGGCGTTGCAAATGCTGCTGCACTTGCGTTGCCGAATAAAAGCATTTGCCAAGTTACTCCGGGACTAGGCTTTGCCGTGTCATCGGTATCAATTGGCGTTGCGCCTAATGGCGGCGCTACTCTGTTCGGGATTGCCGGTATCGGTGGTCAATCCGGATCGGGTTCGGGCGGAGCCGCTAGTGGCTATGGCGCAGGCGGTGGGGCGGGGATTGGCGCAGGCAGTAGCGGCGGCAATGGTTCGCCAGGATTATTTATGGCTGAGTGGGTGGCGTAATGAGGCTTGCTGAAATTAATAATGGGTTGGTAGTTAACGTCGTGGTATCGGACGACGTTATTGAAGGATTTGTCGAGTCTAATACGGCAAATATTGGCGATCAGTTTGTGGGTGGACTGTTTATGCAGCAATCGCCCGGGTTATCTCAGGCGCGTTTAGAGAAAACAAGAGAGTTACGATTTTCAGCTCAGTCCACTATTACTGGTGGTAAGCAATGTGACGCTCTTGGCGCTATGCATACCTACCCAACCACTAAAGATGATCAGGCGTTTTTGACAGCTCGTTATTCAAAGGCCGTGGCTCTCGGAGTCGCAGGCGGACCCTATAAATTTATGTGCGCCGATAGTAATGGCGTTTGGGCGCGTCGAGATCATTCTGCCGATCAAATCATTCAGGTTGCATTGGCGGTTGAGTCGTTTATCACTGAGACGCTAAATCGATTTGACCAACGAGTTTCGGAGCTAAATTCAGCGGCGACGTTGGAAGCTATTTTGGCTGTCGTCTTTTAACATGCGCAATTAAGTTGTTATATTAGCAAGCGCCGCTGTTGTCTAAATATCGCGCAAAACGCCTTCCAAATATCGCGCGCGGCTTCATCTGCAGAAACAAAAATGAGCCGATTCCTATGACTGCGTATGACTATGATCTATTCGTGATAGGTGCCGGCTCCGGCGGCGTGCGCGCCGCCAATGCCGCAGCCAATCAGGGCGCACGGGTTGCAATAGCGGAAGTTCGCCATTTTGGCGGCACCTGCGTCAACTTAGGCTGCGTACCGAAAAAACTGTTGGTCTACGCCGCGCAATTTAAAGACGACTTTGCCGCTGCGGTCGGGTTCGGCTGGACGCTGGACAACGCCTCCTTCGATTGGCCCAGCCTAATCGCCAACAAAAATCGGGAAATCGAACGCTTGCAAGCGGTCTATCAACAGCACTTGCAACAAAACCGCGTGACCATCTTTACCGGCAAAGCGCAATTGCTCGATGCCCACACTGTCGCGGTCGCCGGCAGCCAATGCACGGCAAAACGCATTCTGCTGGCCACCGGCGGCTGGCCGTTTGTGCCTGATATAGCCGGTAAGCAGTACATCGTTACCTCTAACGAACTATTCTCACTAGATAAATTGCCGGAGCGCATCGTCATTGTCGGTGGCGGCTACATCGCGGTGGAATTTGCCAGCATTCTTAACGGCCTGGGTGTCGATACGACTATTTGTCAACGCAGCGAAAAACTGCTGGAAGGCTTTGACGAGGATATTCGTGACTTTCTGGCCGTCGCGATGCGCAAGCAAGGCATTAAGATTCTATTTAATTGCGATGTCCAAGCCATTGCGCCGGAAGGTAATGCCTTTAGCGTCAGCTTGCTGGACGGCAATACCATGACGACCGACTTGGTGATGTACGCCACCGGCAGAACACCCAACTCGCAAGGTTTTGGACTAGAGCAGCTTGGCGTGGCCCTGGACGACAAAGGCGCGATCATCGTCGATAGCCACTATCAAACCAATCTGCCGTCCATCTATGCGCTAGGCGATGTCACCGACCGAGTGAACCTGACGCCGGTAGCGATAGCCGAAGGCGAGGCATTGGTAAGTAATTTATTTACCAAGCAACCGCGACCGGTAAATTACGACAACATCCCCACCGCCGTATTTTGCCAACCCAATATCGCCAGCGTCGGTTTAACCGAAGCGCAGGCGCGGCAAAAATTTCCGGATATCGATATTTATAAAACCGAATTCAAACCCATCAAAAACACGCTATCGGGTAAGGACGAAAACACCTTGATGAAAATGATCGTGGAGCGCGAGACGGACCGAGTGATCGGTCTGCATATGATAGGCGCTGATGCACCGGAAATTATTCAGGGCATGGCTGTGGCGATGCGTGCCGGAGCGACCAAAGCCATCTTTGATTCGACTCTCGGCATCCATCCGACAGCTGCCGAAGAGTTTGTTACCATGACTCACAAAGCCCCCTAAGTAATACAGTTAGTGAAGACCAGATGCGATACAGCGCGGTCCGTTATTCGACAGGCTATAATGTAAAGCCTTTAGATTAACTAGTTGAATGAACTGGAGGGTAAGTGAAGCAAACAGAACAGACCCTGCTGGAACAATTGCAAATTACCGAATTTGATATTGCCAATCGCAAAACCTTGCTGTCTCTGACCGATGCAGACTTTAAACTTTTAAGCAGCTTTAGTGATGTCATTACACCGCGCATCGATTCTCTGGTTGCCCGCTTCTACGAAATGCAAACCAGCGTTCCGGAAATCGCGCTGTTGATCGGCGATGCCGACACCCTGCACCGTCTGGAAAATGCCCAACGTCGCTATGTGCTCGATCTATTCAGCGGTGTTTACGATCTCGACTATGTCAATAATCGCCTGCGCATCGGTTTAGTGCATAAGCGGATCGGAGTAGAACCTAAGCTGTATCTTTCGGCAATCAACACACTAAAAAGCTTATTAATCGAAATAATTTTTGAGGCATTAACCGACGACACCGAGCGCCAGACTATGGCGGCGGCCCTGGATAAATTGTTTTTGTTTGACATCACGCTGGTGTTTGAAACATATATCCGCAGCCTGGTTTCCGAAATCGAAATTTCTAAGCAAAAGTCCGAACGTTACGCCTGCGCGCTGGAGGAGAAAGTTCGGGAGCGTACACAACAACTAGAGCAGATGACGCGCATCGATTCGCTGACGGGCTTGCTGAGTGTGCGCTACTTAACGGAAACGCTGACGCAAACCCTGCGTGCGGCTCAGCGTCGTTCCGAACCAGTATCGATTGCCTACATAGACATTAACGACTTCAAAGCGATTAACGACACTCTAGGTCACGGCCGCGGCGATGAAATCCTGCGTATCGTTGCCGCGGCTATAAAAAAAGTATCGCGGATGGAAGATCGCTGCTTTCGTTACGGGGGAGATGAGTTTTGTTTGATTCTGCCAAACTGCCAAGAAACCCATGCCCAAGACATTTATATCACGCGACTCAACACCGTTATTAAACAAGAGTTGGAGGATGTGAGTTTGAGTGTGGGTATTGTTCAGACCGGTCCGCACGAGTTTGCGGAACCCAATTTATTGGTTAATCAGGCTGATTCTAGAATGTACGAAGCCAAGAAAAAATTCAAAGCCGCAGAAGGCACTCAACTTACCTAAGCGGGTTTTGTAAGCAGGCATTACGCGAGTTTAAAACAGCTCTTTACCTGGTAGGGGTCGAAAAACCTTAGCTCGTCGCTCCCGCGAATGCGGGAACCCAGGACAACAATCAAAATCATGGACCCTCACCCGCCAGTATGCGGGTTTTTCGAAGGAACGCCGGGAACTTATCTGCCCCGAACCACAGAGACACTAATGTGCGCGTAACCCGTGGTCTATCGACTTATTTAACCTCGCCTTCCCGTTTAGTTTCCATTTTCAGGTTTTGGTATTCGTGTTGTTCCAACTTGCCGTCATTACCGGCATCCACTTTGTCGAAGGTTTGCAATAAGTAAGGAAAATTCTGTAATTCGCTTTTAATTCACATCGGCTTGGGCAAACGTGGGCAGATTTCCCTTCCCGTCCGGCGATTTTTTAGCCGGATTGACTTGTGAATTTTCCGCGTTCGCCGGCTGCATGATCGCGCCCAGGCCGATAGCCAGCACGCCGGCTATCCGGATAACGTTAGAAAATTGACTGATATTGTCAGACGTATTGCTTGTCGTTTTATTGGTTTTCATGATGATTCACTCTGGTTAATGGATAGTGATCTGTAGGGTGGATAAGCCGTGCGCATCCACCAAGATTGCCGGATGCGCACGGCTTATCCAGCCTACGATTGATTTAGGCTGTTTTGACTGAATAATTACGATTCCATTTGATTCATGGATAGAATTGTTTCGGAATACCAATTAGGCTGCGCAAAGCACAACGCCGGCTTGCCGACCTAGGTAATTTATTCTTCGATACAGCTTGAGTCTACGCTCTACACAGTGACTAAGTCGGTTCGCTGGCACACATACTCATGCTGCGGTTTTTTTGCGATAGCAATAGGCCTCAGAGAAACCCGGCTATCCCGTTAACACCGCTAAAACGCAATAAGCCCTCACAGCGACTAGTGTTAGCGCTGTGTGTGCTAACGAACAGAACAATTTCCATTTTATTTATAAAGTTTTATCGAGCGCCGACATTGGCCGCTCTGAGCTTTGATGACTATTACAAATTATCAGGGAGCCGTTATGAATAAAGAACATCAGGAATACCTAACTCAAACAGCTGGATCTGACATCAATGCCACCGACTATGTGGTAGGGTTGGGTGATATGGAACTGGAAAGATGCTCACGCAAGAGGCCGGGCAAACTGGAAAGCAAACTCGGTAATTTCCGAGAAAAAATTAAAAAAGGCCACAAGCCGCAATACTTTTAATGGATTTAGACAAACTGGGTAAGCTCGCCCACTCGGTCAGTGTTACCCGTTTTCTGATCTATTAAACCTGAGATACCGTCTCAGGAAAAATTAGAAAATCTTTAACAGTAGGATTTTGACCTAGAAGATCAAGGCCATTAAGTCAACAACACAGATGGAGACTGCTTATGACCAAACTAAATAGCCCTAGCCAGAACTTACTATTGGGTGCATTGCCGGCGGAGACTTACGAACGCCTGCAGCCTGATCTGGAACTTATTCAAATGTCTTGCGGCGAAGTCATATACGAGCCGGGCAGCGAATTGCGTTACGCCTATTTCCCAACGACGAGCGTGGTGTCCAACGTTTACATTGTTGAAGACGGCACTTCAAGCGAACTTGCCATCGTCGGCAACGAAGGCTTTATCGGCCTCGGCCTGTTTACGGACGGGCGCACCATGCCGCATCAAGCCTTGGTCAGCAGGACCGGCTACGGATATAGGCTACGGCGACAATTGTTTATAAAAGAATTCGAATCCGGGAACGGGAGCAGCACGGACAGATCGTTATTCCAGATGCTGCTGCGTTACATACAGGCATTGATGACTCAAATAGCCCAAACCGCGGCTTGCAATCGCCACCATTCCATTTACCAACAACTGTGCCGCTGGTTGCTTCTGAATCTTGACCGATATTCCTCGAACGAGATGCTGGTAACCCATGATCACATCGCCAATATGCTTGGCGTGCGCCGGGAAAGCATCACCGATGCCGCCGGCAAACTACAACAAAAAGGCCTGATCAGTTACAGCAGAGGCCATCTCAACGTGTTGAATCGCGCTGGTTTGGAAGCACAAGTTTGCGAATGCTACCAAGTGATAAAAACCGAATTTGACAGGCTGATACCTATTTCTGCGGAGGCCCCCGACAATCTTAGCGAATCGGTACTCAGCGTTTCGGACAAATCGTCCAAAAGTACTTTGGATACTCTCAATCTGAATAAGTCCATTAGCTAGATATTTTCACGCATTCCGATCAACGATGTGCGGCAGCGTACCGACTTTCATGGAGCCTTGTTATTAAATATTAAGCGGCGCAATCAACTGATCGACTCTTTGTCAATCCCCCGAAACCACTTATCTGGGAGTTTCATTATGTCTCACATACCATTAATCAATAGCTTGCTACAAAATGAATTATCCGCCGTAGCCGCGTATCAACAGGCACTGAATAAGTTTCGGAAACAGACTGCGCTGGGAGAAATGGACGTTTTAATGTCTTCTTTTGAGGAACATAAGGCAGCCATTTTCAGTTTGCAGGGCAAAATTCAACAATTGGGCGGTGTAGCCGTTCAAGATTCCGGAGCATGGGGGGCTTGGGCAAAAATATTCATGGCCGGCGCGATATTGTTAGGTAAACAAGCTGCGCTAAAGGCCTTGCGCGAGGGCGAATTAACCGGCTTCGAGGAATATGAAAAAGTATTGCAGGATCATGAACTGCCATCGGACATTCGCGCTTTGATCGAAACAAAACTTCTGCCTGCTCAGCAAAGACATATGCGCACCTTGGACAGCCTGTTGGTTGCAGTAATGGCCTAGATAAACCGTTTCAGATGCATGAATGCCTAGTCTTCGATTATGTATCCATGCACCTGAAAAATCCGCAGACAAACATCAACTACTTGCGCGTCCAAACTAATCCCGCGTTGGCTGATAATTTCCGTTAGCGCCGCTTCAATGCCCAATGCTGGGCGATAAGGCCGATGCGAGGCCATCGCTTCGACTATATCCGCGACCGCCAGTATCTTGGATTCCAGTAGCAAATCGTCGCCATGCAGTCCAAGCGGATAGCCGGAGCCATCGATCCGTTCGTGGTGTTGACGGATAATTTCGGCAATGGGCCAAGGAAAGCTCACATCTTTCAGAATATTGAAACCGATAACCGGATGCTCTTTAATCAAGCCAAATTCCATGGCGGTCAAGCGCCGGGGCTTAGCCAGGATTTCCGCCGGCACGCCGATTTTACCCAGATCGTGTATCGTCGCCGCCAGATGCAGGCCGTGTATCCTCTCGGCGTCCAGGCCAAATTCGGTGGCGATTTTTGTGCAAATATTGGCGACGCGCCGTTGATGACCGCCGGTGTAGGAATCGCGCTCTTCGCCGGTATCGGCAATCACCTGTATGGTTTTCTCCAGGCTTTCCCGTAGCTGCTCTTGATAATCAAATTTGGCAATCGCAGTGCGTAGTGCGGCGATACCGAAGCCGACATCGCCCGAGATTTCCTGCAATAACTGCCGTTCGGCAGGCGACCATTCATCAACCTTGTCGCCATACAGATTCAAACAGGCAACCGCCTGGCTGGATAGTCTGAACGGTAGACAAATCGTCGAGTGATAACCGCGCTGCAAAGCCTGTTCGCGCCAGGGCGTATAGCTGGGATCGGTAGCGATGTTTTCGACGAACTGCACTTTTTCCGAGCGAATCGCCCGACCGGTTGGGCCGTTACCGTGGGCCGTGCTGTCCGACCAGCTAATATTAGCGAGGGTCAAATAGCCGTCATCGTGGCCGTGACAAACTATGGCATCCACGCGTTTGTCCGGTCCGCCATCGGCAAACCCCACCCAGGCCATCCGATAGCCGCCGGTTTCCACCGCAATCCGGCAATATTCGTTTAGCAGGTCGGTTTCGGTGGTGGCTCTGATTAAGGCTACGTTGCTTTCGCTAAGCATTTTCAGGGCTCGCGACGTCGCCCGTAACTCAATCTCGGCCAGATGGCGTTTGGTATTGTCGCGAATATTGCACTGGATCACGTCAATCCCATCGCATTCGTAAATATTGCTGACAAACTCGACCGGAATACTGCGGCCATCTTTCGTCTGCAATGGCAGGTTGTCGTAGCGAATATGACCTTTGGTCTGCAATTCGCTAAACTCGGCCCGGTTCAGTGCGCTATCCCTGAACACGCCAATGTCCCACAGCTTTTTCCCCAGAAACTCCTCGTGCGAGTAGCCGAGCAATTGCATCAGGAAAGGATTCACTTCTTCGATAGTGCCGGTTTCCGCGTTCAGCAGCAAGATGCCGTCCTGCGCGGTTTCGAACAGCCGGCGAAAGCGCGCTTCCGAAAATCGTAAGGCTTTATCGGCTGCCAGCAGTGTCGCGGCATAGTCTTCAGCTGTTTGCATCGGTGACGCCAAGGTTGTTTGCAGGATTGATCCGGTTATGGATTATGGGGTAATCGTGTCAGCTACATATTTTTGCGCACTTCGAAAAACCGTCATCCCCGTACAGGCGGGGATGACGGAAAAAGGGCTTTAGCGCTGCCGACCCCTTCTATCCTTTCTGTCCCTTCTATTCCGTCTAACACCGCGCATCGCGATGCGCCTGCCCGGACTGACAAACTAAAAATGGTAATGCGCACCCAAACCGACGTATTCCACTTTGTCTTTATAAAACTGGCCGCTGGGCGAATAGCCGTTGAAGTATTCGACCATCAGCTGTAGCTTGCGTCCCAGGACTTTGGAATTGTCGAATTCCACACCGGCTCTCGCCGAAATATCGGTGCTCCAGTTGTTTTGGTCGTAATTCTTGATGTCGGCGGCAATGATCGGGCGCATCGATGCAAAATCCAGACGCCATGGGCTTCTGAACTCGATACCGTATTGCGCGGACCATTTTCGTAATGCGGAAGGTTCTCTATGAAACAAACCGCCACCGCCGCCGTAGATGCGCACGCCATAGGGCAGCTCATACGACAGCTTTAAGTCCACACCTTCGTAACTTAAATTAACCCGCTCGAATGTGGTGTTGACCTTGCGCAGCAAAAACTCGTCTCCCAAATGCGAACTCTGATGATACAAACGGCCGAATGCGGAAAACTGCCCGGTGCGCACACTGGAGTAAATCGAGGCAATAAAATCGGTATTCACCAGGTCGGCTGACGAGGCATCCAGGTTGAAGTCGCTGAACACGCCGGCCTGCAAACCGGCTTCCCATTGCGCCGTGGAATTGCCGATATTGGCCCGATAAAACGGAATGGTTTCGCCAAAGCTGACCGACGCGATATTTCGACCGTCAAAGTTATTACTTTGGTAATTACGATAAGCCGCGGAAAAATGCGCCCAGCGCGGATCGGCCAATAAGGCTTTGAACAAATGCCCGGTCGGCAGCAGTCCGGTCGGTAACACCAAGGTCTCGGCTGTAGTCAGCGTTGTTGGATTTGCATCAAGCGCGGCGGCCTCTTTGGCATTTACCTCAGTGGTTTCGGCTATTTTCACGGCATTAACGCCGGGAATCTCCGCCAAGACTTTACTGGCCTGGGCGCGCTCCGCGCCTGACATCCCGGCAGCGGGCAAGGTAATGACACCATCTTTTACCGTCAACGCCGGCATATCGAGCTTTAAATTATGTTTCATCGCGGCAGCGGCATAGCCGGCGATATAAGCATCATCGGCCGGCGTAGCCTGCGCCATGGGTGCGGACAGCAACAAAAGGCCCGCTAAGCTGCTTAGTGAATAATGCCTCATTGTTTACTCGGCACGCTGGTTTTAACCAACAATTCGTTTTGTACCGACTTCACATGTTCCTGGCTGCTGACCAAGCCAATCGCTTTACCGACCAGTTGTTCGGAATCCACCGTGCCGCGCAAGGTGACTACGCCGTTTACTGTCGTCACGTCAATTGGTACCAGTTTCAAAAAGTCGTCGTTTAGCAAGGCTGTCTTAACTTTGGCGGTAATCACCGAGTCGTCAAAATATTCGCCGGTTGCTTTAGTACTATCCACTACCGCTTCCTTGGCCGCATCAATGCGTTTTTCGGAGTTATTGATGGCTTGATCGATTTGTTTACCGGCTTTTTCCAGAGCATCGTTGGAGGATTCGGCAGCTTTATCGATCGATGCGCCGGCTTGTTCTGCTTTCTGTACTACCGATTCTTTCGCGGCGTCGATTTTTTGCCCGGCCTTTTCGGAGCTTTGTTCGATTTTTTGTCCAGCATTTTCCACGGCTTTATCCACTTTTTGTCCGGCTTTTTCCGCCTGACCTTCCGGCTGGCAAGCAGCCAGCCCTAAAGCGACTGACAAGCAAGCCAGGGCAAATAGTTTGCTGGTGAAGAGTTTATAGAGGTATTCGGAGTGAGGGTTCATGGCTTATTCCTTGGGGATGGGTGTTTACGGAAAACGTGCCGACTCAGCATGCGATAAGGAACATTCGTAAGTAGTTAGCTGATCCGGCGGTTTGAAAGCGAATTTCGATTCTAGGGGCAAAGCCGGGAACAGTCTGTACGCTGGCGAACATTGGCTGGATATGGGCGCTGAAGTGGCCTTAATTGCGGATATTTATAGGTCGTGCCCGCCCGGATTGGCTGCCGGGCGAGGTCTTAACGGTTTTGCGGGATTGACGGCAAAAAGCAGCTGCGCGCCGGGTTAACGACTAGCCTACACAATAAGCCGCCAACTAATCACGTGCAGCAGATTCAGTCTTTTCAACCGGAAATAACTTCTCAAACTCCTCGGCGGTCACCGCTTTCGAGAATAAATAGCCTTGCCCGTAATCGCAACCGGCCTTAATCAGTAAATCGCGTTGCTCTGCCGTTTCCACTCCTTCCGCAATCACTTTCATACCCAGTACGTGCGCCATCGCGATAATCGCTTCACAGAGCGCCATATCGGTGGAGTCGGCTAGCAAATTTGAGACAAACGCTTGGTCTATCTTCAAAAAATCAATGTGATATTTTTTTAAATACGACAACGAGGAATAGCCGGTGCCGAAATCGTCCAAAGACGTCTGCACGCCGGCATCTTTAAACGCTGTCAATTTATCGGCGACGATACTGGAATTATCCAACAATAGTCCTTCGGTAATTTCCACGGCAATACAGCCGCCAGGCAAACCCAATCGGTTTAAGTGTTCAAACCAATCGGCCATTTTGTCGCTATTATTGTGAAACTGTGCCGGAGATTTATTGATACTGATCTGAAACATGGAGTGGTAATTAACGCGCCACTTGGCCACTTGGTTGGCTACTTGATGGAACACCCAGGAACCTATTTCGGTGATCAGACCGCTGTCTTCCGCTATCGGAATAAACTCGGCGGGACTAACCAGCCCCCGCGTGGGATGTTGCCAACGCACCAGCGCCTCGGCTTTTTTGATTTCGCCCGTCGCCAAATCCACAATCGGTTGATAGGCTACCCAGATTTGACTATCGGTCAAGGCATGTCTAAGGTCGTTGGTTAGCCGTAATCTAATCTCGGCAGCCTCCTGCATGGCCGGCGTGAAATAGCAAAAACGGCTGCGGCCCAAGTCTTTGGCGGCATACATGGCCTGATCGGCCTTCTTCAGCAACTCTTCCATCGTCTCCGCATCATCCGGGTATAAGGCAATGCCGATACTGACCGACACATAGCAACGTTCGTTATTGAGTTGAAACGGTGCCGTCATGGTGCGCAACATGGCCTGCGCAACCCGGTCGATGCTGTTCATCTCATGCAGTTCGCTCATGATCAGCGTAAATTCATCGCCGCCGGGTCGCGCCAAGGTGTCGGTGTCGCGAATACAACTCATCAGGCGTTGCGTGGTTTCCTTCAGCAATCTATCCCCGACATCGTGGCCCAAGGTATCGTTGATGTCTTTGAAATGATCCAGATCCATGAACATCAAGGCCAGCTTTTGATGCTCGCGGTGCGATTTGTTAATCGCCCGCCGCAAACGGTCCAGAAACATGCGTCGATTCGCCAAACCGGTCAGCGGATCGATGTTAGCTTGTTGATGAATCAGCTCTTCGGCGCGGCGCTGTTCGGTGATGTCCGACGCCATCGCCACGCGGCGAATTTCCTGGCCATTGTCGGCATACACGGTGCTAATGGACAAACGCCCCAGATATTCCTCGCCATTTTTACGCTGGTTCCAAATCTCGCCGTGCCATTGGCCGGTGCTATTCAGCTGTTTCCACATCTCGATAAAAAAGGCGTCATCCTGGCGGCTGGATTTCAGCAGAGAGGTGGTTTGGCCGATGGCCTCGGCGGGGGAGTACCCGGTAAGCTTGGTAAATGCCGGATTGACGGCAATAATTTTATGATTGGTATCGGCCACCATAATCGCCTCTTCGATAGCCAGATAGACGGTGGCCGCCAGTTGTAATTCTTGCTCGTTATTTTTGCGCTCGCTGATATCAACGATAGCCGCCAGACAAGTTTGTCGGTCGCTGTCGGCAATGGCTTCTATAGTTACCCAAGTCGTATGCCCGCCAGGTTCCAAAACGATTTCGCAATGCTGCGCACCGGGATTGGCAAACACCTTTTCCAGAAATCCATTGAAAACGGCTCGATATTCGCTAGCCACAATATTGGCAAAGTGTCGCCCGGTTATTTTATAGCGCTCGACACCCAGCAGCCGCTCGCCGTTGAAATTGGTCTGCTGGACGCTGCCCTCCTTACTCAGCGTAAAATAAGCCAGCGGGGCGAAATCGAACAGTTCGGCATAACGTAGCAAGGCTTGTTCCGTGCGGGTACGGGCTTCTTGTAAAGCCTCGTTTTGCATCTGTAGCTCGATCTGATGTACTTGCAGCTCATGCACCAGCTTAAGCTGCGGTTCATTGACATTTACCGGCGCGGTCTCCACCAATTGCCGCTCCGCTCGCTGGCGTAATTCTCCGTTACTGTTACTGCCGTCATGGCGTTTTTTCATCGCTGTTCCTTAATTCGGCTTCCAGCTTTTTGGTTTCGGAGATGTCGATGAAAGTAATCACCACACCGTCGATTAAATTATCTTGAGTGCGGTAAGGCATGATGCGCACCTTAAACCACCTATCGTCGCGGGCTCTGACTTGTTTTTCCACAAACACCAGGCTACGCAGCACCTCTTGGGCATCTTGTTGCAGTTCCGGATAGTCCAGATCGGTGACAATGTCGGACAGCGGCCGGCCGACATCGGCAGCGATCACCTTAAATAAATGGCTGATGTGGCTGGTAAAACGGCGGATATTCAGGGTGTTATCCAAGAACACCGTCGCAATTTCCATGCTATTCAGCAGATTGTTCATATCGTTGCTGGCCCGAGACAGGTCGTCGACTTTGACCTGCAACTCGGCATTCACGGTTTGCAGTTCCTCGTTTAACGACTGCATTTCTTCCTTGGAAGTGGTCAACTCCTCGTTGGTGGATTGCAATTCCTCATTGGTCGATTGCAGCTCTTCGTTAGCAGACTTCAGTTCTTCTTGCGAAGTCTGCATTTCTTCGCGCAAACTTTGTAAATCCTCGCGGGCTTGTTGCAGTTCATTTTGCAACGCTTTCTGGGTGGCGCTGGGCGATTTACGGATGGCGCTGCCGGCCGCCGGCGCCGCGACATCGGTAAACACCACAATCAACATGCCGTTTAAGGCCTCGGGTTTAGTGATGGCCTGCACCGTTAGATTCACTATTTGGCTGCCGCCGTTAGTACCGACACTGAGCCCGGCAACATGCACTGCTTCCACTTGGTTACGGGCTTTTTTTAACGCGTTAATCAGTTCGTGTCTTAAGCCTTCGCGGGCCATCGCATGGATGTTCCAATTGGCCTTGCCGGCTGCCGGTTCCAGGTATTTACCGGTGCGACCGCTGATATAAAGAATATCGCCGCCGGCATTAACCAATACCGCCGCCGGCGAAAAATGTTGAAGCAACAACTGATCCGCCAAGGTTTGCAGATTGGCGATGGATGGGGTTTTGTCGGTGTCGTTGGTCATGGGTGCTATAGGAAAAAACTTGGTGGGAAAATCCACATCCAAAGGAAAAGGCGTGCCGATCCGCCGATAAAGTCGAGATTTGTTGTCGATGACACTGAATAAATGCCCGGTGTTGCCCGTGGTTTCGGCGTTGCCGAGCAACAGAACCCCCTGATTGGCCAGCGTGTAATGGAACAGCAAAATCAGTTTTTTCTGCAATTCCTGGCTTAAGTAAATCAATAAATTACGACAGCACAGCAGATCCAGCTTGGTAAACGGCGGGTCCATGATCACGTTGTGCGGCGCAAAGATCACCATCTCGCGAATTTCCTTGTTGATTCGATAACCGCCACCTTCGACGCTAAAGAATTTGCTCAGCCGTTCCGCGGAAATATCTTCGGCTATGTTGGCCGGATAAAGTCCCTGCCGGGCTTTATCTATTGCGTCCTGATCCAGATCGGTGGCGAATATTTGCAGTTTAAACGGCTGCGGCGCTTGGCGTGCCGCCAATGCTTCCTTAAATATAATGGCCAGGGAATAGGCTTCCTCGCCGGTTGAGCAGGCCGCCACCCATGCCCGCAAGGCTTTACCGGCCGGATACTGCGCGAGCAGGGTGGGAATGGCATCGGTCTTCAAAGACTCCCATACCGCCGGATCGCGAAAAAAACTGGTCACGCCGATCAGCAACTCTTTGAACAGCAAATCCAGTTCTTGCGGGTTTTCGCGTAAATAGCGCACATATTTAGCTATCGAGTCGATTTGGTGCAGCCCCATGCGCCGCTCGATACGCCGATAAATGGTGTTTTTTTTATACAGCAAAAAATCGTTGCCGGTGCGCTCGCGCAACAGGATCACGATTTGCTCCAGCGCACTTTGGTTTTTTAAATCCAGGACAACGTCCGGCACGGCATGCAGACCCCGCGGGCTATGCTGCATATAGGCCAGTATTTTTCTCCACAGCTCCGGCGGTGTGGCGACGATGTCCGCCACGCCGGCCTTAATCGCACTGCGCGGCATCGAATCGAATTGCGCAGATTCCGGCGTTTGCACCACCGCCAAACCGGCGTTTTCCTTGATGGCGCGCAAACCCAAGGTGCCATCCGAACCCATGCCGGACAAAACCACGCCGATGGCCCGTTCGTGTTGATCGTCGGCCAAGGCCCGGAAAAACGAATCTATCGGCAATCGCAAGCCTCTTGGTGCCAGAGGTTCCAGCAAATGCAGCTTGCCGTGCAGAATGGACAAATCTTTGTTGGGGGGAATCACATACACCCAGTTCGGCGCAATCTTCATGCGCTCGCCGGCTTGCGTCACAGTCAACGGGGTTACGCGCTGCAGCAATTCCGGCAACATGCCCTGATGATTAGGGTCGAGATGTTGAATCACCACAAACGCCACGCCGCAAGCACGCGGAACATGGGTAAAGAACTGTTCCAAGGCCTCCAAGCCGCCCGCGGACGTGCCTATGGCAATAATCGGTGGCGTACTATCCGAATCAATATCTGACTTGCCGGTATTCTGAATTTTAGGTGCTTGCTTGGCGGCACTAACAACCGTCAACGCATTGGAGCCTAAACTGGCCGGGTTGGTTTTAACCATTTTTCAGCTCACTTTGAGTTAGATTAACGGCAGAGAATTACATTTTGCCATTCCTTAACGTGCATAATTCTTAAGGTTTGCAGAGAGTACATTCACAAGCGTTTAATCCAAAATAAATTGATTACTTATACGTGCTGGCCGCTAAGTGATCTTCTAAAGGTTTGAAAATAGCGCTTCCATAAGTCTAAGTCGGTGCGCTGTCGCACATCGGTTCTTAGTCTGGAGCATTAACGATACACATGGAAAATTTCTCATGACTTGATCTATCCGTGATTTGAGAGCATTTGATGTCGGATCCGGTGCTTATGTCGATTTCGACTCCGCGCAACTATGCAGTGTCATAAGGCATTGTTTGACATAAGATGATCAGCAGAAGTTGGACGTGGTCAATTGATAGGCAACCGAATTACAACTGCCCCGTAGCCCCCCTGCCACCAAGCTTTATGTCGACTCGGTGATTACATGATCTTATCCGGGGCGGATTGATGAGTTTTTTATTGCGGTTTGCCCGCCAACGATCTGCCGGTAACATGAGATTTTTCACAGATTATCGACAGGCAATTCAGTACTCTGTTTTCCAAAGAATACGTGTGGAGGAAGAGTTATGAACGCTATTACTCTTGATAGAAATGCCTTAAACGGCCTTTTTGAAAACCAAAAAAAGCTGGACGATTTGTTTGATTCTATCTTTGACGATGACAATTTTTTTATCAGTAGTGCTCCCGCGCCAGCTCAATCAGCGATTTGTTACCCCGAATCGAAAGTAGAGCATCCGCTAGAGTATGAGCGTAGCAAGGTTATCGAGTCGCTTTACACAATCAAACATCATCCTTTGTTCTTCGTGTTGCCAATTGCACTGGAATTAACTGTATTTTATTGGGTAATGACACATCTGCTGTAACTGATGCGTTTGGGCCGTATAGATCCAGAGTGTTTAAGTCAGTAAGTGAGGCACGCAATTGGTGTAAGGGGCCAAAATTCAAAAACCATTGATTGAAGCCGGCGGCTATCAGTTTAGGTTCTTACTGATATTAATGGCCGAGTTAATTCGGACGATCAAATCTCGGGGCGAAAACGGTTTCGTAATATTATCATTGACGCCGACTTCAAACGCGCGAATCCGATCATTTCTTTCCGCCCGTGCCGTCAGAAGAATAACGGGTAGCGCAGTGAATTTCGGATCGTTTTTTAAGCGCCGCGTCATTTCAATACCACTTATTCCTGGCAACATCCAATCCAGAACCAGCAAATCTACAGACATCTGTGCTAATGATTGCTGCGCCTCTTCGGCCGTTGCAACAGTGGTTACATTCATTCCGGCATTTTCCAGCACCATCAGTAGCATGTCCCTGATGGATTCCTCGTCGTCAACGACAAGAATATTTAAAGTTGGCATGATCTTTCATCGTGAAGTTATTGCAGGTAGCCCAGAGTTTCTGGCTAGAACAATACAAACAAGTTATTGGATAAGGAGGGGCGAATTGATAGGTGTTTACAAAACTATGTTTTGCCACTAATAGTCGCAGAGGGACGTATGTCTGAACCAACGCCGCTGCGATCATGTCAAGCATACGTCTAATATGTGACGGTAATGTGACAATTCTGGCGTGCATTGGCAAACAGCTGAAACCCCCAACCATTAACGATTTGTGAATACGAATAGAACCCGACAATCACCATTACGGACACTAGATCACAGATTACCGGACTATAAAGATGTAATGTCAGCGTTTAAAATCATCAGGAAACGACCATGCCCCTAAAAAAACATATGACCCTAACACAACAGATTAATCACACCTTCTTGGCGCCGAAGGGTTACGACGGCTACCTCAATATGCAATCCCATGATGGTCAAGGGATTTACGATTCATACATTCGCCATAGCAAACACATTGCATCCGGCATCACCCAGCAAAACTTCCAAGTCAGTTTTGTCAGCAAATTCGACAGAGCCATTTGAGTGGCTCCATCCCCGGCTACCGCATTTTATAAAAGCTATTTCTTGATAGATGACATAACCGTCTAATAACTAGAATCTTTCTTAAGACAATTTTAAGAAACGTCCTATAAAGTTAAGCTCTCTCAATTCCCCTACACGGCAGTAATGGACACCACTCCCGCATACTTAGATCACCGATTCAAATCATCTAAGCACAATAAACGGCTGTACGTTGCGATAGATGGATCGATAAAGTCTTGCGTGACGGGGCCCTTGTTAGAGTTGCCCATCGACTTTAAAGAATGGCCTCAGTCGGACACCCGCAACGTCGTCTTGTTTGCCAGCAGAGCCGCCTAATATCGAAGTTTTTTGCGATCACAGGGGGGCCAGAATGTTCGTCCGTAAATGGACAATCGCAATCAGTCGACGCCGGCTTCAACGCGATGACATAGTCAATGTTCGGCGGGTATTCTCAGAATGTCCTGGTAAGAAATCCGGTGTGTTGGCGAATACTGTCAGCATATGCCATTAAATCATTAAATGCCTGAACACAATCTCGGTGATAGGGATGTCTGCTGTTATTTAGCGGATGGGTTCGGTCTTCCGTCAAATCGTTTATCACCCGCTCAATCTCCAAAAGCTCTGTCGGCTTCTTGTAGAAAAATTCGTTCATTTTTGCTGACTCATATTTTCATTTGTTTAAAGCGTTAGCTTACAAATGCCCTATGACATCAATGTGACAAAAAGCTTTCACTGATTTGTTTGTTGGATGCCCGACCATAAATAACAGCAGAAAAGCCTTCGCGATTTACACCCTAAGCGTGCCAGCGCACCGACTTTGACACAAAAAATCTCTAGGCTGAATCCGTATCAGTCATCACTCGGAAAAATTGCCATGAGTAAGTCCCCAAAAAGCAATAAAGAAGACAAGAAAAAACCAGCGCACACTCAGAAAGAAAAGAAGGCTATTAAGAAATCTAAACAAGATACACATAACAGCAGCGGCGGGTTATTGACGGGAAAATAATAACGGTTCCGAATTGTCATTTATGCCGAACCGGTGACTTCTGAAATTATCGTCAGTGGCGACCGCATTAGCCAACCCATTGAAACCTTACGAAACCCAATACCGACCTGGAGACTCCCATAGTCCACCCGTTCGGACAAAAAAAAAGCCCCACATTTTCATGTGAGGCCTTAATTTATTTGGCTCCCCCGGACGGGCTCGAACCGCCGACCTAGTGATTAACAGTCGCTAAAAAGTATGTTACCACGTATTTCTGTATGTTGCAGAATAGTCCTAAATGCCCGATTATATTGAACTTTATACCATCATCCGTTCATGGTTGTTTCAACCTGCAACCTTATGTTGCGGAATTCAAGTGACCATAAAGTGACCACGAAATCATGTTTACTGACAAATCAATCAAAGGGCTTAAGGCAAAACCATCGGCATATAGACTCTATGAAAAAGGGCCTGATAAAGGCTTTGGTGTCAAAGTCACTCCAGCGGGAAGTGTGACCTTTTTTATTCAGTATGCAGGTTCAGATGGTAAACAAAAGTTTACGAGTCTAGGACGATATCCATCGGTTACCTTATCTGAGGCTAGGGATAGATGTCGTGAACTGAGGCGGGATATTGATCGAGGAATTGACCCTCAAGCCCGCATCGAGCTAAGGCATGGCAGCGTAGCTGATTTGTTTGACTACTACATCAAGCACATGGTTGATTCTGGTAAACGAACCTTCGAAAAGGTCGAGGCCGATCTCCATTACAACTGTAAAGATATTTTAGACTTACAAGCCAAAGACGTAACACCAGCCCATATAAGGAAAATACTTTACACAATTATTTCGCGAGGTTCGAATGTTCAGGCTAATCGAATTCGATCTTACTTAAGAAGGGCATTTGAATTAGGGGTTTATCACGATAACGATCCCAAAAACCTATCAAATGATTTTACCTTTCAAATACAAACCAACCCTGTCGATGCAATTCCAAAAGACACAAGTGCCGAAGTAGCTGGAGAAAGAGCGTTATCATTTGCCGAAATCAAAGTGCTTTGGAACGAAACATGCGTTCATGAGCAATTCCATCTAGCTACAAAATTATTACTCCTATATGGCTGCCGTTCTTGGGAGCTCTGTGGTGCAATGAAACATGAGTTTGATTTTGATTCCATGATTTGGAGTGCCCCGCCAGAGCGCGTAAAAAACGAACGCTGGCTGGTATTGCCAATCACTCCATTAGCAAAAAAATTACTTAATGAACTATGGCCGTATTCTGGAAATTCTGAATATCTATTTCCAAGTAGATATAATGAAGAAAAAACGATTCATAAAACATCTTTGGCTCACGCCATAACTCGAATAAGCAGTATAGATACTTTTACACCGAGAGATTTAAGGAGAACAGTAAAAACTCGTATGGGAGAAATTGGCATAGAGAAAAGCATCAGGGATAGGATACAAAATCATGCTTTAAATGATGTAAGTTCAAAACATTATGATAGATATGATTACTTACAGGAAAAACGAAACGCCTTATTAAAATGGGAAACCCACCTAATCGAGTTGACTGCAGATAAAAATACCTTCTGATGATTTTTATTGGATCTAATACAATTTAACCATAATTATTTTTTTATTCAGTTCGATCACTGACCTTTATTCCTTTTTCCCGCCATACTGAAAACTCCAGAGGACGCAATCCAAAACGAATTGCATTTCCCGCATGCAGAGTTTTAAGTTCGTTTTGTATTAAAACAATGAAGCGCTGCTTGTCTTCTGAAGACACTGAATCCGGAATACCTGACATGATCGATGCTTCATCGGTCGCCAGCCCCTCCCGGACAATGGCTCGTATCACTTCAGCCAGTTCGTTTCTATAACGTAATCGAACGATATCCGGCGGTACGAGCTGCTGCTGCACGGCAACGTATTGCTGGCAAGATCGCTCGTAAGCCCAGATGTAGACATCTCTCAACAATTCAATTCGATTCAGCTCATAGACTCCGAGGGCCGCGTCCACGTAAGCCTGTTGAGGCACATCGATAAAGGACAGTGGACAGAGGTTGTGCTGAATCAGCGGGATATTGGCCGCCAACCGCGAAACCCGTTTATTGACGTCTTCGAAGGGTTGCAAGTAGGGCAAATGCACCATTAGGAAAAATGATTGTTCAAACGGATCGTTGATTTCAGCCGCCATAGTCATGACAATCCCGAACAACTCCTCAATCCGTTGCGGCATCGCAATCGGCAAATAAACGCTGCCCCCGATATCGACCGCCCGATTGCGTAGACGCCCACAACTCATCGGGTCCGCCAACAAACCATCCGATAAAAAAGCATGTAAGGCAACAATGGTTTCTGCTGTAACGCCGGCATGCTCAGTATCGCGTACCAAATATTCAATGGCCGACTTGTGATTGAGGATCATCTGGGTTTCCATGACATCCTTACCTTCAGCGGCCTGTCCGAATTCGATCAGACGTTCGGTATCCAGACGGCTATAGGTATTGCCTTCTAATCGGGATGAAGCCCATGATAAATCAATAAGCAAGCGATTCAGAATGTCACGAGCAAATGTGCCTGCCGGGGTTTGTTCAGCCGGCGACCGACCCAAGGCATGCAATTGTTCACGCAACCCGGCCGGTAAATAATAGGTGTTGTTTGGATAGTACTGCCCAAGGAAATCGGGTTGATAGCTGACGGGAGATCGTTGAGTCCTAGGTTGACGAATAAAGGACTTAATCTCTTCGCCTTCCGGCGAAATGGGAATATAGACTTCGTCAACGAATTGCCGGATCGAACCATCAACGACACTAACCGAGTCGACACCCTGACCAGGCTTTGCAATCTTATATTTCAGAGCACGCCCTTCGCCTTTACTAAAAATGCGGCGCTCTGCTACCAATGTGGCCAAACGGCGTTGCAAAGTACGCCCCTTGATTTCAAAGTCTAGCTGTTGCGCAATGTCTTTCACACCTATACCTTCAGGATATTGGGCAATCAACTTCTCGACTCGATCCAGCTCTTCTGTTGGGACTGTTTTTGGCATGATTTGTTTTTTGGTGTCGCGATTTACTTTATTGCGCCACTTAATATGTCACTAAACCAAAAATCGCGCCATAAAAATATTCTTGGTGGTACACATAAACCTCAGCCACCATCTGCTCACCCAAGTCATCACATTCCTTCCGATCATAAGATCAAGCAAGGCCAAACTCAGAGGGTCGGCGAAAAACAGCTAAAAGAGAGGTTTTTCGAACTTATAGAATTTTTGGCAACATCGTAAACTCGCCTCAAGACCAAAACGGCGAGCTGATAATGTTCATTATTCACATAAAAAATCAAGAGTTTAAATCCTCTGGCGTTTCAACCCAACCCGCTATTAAGCATCTTTGGATTGGCATGATCGGTGGCCTTTGCATCATCAGCCAACCAATGGAATCATTGGCTGCTGATTCTATTCAAACGAATGGCAACAGCCAACACACCGCAACATCTAACACCAAATTACAACACACGCTATGGTGGCAAATAGCCCGAAGGCATCGTATTGACCCCTATATTCTGTATGCCGTTGCGCTCACGGAATCGCGAAAAAACGGTGAACAGAATCGTGTCATGCCCTGGCCTTGGGCCATCAATAACGCGGGCAACGCCTTTATTCCTAACAGTCAGCAGGAGGCTGAAACTTTACTTAATGAAATGTTGGATCAGGGCAAGCGTAATATCGACGTCGGCATCATGCAAGTGAATCTGCGATGGCATGGCCACCGAGTTGCGAAACCCGAACAACTCTTGATCCCGAGCACCAATCTCGAAATCGGCGCTAGCCTACTCTCAGAGGCCATCCAATCGGTGCCAGACAATCTCGCTCATGGTATCGGCCGATATTACAGCTGGAAAAACGAGCCTGCAGCCATTCAGTACGGACAAAAAGTGATCGCCTTGGCGAATCAAATCAGAGCGATTCTTTAGCCAATAGAGGATTCCAGAATGGATGAGAATCTATACAAACTCAATCTCGACTACCTCATCGTCGCTCAATCCTTAATTTTTTCCGAAAGTGAACAGAAAGCCATGTTCTGCTTAGGTCTCACGACCGAAGCGGTGTCGTTGCTCAGAAAGATGCCGCTCGAACAATTAAAGATTCTGGCTCGAAGTGATTGCCTAACCTTTGTTCCTCGTTTCAATCCCCACAAATGGAGCAAATTCCTAGACGTCCAAAAAACCGTAGCCCCCGATGCACTCGCCGCAAGGGCTGTCGAGCTCCTGACGCTATTATCCTCCCATTCACCAGAGTCATGAGCAACCATTGCGCTTTTGCTGCTCGACTCAAAGATCAGTATTGGGCCTATCAATTACTGAAACGAAAGTTGCGTACAAAATTGGCCAGCCGGGCCATCAAAACCCTGCGTCCTAAAGACTTGTGTAACCTTTACTTTTCGCTGCACCGCGAAAGCCCAGTGGCGGGACTGGTCCCCAGTATTACGGCAATGCCGCAGTCACGCGAGTCGTTTCTTTACATGGCCCTATTTGCTTCAATCTATCGAAGCGCTTGCTCAGGCGCTATCAGGGCGGAAATCGACCTGAATGCCATGGTATTTGCCTGGGATACTTTTTGCGCATTATATCCAAGCCATATCCAAGAACGCCGACCGTTTGGCCGCATACGGCCAGCAAATTTCGATGAAGCCTGGATTATCGTCGAAGCCCTGAGAGACGGACTCGCTGAATTACCTTACTGTACGACCTGCCATACGCCCTATCTGATCATTCATGGTTGCAAATACCAGCAGGTCTGTCAGATGTGCGTGTTAAACCAAATCTCTAAAACCATAATCAACACCTAGTAGTTGATCCTCGGAGTAAAGTTGTTGTGGCCGTATGGGTGTCGATTCATTGTCCAGGGAGACAATTTTATGCAGCAATTTTCATTTAGAGGATTATAATCCACCTACCCAATCTTCCTATGTAATCAGACTATGAAAACGGTCAATGTCAGCGGTCTAAAGAACAACCCCAGCGAAGCGTTGCGCATGGCTCACGAGGATATGGTCCTGGTTATGAATCGAAACGAACCGGACGCGGTGATGGTCGGCCTCAAAGCCGCCAAAATCATTGGAATGCCGGGCGTGCGTAAAGCCTTGGCAACGGCACTTTTCAAGGACGGTAACCTGTCCCTTGCCCGCTCCGCTAAACTGGCCGATATGCCGTTGGCAAACTTTATTGCGCACGTCTCGCGCCTGGGTATTTCCGTCATCGATCAAACGACTGATGAAGTCAAGGATGATTTGGACACTCTGGACCAGTGGCTCAACCAAGCCTGATCGCGGATGACCAAAAAAGTCATTGTCGATGCCAGTCCATTGATCGGACTGGCGTTGGTGGAGGGTTTAATCTGGCTGCCCCAGTTATTTGGCCAGGTTTTCGTGCCCGAATCGGTTAAACAAGAAGTGTTACCAGGCAAATCGGCACCGGGTGAACAAGCCCTAGCTCACGCATTCGATTCGGGTTGGCTAACGGTATGGCATGAATCCATCACACCTTGTTTAGACATTGATCTGGACGCTGGTGAAACGGATTGCATCAACATCGCGCTATCGTCACCCCAAAATTATTTGCTGATCATGGACGAACGTGCCGGCCGGGCTGTGGCCAAAGAATATCAACTCCAGGTCGTCGGTACTGCCGCCGTCATCGGACAGGCCAAAAAACAAGGTTTGATTTCGTCTGCTCGAGCCGCTTTTGAAATTTTGCACCGATCGGATTTTCGGATTTCGGCTACTGTGATCAACAAAATTTTGGCGAGTGTCGGCGAGTGATCCAGTCGTTATGCAGGCCATTTTTCTTTGCCCTAAAAAATGGCTTTGATTTAAAAACCGACTTGGAACGTTAGTTCATTCGCGGTAGGATTGCCCAACCGCTTAAGCATGGAGAATACAATGTCTTCACAGTCATCACTCTCAGATCGGTTCAAACGGCCCAGCCAATCGGTTCAAACTCGATCAAATCACTCAATGTTTAAGGGCCATCATGCAACTGTCGATTGTCCCGAATGCCATCGAATCATGGTGCCGCGCGTCATTACCTATTACGGGCAACCAACAAAATCGATTTGTCCATTTTGTGGTGCAATGTTTGCGCGGTTTCCGAGTGAATTACAGAAGTTTTTGCAGCGTTTTCATACCCGCACATTAACTACAAAGCACTTTAATTTTTTTAGCTTGGCAGCTGGATTATTTGGATTAACATTCATGGGCAGTTCAAAAGACATGCTGCCTGAAACACTTTCTACATTTGCCCTTTTTGGTTTTGTTACTTTTACTGTTCTAGCATTAGCAGAATTAGTTTTTCAGTGTATTGAACAATTGGCAAATCGTCTTTCCCATGAAAGTAATTACTATTGGGCTACCTTAGTGCTTGTAGCCTGGGTACTGGGGAGCATTAACAATGAACTTACCGTACCAATTATCATGCTCTCATTTGCCATGATTCTGCGAGGGCTTATTGTTGGTTTTGGACAAATTCTTCGCAACAAATAATTCATGGTTCTTAATAATTAATTAGTCCTCTAGCTCGATTAAAGCTACTAATCTGATCTATGAGATCCATGCGATTTTGGCCGGCTGCACTCATCAATAACTTTGAAATATTGTTGCCATCAATGTCTCCTTCCTCTTTGATCAATTGTTGTTTTGCTGCGGCCAAATTTCCGCTATATCCTCCACCAACTGATATTCCAGCGAATGCTTCAAACATTGCTGCTCGGTAATATGATTTTTGACTTGGCGTTAATTTGTCACCGATTTCATTAATTCTTTGGTCTGCCCAAGCCTGGGTAGTTTGAATAAAACCGGAGTAAGATTTAGAGGCTCCGTATTTTACCGAATCCCAAAAGCTTGCTCCGTTCGAGTAAGCTTCCGTAGTATTTGAAGTAAATTCTTTAATGCTTTCAGCACCAGAAGAACCCACGGCTTCGATATTCTTGGCGGTATTATAAATACTCCCTCCCAGGTAATCGTATGTTGCCTCTGCGGCCGAAGGCGTGTCATTAGCCGCAGCCGCAATGGATTGCCTGAAATGCTCCGCTTTGACGTTTGCCAATTGCCCAAAGCCTTCGCTTGAATATTGTTCACGCTCAGCCAAATTACGATCATGCTGCGCTTCGATACGGGCTTCGCCGCCGGCAATTTTCCCCGTCGCTGAACGAATCTGTGCCTGAGCATGCTGATTTAGCGATTCGGTTTCAGCGCGTGGGTCTTTAATCTGAGCCTGTTCGACAATAGTCTGAACCTTGCCAGTTTCCGGAGCATTGGCCTTCAGCGATTCGTTCTGGCTGGCATTCCAGCTTTGATCGGGCTGCGGCGCATTAAAAGTGTCGCCCAAGAGTTGATAACCCGAGATTTGCGCCTGGTGCGATTGTTGATTATCCAGAGTGCGGTAACTGGGTGACGAAAAACCGGTCAATAACGACATGCCAGCAGCGGCATAGGCTTGATCGGCATCGCTGATCCAACCGGCGGCTTTCCACTGCGAGGCTAGCCGCTGCGTATCGCCGCGCAAGCCATATTGGTCTAGTGTACGATCCAGGCGTTCCATCAAGCCGGGATCATGCGCAATTTTGTAACCCGTTTCCGCCGCGCCGAAGCTGGCTTGCGTTCCGAAGCGTTGTTGGGCTGATAGCGTTTGTTGATAGGATTCGCTGGCCGATACGGCATCGGTTGCGCTGTGTTGCAATGAGGACAACGATTGACTTTGCAGTCCCATTGAGGCGACGTTTCGGGTGCCGGTTTGTGCATCCATCGCCAGGCTTTTGGCTAAGCCGGCTTGGTAGCCTTGGCTGTCGTTGACCGTTTGGCTGATGTCCGCGGCAATCGCATCGGACTTGTCCTGACTGACTTTGAAATCGTTCTGCAAGCGGCCAGATATTGCGCCGCTGAGTTGGTCGCTTCCCAGCTTGGCCCCGGCATTGGCACTGCCGGCCACCAACGCTGAGAACTGATCAGCGGAAATTCCGGTATCGGCGTGTTTCTTGGCGAAGGCTTCACCGAACTGACGGTTATAAGCATCGGTATAACTGGAACTGCTGGCAATCTGATTGCCCAACGAACGGCTGTCAAAGGCATCGCTGCTGATGCTGGCCGATTTCATCGCCGTTGACGACACACTGTGCATGAAGCTACTGCTCGCCTGTTCCGAAGCGCTGTAAGCTGATGAAACCGCCGCACTCATGTCTTTTCCGGCCGTGAAGGTCGGCAGCACTTTGTCGACACCGGTTTGGGTAACCGCAGACAACGGACTGTATTGATGTTGCGCCTGGGCATTCAAGACCGGCGCCGGACTGATCACATCGGGCGTGGCAATTCTTTCGTTAATGGTGTCGCCGCCATCCATCCGTCCCAGAAAATGCGTGGCGGTTACCGCTCCACGATAGATCAGCATCAAGGTGATCGCCGGCGTCGACGCCGCCAACATACCGCCAATCGACAACCATTGCTGTAACTCCATGTCCAGTTGGTAAATCCCCATCATCGACGGTAGATTGTAGGTGGCCGTAGTAAGTGCCGCCATTTTGCCGGCGGCCGACATCTGGATGAACAGATTGATCACCGCTAGTATTGGCATCCACAACTGGATCCACAGCAGCATCGAGAAATAACCGATATTCATCCGAATCCCGACATTGCCCAGCATCACCACGAAGGCCATGATCGGCGCGATGGCATAGCTCAATCCCTCGATGAAGGCCATCATGGGCCGGACGATCTTGGCAAACAAGGTTTGCTCCGCTGCCCATTGAGTATTGCGTTGCTGAATGGCTTGCTCGACCATCGCCGCCTTGTTCCAGTGCAAGCCGTCTTCATGCCGACCGATGACGCCTTTTTCGAACATCGGCATGATCGCCGACATCAGCATGTAATCGGCGGCATCGACCACACCGGCACCGGCCAGCGCATCGAAGGCCTCCTGGATTTTTGGTACCGTGTCTGTTGCCGCTGGTAGGCCTAAGGTCGGTTGCAACAACCCTTCCAGCGCCGTCGTGAAATTACCGGTGGCCACCACGCTCAAATCCGTCCAGGCATCGGTACAGGTTTTGGTTTGCGGTTGGCCGCCGACATAGATTTGGGTCATGTAGATGTCGGAATCGAAGCGAATGGCATTCAGGGGATCCGCATCGCGTAAGATGGCGTCCACCGATTTCAGGTTTAGATCGACACCGGTCAAGGTACATTCCCGCACGTAATTGGCAAACGAGGTTTCCATGTCGCTGCCGGCATTGGGCACATTGGCGGCGCCTAGATTCACCCGTGATAATAGATTCTTCCGTACCGCCGTCAAAGTCTGCAAACTGTCGGCAAAACCATTGCCGGTCATCGACGGCGTGCCAAAGCCCTGTTCGAACAAACGTGTGGTCCGATAACCCATGTTCGACATCACACTACCCACCACCGCTGGTCCCAACGGTACGTTGTCGACCACTACCACGCTGCCGGTATAGGCATCCTCGATCGACACCCGCACCGACGGCGCATACAACATCAACCACAACACATAGGCCAACAATAAATCCTGATAACGAATGCCGCGGCCATCCCATTGCAACAAAGCCCGGAGCATGACGATGATGATGCCGATCAAACCACCCACGGCTGCGGCGGTGCGGTAATCGCCGGTACCGGAAATCATAGCGATCGCATTCAGGACGGCTTGCAAATAGGCGGAATCGCCCACGGAGAAGATTTCAAACATGGGCAACCTACCTTTTAATCAACGACGGAGAAAACCATCATGGGAGACGGGAAAACGAGATACTAAGGACTTGGCCAAGCCATCCCGGAAGCCGGCAATTGCGCCACGGTGCCGTAGTGTTTGGGCTTCACGGTGGTCATCAATTGCTGGTAGAACGCCATCAGGGTTTGTGGATTGCCGTAGCGGCCGGCGATGGTGACGTATTCAGCCTGGATTTGCTCGCGTGCATCTTTCAGAGCATCCATCAGCAATTTGGCGTAGGCATGGTCATTCATGTGCGCAGCGGTTTGCACGGCATTCAGTAGATCGTTAACGATCAGTTGCGCCAATTCCAAGGCAATCACCGGTGCCGCTTCTTCGGCCCACAGTTTGGCAATGCCGGCGTCCTCCCTAGCCAGGTTATGGATCATGCCGCCGATGGCATCCGGCACGGTTTGCATGAAGGCTTTTTCGCTGTCAGTGATTTGACCGGAGTTGGTCGAGAATTTGTAGATGAGGCCGTTACCGCTATTGGCTGAACCCAGCAGGATGTCCATCACCCGCTGCTTCAAGCCGACCAGATTGACGTTTTGGACGATGGGTTTCAGACACTGATCGGCATCGTGTCCATCCGAACAGGTGTACATCCTGACGGTTTGATAACTATTGCCGGCGTCATTGCCGTACATCAGATCCTTGATCCGCAGCACCGGCGGCGGCGCGCTGACTGCATTGTTTTCGCCTTTGCCGTCGGGCGCGGCTTGAGGCGCATCGACGATCACGGTACCGGAAATACTCATCGCCGCTTCCAGCAAATTGTTGCCGCCGAAGCGGAACCAACCGCCGGCATTTTGATTGACCAACGCCCGCCAGACCAGATTGCCCTGAATGATCTTGGTCATATCCGTCGGGTCGTTCTGCTTGATCTGCTGAACCGGATCACCCAGAGTACTGGTATTGGTCCAGCTGGAAAACACATCCGAAATACCCTGGGTAAACGAGGCATTGGACAGATTGGTTTTACTCTGCAGATCGAAGGCTTTGACCGTATCGTTGACTAAGCCTTGTGCCAACCGGCAGGAGTTGCTGAACATCTGGTTCATTTCCTGGATTTTCTTTTGCAGGTCAGTCATCACCGACGCACACCAGGGACACATGGCACCCACGGCCAACTGAAACGCATAACCCGCCGCATTACCGGCCACGTTGCGCATCAATTGCACGAACTGGTTGAAGTTGATGAAACTGAAACTGCCGGCGAACAAATCGATGCCGCCACAACCGGCACTGAACGACGGTGGCACGAACGACACCAGGTTGGTGTTGGTGATACCATTGCGCGCCACCAAGCTACCGCCGGTAATCACGCCACGGCGCTGTCCCAAATGGGCGGTCGGTGCCGTGAAATTGGTCATGGTGCCAAACATGCTGTCCATTTCCTGTTGCAGGTCGGCATAGGCTGGAACGGCACTCTCAACCAACAAAATCAACACTAAGATCTGACGATAGCGTAATCGAAACGTAAACGACGTCATGGCGTGCTCCCCATTTGCGCACTGCGTTGCAGTGCCTGGATCAATGACAGTGGATCTTGAGTGGCCGCAGGGCTGATGCTACCGGCGGCCGGTAACAACATCGGCGTATTACGAATGCCCTGGGTGGTTTGGTATTGCGAAGCATCGATCCATCCCGCTTCCTTGGCCGCCAACAGAATACGACCGGTGATTTCTTCCAGCGACAAGGCGCCTTGCGCCAACGGCACAATCTGCTTGGGCGGTTTCATCAGAAACAGCGCTGGTGTCTGTTCAACGCCCAACATTGCAGCCTGACCTTGATCGCGTTTGAACTGACTGAAAATGCCATTCGGCATCGGTAAACCATCCAGCGACACGGGATAAATTTTGAATCCATAAGCGTTTTCCAGCATCGCTAAAATCGGCGCCTGCACATGGCAATAAGGACAATCGGACCGGAAGAAAAACAAAATGCCTGCTTGGGCGGCAATCGACTTCAAGGCGCGTTCGGCCACCACGCCGGCCTGATGATTGGCTTCATTGGCCGCATAAGTTGCCACCGGACGACGCACGGTTTCATCGAGTTGCGGATCAGACATCACCACATAACGCGCGGCGTTGGTAAAGCGCTCGGCTTTATCCATCATCACCCGCTGCAGGTAATAAAACGCCGCAACATTCTCTTGGGTGGGATCATCAATGGCCTGGTTCAGGTAATGCTCCAAGTTTTGCTTCAACCATGCCGAGGACAGTGGTTGGGGTTCAGCAGAGGGATTGGTTTGTGTTTTGGGTTCAATTGGAGTCTGAACGACGCTGGGTGGTTTGCTGTCATGCCTGGGTTCTTCCTGATCAGCTTGAGTTTCGGGTTGAGGTTTTTTAACCGGCTCCGGCAACACCTCATACCAAAACCAGCCGCGCTGTTTGTCGGCGAAATAGGAAACCTCGGGCGCGTTGTCTTTACCCATCGCCAGTGAGGAACTGAGACACAAGCTCATGATGATCGGCAAAGAAATGACATTTCGGTTCATCGCGCCATTGTCCGTCAGATCTTCCCAGCGACTTTTGCAGCTGACGTCGAAAACGCCATCAGCTGCAAGATGGCTCGAAAAGCTATCGCAGAACGCGACCGTAACAGCAGGAGATCGCGAATTCGTCGTCAACTGCAATCGGCGTCCCATATCGGTTGCATAAAATGCCGACGTTATTGCGAACGGATGATAGCCCGCAAATCCCAACAGGAATTCGACTTTCGATTTCCCTACTGTAGTAGGGAAACGTAACGGTCGTTAACCGGCCTGTAATCCGATGTTATTTCCTAGGTAGGCATGAGTCACGCCGTTTTGCGAAGGCAATGCCTAAATGAACCCTCGATAAAATGACAGTGATATGCCTACTGTGGTAGGGATTCAATTTGCAAATGGCTATGCAGTAAGGCGCTTTCCAAGGCTCGCAATGAATAGAAAATCCCGTTAGGCATTGTCCATGCCTATCCCTACAGTTAAGTAATAGGAAAATTCATGTCAAGCGAACAACCTGTCAACACTCAATTCAATCTCACAGAACAAGACCTGCTGCATTGGATCGAAACCCGGTGCGATCATCTCCAGGCGCAAGCCAAAGTATTGGTCGATGATTATTGGCGCCAAATGAAAAGCCAGCGCCAGAAACACAGCAAAAGCGAATCGGGCCGAATCGGCGTCCGCATTCGCTGCCGGGAAAACCAACGAGCTTTCAGCATTGAGTGGTATCGCATGGCCACGTTGCGGCAAAACGGTCAGACCAGGCCCATTGCGCAGTACGTTAAGAAAGGCCGTGGCTATCGTTATCCGCTTGGTAACATGCTAAAAGGCGAACCCGCCTGGGAGGCCGAATTAGTCGAAGAACTGGAAACCGAGTTTGCCCATATTCGGCAACAGCTCGATCAACTAGGAAAGATCCGCGATGCGATGCAGCGTTATCGAAAAAGTCTCGAATCCAATACAAACCCGACCGCCAATTGAGGCCGTTAAATGCCATGTTTATTGCGCGCTTTAAACGAATTTAAGGTTTCTGTTCAGATAAAAGCGCTTAATCGCCGAGTCTAAAATCCAGTTTCAATATGTCTGGTTCCTGTCATTGATTTACCAAACGCTTCAAGTTGGCCAAACAGCACTGACCTGATGGATTTCTGATTTCGCAGGCGCATTCGCCGGCTTTGGTACGTTGCATGACGAAAGCTTTGATCGCTTCTGCCCGTCGATCTTTTAACGCTGATAAATACTGCTCAGTGTCTATGTCAAAGCAGTAACACAGCGCGTCGTTCTGAATCGCTTGATAGCTTCGTAAGTGTTGTTTGGGAATGATGTTTCCTGCGTTGGCAAAGTAAGCAATCGGACAGGTTTTTGCCGGACAAAAATAATAGCTGTCAATGACGATTGACTGATTCTCGGGAAACCGTACCTGATGGTACAGCGTCGGCATGCCGACGCTTTTGCACGAGGAACCGCATTCAGGACAAATCTGTTTGGTTTTGGTGGATGTACTTGGGCAGCAGCAATCAGACATAAACGCTATCCTCGGCCTTATCGGGTAATAGGTGTAACCAGGGAACCCGGATAACCGGCATCCGTCGTGGCTTTGATCAAGGCGGCGCTATTGGTTTTGCGACTGTCGAAAGTAACCACGGCCGTTTTGGCATCATAATCGACAGTCACTTCTTGTACGCCTTCGACTTTCTGCAAGGCCTTCTTGATGGTGACTGTACACATGGCACAGGTCATATTTTCTGTGTTCAGCGTCACCGTTTGCTGCTGGTTTGGCAGTGCAACAGTCGTTTCAGCATGAGCTGCCGGCATCCACAACACACTTGATGACAAGCTTAAAATAAACAAACTGGATTTAATGGTCATATATGAATCCTCTCAAGCCATGAAAAAAGGCGCTAACCAGGGAAAGGCCAGCAATATCAAAATGAATGCGGAACTCAACCAAAACAGTAGGCGTTGTCGGCGTTGAATGTCGGATGTGGCACAGTTTTCACCTTCTTCACAGTGGTGAGGCGTTAGATAGAGTTTTCGATACCCTAAAGCCATAAAGGCCAGGGTCAGGATGATAAAAAATGGCCGGACCGGTTCCATAGCCGTTAGCGTGCTAATCCATGCGCCGCCAATACCTAACGACAACAGCAAAAATGGCCCGACACAACAGGCCGAAGCCCCTACAGCGGCCAACAAGGCGCCGATACCTAACCATGACGGAGTTTTTAAGGGCGTTTCAGGGTCTGTATTCATGCCAATCTCCTAAGCCAAACCATGCTAAATGTTGGCAAGGAGTCTAAACCCTGTTGTTTAGAACAGAGTCAAGTGGACGGTGGTGTCTTACTTAAAATTAGAGGTTGGTGATGCATCATCATCGCTAAACGCATCGAGAATAGCGCAATGAGCGGCTGGCGCGGTTTGCTGACAGTCGTTGACCAGGCTTTCCAATACCTGACGGAGAGCGGTTAAATCCCGGATTTGTTGATCGATCTGCTGGCATTTCTGCTCGGCCAGTTGTCTTACATCGGCACAGTGCGCTCCATCAAGGGATAACAAGGTGGCAATTTCCTTCAAGGTAAATCCAGCCTGTTGAGCGCGTTTGATAAAACGTATTCGGGCAATCGCATCTGTTGAATATACGCGATAACCGCCTTCGGGTTTCGCTGGCTCTGTCAGTAAACCAATGCGTTGATAGTGACGGATGGTCTCGATAGTGACTTCGGTTTGTTTAGCAAGTTTGCCGATCGTTAAATTGGGCATTTTGAGCCTTAAAGTTTTCTTTTCAATGCAAAACGGCAACGTTCCTCAAATGGCTGGAATCATAATCAGAAACCTGACTGCCGCACATTGAATTTTATATGGCTATTGGGGCCAATGTACGAAAGCCGGAAGAGATGGCGACATGTTCACAGAACCCCGACACGATGAACAAGTGTTATTTTCGGAGGCGAAATTATCCACAACGTAACATCCCCTTATTTAGATTAAATAAAGATTATAAATAGATTAGCACCCTAGATTTTCATTGCAAAAGAATCGCTACAGCCATCGAATAGCAAGGTCTGCAGCGGTTTCATAACTTGCTCGAAGCGTCGGTCTAATGCCGTGTCAAACGTCGGCCTAATGCCGTGCTTTTTGTCGGTCTAATGCCGTGCCCGTCGGTCTAATGCCGTTACCTTGTCGGCCGAATGCCGTGCCTCCGTCGGTCTAATGCCGTATCCGCGTCGGCCTAATGCCGTATCGAGAGGCTTCGACCGACCGAAAATAGCGTCGGTCTAATGCCGTGCTTTTTAGTGCTGTTGGTCGTCCAGAAAGCGCTGTTGACTGGGCGTAGGTTGGCGTTTGATCTTCACCATGTCATCAGCGAATTCAAAGTTTGCCAAAGTGCCAATGCGCACCAAGGCCTCCAACGCTTTACCCAACCGATATTTGAAATCTCGCAGGGTTTTCGCGCCACTGCCGCTCAGCCGGTGAATGGTGGCAATTTTCATCGGAAACGGAGCGGCATGGGACGACAGGAAACCGTGTAACCATAATGCCAAAGGTTGTTTGCGCAATTTTTGCCGCTGTTCGAACTCAATGTAGGTGTACCCCTCCTCGAACAGGCGCAGCATGGATTCGGTCAATTCCACCACATAGCGCTGTGTCAGTTCATCACGGTAATAGCGCAAGAAACCTTTTTCACCAAAGGCATCCCGGCCGTGAAAGGTGATTTCGACAAAGGCGCCTCCCAAGCGGGCCATCGATTCTTTCAGCCATTCATGTTGGCTTTTGCCGCTACCGCGACCCAATGCCGTCAATAGGGCATGTGCGCTGAAGGTCACGCTAAATCCCGGCAATTGTTGCCTGGACAAGTGCACGATCTGCATCCAGACATCGAGGTCCGATTGATTGAGCTGTATGCCGAGGTAGCGAACCTCAATGCCATCAACCGCAGCCAGCAGGGTGCGTTTTTTGTAAGCAATACGTTCCTTACCCTGGATGCCGGCGAACAATGCGCTCCGCAAACAGGCATTCGGCGTACCGCGAATTGCCGCCGGCCAGTTGGGCAAAGACGTCATGGGTTCGACCACCCGCAATTTGGCTTTTTTCCGCTCCGTCAGAGACTGAAAGCGTTCGGTGAGATTCTCGAGCGAATGGTTGGTGCTGTTTCTGTCCATGACGGCCGCCTCACTTCTTCAGGCTGCCGGGATTGCAGCCATGGCTCAGCACGTTGTGTGGAATTGGCATGGTTTTGACTAGCGCCTGCTCCTCCGGCGTCATATCGAGTTGATGATGGCAATATTTTCGCCAGGCGCGTTCGATGACCCGTGCATCGTCATCCGGGCTATCTGGGAAGTGGAACGTGCTGATATTAAGGACATGACCCGCTACGTCGTCATTTGCCACGTAAACGCCAAACGGCTGATCAACTTGCCTGACGACGTGTTCCATTGCTGCAGCTCGTAGCACTGAACCGCCCAATCCACCTGTCTGCCAAGCATTATCTAGGCGCCAGGGTTGTTCAGGTTGAATCGGCACAATCGATTCGATGACGGTCTCGCTTACGGCAGCATCGGGACGATTCAGCGAAGTACATGCCGTGCCGCACACTAAGGACACAAGACAATGGATTGCGAGCGATTTGGATTTCATGAGAGCTCCAGGGGGTAATTAAAGGGAGCTCGTTACACTAAACACTCTTTTGCCAGGCCTGCTTGCAGCTGACGTCGAATTCGTCGCCAGCTGCAAGCGACGACTGAAAAATTCCCGGCAAGATGCGGCGATATGGAAAATACGCCCTTAACGCTCATTACCCGCATCCGCCAACGTCTGTTTGGAGTCGAGTCCGCGCCTATAGGTCCGGTTGTGACAACGACTGATGAGGACGTGCCGCGTTATCCGCCGTTCATGAAGGGTTTGCCGGCTGCGCCTGTGGAACGCATCCTGTCTAGTCAAACGGAGTTGATTGGGGCCATCGAACAGGCGCTGGCCATGCCGGAAAGTCTTTATCAAACCATAGCCGCGCCGGTCTTACGCCGTTATGCCGCCTACAGCCATTTATTGCCGGCTTCGGAATCTCATCACCATCGCGGCGCCGGTGGCTTGTTTCGGCACGGATTGGAAGTCGCCCATTGGGCGACCTTGGCTTCCCAAGGCAGTTTGTTTGCCACGTCAGCATCACCCAAGGAACGAAAAGCACAAGAATTACGCTGGCGTCTGGCGGTCTGTTTTGCGGGGCTGTTGCATGACATCGGCAAACCGGTCGCCGATATCGCCGTAGTCGACGCACAGGGGCAACATACCTGGAACCCTTGCGATGAAAACATCACCGACTGGGCTGTGCGACATCAGATCGACCGATACTTTCTACGTTGGAGGGATAACCGCCATAAACGCCATGAACAGTTTTCGGCCTTGGTAATCGAGCGCGTCCTCACCCGAGAAGCGCGCACATTCATTCTGGAGTCCGGCCCCGACATCATGCAGGCCATGCTGGAAACCATTAACGGTTTAGACCGCGGCTCCAAAGTTTACGCACTGGTGATAACCGCCGACTGCAGAAGTGTGGAACGGGATTTAAAAGCGCACTACCAAAACATCGACTCTGCCTTGGGCATGCCGGTGGAAAAGTACTTGTTCGACGCCATGCGCCGCTTGGTCAAGTCCGGACAGTGGTCCGTCAACGAAAAAGGCGCTCGGCTATGGCGTTTCGAGCAAGGTCTGCATATCGTCTGGCGGGCCGGTGCGCAAGACATCGTCACATTGCTGGCCAAAGACAAAGTTCCCGGCATTCCGCGTGACGAAGACACCTTGGCGGACATCCTGATCGAACGCGGCTTGGCAATCCCTAAGTCCTGGCCAGATGGTCGGCAATACCGCTATTGGCAGATGCAGCCTGAAGGTTTGGACAATCCGCTATATCTGTTACGCCTGAAATCCGCGGAACTCGTTTTTAGCGGCGAACCACCAACCGTGGTAGACGCTCACGAAATCAGAGAACAGGATGCGACTGCTGTAACAACTGAGCCCGTTGCCAATCCGATACCGAAAACCAGCAAGCCGGCAAAAAGCAAGAATGTCGCGGTTCTGAAGCCGCCCCATCGTGCAGAGAATCCTTTGGCGGCAATCGAGGCGTCAATTCAGACAACTGAGGCGGATAACATAAATGTCCCCACGCACTGGGGCCAAACCGAATCCATTTCCGCAATCCCTTCTCCGGAATTCCCGCATGAAAGTAATTGTGCGCCATCTGCCCTGGATGAAGACTCGAATCAGTCTGATCTGGACAACAACCTTACCCGTCCGATTCAAGCCAAGGTGTCGCCAAACCCAACTACACCCATTCCAACTGTAAATGAATTTAATCATCCAGCCTCCGAAACCGATCCACCCACGGTTGAAATCCCAACGCTTGATAGTCCCGTTGACAAAACCAAATCATGGCTGGACGATCATGGCCCCGCGGGACAATGGTTATTAAACATCGCCTTTCACCTCAATCAGGACCAATGGCAATGGGGAATCGATATTCTGGAAGTTCAGGAGAAATACTTGCTTCCGTTTCCGGGCGCAGCTGAAAAACTAGGGCTTGATCCGAGTCAATTCATCAAAACGATGGAAGAAACCGGCTGGCTGGTCACCGATGTGCTGTCGCCCATGCGCAAGGTACAAACCATCCAATCGGTTCGCGGCATCCTACTGGCATTGGAACCCAGTTTGGCTATGAAGACGTTATTGACCGCCCAAGGTGAAGTCAGACCGCTAGAGCCGTCAGCATCACCCCCAAACGACAGTGCTAACTCCGTCAGTAATCAGGGGCTGCTCAAGCGCCAAAAACGCACGAAACCGGAACCTAAAGTCGCTCAGCTCACCCCAAAAGTTTCCGGCAACCAACAATCGAGAAACGATAACGCTTCAGATATTATGGTTAAACCAAATGCCGACAAGTCAGCCGCGCCAAAAACAACGACACCGGAGAAACCCGGAACGATCGATTTGCTGATAACGCATGTGCAGCAGCAAAACATTCCGCCCGAAGAATCATCCACGGAAGGCAACTGGCATAAGATTTCCAATACCGAACTGGAACGGTTTCTGGCGCAACATCCAACCATCAAACGGACCCGATTCATGCTAGACATTGCCAATCACCCGGATTGTCGCTCGGTCAGTGCGACTGAAGGCATTCAGGTGCGGCTACGCCCATGAAATCCGATTACGACCATCAATTTCCCTGGCGACCGATTTTTGAGGTGTATGCCATCTCCGGCTGGATCGGAGGGGCGGGATTAGCGTATTGGACCAGTCGTTGGTCGGGGTTGCCCCGAGAACCGTTTGATTGGTTAATGATCGCCTGTAGCGTAATAGCCTGTTATCGACTGCCTACGGCGGTGAGCCTTTGGTATCGCAAGCGCCGCCTAGGACAATTCCGCTTTCAATACCTGGATGCCGAGAAACTCAAGCACTTAATCAAACACCATCCGGACGAGTTATGGTTTGGCTGGGGATTCGATTGGGTGCAAAAGCATGCACAATTGGCTTATGAGATTTTGAAACGGGATGTCTCGACACTGATTCCGAACGATCATAAACGTATGGGCTCTGCCTGGATTCATGGCTTGGAAATTTCTGAAAACGATATCCGGCAGCCGCTTCAGCATACCGCCGGCCATACGCTACTAGTTGGCACCACCGGCGCCGGTAAAACCCGAGCGTTTGACGTGTTGGTTACGCAAGCCGTGTTGCGCGGCGAAGCGGTGATCATCATCGATCCGAAAGGCGATAAGGATCTGATGGCGTGTGCCAAACGGGCTTGCGAAATAGCCAATCGCCCCGATCGCTTCGTGTATTTCCACCCAGCTTTTCCGGAAGACAGCGTGCGGCTGGACCCGTTGCATAATTTCAATCGGCCATCCGAAATAGCAAGTCGTATCAGTGCTATTTCGCCCAGCGAAAGCAGTAACGATCCCTTCAAGGCATTTGGTCAGAAATCCCTGGATAACGTCATTCAAGGCTTGATGGTGATCGAAGAACGGCCAACGTTGGTAAAACTACGCCGCTACCTGGAAGGCGGTCCTTCGACCTTGGTAATTCAAGCCTTGGAACGTTATTTCGACAATAGTTTGGAGCATTGGCGGCAAGAGGCGCGACCTTACCTGAAAAATGCCAAGGATATCGACTCCAAAGCGGCTGGTTTGGTACGGTTTTACCGAGAAGTCGTACAGTATCAGGTGCCGAATTTGGATTTGGAGGGATTGTTGTCCTTGTTCGAACACGACCGAGCGCATTTCAGCAAAATGGTCGCTTCGCTGATTCCGATCATGAACATGCTGACATCGGGATCGTTGGGTCCGTTATTGTCGCCTAACCCGCAGGACATTGATGACGTGCGGCCCATCACCAATACAGGCCATATTATTCAAAAAGCCCAGGTTGCCTATATCGGCTTGGACTCACTATCGGATGGCATGGTTGGCAGCGCCATTGGCTCCATTCTATTGGCCGATCTGGCAGCCGTTGCCGGTGATCGTTACAACTACGGTGTCTCAGACAGACCCGTGAATGTCTTTGTCGACGAGGCCGCTGAAGTTATCAACGACCCATTCATTCAAGTATTAAACAAAGGCCGTGGCGCCAAAATTCGCTTATTCATCGCCACCCAGACCTTTGCCGACTTTGCAGCCCGCACCGGATCTCAGGACAAAGCCCGCCAGGTATTAGGCAACGTCAACAACCTGATCGCACTGCGCATCATGGACAGCGAGACTCAACAATACATCACCGACAATCTGCCCAAAACCCGACTCAAATACATTATGCGCACCCAGGGTGTCGCAACCAGCGCAACCAATCCCACCGTGTTTTCAGGGAATGTCGGCGAGCGACTAATGGAGGAGGAAGGCGATTTGTTTGCGCCACAGCTCCTCGGTCAACTGCCTGATTTGCATTACATCGCCAAGTTATCCGGCGGTCGCATCGTAAAAGGCCGTTTGCCTGTGCTGCAATCAGCACTTGATACCCAACTGACCTGACCATGCAACGCAATTTGCTATTCAGTCTGATGATCTGGTTGTTGGAAGTAATTTTAGTCGCGAGCTTTGTCTCGGATCGCTGGACACGGGAAATCCAGGCAACTGAAGATCAGATGTTGATTGCTTATTTCGGCATTGAAAAGGAAGCGGAGATCCGGCACACCGCACAGGTCTGGTTTGACCAAATGTTTGTCCAAACCGGCATGAGGGAAAGTGTATACCGTTACTTCATTCCGACCGAGCGCGAACGACAAATGTCCAAAGGCTTTGAAGACGTCGGCCGCAATGATTTGTTTCCGTTCATTCAAAGCAGACTCGATGTGCTCTGGGATACGGTGTATCAGATGATCAAGCGATTTGTTATGGCTTGCGCCTGGATACCCTTTTTGGCAGTGGCAATTCTGCCGTTTGCCATTGATGGCTTGATTCGGCGCAAGGTTAGCCAAACCAATTTTGATTACCCCAGTCCGATGGCGCATCGTTATAGTATCTATGTGATGTTGGGGGCGTTATACCTTTTACTGATGGGACTGACGCTGCCATTTCCCGTGCCACCGCAATCGTTGCCGGTTGGCATTATTATCGTGGCCTGGGCGATGAACATCTTATTGGCCAATACTCAGAAACGGGTTTGATGCTCGATTTTGTGATTTACCTGAGTCCTCATCATCGGCCCGCTCCGATAATTACTAATGTCGGGTGGCACCAAAAGTGAAAAAATCTTAGATTTTATGATGGCAATAATGAAAAATTTCTCGGCTAATGGAGGATGTCACATAAAGAAGCCAATCTTGCTACACATTGGCCATTTACAGACATTTGGCTAAGTAAATGGCATGATAGAATCCATGTTCTTAGAAGTTGCAGACATCACTGTTCCGTTTTGGTTACCGCCATTGGTAGCCTTCGGCATATCATTCTTCACCTCGATGGTCGGGGTATCTGGCTCATTCTTGTTGCTCCCATTCCAGATGAGTGTGCTTGGGTATGTTAGTCCTTCGGTATCGGCGACCAATCTTGTATTCAATTTAGTGGCCATTCCTGGCGGCATATGGCATTACGCCCGTATTAAACGTATGGACTGGCCGCTCGCCTGGACTATTGCCACAGGCACTTTGCCAGGCCTGTTGGTGGGTTGGTGGTTACGTGTGCATTGGCTACTGGACGCACGCACTTTTAAACTGTTTGTCGGCGTCATTCTGCTTGGGTTGGCAATCCGTTTGCTCGGGAATAAAAGCGCCTTTGCCAGGGGCGAAATAGGGGTATCTATTTCTGGCAATAGCGGGAATACGATACCTATTTTCTTAGTTGCACTGATTATCGGTGTCATTGGTGGAGCCTATGGTATTGGTGGCGGCTCCATCATGGCGCCAGTGCTCATAGCAGTGTTTAGCCTTCCGGTATATGAAGTTGCGGGGGCAGCACTCTTGGGTACGTTTGTGACATCCGTTGTAGGTGTGGCGCTCTATCAATTTCTGCCTGCACCGCCTGGTATCAATACAAGACCTGACTGGACGTTGGGTATTCTGTTCGGGCTGGGCGGTGTAGTGGGTATGTATATGGGCGCGCAAGCACAGAAACATTTCTCGCACCGTTCGCTTGAACTGGGAATTTCGATTGTGTTGGTACTGGTAGCCGGCGGATATGCGGTTGAATATGTACTTGGTTCAATTCTCTAAATCAGGTTTTGATACGGTTGTTTTATTGACGACCGAGGTTCTTTCTGGTTGAAAATGGCGTGATTTTGCCGGGCCTCTATAATTAAACTATGTTAACTGCCGTGTTTTTAGTGTGCTCTCAACTGACATTGGCTTTATAATCGCCTCATAACCTTCGGATAAGTTGCCTAGTCAGGTTTACCGAACTTCCAACGATGGAATAACAGCCAAGCGTTCAATCTTTTTAAACAAGTTCTATACCTTATTATTTTTATTGTAACCCTTTGATGCAGCCTAACCGATCCAATCAGCAATCAGATTCAAGACACAATCGGCGTCTATTGCTCTCTTTTGGATTGCCGTTTTTGTTGGTAGTCATTTTTGCAGGCTTCCAATTTATCGATTTAGACAGCATCGGTTGGAGTCACGGCTTTAGTCATCCGCTATCTGGCTGGGATCATCTTGTCACTATGTTGGCCGTCGGCATCTGGGCGGCCCAATTGCGTGGACAGGCTGTTTGGATGTTGCCGCTTGCATTTGTTGGGGTCATGAGTTTAGGGGGGCTTGCCGGCGCAGCAGGCTTGGCCATTCCCAGCGTGGAAGGCATCATCCTGTTATCTTGCGCGGTTTTCGGTGTATTAATTACCCGTAAAATCCGTTTTAGCGCCAAGATCAATGTCATGATTGTGGCGTTTTTTGCTTTCTTCCATGGCTTTGCCCATGGTCAGGAAATTTCCACATCTGCCAGTCTGATTTCTTATACCTTGGGTTTTATGCTGGCAACGCTGCTGCTGCACGGTGCCGGTATCTTAGTTGCAAAGTTAGTTGTATTTTGCATTAGCTGTTTGCTGACGATTATATTTTCCAATGCAGCTCTGGCCAAAACGACTGAATCGATTGTTGGCAACAACGCTATAGACACAGTGTTTGCTCAGGATGCGGAATTCACCAAAATAACACCTTTTTGGATAGAAGCGGATCAAGCTGGGTATGCGCAGTATTGCTTTGTTTTCGCTGAGGATAAACGGTGTTCTGAAGATTTTTCTAGGTATGGTGCTGGGGTTAACGATCCCTCAAGTAGCAAGCTTGTTAGCCTTGGCTTCGTTGATTTCGTGAGAACACCCGTTAAAAATGATAGTCGAAGTGTTACGGTAGACAGCAATTGCGATGGTTTGATTTTCAAACAACCCGCTTTGCAAAGGCTAGATAACTGGTTGGACAAGTGGCTATTTAATCCCGATTACATAAATCATAGTGCTTTGGATTTCAAACACTATTACCCCGATATTAACCATACACCTGGTAAACGGTTGCTAAGCAACGGCGTTGGTCTTACCTCGCCACCGGTTGCGCTCCCCAATGTTTTAGCACATCAAGCTTCTTCCAATCTTCGCAAGACCCCGATTTCATCCGTTGAAGACTCTTATCTTCAATCGATCTTTGCCAAATCTGATACCGGCAATTTCACTACCCAAACGATCAAACACACTAGGCACGATTGCGCCTTTCGTAATCTGCGCGAGACCATGCAAAGCACGGTCACGACCGTTTGTTTTCAGAACAATTTCTTTTCTAATTTAACGCTTATCGACAAATCACGTCGTTCAAGCGGCGCCGCTATTGGTGTTATCTCCCGATTTCATTTGCTTTTTGCAAGTCAAAAAAGCTTGCCATTGGCAATGAGAAAAACATGGCCCGTTAAGGCCTATCCCATTCTGACATAACAATAAAAATCAATCCGACATCGTTTAAGAGAAAACCTATGAGCCTTTACAGCACAATAATAAAAAAGAAACCTTTGATCATCGGCCTTGAAATCGTCTTGGGCTTAAGTTGCACCGGACTTCAAGCGGCACCGAATACGGATGTAACCGAAGTGCTGGAGCAAGCCGATCAAATTGAAACCGAAGACAAAGCGGCCAAGAGCAACACATCAAAAAAAGCTAAATCCGCTGCCAAGCAAGAAAAAGTGGAAGAATTGGAAACTGTCGAGGTTGAGGATTTTGGGCGATCAAGAGACTTAGTCGGTATCGCCGAAAGTGCCTCGCAAGGTCATGTCGGACAAGAACAGCTTAAATACCGCCCAATCAGTCGTCCTGGCGAGATATTAGAAACCGTACCTGGCCTGATTGCGTCGCAACACAGTGGCGAAGGTAAAGCCAATCAGTATTACTTACGCGGTTTCAACCTTGATCACGGTACCGACTTCTTAACCCAAATCGATGGCGTTCCGGTTAATTTAACCACGCATGGACACGGTCAAGGTTGGACGGATACCAACTTTCTGATCCCCGAATTAATCAAAACGGTTAATTATCAGAAAGGGAACTACTATGCAGAAAATGGGGACTTTTCTAGTGCAGGTGCCGCGAATATTCAATACTTCGATGATATGCCCGATACGTTGGTGAAATTTACCGGCGGCATGTTTGACTACTATCGTGGATTGGCTACCGGTTCCCATAAATTGGGTGATGGAAATCTGCTGTACGCGGGTGAAATCGTCAACAACGGTGGACCGTGGACAGTCAGTAACGATTATCAGAAATATAATGGTGTACTTCGTTATAGCGAAGAGCATGGCGAAACCGGCTGGAATGTCACCGCCATGGCCTATAAAGCAGATTGGAATGCCACTGACCAAATCGCAAAGCGTGCTGTCACTTCAGGGCTTATCGGCCGTTTTGATGCTCTCGATCCCACCGATGGTGGAGCGAGTGAACGTTACAGCCTGACAGCCGAATGGCACCGCAATACCAATACCAGTGCAACAAAGTTCATGGCTTACGGGCTTTATTCGACGCTTAATTTATTCTCGAACTTCACGTATTTCCTGAATGATCCGGTTAATGGCGATCAATTCAACCAGCCGGATCAACGCTGGCAGACTGGGTTCAAGGCCAGTCATACCATTTATCACAAGCTTGCAGGTGCCGAGTCGGAAAGCACTTTTGGTTTACAAGTGCGCAACGATAACATCGATAATGGCTTGTATTTGACCAAAGCGCGGCAACGCCTATCGACGGTACGTCAAGATTCCGTATGGGTTACCAGTGCCAGTCCCTATGCCGAAAATAAAACACGTTGGAATGATTGGTTTCGGACTACGCTTGGGGTGCGCTTCGATGGCTTCCGCTTCGATGTTACCAACAGTAATATCGCCGCCAATCAAGGCGAACGTTACGATGGGTTAGTGAGTCCTAAATTGGGCATGGTTTTTGGACCATGGGCTGATACCGAGTTTTACTTGAACGGTGGCTTGGGTTACCACAGTAATGATGGACGCGGTGTTAATACCCGCATCGATCCCAGTACACGCGAAAATGTGAAATCCGCCGTACCGCTTGCACGAACCTACGGCTCAGAAATCGGTACTCGAACTACTTGGATAAAAGGCTTGCAGAGTACATTAGCCATCTGGTGGCTGGATATTGATTCTGAATTGCTGTTCTCGGGTGACGCAGGAACCACTGAACCTAGTCGGCCCAGTCGCCGTTACGGTTTGGAATTTGCCAACTACTATTCACCGACCGATTGGTTAACACTTGATGCCGATTTTAGTTATTCAAAATCGCGCTTTAGGGGTAATGATCCAGCAGGCAACTACATTCCGGGTTCCATTGAAACCGTCATCGCGACCGGTGCTACGGTCCATGATTTCTACGGTTTCTTTGGCGGACCAAGACTGCGTTACTTCGGGCCTCGCTCCCTGATTGAGGATAATAGTGTGCGGTCAAAACCGACCATCATGCTCTCGGCTATGCTGGGCTACGAATTCAATAAAACCTGGACTTTACAAGCGGAAATGTTCAATTTGCTCAATCGTACAGACAGTGCGATTGACTATTACTACACTTCACGCCTGCCTGGTGAAGACCTGGCAGGTGTGAATGACATCCACTTTCACCCGGTTGAGCCGGTCAATTTCCGTATGACATTGTCGGCAAAATTTTGAAGTCTTTATAGAAACAATCTCGACGGTCCGGTTAAATGAAATAGCTGAACTATCCAGCAGTAGACGTATTGCCTCATAGGAAAAGATAACCGAAGGGGCAAAGTCGTTGCCTCACATTAGAGGTAACCTGGACTTGTGAAAAGATGAGTTTCAATTGTTGCTCAATGGCGCCCTTAAGAGCAAATGGATTGAGCTTGGCATGGTGTTCCCGAAGAGCCTGTTGGTGGATTTGGGGATATCAAGATGATCGAGAACCCTTTGGTAAGGCGTTTGTGGTACAGGGTATTTTTTGACGATTTTGGTGGCATCACGGTGTTTTTTGCTTCAGTTTAAGGCTGGTGAGCAATCGCGCCTCCACCGTCACGTGTATTGCCTACGGCGGCCCTGGCCGTCCCCGTCGCTCGAAGTCTTCGCTTCTCGCTCTCGGATGACTCGACACCGTTTCGCGAGGCCTTGCAGTTTTTCTGTTCGAAAAACCGCCCGGCGCTACGAATTCCAGGGGCTACTCGGCCTTCGCTCGCTACCGCTTTGCTTTCCGAGCCTCGTAGCGTCGGGGATTGGTAGCCCAATGTTAAGTTAAGTGAGATCGGCGGCCATTGTAAAAAACCAAATAATCGACCACGCTCAGTTTCGCTGCTTCTTGGGTTTTGAATTTTTCGTAGTTGAGTTGCTCATGCTTCTAACTGCGAAAAAATCCTTCGGTCGGCGGTCGAGTCAACCGAAGGGAACCGCCCCTTCAGTTGCTCACGGAACCGTACGTGAACCTCTCGATTCATACGGCTCTTGTTATCCAGCCACCCAACACCAAACTCGCCAGTGAGCAAATAATGTCGGACATTGTCGATATAGCTCCCGCAGCCATCGGCTGGCACGCCATTTCCGGCGCTGTAGCGATTTGAATTTCCGCCTTGCCCAGCTCAACAGTTTATCGTTGATATAGCTATAGATGGCCGACATCGCTGATTTTCTGAACTTTCCGTAATAGGGGATCCATCCCTGAACGATCGGATTAATCGCTTTTGCCAAATCAGCAATCCTTTGACTGTAGCCCGCTTTGATCAACGGGTGTCCTTTGAGCTTTGCTCTCATGGCTTTCAACGCTTTACGGCTGACGGCCGTTGAGAAGCTGACAAAGTGTCAAAGAACCAGCCGCTTCTATCGCGAGCCCTTCTGGGTCTGAATGTATATCCCAGAAAGTCAAAGCTCTGATTCGGATCTTGCCCGTCTCGGCTTGAGTCCTTGCAATACACAATCTTGGTTTTCTCCTGGCAAAGTTCCAGACCACACCGGATAAACCTTTGCCTGATTTGCCGCTCTACCATTTTCAACTGGGTTTCACTTCGACAGTGCACCACAATGTCATCGGCATAGCGTTCAAAATGGATACAAGGAAAGTGCTTCTTCATCCATTGGTCAAAGACCAGATGCAAAAAGATATTAGCCAGCGACGGACTGATGACGCCACCTTGGGGCGTACCTTTCGCACGGCTGATCCTCTCTCCATTGGGCAGTATCACGTCGGCCTTTAACCAGCGTTCGATGTACAGCAACGTCCATTGGCAGTCGGTGTACTTGGCTACAGCTTTCATGACTAAGCCATGATCCAAGGCGTCGAAGAATCCCTTGATGTCCATATCCAGCACCCAATCATCCCGCCAACAGCGTTGCCGTGTTTGCGCAATAGCATCGAGCGCCGACTTTCCGTGGCGATAGCCATAGAAATCATCATGAAAGTGTGGTTCCACAAGGAGTTCCAGCCGATTCTTGATAACCATTTGTGCAATTCGATCCGAGATAGTCGGTATACCCAATGGCATCAGCTTACCGTTTGACTTGGGTATTTCGACACGACGTACCGGTGGCGGAAAGTAGCTGCCTGACGACAACCAATTCCATATTTTGTACAGATTGTTCTTTAAATCAGCCTCAAAATCCTTAATGGATTGCCCATCAATGCCGGCAGCACCCTTACATCTGCTTACTTCATACCTGACACATTAATCGTTGCCTTTTCCAACTGGTAGTCAACATTTTTTCGGACACACGGCTAAGCAGCGGCAATTCTAGCCAAAGGGCGATGTGGTTGATTTGTGCAACAACGCCGCTGATAGTCAAAAGTTGGCAATCATTATCATCAATTTTGTAAATGGCTATGAACTTACCACAGGTTAACAAATCCGAATTATAGGGGGATAACCTGAAGAGCGGTCATGCAAGCAACGATCACGAGTTTTTGGGACTGGCAACAGCACTTTGCCGATGAAAAAAGTTGTCTTCAAGCCATCATCAAACTCAGGTGGCCTGAAGGATTTTGCTGTCCACGCTGTGGCCATCAGAAAGGTTGATTGCTTCAGACACGGCATGTCTACGAATGTGCAGTTTGTCATCATCACACTTCGGTGACAGCCGGCACCTGTTTCATAACACCAAACTGCCGCTTGTGAAGTGGTTTTGGAGTCTTTATTGGGTATCGTCGGACAAGGGGTAGTATCTCCGCTTTGCGGCTGACCAAACTCATTGGTGTTTCCTGGTTGACGGCTCAACGCATGTCGAGGAAGTTACGCACGGCCATGGGTGATCAGAATAATCTGTACAAACTAAGCGGCATTATCGAATTCGATGATGCCTTTATCGGTGGTAAGCGTGCCGGTAAACGCGGGCGAGGCGCCGTCGGTGAGTGTCGGCTTCCGGCGGGAAAGATTGCTAGCCATCCTTGGCTAGCAATCGCGCCTGCACCCGCCACGTGATTGCCTGCGGCGGCCCTGGCCGTCCGCGTCACCTCGGCTTTGACCCAGCAAGGGGTCAAAGCCTTGGCTCTCGCATGACTCGTCGCCGTTTCGCGATGCCTTGCAGTTTTTTCTAGTCGAAAAACCGCCCGGCGCTACGGCTTCCAGGGACTACTCAACCTTCACTCGCTACCGCTTCGTTTCCAAGGTTTCGCAGCGCGGGTAAAACCGCTATTTTAGTGGCTTGCGAACACAATGACGGCAAGCCCGGTTTTGTGGCCATGAAGGTGGTTGAGCAGGTGACGCACGATAGTGTGAGAGCATTCGCCCAACAAACGCTTGCCCCAGGCCAAACCTTGCATACCGATGCGCTGGCTGCACTCAATGTGCTGGCCGAGGAACATCACCATATTGCCAAAGTAACCCCACCTGAAATGGCGAGTGAATGGTTACCTTGGGTTCATGTGGTCATCAGCAATCTTAAAAGCTATCTACTGGGTACTTACCATGGTGTGTCAGGCAACTATGTACAGGAATATCTCGACGAATTTTGCTATAGGTTGAATCGGCGATTTTGGGAAAACCAAATCCCTAATCGATTACTCACGCTATGCGTCGCACATGAGCCGGTCTTTCTTCAACCTGCAGCTTGTTCATAGCCATTATTTTGTAAGCCATACATCACATTGCTCCAAGAGCAACAATTCTTCTGCTTCCTTGCTTCAATAGCGGCGATTTTTCCAATACATTGCCGCTAGCGCGGCATCAACAATAAAAATACAAAGAATTTATACTGAATAAACAATTACTTACGAGTGGCATGAACTTTGCCTTGTAAGAGTTCAGGCGCAACGTATTTGTCTTTCTCCGAAACCTATTAGGGCAAACTTAACGGACGTAGCCAATATCTGAAAATATTTTAATTGGAGTTTCAAATGAATAGAGAATTGTTTTCTCTCAAAAATTACCGGCGTATAAATTCATGGAGATTACGGAAGATGTCGTTATTGGCGCTAGCGAGTACGGTGTCGCCTAGCGTATTGGCTCTGAATACCGGAACTGATCTGAATCTGTCTTTAAAACCAATTGCCGGTGGCATGGCTGGTGCCGCTTATACTAAACCTCAAGAAGTTTCCGCCGCGTTGTTTGGTAATCCTGCCACCTTGACACAATTTAAAGGTTTCAATTTTGGTTTAGGAGCGGCCATTCTCGAACCTGAAGTGGACAATTATCAAAGTAACAACGGATTTACCAACCATTCCCGTAGTCTGGCCCAGAATTACATTGCGCCTGATATTGCTCTCAGTGGGGAAGTGTCGCCTGGTTTTGTGATTGGTGCCGGTGTTGCGGTTGATTCCGGTCTGGGCGCCGATTATCGTACGCAGCCAATCAATGGAGGGGCCGGACTCGGGCTGGGGGGGGGGGAGCTGGTGGCGCGGCTACATTGCCTTTGGATGTGGAATTGCTTTCATTTAGCGCCAATGTGGGGACTGCTTATGAGTTGACACCCAAATTGTCATTAGGCGCTGCATTAACGGTAGGATTCGGTTTGGGCCAGTTCGGGACTGTGGGAAATACTACGGGACTTGGCGGTTTATCAGGTGATTTTGGGGGGACAACGTCCAGCGTACATAATATTTCAGTTCGTGGCGCTTTCGGGGCAACTTATCAACTCACTCAGGATGTAAAGATAGGCGCCTCAGTAAAGACTCCTTTGGAATATAACTATCGTAACGTATTGTCGACCACAGTGGGCGGCGCTCAGGAATACCAAAGCGTAAAGGTAGAACAACCATTGGAAGCAACTTGGGGTATAGCAGCCAATCCGACCCCTAATTTGTTGTTAGAGGCGGACGTAGCATGGAAAAACTGGTCACAATCTTCGTTATATAAGGATGTCTATGACGATCAATTCCTGGCCATGTTTGGGGGCCAATATAATTTGGGGAATTGGCAATTTAGGACAGGCTACAGTTATGCTACGGAGGTGCTCCGTGACGAGCCAAACGGTACGGTAGGAGGCTTTAAAGGGGTGGGGTCGCTTCCTCTTGATACCCGTGTCCCCGGTGTTCTTAATAACAACGATTTGGTTAAAGTCGTACAAACTACCTTAGCCCCGGTTGTTTGGCAACATACAGCGACGGCAGGCTTGGGATACGCTTTTTCACCCAAGTTTAGACTGGATGCGTTTGCGGCCTATGCTTTTGAAGGTTCGGCAAGCCGCAGTACGCTGGCTTTGGGGGAGTATGCGGTTAACGTTAGCGAATGGGCGCTGGGTGCGGGAGCCAATTTCAAATTTTAAGTGATTGGCGCCGAATAATTCATTCCGGGATTATTCGGCAAAACTAATCTTCAGGTCAAATCCGTAGCAACCGTTTTGATATAGCACCTGGTCCAGTACGTCTTCATGTAAACCTAGTTTTAGAAAATCCCCAATCGATCACCCCATTGCGGGAACGAGTACGAGCTGCCAAACAACAATTGCTCCTTCATAACACTGTTGGTCGCTTCCACATACAAGTTTCCGCCCAGTAGAAAAATATACATGTCCGGGACGACGTAAACGTTTTCTTAGCGAAACGCGACGCCGATCATTTCGTTCACATACGGATAAAAACCGTGGTAGCAGACGATGGCAAACCTGAAAAAGTCCAGGCAACCTTACCGGCGGCGACCGGATTATCAAATTCCAGGTTCGGTGTGGTCGGGCCGGACATTAAAAATACCGGCACATCCAGTTGTTTGCAGACGCCATAAATCGGGTAGAGCAAAGGCTCATTGGCCTGAATGGGCGGCGCGCCGAATTCGGGGTCCATGTTAATTCCTCTCAACCCTCGTGTGTTCATGGTCTTTTCAATTTGCTAGGCGATGCCGATCAGTTCCGGGTGCGGCCCGGTAATGTCACGAATGGTCTCGTTGGAGATTGTGATGTCGGGCGTGTCGCGGGGCGACGAGCGCATGATGGATTACCACCTAGCGAATTTCCTCGATAAACCCATCCAGGGTATGCGAGCGGACAAAGTGATCGTCCTGTTTAGAACCCAAGCGGCGATTAAGCCATTTGGCGGTTTCATATTCGGGTTTTGCCGGTTGTTAGTCCCGCAACGATTGCCGCTGTAGCGGCAGTCGTTGCGATTCGCTGCTGCAAAATCGGCATTCAAATCGATAATGCTCTCATTAGTCACTTAAAAAACAATAGGATACAAGTTGGCATAATATGTGCTCAAACCTAAGTGCAGTACCCATGCTTTGTAGGCATTGGGATTTTTCAACCGTACAAAGGCAATCAGCATGAGTACATTAAAAGTCGTGGTTGTTTCGGGCAATCTAGGGCTAGGCGCGAAGCCAGCCTTCTCGATCGACAATCCCGGCTCAATATTTCGGAGATTCACATGTCACAGAATGATTTGAAAGCAACATTAGAGAACACCATTGCCGCCTTGCAAAAAAATCCGGCGGGCGCCCGCCTGGTTTTCAAGGCGCAGACCCGCCTGCTCGATGGCGTGCGCTGCGCCGCCGAAGTGCGAGATTTTCCGCCGCTGATCATTGACGAGCCCCCTGAACTGGGTGGTGGAGACGCGGGTGCAAACCCCGTCGAGCTGATACTAGCCGCGCTCGGCACCTGTCAGGAAATCGTCTATGCGGCTTACGCCGCCGTGTTGGGCATCCCTTTGACGGCCGTCGAGGTGACCGCCAAGGGCTATCTGGATCTGCATGGCTTGTTCGGCTTGAAAGAGGTGCACTCCGGTTTCCAGAAAATCAGTTTTGAAACCATATTGAAGAGCCCTGCGGACCCGGAAACGATCAGCCAGCTGGTTGCGTCCGTGGAAGCGCACTGTCCCGTGCTCGATACCTTGACCCGGCCGGTCGAGGTGGCCGGCACGGTCATACTCAATGGCGCGCCGCTGAGCGTCCTGGCAAGCGACGCCGCGTGAGGAAATCCACATGAGCCAATCACATCATAGCAATAGCCCCATCAAATTCGCCTACTGGGTACCCAATGTCAGCGGCGATCTGCTGGACAGTATAATCGAGCAGCGCACCAGTTGGGATATCGACTATACCCCACACCTAGAAGAAGCCTATTGTGTCGCCGAATTGCTATTCCCGTTGTTGCCGGTTGCAAAAGCGCCTGAAAAAACACACGCCAAACCGGCGTTCCATTTCAGCCCCGTGGGTGATGCCGGAAAAGTCGAGTTGTAAGCCAAGGCCGGATGAGCAGAGGCCTCGCCGAGACTGACGATGACATCGTTTGCCCCCCCCAAGCCCGTAATATAAACCTAAAACCAGACCCTTTACAGACTCTATCAACCTCGTCAACCACCCTAAAGCCCATGAAACTAGAAACGATCGCCGTACACGGTGGCTACAGCCCCGATCCGACCACCAAAGCCGTGGCCGTGCCCATTTATCAGACCACTTCTTACGCATTTGACGATACCCAGCATGGCGCCGATCTCTTCGATTTGAAAGTGGCCGGAAATATCTATACCCGCATCATGAATCCGACTTCGGACGTGCTCGAAAAGCGCGTGGCCGCCTTGGAAGGCGGGATCGCTGGGCTGGCGCTGGCCTCCGGCATGGCGGCGATTACCTACGCGATCATGACCATCGCCGAAGCCGGCGACAACATCGTCTCCGCCGCCACTCTGTACGGCGGCACTTACAATCTCTTTGCCCACACCCTGCCGCAATACGGCATCAACGTGCGTTTTGCCGATTATCGCGATCCCGAAGCTTTCGATGCTCTGATTGACGGCAAAACCAAGGCGATTTTCTGCGAATCGGTCGGCAACCCGCTCGGTAACGTGACCGATTTTGAACGGCTGGCCGACATTGCCCACCGCCACGGCGTGCCGCTGATTGTCGACAACACGGTGCCATCGCCTTATCTTTGCCGTCCGATCGAGCACGGCGCCGATATTGTCGTGCACTCGCTGACCAAATATCTGGGCGGTCATGGCAACAGCATCGGCGGCGTGATCGTCGATAGCGGCAAATTTCCTTGGGCCGAGCATAAAGCGCGTTTCCCTCGCCTGAACGAGCCCGACGTGTCCTATCATGGCGTCGTTTACACCGAAGCCCTGGGACCTGCCGCTTACATTGGCCGAGCCCGTGTTGTGCCGTTACGCAATACCGGCGCGGCCCTTTCGCCCTTCAATGCGTTTTTGATCCTGCAAGGCATAGAAACCTTGGCGCTGCGCATGGACAGGATCTCTGAAAACGCCGTCAAGGTGGCGCGATACCTACAAAATCACTACAAAGTGGAATGGGTCAACTACGCTGGGCTCGAAGATCATCCGGATAAACCGCTGGTCGATAAATACATGGGTGGACGCGCCTCCGGTATTCTGACTTTTGGCTTGAAAGGCGGCCGCAAGGCGGGCGAGCATTTTCAGGATGCGCTAAAACTGTTCACCCGCCTCGTGAATATCGGCGATGCCAAATCGCTGGCTTGCCACCCGGCATCGACCACGCATCGGCAATTGTCACCTCAAGAGCTGCTCAAAGCGGGCGTCACCGAGGACATGGTGCGTTTATCGATCGGGATAGAACACGGCGACGACATTGTCGCGGATTTGGAACAGGCGCTCGAAGCGGTTTGACGCTGGAGGATTGTCCTGTGCTTGGCAGATCCCGGCGTAACAAGCCAGGATATACCTGTCCTGAGAGCCGTTAATTTTTGCGAAACCCGACAACCCAGATTATTACATTTAAGCATAATCATATTGATACTAATCGTTTTATAAGTTTTTTAAAGCATGTTATCTTGTCGGTTAACGTAACTTCAAAGGATATGTTTTTACTTATGCATTTACTTGCTTTTCCTAATCCCTCCGAGATGGCTCTCTCAATTCGAGCATCAGCTCTCGTTTTCGAAGATCCAAAATCCAAAGAGTTACTTGACAGAATCAAACGTATTGCGCCAAGTGAGTTGAATGCTCTTATCATTGGCGAAACTGGTACTGGGAAAGAACTGGTCGCTCGTCACATACATGAACTGAGCACAAAGTGCAACGGGCCCTTTCTAGCGGTTAATTGCTGTGCCTTATCGGAAACATTGATTGAGAGTGAGCTGTTCGGTCATGAAAAAGGGGCTTTTACCGGTGCGATGACGACCAAACAGGGCTGGTTTGAGGCTGCTTCGGGTGGCACGCTTTTTCTGGATGAGATTGGTGATCTGCCGCAGTCGATGCAGGTAAAATTATTGCGGGTTTTGCAGGAACGAGAGGTGGTCCGGGTTGGCTCTCGCAAGGCAATACCCATAGACGTGCGATTGATTGCAGCAACCAACGTCAAGTTAGAGGAAGCTGTCATGGCCGGTCGGTTTCGCGAGGATTTGTACTATCGTCTGAATGTGGCTGCATTGAATTTATTGCCATTGCGGCAACGTATCGGGGATATCTTGCCCCTAGCCGAGCATTTTTTAAAAGTTTATGGTCAGCGGCTGGGTTGTCCGAAAGCTACTATTGCCCCAACTGCAAAACAAATTTTGTTAACGCATACTTGGCCCGGTAACATTCGTGAATTGGAAAATGTTATCCATCATGCCTTATTGGTAACCCGTGACCTTACCATTAAGCCAGCGGATTTAAATCTCTCTCAATTGCGAAGGTTTCCTAAATCGGCAGGCTCTGATACTGGAGATTTTGAGAGATTAGTCAGTGCATTTCAAGTTTTATGTGAGCAAGGATATCCTGATTTGTATGCTCGTGCCGAACAAGCTTTGTTACAAGTAGCTTATATGCATACCGACCGAAACCAATTGGCAACAGCAAGATTGCTTGGGCTGAGCCGACATGTGGTTCGGGCTAGATTGATTCAGCACCATATCCTGACAGCAGGGGAGCCGGGAACTGAAAAATCTCATCCTGTATTGCCGCAGAGTGTGGGTGGATCTCCCATTATTGTGCGTGATTTTTTTCCAAAGGATGAAGAATACAAAGAGATTTTTTTAGCCGAATCATCGCAAGAATGCTGGGCCTTTTGATTTGCTGGGATATTGATAACGTAACGGGGTGATTGTATGTATGGAAGAAGTCATGACACTGCTCCTATCTTGAAACAAGGCGGATTATCTCGTTTCTTGGACAGGGCATGCTGTCAATCAACTAGTGCTTTACTACACAGACTCCATAGAGTGAAGCGGTTTAGTCCATTGACCAAGAGCAGTCAGTCATTAAGAGGTTGGTAACCGAAAAATTCGTCCTCATGACGAGTTTGGATATGTATCAGGGCGTTCTTAAAGTCCCACTACTTAGCAGAAGAATTTACCGAATTATTGTGTGATCGATAACGTGATGAATAATGGAGTTTAAAATGTTGTGCGATTAGTCTACCTGATGTATTAAAACGACAATCTTCGCAGTCGCAGAGCGTTCATGATGACTGAAACAGAACTAACACTCATCGCTGCCGCCGCAATCATCGGTGAAAGCAAAATATCAAATAACGGATAAAGCACACCAGCTGCAACGGGAACACCGAGGGCGTTGTAGATGAAGGCAAAAAACAGGTTCTGACGTATATTACTCATGGTAGCTTGACTTAACAGCCGTGCCCTGGCGATTCCACGAAGATCGCCTTTGACCAGTGTGACCCCCGCACTTTCCATCGCGACATCGGCGCCCGTACCCATCGCAATGCCTACATCCGCCTGCGCCAGTGCCGGCGCATCGTTGATACCGTCGCCCGCCATTGCCACGATATGGCCTTCAGCCTGCAATTGTTTAACGAAAACGGCTTTCTGTTCAGGCAATATTTCCGCTTCAACCCGATCTATGCCGAGTTTTTTTGCCACGGCATTGGCTGTGGTTTTATTATCGCCGGTCAGCATCACGACTTTTATCCCTGCTTCGTGCAGAGCTTTCAATGCTTCCGGTGTTGACGATTTGATGGGGTCGGCAACACTGATAAACCCAGCAAGTTTCCCGTCCACGGCGACAAACATTACGGTCTGCCCTTCCAGACGGAGCTCGTCAGCCTGTTTTTGTAAAGGCGTTGTATCGATATTCTGGGCTTCCATTAATTGGGCATTACCGAGTGCAACTTGGCAGTCTGAAATCCTGCCACGAACACCTTGACCGGTGACAGATTCAAATTGTTCTCCAGCAGTCAGCTTGACGCCCTTTTCTTCAGCACCTTTAACAATGGCGGCAGCAAGCGGATGTTCGCTGGCTTTTTCCAGGCTTGCACCGAAATATAACACTTCCTCTTCGGAAAAATTCTTGCCGGCGACTACGGACAAGAGACGGGGCTTACCCTCGGTCAGAGTGCCTGTTTTGTCGATCACCAAGGTATTTATTTTTTCCATGATTTCCAGCGCTTCGGCATTTTTAATCAATACCCCGAGCTGAGCGCCCTTGCCGGTACCGACCATAATCGACATAGGCGTGGCAAGACCGAGAGCGCAGGGGCAGGCGATAATAAGTACGGCTACCGCATTAACAATGGCATGAGCCAAACGCGGTTCCGGCCCGCACTGCCACCAGACCAGCATTGTAATAATGGCTATGATGACAACGGCCGGGACAAACCAGGCGGCAACCACATCCGCCAGTTTCTGGATCGGCGCCCGGCTGCGCTGAGCTTCACTGACCATCTTCACAATCCGGGCCAGCAGCGTTTCGCCGCCGACCTTCTCAGCAAGCATCAGCAGACTACCGGTGCTGTTGATGGTGGCACCTATCAGTCGATCGCCGGCATTTTTTTCCACCGGAATAGGCTCTCCGGTCACCATCGATTCATCGACACTGCTGACACCTTGCTGTACGACACCGTCAACAGGGATTTTTTCGCCGGGTCGGACACGTAACACATCGCCCGGTTTTACCTGTTCAAGAGGAATATCTTCTTCCTTGCCGTTGTTATAAACCCGGCGAGCAGTTTTCGGTACCAGCTCCAGCAACATTTTGATAGCCTGATTGGTGCGGCTTCGAGCCCGCAACTCCAATACTTGTCCAAGCAACACCAAGGTAGTAATAACGGCCGCGGCCTCGAAATAGACGGCTACCATGCCATTTGAGTTGCGTAGGGTTGACGGGAAAATCCCCGGCGCAACCGTTGCTGCCACGCTGTACCCCCAAGCAACGCCGATACCCAATGCGATCAGCGTAAACATGTTTAAATTGCGATTAATGACAGATTTCCAGCCGCGCTGGAAAAACGGCCAGCCGCCCCACAAAACCACCGGCGTGGCTAAAGCAAATTCAAGCCATTGCAGCCAGTGGGTGAAAAAGTCGCCAGCAATCAAGCCCGGTATCAGGTCGTGAACCATTGCCAAAATGAACACAGGTATCGATAGCGCTGTCGATACCCAAAACCTTCGACTCATAACGGTGAGTTCTTGGTTTTCCTCTTCCTCCCCTGAAACGTCGCGGGCTTCCAGAGCCATACCGCACTTAGGACAGAAACCGGGCTCACTGCGGATGATTTCCGGATGCATCGGACACACATATTCACCATGAATTTCGGAAATCTTATTTTCTATAGGATTCATCAGCTCCAGGGCCATTCCGCATTTAGGACAGTTACCGGGATTTACCAGGCGAATTTCGGGGTGCATGGAGCAGGTATAAGTTTTTTCATTAGCGTATTTTTCCATTATCTTATCCTTTGTTGCTAGGCGGCCACGGATGACTTTTCTCAATTCAAGGACAATCAACGGTATGAATCCAACCCCGATCCACGACACGCACTGATGTAGAGAAACCGGTTCTATCCGGAATAGCGTTTGCAGCATGGGGACATGATGTATCGCCAACTGCAAAGAAAAACTCACTGCGACAACCAAAAATAAGCGGATATTGGAAAACAAGCCTATCTGCCAAAGGGTACGCTGTTCACTCCGTGCGCCGAAAGAGCGCAGCAATCCGGTGATCACCAAAGCGGTAAAGGCGGCGTCGCGGGCATGATCAAGACCGCTGCCGATGATATAGAGTTCATAAGCAAACACGCCGAGCGTGACACTGGCGGCCAGTAAGCCGGTGAATAGGGTTAGTTTGAGTAAATCCCGATTGAGCAGCGCTGACTGGGAATGTCGCGGCGAACGGCTCAACACGTCGGGATCAATCGGATCGGTCGAGAGGGCCAGCGCTGCAAAGCCGTCTGTTACCAGGTTGATCCATAAAAGATGCAGCGGCAATAACGGCAGCGGCCAACCCAATAGGACGGCTATCAGCATTACGATCAATTCGCCGGTACTGCTGCCCAACAGATAAGCCAAGGTTTTAGCGATATTGTCATAGATACCCCGCCCTTCCTCCACGGCAGCAACAATGGAAGCAAAGTTGTCATCCGTCACAATCATATCCGCGGCCTCTTTGGTCACTTCGGTACCGGTTAGCCCCATAGCGATACCGATGGACGCCTCTTTGATCGCAGGCGCATCATTAACCCCGTCCCCGGTCATCGCTACAACTGCGCCCAGCGCTTTCCATGCGCGGACAATGCGGAGTTTGTGTTCGGCGGTAACCCTCGCATAAACGGAAACTTGCGAGACACGCTCCTTCAGCGCTTCGTCATCCAGGCGGTCAAGTTCAGCGCCTACGAGAACTTGGTCGCCCTTGGCCAGAATGCCCAATTCAAGACCTATTGCCCGTGCAGTGTCCGGATGATCGCCTGTAATCATCACGGATTTGATGCCTGCCCGCTTGCATTTGGCCACCGCTTCCTTTGCTTCGCCTCGGGGTGGGTCCTGTAAGCCTACGAGTCCCAAAAAAGTAAGCTTTTGCTCGATCTCGGCGTCGTTTACACCCCTGCCTGCTTCGAAACTGAAGCCGTCCAGCGGGCGCTCGGCCACGGCAAGCACACGCAGTGCATCCTGCGCCAGTAAGGCATTAGCCTGTATCATTCGACTACGGTCATTCTCGGTCAATTCTCTGACTCCCTGATCGGTTCGGATCAGGGTGCAACGACTAAGAATAACTTCGGGCGCACCTTTGACGAATGCCCAGGTATAGTTTTCCCGACGACGGATGACCGTCATCCGTTTGCGGTCGGAATCGAAAGGCACCGTAGCCAGGCGCGGCATTTCAGTCTCGAAGACCTCGCGGGTAATACCGCCTTTTGCGGCGACCACCAGTAGCGCCCCTTCAGTAGGATCGCCGATGACTACAGGCCGGTTATCGACTAGGGCCAGTTCGGCATCGTTACAGGCGACCGAGGTACGCAGCAAAGCCAGGAGTTCATGACTTTCAGACGGCAGGCTTTCCACGTTTCCGGAAAAGAATGCGCCTTCAGTGGCGTAGCCTTCGCCGGTGACGCGATACAAGCTTGTTGAGGTGATCAACTTGCGGGCGGTCATTTCACCCATCGTTAGCGTGCCGGTCTTGTCCGTGCAGATAACCTGGGCACGGCCTAGCGTTTCAACCGAGGCCAAACGCCGCACCAGGGCGTGACGCTGTACCATGCGCTGCACACCCAACGCGAGCGCAATAGTCACCACCGCCGGCAGCCCCTCCGGAATGGCGGCTACCGCGAGACTCACCGAGCTCAAGAAAAGCTCAAACGGGGCAATCCCGCGTAATAATCCCAAGCCAAAAATCAGCGTGACAATACCGAAACAGGCCATCAACAGCAGGCGTCCTGCCCGTTCAAGTTGGCGTTGCAACGGAGTTTCTCCGCTTTCGGCTGCCTCCAGAAGCTTGGCGATATGGCCGAGTTCCGTCTCCATGCCGGTATTAACCACCAGAGCGCGACCGGTTCCCCCCGTTACGCTGGTGCCGAGGAAGACCATATTGTTCCGCTCCGCCAGAGACGTTTCCTGAGGCAGTTTGTCTGTGGATTTTCCTACCGCTTGCGATTCGCCGGTCAGCGGCGCTTCGTTGATTTGAAGAACCGATGCTTGGATCAGGCGAGCGTCCGCAGCGACCAGATCCCCGCCTTCCAGCAACAGGATATCGCCAGGAACAATTTCTATAGCAGTAACCACCAGGCTATGACCGCCGCGCACCACGCGGCAATGGGGCGCTGTCAGACGACTTAATGCGGCCGCCGCCTTCTCAGCGCGATATTCCTGAAGGAAACCGATTATCGCATTCAAAATAACGATGGCAATAATGGCGATGCCGTCTATAGTTTCGCCTAATGCAGCGGAAACCGCCGCCGCACCGATCAACACCCAGATAACCAGACTTTTAAACTGACTTACAAAAATGACCAAGGCCGAGACGCGCTTGCCCTTGCGTAGTTTATTTTGCCCATACCGGGTGAGCCGTTTTTTCGCTTCATTGCCAGAAAGACCCTGCTCTATATCGGTCTCGAGAAGGCTTGCGGCTTCGGTAATCGATTGGTTATGCCATGCGTTCATAATGGTGTTTCTCACATTAACATTAACAGCCGTGTAGGGTGGGCAAAAAAGCATTGCTCACCCTATACGACTTAACATTACAGTTTGTCGTATAAGCAGGAGTGCAAGCTTTGCTTGCCCGTTAACAATGCATCGCATAACTTTTGCAGGGAAAGCCCGCACTCCATCCTTAAGTTGATGCCTATAGGGCATAAACAGCATGCCCGACGGGACTCCCGAAATGTACAAAGAAGCGCCCGAAGGCTTAGAACCAGATACGCGCCCCGGCAACGAACCGTACATCCTCCGCAGCATCACCTGCAGCACGTATATTATCTGCCGCAGAGCCAAATTGACTAGCCCAGTCAACGCCCACGTAGGGAGCAAATTCTCGTCGAATCTCGTAACGCAGGCGCAGGCCTGCTTCAATGTTGGACAAGCCGCTACTCACGTCGCGGGTGTCGTCTCTCCGGCTATAAATATTCATCTCGATGCGTGGCTGCAGGATGAGCTTTTGTGTCAGCAATAAATCGTATTCTGTTTCGAGACGGAATGCGGTACGCCCTTGCTCGTTAACATAACCCGTCGCTTCCACATACAGCCAGTAAGGCAGTAGCCCCTGGATACCGAAGGCGAGCCAGCCGCTATCCGTGCCCTTGCCGCTGTCGTAACGGACACCCAGCTGCGTGTCCAAATAAGCGGTAATGGCGTGCGCCCAAAGCAACTCGTTGCGCGCGTTTTTAAATGTACCACTCTCAATCTCGCCTTCAGCTCGGATGAGTGCACGATCATAAGTCTGACCATACCAGGCCTGCCAGTCGTAAGCCACAGAAGTGTTGTTGCGTGTAGTCACACTTTCGAGCCGATCGACCAGCAATGAGCCAAAATTATCTTCGTCCCCCATTTTGGGTCGTGGAATCGGGCCGAAGTTGTAACCATCTGAATAGGCGTGCGGATCGCGAGCATCGGGTGGGGCCGAGTCACCCTGCATGGACATGGATTCGTCGCTGCCATGAATCATGTTGCTCATGTCGTTGGCCTTTCCGGAAGTTGCGCCTCCGTGGTTCATGTCATGTCCTGAACCTTTCACCGTATCGGACTTATCACCTTGTTCCATGCCCGGTATGGCATTGTGATTCATCTTGCTGTGATCCATGCCCGGCATAGCCCTCATCTCATCGGATACATTTGCCGGAGCCGGCATTGACTTTGTCCCGGGCTTTACTTCACGACGCTTCTGCTCCGTCTGTGCGGAATGATAGGCGTGGTCGGCGTGAACTTGGTTCGTTTGCGCGTTTTCCTCTGTCGTTGTGCCTTGTGCCCAAACAGAGGATAGGTTGAGAACCATCAAGGCGGCGATCAAATTTACTCGACGGTTCACCATCGTTTCCTGCTTCATTATTCGATTATTCCTGTTTTTGAATTTGAACGCTTGTTCTGCATAACTACTTCAAAACATCAACCCATGGCTAGCTCTCAGCCTTTGGCAATAAATGCTTACATAATGCGCTATGAATAGACCTAAAAATAAAATCCTGAAACATAGCAATATTTTCCGGTTAGCGGTGCCACACCGCAATCAATCTGTGGCATTCAGCTCTCCATTTACAGTCTACTTCATGACAAGTCCTGTCGTGGTCCGTGCGAAAGCATGGGCGATGATGAGTGGCATTCTGGATGGCCTGAACAAGCTCGATTTTCAGATTGATACTTTCAGGGTTTTCAACACCAACCGATTTTGCCAGCTGTTGTAGACCCGAGATAGTCAAACCACCATCTTCTTCAGCCATCGAAAGATAAAGTGCAACTTGCATCTTCACATAGTCATTTTCGGCTGCCAGCCAATCATCCAGCGCTCTACCGGGCGCGAAATATCTGGCTTCAGCTTTGTAATAAGCGGCTTCTGAAATCCATTGGTGGCGAGTAACCTTTTCCACAATCTGATTTGAATTGTAAAGGTGTAAGATTTCATTTTTGATTGCACCCTGCTCAGGCCACAACCACTTCACGCATCATGCCCGCATGCATGTGCAAGAACAGGTGGCAATGCCACGCCCAACGGCCCAAGCCATCGGGGGTGGCGAGGAAAGTCACGCGCTGCGCGGGCTGCACAATGATGGTGTGCTTGCGCACCTGGAAGCGTCCGTCCGGGCTTTCCAGTTCGCTCCACATGCCATGCAAATGCATGGGATGGGTCATCATCGTATCATTGACAAAAATCACGCGCAGCCGTTCTCCGTAACGGAAATGAATCGGGGTGGATTCGCCGAACTCGAGGCCATCAAGCGACCAACTATAACGCTCCATGTTGCCGGTGATATGGAGCTCGATTTCCCGAACCGGTTTTCTTGTATCCAGCGGCCCACCGATGGTGTGCAGATCGGCATAAGTCAGCACCCGGCGGCCATTGTCGCGCAGGCCGATACCGGGATCATCCAGATTGGTGCGCGGGGTATCCACCCGCATGTCCACGCTGGGACCATATTCGGTACGGGCGTGGCGTACGCGCACCTGTCCGCCGCCCATGGCGTGAGCGCTGTGATCCATCGCCATACCGCCGTGATTCATTCCCGCCATGTCGCCACCGCCCATGTCGCCCATCATGTCCTCCATGGTAAGTGGTTGGGGTTTATCCGGAGAAGGCACCGCCGCTGTCATGCCGGCACGCGTTGCCAGCGTGCCGCGGGCATAGCCGGTACGGTCCATCGACTGGGCAAAGAGGGTATAGGCTTCTTCTTCGGGTGTCACAATGACATCATAGGTTTCCGCAGGTCCGATGCGGAATTCATCCACCGTGACAGGTTCGACGTTCTGTGCGTCGGCCTGAACCACCGTCATTTTGAGGCCCGGTATACGCACATCGAAAAACGTCATAGAGCCGGAATTGATGAAGCGCAGCCGCACCTTCTCGCCAGGACGGAACAGTCCGGTCCAGTTGCCGGCCGGCGTCGTGCCGTTCATCAGGTAGGTGTAGGTATAGGCGGAAATATCCGACAGATCGGTGTAATTCATGCGCATCATGTTCCACATGTGCCGCTTCTGGATAGCCGATACCATCCCTTCATTAGCGACATCGCGAGAAAAATCGACGACCGTCGGCTGGTTGAAGTTGTAGTAGTCGCCTTGGTTCTTAAGCTTATCGAAGACCCGCATTGGGTCTTCGTCGGTCCAGTCGGACAGCTGTACCACGTAGTCGCGATCGGCGCGAATCGGGTCGGCGCCGGCCGGGTCAACGATGATGGCGCCGTATAAGCCGGTCTGCTCCTGCATACCGGAGTGGGAGTGGTACCAGTAGGTGCCGGATTGTTGTACCTTGAAGCGATAGATGAAGGTTTCCCCAGGTGCTATGCCTTTAAAGCTCATACCCGGTACCCCATCCATTTGATAAGGCGGGAGGATGCCGTGCCAATGAATCGACGTTTCCTCGGCGAGGCGGTTGGTGACACGCAGCGTCACCGTGTCCCCCTCTCGCCAACGCAATGTCGGTGCAGGAATCGAACCATTAACGGTGGTTGCCACACGTTGCGCACCGGTAAAGTTAACCGGTGTTTCCGCTATCGTAAGGTTAAATTCCGTGCCGGTCAGTATCTCGGTGAGCGGCGTTGTCTCCTTGGCCTGAGCCATTTTGGTCCACGGCGATAGCCCTAATAGAATACCGCCAGCGGCCAGCCCTTCAATGAAGCGCCGACGGGAAAGATCAGGCAATAGTAGTGAAGGTTTGGAAATAAATTTCATTATGATGCTTACTCAGACAAGAAATTGTTTTCGCCCCAGATTACATGAAGTTGAAGTCATAGGGATCTCAGGCTGTTATTACTTTAATGACTATGTCCGCCGCTACTGCTAGGATGCGAATGACTGTCATCTTTATATCTATTGGAATCTGTTGCGCAGGCAGAAACAGCGACTAACAAAAGTGTGATTAATGCAAATTTCATATATTTCATAGGTTTCTCAGGAATATTTTCTTGACGTGGATTTCTTATTTAGCGTCAGTATGTTCGTGTGCATGACCGGCAGATGAGGATGGCCCGGAACGATTCGTGTTAATTTTCGAGTTGGGCGGCACCCCTTGGGGCGCCGTGACATTTCCGGCCGGCTTGTCGATTGTCTTCACGGGTTCCTTGACCATCGGGGCTTCGGCAGCAGTCGGCGCGGGCATCGCGTCATGGCCGCCATGAGCATCATGGTCTGTGGCGGCGATGTTTTGCGCGGAAAAGACCGTGGCGGCGAGGGCGACAAGGGCGGGTGTAATCAAACTTTTCATGGATTTTCTCCTGGATTTAGTAGATTTAGTGGTTTGGCAAAACGCGGGTACTACCGTCCGCCTGGACGAGCAGGGTGTACGCTGGTTCCCAATCTCCAGATTAGGAACCTCGAAGGCGAAACTCTAGTTTCGCGAAACGGGAAGCTGGAGCTTCCAAACCGAATTCCCAAGCTTGAGCTTGGGAACTAGCGAAAGAACGGAGATAGGGTTTCAGATCTGATTTCATGACTGTTTCCTGGTTGATTTGAATGTGGCCAGTTTAAACGGTTGTTCCTTACGGGAGGCTGACCGAGGCATTACATTTCCGTCATCTTCCGGGGCTGGTTAGTGCTTATGTACCGTGCTTGTGAGCGTGCTCGTGGGCATGCGGTTTCGTGGCGTGAGGGTGTGCGGCACCGGACTTGTTTTCCATTTCGGCTTCTTGCTCCTCAATACCGCCATGGGTATGCCCATCGCTGGACTCGACTTGCCGGCGATACTCTTCCTGGGAAAGGCTCGGCATGTTCTTGAGGAAAGCTGTCAGATCCCATATCGCCTCATCCTCCATGCCGCCTTTCGACCAGGCCGGCATGCCGGAGGCCTTGACACCGTGCTTGATGATCCAGAACCGGCGGGCATCCGTCCGGTCGGAATCGTCGGCATTTGCAGGTTTGGAGAGATTCGGCGGGGTCGGATAGAGACCTTTTCGTATTTCGGAATCTTCGCTGCCGGGTGAGAGGTGGCAGTTCGCGCACATGGCGTCGTAGTTGCCGGCGCCCCGGCGAATCCGGCCAGCGTCGGACAAGTCGACCGGCGGAATGATGTCGGCGGCCCTGCGTGCGATGGACTGTTCCCGCGCCCACTCAATGAGGCGGTGGACGGCGGGGCGGTGAGGCTTATCGGCCGCCATATCGATTGCTCCGGCCTGAAGCAGGCCAAGCACTGTTACGGCGCCGAGGCCAAGGACGCCCAATGCGCCCAGCAGAATTTTTTTCATGGAAAGTTCTCGCAGATTGTCTGTAGTTGTATTCTACGATACCCCAGTTAACGGGAACCTGACCCGCTGATTACATTTGCGTAATCTTCGAGAGCAGGTCTCGCTGCCAGTGTAGAATGGCATCAATACGAAACAAATCACGCTGTGGAGTACGCATGAAGATCCTGATCGTGGAAGACGAGTCCAAAACCGGGGATTACCTGAGACAGGGCCTGAGCGAGGCCGGCTTCGTCGTCGATTTAGCGCGAGATGGGCTGGACGGTCTGCATTTGGCGCTGACAGAAGCCTACGACCTGGCAATTTTGGATGTGATGCTGCCCGGCATTGACGGTTGGCAGGTGCTGCAAGGCATCCGTCGCTCGGGCAAGGATATGCCGGTGCTCTTTCTCACGGCCCGCGACGATGTCGACGATCGGGTCAATGGACTGGAACTCGGGGCCGATGACTACTTAGTGAAACCTTTCGCCTTTTCCGAACTGTTGGCCCGTGTTCGAACCCTGCTCCGGCGCGGAGTGAAGACCAAGGAGTCCGAGATTCTGCGAGCTGCCGACCTCGAACTCGACCTGATACGACGCCGGGTGGCCCGATCGGGCAAAAAGATCAATTTAGCATCCAAGGAATTCGCCCTGTTGGAACTCCTTTTGCGGCGCCAGGGCGAGGTGCTTCCCCGGTCCCTGATCGCCTCCCAAGTCTGGGATATGAACTTCGATAGCGATACCAACGTGATCGAGGTCGCTATCAGGCGTCTGAGGGCAAAAATCGATGACGGTTTCGAGCCGACGCTGATCCACACCGTCCGAGGCATGGGTTACGTGCTGGAGGCGACCGAATGAGGCTGATCGGACGCAAATCCATCACCTTCCGGTTAACCTTGCTGTTCGCGTCAGTCTCGACGACGGTGCTGCTGCTGTTGGGGCTGCTGATCGGCTCGCTCGTTGAGCGGCATTTCGAAGAATTGGACATGGAATTGCTCGACGGCAAACTGGAACTTCTCCAGCACACCTTGAAGAAAGTTCGCTCCGACTCGGAACTGGAGGCGCTACCAGGACAACTTCAAGATTCCATGGTGGGACACCCCGGTTTGGCCGTAGTCGTTTTGAAGCCGAATGGTGAGACCCTGTATTCGACTGAAGGTGCGAAGTTACCGGAAGAACTGCTTGCCGGAGCCGGAGATAAACACCTTCACCCGATGTTTTGGACCGACCCCGAGAACCATCGCTATCGCGGGATTTCAGCCGAAGTGCCGACCCGTATCGAAGGCGCGGCTCCGGTGGTCGTGGCCGTGTCCACCGACCTGTTACACCACGAGCATTTCATGCAATCGTTTCGGACGGCGTTGTGGACGGTCATGGGCCTGGCGGCGTTACTGACCGGCTTTCTCGGCTGGGTAGCAGCACGCCAGGGATTGGCACCCCTTAGGGACATCAGCCGTAGTGCTGCGGGCATCACCGCGAACCACCTCGACCAGAGGCTGCCTTTAGCCTCCATTCCCGTCGAACTGGCCGAGGTCGCGAAAACCCTGAACGAGATGCTGGCACGGCTCGAAGGATCCTTCCGCCGGCTATCCGACTTTTCCTCGGATATCGCCCACGAGTTGCGCACGCCGGTCAGCAATATGCTGACACAAACCCAGGTCACTCTGTCTAAGACCCGGACACTCGACGAATACCGGGACGTGCTGGCTTCCAACGCGGAAGAGTTCGAGCGTCTGTCGCGGATGATTGCCGACATGCTGTTCCTGGCCAAATCGGACAACAACCTCATTGTCCCGCATCGCGAAAAGTTCGATTTAGTGGTGGAGGTGAGCAGCCTAGTCGAATTTTACGAGGCGTTGGCTGAGGAAAAGGGCGTCAGTCTGACCTATTCCGGAAAGGGAGCTATTTTCGGCGACAGGTTGATGCTGCGCAGAGCGGTCAACAATCTCCTCTCGAATGCGCTACGCCATACGCCAAAAGGGGAAAGGATAAAAATTCGCGTTGACGATTCCGACGTCTCGATCGTCGTTTTGTCGGTGCAAAACACCGGAGAAACCATCACACCTGCGCATTTGCCGCGGCTTTTCGATCGCTTCTACCGGGTACATGCATCACGACAGCGTTTTGGTGAGGGCGCGGGACTCGGTTTGGCGATCACGCGTTCTATCGCGCACGCCCATGGCGGCGAGGCTTTGGCGCATTCGGAGGGCGGCATCACGACGTTTGAGATTCGGCTTCCGGTTTGAACGATAATAATACGGATCTATAGGGCTACTTTTTTATCCAGAACTCATACAGTTTTTGCAATTTTTTTCATTATTTGGTGGCTGTCACCAAACTTACAAAGAGCATTGCAGTTCTGCCGAAGTTCTGAAAATAATATGTATTTGATTGGGATTTTTATTTGCTTGATTGAAGGACGTGAGAGTTGCAAAATTACATCCTTTTCTCTACAATCAGGGACAACCAAATAAAAAGTTTCATTGCCGATAGCGATGGAATATGAAAGGTCGGTCAATCGTAAAATTCCCGAATAAATACTGGTGCTTTTTTCAACTTCAAAGGCACAAATCACATTATTTGTCCCTTTCTCAAACCATAATACATCTATCAATTTGATAGTACCGGCGGTTTCTTTATCACAATTGATAGCTGGAAATTTATCTGGACTCATAAACGAAAAACTACTACCTGCATAAGACCTTGAACGGTCATTTGAAGCAACAAAAGCATCGTAACCCAAACTTTGACCGATTTTCAACAGATGAAACTGCATTTCGGAATGCAGGTTTTCCTCGTCTTTTTCGTATTGAATTTCTTTTTGGCGTTTTTCAATGTTTTTCTCTAACTTATTTCGTTCGTCTTCACTTAAATATTCATCATTGCCGATAAGCATTTTTTGTGTACCAATTTCAAAACACAAACCCGCTATCGCTCCCAAATCGTTGGAAAGTTGAGCTTTATGTTTGTTGTTGGTTTCAATCAATACTTCTCTGATTTTTAGGTATTCTGTCCAAGAACCTAATTTCTTTTTGTCGTTAAATAAAGCGTTAAACCCATTGATGATGGCAGTATTGAAAGGCGGAAACAAAGTGGGGTGCAAAAAGTATAAAATACTTGCTACGGCTGGACCCAAACCTTTTATTTTTAGAGCATCCAATCGTACTATTTCTTTAACGATTTGTTCTTCTGATTTAGCATTGATACAGTTTTCCAGGAATTGACCAAAGGCAATTTTATTACTTTGATTTTCGTAAATGTCGGGTATCCGTAATTTGGGTTTCCAATAAAAAGGGTGCGATACTCCTATAAATACTTGCTTTTGTTCGGCAATACAATTCAAAACAAATTCCAGGGAGCTACTCTTAAAATCGTTTGGAAAATTTTTATTTTTAATATCTTCCACCACTTGTAAAACCCCTCTGCGAATGGTGCGAAAGGCTTTGAGCCGTTGGTCATTGTCAATAAACCAAGTATTGTAGACACTTTGCGTATCGGCTTTGTATTGTGTAATTATTTGTAAGAGGTTGTTCATCTTTTATTTTTATAGAAGTTACGCATTGACGACTGGCTGAAATTATAAGTCTAAGTGCGCCATGCTCGCCATAAAGGGAGCCAGGTGGGCAAGCTTCTTTGCCTTATGCCCTTTGGGACACCGTTCGCAACAACAAAAGGGATTCTCAATGTGGTGGGCAGAAAAACGTTGCCCGCTTGACTGCGTTCAAAATTACGATGGCAATGATAGTGATGCCGTCTACGGTTCCCCCAATGCTGCGGAAACAGTCGCTGGGCCAACTCCGTCAGAAGTTGGCGAGCCGCGGAGTCCAGCCGTTTCAGGTGGTGGGCGGACTCCCCACCGAAGGCAGCGGATTCCCTGGGTGCGGTGTCGTGGACGAACTGCTTGATGCGATTGACCTCCAGCCACAAGACTCCGCCGCAGCCCGTCACGCTGAGGAACCGCCACCCCAGACACAGCCGGATCAGGATTTTCCGGTGAATAAACCGGCCGTAGCAAGCGCCGCTTCGAATAATCGGCCCTACCGTCATCGGCTTTCCGCGTCCTAGCTTCCGAACCGCTCATACAGCCAACTTTACTGCAAGAAACTTGATGTCCCTGCGCCAATGCCATTGACTTGGTTTATTAAACATCACTTAGCTTGCGTCATCATATAGTCCACGGCAGCGCCGATATCCGCATCGCTCAATTCGGGTTGCCCGGCCCGCGGGGGCATTGCTCCCTTGCCATTGATAACGGAAGCGGCCAGTGCATCGCCCCCCTTCTTAATCAATGGCCCCCATGCCGCCTTGTCGCCAAGCTTCGGAGGCATGGCGGCATGACAGACAGCACAGTTGTTGCTATAGACTTCCTGTCCATCGACTGCGGGAGCCTGGCCCGCGAATAATAAAAGCGCCAAGGCGGCGCTGCTGATGAAGATGAATTTCATGGCTTTCTCCTAACATTCAAAGATTGGGGTTTGGTTGGAACTTTTATTTCAATTCGGTAATGCGTTTCCCGGTATTGCTGTCGAAAACAGAACATAATAATCTCCTATACTCGTTGATCTCATTTCACGACTCTCGATCACTTGCGTGCTTAGTTGGTGTATCGATAGGAGTGGCGCCAGGTTTTTTAAACCACATTTCCCAGAGCGGAATAAGAATCTGCGCGGCCAGCGCCATCCCCATAAAACATCCACCGATAATGACGGTATAGGCAAAAAAGGGCTGGTACTTTGTGATCCACCAGGAGCCGATATCCATCCAAATCGCGACGTAAGGCACGACAATGATGGGCAGTTTCAAGGCTGAGGTGATTTCGCTCAGTGAGAAAATCATTCCGGTCAGAAGGAATATGATGCTGATGCCGAACAGATGAACATGAGACACGCGTGCAAGCTGGTCCAGGCCCGGCCCCATGTCAACGCGTGTCACTTCGCGGACTTCTTCGAAGGTGGTTAACGGCGGAACGGCAGGACTTGACTTAGCGTTGTGGCAGATAACGCAGTTTTTATCCAGCAGCGGTTTCACCTTTTCCCGGTATCCTGCCTCTGACGCCCCCGCGCTTACCCAGCGCAACACCTCCTCCGTTTCGGAAGACGTGATCTTATTCGCCATTATCCCCCGCAGGGCAGACTCAAGACGGGTGTTACCACGCACACCGTGATATTTCATAGTAATCCCTTCAACCAACCCCATTCCCATCTTTTTATGCGGGTCCACGTCCTCGAGATACAAGTAGAACAACGCCGCCAAATATCCTGCCCCAATCGTCAGTAAAAAAACACTGAACAATAGGCGCAAGGACGCCGGCAATGTCTTCAAGGTGCAGGAAGACATTGGTTTCACAAGCGCGTGCAAAGCACCTCCATCCGTTTCAGAGAGAAGCTTCCGCTTCAGAACAACAGCCAGGCCAGCAAAAAGATGCTGTCGTTGTCGGAGGCATTTCTGCCGAAACCATCATAGTTGTGTCTGGCGCCATTGAATTTTCCATAGGCTGTATACCGTGCAGCCAGTTTCACATTGGACCACGGCAGGTAATTCAGTTCCGCAATCAACCCATCGCTGTTTGGCTTGCCGTTAGTGCTGCCTGTAACCGGCTCCCCGGTGTTGTATTTGAGTTCATTGCTATTGCCCCAGGTGGAAAAAAACTGGATGCCGCCGCCAAAACGGCGTTGATAGTAATAATGGGCATCCATCCTGAAAGTTTGCAGAACATCCGATTTATTAGACGTGAAGCCTTGGTCAAAACTTGCATTCCAGTCTTGCGCTTCCCGGATCCAGGTCGCCGCAGTGCTAACAATATGCGCGCCGCCGATGTATTGATATTGGGCATCAAGGGCAACGTCCGTAAAACGGTCTGTAGACCCTCCCGTATTATTGGGGTCCGGAAAAACATCAGCCACCATGCCGTAAGTCCCCGCCGCCAGGCTGTGAGATCCCCATTCGTGCTGTAAGGCGACACGCCAATAGGGTACAAAGTCATTTACTACGTTCTCAGTTGGGACACCCGCACCCAGCGGACGCAGCAAGCCTCGTCTGGCGCTACGATAAAAGGCAGCTTCCCCGTACACCAGGTTATTCCACAAGGTATAGACACCCAAGCCTCCTACCTGACTGGCCAGAGTGGTATCAATCTGAGTTCGCGCGGCCGGCGACAGGGCCGCAGTTTCGGTATGGGGAAAACTCCATTGCGGCGTGCTGTTATAGATATCGGACACCGTCGGATTATTGTTTAACGTAAGGCCGTAAACCAGTTCCTGGTTATCGGCGATTGAAAAACTGTCGGCATAGCGGACGTCGAACATCTCCATCATGACTTTGTCCTCTATGCCGTCATAAAAGCCTTGGATCAATGCCCCCGATTTCTCGGTTATTTTCCCTCCATAATACAAACCTACCGCCTGCGGGATGACCTCATTATTACGCGGAAAATTCTCCGGATCCGTCCCCTTGGTTTTCCGGGTTGAATTCCAGGAAACCTGCAATAGGGCTGAAATAGGAAGCGAGGCCGGGAACTTGACATTGGGCGCTTTTTGGCTGAAGCCGCGCAACTTGAACTGACGCCCGAACGGCGTCAGTTCCGGGAAGACCGTATGGCAGGAGGCGCACTGCATACCCGTCTGCCGCCCCATGCTGGGCACTGCATGTGCGTTAGCTGAAACCAATAATCCGAGGAAAACCGTCATACCTATGCGAAATGTTGCCATATTCATTCACCTCTATTTGACTGAGCAAGTTAGATGCAACTTTTTCCCACACGTTTGTTTCACTGAGTAGACTTTCGTATCCATAATTGAATAGCCGCTACAATGAGATTAACGCACTAGCATGGTTCGGGCAGAGCTGTTCCCACTGTCGCCAATAATGATCCAGTAGCGCCTTCGGAGATATGAAGCCGAGCGCCAAGATGTTCGAGCGCATTGGTAAAAATCTCGGTGGCAATGAGAATAACGCTCAACATCGCCACTAACAATAGCCATCATTATGAATTCCTACTCGCTTTTCGAAAGACGCTTGATGTCTTTGTGCCAACGCCAAATAACATAGAGCGCCGGAATGACCAGCAGCGTCAACAACATGGCCGAACCGATCCCGCCGATCATGGGGGCGGCTATACGCTTCATCACGTCGGCGCCGGTGCCTGTGGCGATCATGACCGGAAACAACCCGACGATATTGGCCAGGCCCGTCATCATGACTGGCCGGATACGCTCCATGGCGCCGGTTTGAACGGCCTCCAGCAAATCCGCGAGCGAACGCAACTGTCCGGCTTCCTGGCGTCTACGGACGGCCTCATCCAGATAGGACAGCATCACCGCGCTGGTTTCGGCGGCGACGCCCGCGAGCGCGATTAAACCTACCCAAACGGCGATGCTCATATTGTATCCCAGGCCGTAAAGTGCCCACACGCCGCCGACCAGGGCCAGCGGCACGCCCAGCATCACCATCAGTGTTTCGGCAACGGAACGGAAAGTAAAGTAATACAGGATGAAAATGATCGCAAGCGTCAGCGGCACGAAAATCTTGAGACGCTGCTGCACCCGCTCCATGAATTCGTATTGTCCCGACCAGGTCAAGGTGTAACCTGTCGGCAACTCGATTTTTTCCTTCACGATGCGCTTCAAATCCTCCACATAACCGCCCACATCTCGTCCGGCCATGTCCACATAGACGTAACCGGCCAGCATGCCGTCCTCGTCCCGGATCATCGCCGGGCCGCTGACCATGCGCAGCTCCGCGAGCTGGGCGATGGGCACCTGTGCACCATTGGGGGCGCTCACCAACACCCGTCCCAATTTATCCAGGTCGTCGCGCAGTTCGCGCAGGTAACGCACATTGACCGGGTAGCGCTCGCGCCCTTCGATGGTGGTGGTGATGCTTTCCCCGCCAATAGCGGATTCGATCATCTTGCTGACGTCCATGACGGTGAAGCCATAGCGGGCGATTTCGTCGCGCTTGATGACGAAGTCCAGAAAATAGCCGCCCGAAACCCGTTCCGCGTAAACGCTGCGGGTACCGGGAACTTCTTTGGCGATCATCTCGATGGCTTTACCGATCTCCTCGATTTTTTTGAGGTCCGGCCCGAATATCTTGATGCCCACGGGAGTACGCACACCGGTGGTGAGCATGTCGATGCGCGCCTTGATCGGCATGGACCAGGTATTGGTCACGCCTGGAAACTGCAAGGCACGGTCCATCTCCGCGATCAGGTCTTCATAACTCAGGCCCTCCCGCCACTGCTCCTTAGGCTTCAACTCCACCACCACTTCCATCATGCTGAATGGCGCCGGATCGGTGGAGGTTTCGGCGCGGCCGGATTTACCGAACACATGCCCGACTTCAGGAAACGCCTTAAGCTTTTGGTCCATCTGTTGCAGGAGTTTCCCGGCTTCCGTGACCGAGATGCCCGGCAGCGTGGTCGGCATGTACAAAATGGTGCCTTCATACAGCGGCGGCATGAATTCCGAGCCCATGCGCTGATACGGCAGAGCGATGCTGGCGATGAGCAAGATGGCCAGTGCTACCAGCAGTGTCCGGTACCGCAGCGCTAGCCTCAGAATGGGCGCGTAAGCCCACTGCAACAGGCGACTGACCGGGTTGCGCCGTTCCGGAATGATTCGGCCCCGGATGAAGAGGGACAACAAGGCCGGGATCAGCGTCACCGCGATGACTGCGCTCATGGCGATAGACAGGTTCTTGGTCAATGCCAGCGGCTTGAACAAGCGCCCTTCCTGCCCCTCCAGGGTGAAGACCGGCATAAAGGCGACGGCAATCACCAGCAGCGAGGCGAAGATCGGCGGCCCTACTTCCTTGGCGGAATCGATGAGGATCCGGTTGCGGTCGCCCACGCGGCCACCGCGTTCCCAATCCTCCAACCGACGGTGAGCATTGTCGACCATGACGATGGAGGCGTCCACCATGTCGCCGACGGCGACGATGATGCCGCCGATGGACATGATGTTCATGCCGACCCCAAGGAAATACATCGGGATGAAGGCGATGAGGATGGCGATGGGCAGAGTGATGATGGGTATCAGGGCGGAGCGGAAATGCAGCAGGAAGACGATGATCAAGACACTGACCGTGATCAACTCCTCGATCAGGTTTTCGTTGGCGGTGGCAACAGCCTCCTTGATCAGGTCGCTGCGGTCGTAGGCGGTCACGATCTTGACGCCGGCGGGCAGGGACGGCTCGATCTCCTTGAGTTTGGCCTTGACGCGATCAATCACCTCCAGGGTATCCTGGCCGTAGCGCATGATGACGACGCCTCCCACCGCCTCGCCTTGGCCGTCCAGTTCCGCGATACCGCGCCGCATGTCCGGCCCCAAACTAACCGTCGAGACATCGCGCAGCAGAATCGGCGTGCCACTCGGGCTGGCGCCCACCGCGATTTGATCAATATCGGCGGTGGACTTGATATAGCCGCGCCCCCGGATCATATATTCTAGGCCGGAGAATTCGACGACTCGCCCCCCCACATCGAGGTTGCTCATGCGCACCTTGTCGATGATCTCGTTCAGATTAAGCCGGTAGGCCAGCACTTTAGTGGGATCGAGATTGATCTGATACTGGCGCACGAAGCCGCCGACACTGGCGACTTCGGCAACGCCGTCCACGGCGCGGAGCCAGTAGCGCAGATACCAGTCCTGGAACGAGCGGAGCGAAGCCAAATCCTGCTGTCCGGTCGTATCCACCAGCGCATACTGAAACACCCAACCGACCGCCGTGGCGTCCGGCCCGAGCTGCGGCGTCACACCTTCCGGCAGCTTGCCGGACAACTGGTTCATATATTCCAAAACGCGGGACCGCGCCCAATAGATGTCGGTGCCGTCCTTGAATAGCACATAGACGTAGGAATAACCGAAGTCCGAGAACCCCCGCACCACCGTCACATTGGGTGCGGACAGCAGGGCGGTGATGATGGGATAGGTGATCTGGTCCTCCATCAGGTCCGGCGAGCGGCCAGGCCACTGGGTATAGATGATGACTTGGGTGTCTGACAAATCCGGCAGGGCATCGATGGGGGTGTTCTTCATAGCCCACAAGCCGCCAGCGGCCAGACCGAAGACCAGAAGAAAGACGATGAAGCGGTTCTTCGCGCAAAATTCGATTAGATTTTCGACCATGACCGATCCCGTATACTATTTGAAATATCTGTTGAGACAAGACGATCTCAATGCTTCATCCCTTTCATGCCGCCTACTGCATTCTTGAGCTGACTTTCGGAATCGAGCAGGAAGTTCGCCGAGGTGACGATATGTTCGCCCTCGTGCAGTCCCTCTAGAATTTCGATCCAGTCACCGCTGCGCTGGCCTATTTTTACATTGCGCCATTCAAGTTTGCCGCCGCCCAGATGAATAAAGATGATCTGCCGCTCCCCGGATTCCAGCACCGCATTTTTGGACACTACCAACCGTGTTCCCAGCGGCACGGCAAGCTCCACATTGGCATACATTCCCGGTTTGAAAATTTCTGCTGGGTTATCCAGTACGAAGCGAACCTTGGCGGTACGGGTTTGCGGGTCTACCGTCGGATAAATGAAATCGATCCGGCTTTGATACTGATTTTTTGGTGCATAGGATAGACTGACCGATGCAGTTTGGCCCGGTTTTATCAGCGGCAGTTCATATTCGTAGATATCGGCCAGTACCCACACCTTGGTCAGATCGGCAATGGTATAAAGCTGATCGCCGGGATTAACGCGCATGCCGGCTAAAGCCGTCTTAGTAATAACCGTGCCGGTGAGCGGCGCATGGATCGGCAGGGCTTTCAGCACTTCACCGGTGCGTTCCAGATCACGGAGGTGATAGTCTTCAATATCCCACAAGCGTAAACGCCGGCGCGCCACATCAAGCAACGAATTCGCGCCTCTGGCAATTTCGGAAAACTCGCTGTTTCCTAAAGCTTTTGCACTTTGCAAGGCAAGCAAATATTCCTGCTGAGTTGCCACCAGTTCCGGGCTATACAGGGTAAATAGTATCTGGCCTTTTTTGACATGTTCACCCGTGGTGTTCACATAGAGTTGCTCGATCCAGCCTGCTATTTTGATATTCACCTGGGCGATAAAACGCTCGTTGATTTCCACGCGGCCCACGGTACGGATGTTTTGTTCCATGGGCCGGTATTTTGCTTCCTCGAACTTGACGCCAATCGATTGCAGGCGTTCGACGTCGATGTTCATGATATTTTGGCTATCAGGCTCTTTGGCCTCGGCCAAATGATTCGCACCGGCATGATTCGGAGGATCTCCTGCGTATGCCGGCGGCGCAGCAGCCAGCAGCAAGAGATAAATAGCTATTGCACCGCTTTTGTTGAACAGTTGCTTGATGAGGCTGCTGTGTTTATGAATCATGGCCGTTCTCCAATGATGCCTTCAAGCCGGGCGAGGGCTTTTTCATGTTCGACAATTTCGCCATGTAGTTCGATTTCATTGTCCAGCAGCGTCAGTAAACTGGACAGCAAACTGAGGAAATCCACTTTGCCGACACCATAACTGGCCTGAGCCGCGGCAAGCGTGAAATGTGCCTGGGGAATAATGGCGCCTTGAAGAATGCGAATAAGTTCCTCGGCGCGTTGTGCCTGTGCGATATTGTCCTTGACCCGGAACAACAGTTCCTGCCTGATCTTCTGCAAATCGTCCTTGCTGGCCTCCCGTCCGGCCACAGCCTCTTTCACCCCTTGCCGTTGTTTGGTGGCAAAATAGAGCGGCACTTCCACATTTAGCATGACCTGATAACCGTTGAGCCCAGTCGGTTCTTCACGGATGCCGCTGGCGCTGAGTTCAAAATTGGGTAAATATTCCCGCTTTGCCAGATCGATTGTTTTATCGCCGCGTTCCACGCCCTTTATTTGGGTGGTAAGTAGCGGCGCCGTGGTGCCGACCAATACTTCCAACTGTTCCTGGCTGTGTTGCAACGGCATTATCGCGATTTCTTCCGGGATTCCCAACGGACTATAGGGATGGCGATTCAAGAGCCGGTTAATGTCTGCCGACAGCGATTGCTTGCGTTGTTCTAAACTGGCCAGCCGCGCGATCAGCCGCGAAATTTCCGTCTGTGCCCGATAGACATCCTGTTGCGCGCCCTTTCCTACCTCATAGTATGCCTTGGCGGTTTCCTCGAACTGAACCAGCAGGCGCTTGTTTTTCTCTACAATAGCTATCGATTTGACAATAAAATGGAGATCGTAATAGGCCTCTTTGAGGGCGGCGACCAGTCCAAGCCGGGTCGCCAGATAGCTTTGTTCCAGCATTTCGGCTTCACTGGACGCGATTTCACCTTTGAGCCCGAGTTTGCCAGGAAACGGAATCGCCTGACTGACTCCAGCCATCGTTTCCCGTTTTTCCAATTCCCTGTGACTCCAGAGAAGTTTAGGATCGGGGAGGGTCTGGACCTGGGGAATTCTGGCCTGAGCAGATACCCAGCGTTGTTCAGCCGCCTTGATTTCAGGGTTTTGATCCAACGCCTCCTGGATCAGTTGCGCCAATGGCAAAACGGGCTCAACGTTATTGTCAGCGGCGAGCATCGAAGCAGGCCACAACAGGCTAGCCCATAGCAAGGCGGATTTCATGATATTTCTCCTGAGCCGTTCATTTGAACTGGTTTACAAAAATGACCAAGGTCGAAGTACTTGCCCTTGCGTCGTTTATTTTGCTCATACCGGGCGAGCCGATTTTTTGCTTCATTTGGCAGAAAGCCCTGCTCCAAATCGTTTTCAATACGGCTTGCGGCTTCGATAATCGATAGTTGTACCATGCGTTCATAGAGGTGCTCCTCGGCAACGGCTCCCTGCGTTGGCTAGAGCCGCTTACTGTTAGTGCTCTACCTTCCACCATAACCCACAGGGATTTGGGGATGCAGACTTTGCATGGAGCAAAATATCTGCCCATGCAGTCCCATTAACAGAAAATCGGCAATGCCAACTTGTATTAAACGTTTGATTTTTCATTATTGTGGCCTGCAGTTTCCGGCAGACGGCAAAATCCTTGTGCAGGAAAATCCAGGGCGCTGTTAAATTTGCTGGATAAATTCTGGAAGGCAATGAGCCCGGTGAGTTCGACTATTTCACCCTCGTTAAAGTATTCATACAGGCGCCGAGACAAATCGTCATCAACCCGCCGATCGGTATACGTCACAGCCTCGACATAGTCCAGAACAAGCCTTTCCTTGTTATCGAACAACCCGCTTTCTTGCCATCGAGCAAGAGCCTCCACCTTGTTCATGGAGCCCGTTCTTTTTGCCAACACGGCGGAGTTAATATCAATACAAAAACGGCAGCCGTTTATTTGCGATACCCTTACCGTAATCAATGATCGCAGAACTGGATCTATAGGGCTGCTTTTTCTATCCAGCACCCCATAGAGTATAGCTATTGCTGCAAATAACCGGGGGACTCTGGCCCAAATCAAAGCAGGCTTAAGGACTTGTCCATATTTCCTTTTTTGATTCCAAAAGAATGGACGAAGGTAGCAGGGATAACTAACAATGGGCTTTTCTGTGACTCTCATATCATAATCCAAGCAGATAGTTAACATCCGGACTCATCCTAAGACGGTACGGGCAGTGGCTTGTATAAAGCGTTACATCTGACGATGCAGCTTTGCCATACTCAAGTTTTCTTCAACGGCTTTTTCATAGACGTTAATCAGCCACTGGCAATGGTCTTTAAAACTTTGCGCCTGTTTACCGTAGAGATAGCTTTTTGACTGATACTGGCTAAGCAGTTTCTTGTGCTGCTCAACTTTAAGCTGCATGACTTTCGCCGCTTCCTCATAGTGTTGCGCCAGTGCCTCATGATCGGCTTTGGTTTTTGCGTTGTGCACGGCTTGATTCATATCCATCGGATGCGGGCTAAAATTTGCACATGCGGACAACAAACCAATAGCCAAAAGCAGGATAATCAGTAATTTAGTTTTCATGAGTTTTCTCCAAAATAATTCAAATAGTTAAAATGACATCGCTCATCATCCGCCATTTAGATTGTGAATCGTGGAAAGAATGCCGGTACACGATCTGCATATTTTGAATATTTCTCCCCAAATTCAGCATAGGCTTCTCTCTCTTCGGTTCGGGCCAGTCGGACGTACATGTAGAGCAAAATCGGAAACATCGCCACTGTCACGATGGTCGGCCATTGCAGCAGGAATCCGAACATGATCATCACGAACCCGGCGTACTGCGGATGCCGGATTTTTGCGTAGGGTCCGGTGGTGGCCAATGTATGCTGGCGTTGCGCTCGGTACAGCACCCGCCATGCGCTGGATAACAGAAAGAACCCGGCAACGATCAGAACGCTGCTGATCAAGTGAAAGGGTCCGAAGTGCGGGTTGCCGCGCCAGCCGAACAGGTCTTCCAGCAGATGGCCGGCATCATGCGAAAGCGGATCGATGCCGGGAATGCGTTTGGTGAGCCAGCCGGAAAGCAGGTAAATGGTAAGTGGAAAGCCGTACATCTCGGTGAACAGTGCCACGATGAAGGCGGAGAAGGCACCGAAAGAGCGCCAGTCGCGCTTGCTTTGCGGCTTGGCGAAGCTGAAGGCGAAAATGATGAATACCAGCGAATTGATGATGACCAGCGACCAGAGTCCATAAGCCGGAGATGGGGCGATCATTTCCTGTCTCCTTCGATTGTGTCTTGGTTGTGGACATGATGGCCATGGTCGCCGTGGCCGTGATGCATGAACAGATGCATCAGTGGACAGGCCAGCAGGAACAGGTAAGGCAGGATGCCCAGCACATGGGCGCGATGCTCTGTGAACAGCAGGAATACGGCAATTAAAAGAAACCCGTAAAACACCCACCTGCCCTTAGCGATGTGGTGCGTCTCGTGCTCATCGGTCATGATGCTCTCCTTTTTTATCTGATTAATCAAAGGCAAACACTCGGCTTTTCTGGGGGGCTCCAAGAGTTTGACAATTCCGGGAATCATCGTGGGTCTCCCAAAATGAGAACCGCCAAAAGTTCAATAGATGAGGAAATTCACGATGAATTCACCAAAGTTTTATATCATACAAAATGGGAGCGTAAGGTCTGTAGTGGCGACGCTGTACGCGGAAAAGCCCGCGACGGCGAGGGACAAGGATGAGCAATCACACTTTTCATGAATTTTCTCTTAGGTTTAGTGTCTGGCAAAAACGCGGGTGCTGCCGTCCGCCTGGACAAGCAAGGTTTCATACGGAACGGGCTTGGCGGTTTCCATGCCCGGAGAACCGGGCGGCATGGAGGGAACGGCCAAGCCGAGAGCTTGGGGTTTTTCCTTGAGCAGGCGCTGGATGTCGGCGGCGGGAACATGGCCTTCGATGACGTAGTCGCCGACCCGGGCGGTGTGGCAGGAACCCAGGCGATCGGGCATGCCCAGTTTTTTCCGCGCTGCGGGGATGTCGTTAATCTCGCGGGTGCTTACCAGAAAACCGTTCTGTTGTAGGTGCTCAATCCATTTTCCGCAGCAACCGCAAGAGGGGCTCTTGAACACTTCTACCTGCGTCGCAGCTTGCGCCCAAGCGGTGCCGGTGCTGACGAGGAAGACTAACAGTAAGGAGTGAAGATGTGGTTTCAGATCTGATTTCATGACTGTTTCCAGGGCAATTTAAATGTGGGCAATCTAAACGGTTGTTCCTTACGAGAGGATGGCCTAGACATTACATTTCCGTAATCTTCGGTGATATGCTCAGTGCATGTGGGAATGCGGTGTCGTGCCGTGAGGCTGTTCGGGTCGGAATTGCTTACCTTTTCGGATCCGTGCTCCTCCTGACCACTGTGGGTATGCCCACCTTGACTTCTATCTTATCCCTATACGGTTTTTGCAATTTTTTCATTATTTAGTGGTTGTCGCCAAACTTACAAATAGCATCGCAATGCTCGCGAAATTCTGAAAATAAGATATATTCGATTGGGGGTGATTTGCTTGCTGGAAGGCAGTGAGAGCTGTAAAACTACATCCTTTTACCAACTATCGGGCACCACCAAATATAAAGTTTCATTTCCGGTAGCAATGGAATAAGAAAGGTCGGTCAGTCGTAAAATTCCTGAATAAATCGAGACGGTTCGGTTAAATGAAATTGCTGGACTATCCAGCAGTAGAGTCGTTACACTGGCGCACTCTACAAAATTTCATCTACAATAATGAAGATTAGTTAGATTCGGGCAATATGATGCAACACCGCTTCGCCACCATTCTATTAGTGCTCATGGCTATCATGCCTGTAGTGGTGGCGTTTGCTCATTATTCTGTACTTGCCAGCCAGTTATCGGTTGCGCAAATGGTTGTCGCCGCCGATGATATGGACGATGGAGGGGGCTTGGCATCCAAACATGCCGATCATTGCCAATCCGCCACGGCCAAACCTCACTTGGCTAGTTGTAGCTTTCATGTTTGCGTTGATTGTGCAATCACCACGTCTTTTGGATTTTTTCCTATTCATGGGGCGCTAGTCACTATAGCTCTGAGGAAATACCTACCTCTGTTTCGTTGCTGGTTCCCCCCGATATAAAACCGCCGATTATTACCCTCTAAGCCGTTCAACGGCGGTGTTTTACTGTAAATAACAACCACCGCCATTAAGACGACCAACATTGGCTGGCTTTAGGCCGTTGGTTGGTCGTCATTGTTACGACCTTATGAGGACGATCATGACATCCTTTTTTTGTTTAAAGCGTCTGCTGATGGCGACGCTGTTTTTCGTCTGTAGCATTGCCGCCGCTGCGGAGCAGTCGCTATTAACGGTTGAGGCGGCCACTCAAAAAGTCGCTCAGGACAATCCCGACCTGGCGCAAATGCTGGCTCGCGCCAAGGCGATGGCCGCCATTCCATCACAAGAGGGCAGCCTGCCCGATCCGCAAATCAGTTTCAATGCCATGAGCCTGCCGACCAATAGTTTCAGCACCCGGCCGGAAGACATGACACAGATTGGTTTCGGGCTTTCCCAGGCCATTCCCTTTCCCGGCAAACTGGCGCTACGCGAGCAGGCGGCGATGTATGAAGCGGAAGCCGCCACACTGACTGCCGATGAACTGCGCCTGCGCCTGTTGAGCGATGTCAAAACCCTGTGGTGGCAGGTTTTTTATCTGGATCGAACCCTGGAGATTGTGAACAACAATCACACCTTATTGCAGCAGTTCGTCGACATCGCCAGAAGCAAATACGAAGTCGGCGAAGGCTTGCAGCAGGACGTATTGCTGGCCCAGCTGGAGTTATCCAAATTGCTCGATCAAAAAATCACGCTGACCGGGATGCGGCGCGGCACCGTTGCCAAGCTCAACGCCTTGCTGGATCAACCCGCCAACAACTCCGTGCAATTACCTGCCACAATTTCAATACAGCTGCCGGAAATCAGGCAGGATGACCGCCTGTATCAGCAAGCGGAAAGCTCTAGGCCACTGCTGGAAAGCGAGCGGCGTGGCATTAACGCCGCGCAATCCAAGCTGGAACTGGCTCAAAAAGACGTATTGCCCGATTTCAATGTCGAAGCGGCGTATGGCGCTCGCGATAACATGCCGGACGGTACCCGGCGTTCCGATCTGCTGAGTCTGGGCGTCGGCATGAACGTACCGATTTTTGCCGGCAGCAAGCAGAACAAGATGATAGACCAGCGCACCAGCGAGCTGATGCAACAACGCTATGCGCTGCAAGATCGATGGAACACGGTTCGTGCTGAAATTACCCAAAGCCACAGCGATTACCAGCGGGCCAAACAGCAATTCGTATTGTTCGATACCGGCATCATCCCGCAGGCCCGGCAAACCGTGGCCTCCATGCTGGCCGGCTATCAGGTCAACAAGGTCGATTTTCTGAATCTGGTGCGTAGCCAGATCACCTTGTTCGAATACGAAACCCAATACTGGAAAGCCTTTACGGAAGCCCAACAAGCACTGGCGCAACTCTGCGCGAATGTGGGCGAGGACGACATTTATGAATAAGCAATTGTTATTAACCGCCACAGTGACCTTGGGGATAGGCTTGGCGGGCGGTTATTGGCTGGCTCAGCAACCTAAACAGGAATCGGTTGTTCAACCGGCAGAGGGCAGGAAGCCTTTGTTTTATCGAAGCCCCATGAATCCATCGGCGACTTCCCCTGTGCCAACCAAGGATGAAATGGGCATGGCTTATGAGCCGGTTTATGCCGACGATAATGTGCCTAAGCAACCCAAAATCCTGTTTTACCGTAATCCCATGAATCCCTCGGTCACCTCGCCGGTGCCGGCCAAAGACAATATGGGCATGGATTATCTGCCCATGTATGCGGAAGATGAGCATAAAGCCGACGACTCGGCCGGTACCGTTAGAATCGATGCCGCCACGGTCCAAAACATCGGCGTGCGAACCTCGTTTGCCAAACAAACCTTGCTATCGCATGTGGTCCGAGCCGTTGGCCGGGTAGCCTATGATGAAGAGCATATTGTCCGCCTGCATCCCAAAACCGAAGGCTGGATCGAAACCTTGCGTGCCGATAAGACTGGGCAAAGGGTCAGGAAGAATGAAGAGCTGCTGAGTATTTACTCCCCACAACTGGTGGCCAGCCAACAGGAATATGTGCTGGCGTTAAACAATCTTAAAGTGTTGGAAAAAAGCCCGATCGAAGACATTCGCCGTGGCGCGGAAGAACTGGTCAAAAGCTCCCGCGAACGCTTGAATCTGTTGGATGTGCCGGCCCATCAACTACACGACCTGACGGATAGCCAATCCATCAAAAAGAGCCTGCATATTCATACCCCGGCGGACGGCATCGTCATCAATATCGGTGCTCGCGAAGGCCAATACGTGACGCCGGAAACAGAGCTGTACATGATCGCCGATCTATCCACGGTCTGGGTCTATGCCGAAATTTATGAGTACGAACTGCCCTGGGTGAAGGAAGGCGACCCGGTTCACATGCGCTTGGCCGGTGTGCCGGGCCGGACGTTCAGAGGCCGCCTGGCGTTTATCTATCCCTATGCCGAAGCCAAGACCCGGACCATTAAAGTGCGTCTGGTATTTGATAATGCCGACTTATTGTTAAAACCCGATATGTTTGCCGAAGTCACTATCCATGCCGGCAAACAACTGGATGCGGTGGTGATACCTTCCGAAGCCGTTATCCGTTCCGGCGCGCAAACCCAGGTGTTGGTGGTGCGCGGTCCCGGTAAATTCGAGCCGCGTCAGGTGACGACGGGTTTGTCGTCCAATGACGACATTGCCATTATTGATGGCTTAGCTGCGGGTGAGGAAGTGGTCACCTTGGCGCAATTCCTGATCGACTCCGAATCCAAGCTGAACGAAGCCACCTCTAAGATGACGGAACCTTCGGCACCGCAACAGCCGGCAACCAAGTCGTTGTCCGTTGTCCGTTGAGCAGGGAGCGCACCGACATGACTGATTTCATCATCAATAGCGTTTTAAAAGATCGCTTCATGGTATTGCTGGGGGCAATTATCCTGGCCATCGGCGGGATTTGGTCGTTTAAGAATATGCCATTGGACGCGATACCGGACCTGTCCGACGTGCAGGTGATTATCTTCACCGACTATGCCGACCAATCGCCGCAGGTGGTCGAAAATCAGGTCACCTATCCCTTGACCACCGCCATGCTGGCCGTGCCGCATGCCAAGGTGGTGCGCGGTTATTCCTTCTTCGGCTTGTCGTTTGTTTATGTGATTTTCGAAGACGGCACCGACATCTATTGGGCGCGGTCGCGGGTGCTGGAATATCTCAACTATGTGAAAAATCGTTTGCCGCAAGGCGTCACGCCGGCGCTCGGTCCCGATGCCACCGGTGTCGGCTGGATTTACGAATATGCCTTGGTGGACAAGACCGGCAAGCACGACCTGGCGCAACTGCGTTCGATTCAAGACTGGTATCTGCGTTATCCCTTGCAGACCGTGCCTGGTGTGTCTGAGGTCGCTTCGGTTGGTGGCTACGTTAAACAATACCAGGTGGAAGTCGACCCCAACGCGCTGCAAGCCTATGACATTGCCTTATCCACGGTGATGATGGCCATCAAGCGCTCCAACAACGATGTTGGTGGGCGTCTGCTGGAAGTGGGTGAAACCGAATACATGGTCAGGGGGCTGGGTTACATCAAATCCATCGCCGATCTGAATACCATACCGGTGGGCGTCGATGCCAACGGTACGCCGATACGGTTACAGGATGTGGCTCATATTCAAATTGGCCCCGAGCTGCGCCGAGGCGTCACCGAACTCAACGGCGAAGGCGAAGTAGCCGGCGGCGTGGTGATCATGCGTTTCGGTGAAAACGCCCTGGCAACCATTGAAGATGTACGGGCGAAACTGGAAGAACTGAAAAAAGGCCTGCCGGAAGGGGTTGAAATCGTCCCGGTCTATGACCGAGGCAGCCTGATCGAACGGGCGGTGGACACCTTGAAAGAGGCGTTGACCCAAGAGCTGATCATCGTTTGCGCCTTGGTCGCCTTGTTTTTACTGCACCTGCGTTCGTCCTTGGTTATCGTGATTACCTTGCCCTTGGGTATCCTGATGGCCTTCATTGCGATGAAATGGCAAGGCATGAATGCCAACATCATGTCGTTGGGCGGTATCGCGCTGGCCATCGGCGATATGGTCGATGGTGGCGTGGTGATGGTGGAAAACGCCCATAAACACCTGGCCGAAGCGGCCGAGAAAAAACAAGCCAAGTTGACTTCACAGGAACGCTGGGAAGCCATCGGCAATGCCTCCCGCGAAGTCGGTTCGGGGCTGTTTTCCTCGCTGTTGGTGATTACGGTTTCCTTCCTGCCCATCATCACCATGGAAGCACAGGAAGGCCGCCTGTTCAGCCCATTGGCGTACACCAAAACCTATGCAATGGCCGCCGCCGCGATATTGACCATCACTTTGGTGCCGGTGCTGATGGGCTATTTTGTGCGCGGCAAGATCATTCCCGAGCAAAAAAACCCGATTAATCGGATTTTGCATGCCATGCATTCGCCGGTTTTAAAAGTAGCGATGCGCTGGCGAGGTGCCACGCTCATAGTGGCGTTGCTGTTGATGGCCTCTACGCTTTATCCCTTATCCAAACTGGGTAGCGAGTTTATGCCGCCCCTGGATGAAGGCGACATTTTATACATGCCCACCACCTTTCCGGGCATATCCGTCACCAAGGCCAAGGAGGTGTTACAACAGACCGACAAGATCATCAAGACCTTTCCCGAGGTGCATCATGTGTTCGGCAAGATCGGCCGGGCCGAAACCGCCACCGATGCCGCACCGTTGATGATGGTGGAAACTACCATTAAGTTAAAGCCAAGAGAACAGTGGCCTGATCCGACCAAAACCACCCGGCAACTGATGGATGAAATGGACAGGGCCATCCATTTCCCTGGTTTGGCCAACGCCTGGACCATGCCCATCAAAACCCGGATAGACATGCTCTCCACCGGCATCAAGACCCCGGTGGGCATCAAGGTATCCGGTCCCGATCTGAACGTGCTGCAATCCCTGTCGCTGCAAATCGAACAGGCCATGAAAACCTTGCCGGACACGCTGTCGGCCTACGGTGATCGGGCGGTCGGCGGCTATTTCCTGGACTTCGACATCAACCGCGAAGCCGCCGCGCGTTACGGCTTAACGGTCGGCGATGTGCAGGATGTGATTCAAAGCGCGATCGGCGGCATGAACATCACCGAAACCGTGGAAGGGCTGGAGCGCTATCCGGTCAATCTGCGTTACCCGCGCGATCTGCGGGATAACCCGGAAGCCTTGCGACGAGTGTTGATTTCCACCCCGACCGGAAGCCAGATTCCTTTGACATCGGTGGCAGACATCAATTTTAAACGCGGTACGGATGTCATCAAAACCGAGGATGCACGGCCCAATGCCTGGATTTATGTGGACCTTAAAATCTCCGACATTGGCGGTTATGTGGAGCAGGCAAAAAAGACCTTAGCCGAGACTGTCACGATACCTGCTGGTTATACCGTCACTTGGTCCGGTCAATTCGAATACATGGAGCGAGCGGCGGAACGCTTGCGCATCGTAGTGCCCATCACACTACTGCTGATTTTTATCCTGTTGTATACCGCCTTTCGCAATATCACCGAGCCGACTATCGTGATGTTGGCGATTCCATTTAGCCTGATTGGTGGAATTTGGTTCATATACTGGTTGGGGTACAACCTGTCGATTACCGTCTATGTCGGTTTTATTGCGCTGGCCGGCACGGCGGCGGAAACCGGGGTGATGGTGCTAAGTTTTATCGATATTGAAATCGAAAAACTGCGGGCGCAAAAGCAGGCGCCATTGACCGGCGAGGAAATCAGAGTGGCTTGCGAAGCCGCGACGGCATTGCGCGTTCGGCCGGTCGCGATTACCTCGCTGGCCAACATCATCGGCTTGATACCCATCATGACGGCGACCGGCACCGGCGCGGACGTGACCCAACGCATTGCCGCCCCCGCGCTGGGCGGCATGCTCACCGTGTTGATATTAAGCCTTTTGGTGTTCCCGGTGATTTACAGCCTGGTGTTGCAGTTTCAAGAACGGTTTCGAACCTCATAGTCTTGAGAGGTTACTGATGCTTTCATCAATTGGTTAGGCTCACGGAGAATTTTGATATGGCTTCATGTTGTGAAAATAACTGCGCAATTGAGAAATTACACGAACGACAACGTGGCACGCTTAAAGCTGTTCTCGTTATTAATGCTGTTATGTTTGTCGTCATTGTCGGCGGGGCGGTTTACGGAAAATCAACGGCGCTGCTATCGGACAGCCTGGACAATCTCGGCGATGCGCTGACGTATGGCTTAAGCCTGTACGCCGTTTCTAAAGAAGCGGCTACTAAGGCGAAAGTGGCCTTATTTAAAGCTCTGTTAGCGTTAATAGTTGAAATTGAACGATCGCTTTTTTGGCTTGGTCTCAGCCGACAAGGAGGTAGCGGTATGAACACAAAAAGCTATCGGGACTGGCTAAAAGGACTCGATGAACTGACGAGTCATCAGCAACAAAGAGTATTGAGCCGGCTGAACAAGATGGTCTCGGGAGACACGGTTGCCGCCAGACTAGAACAAGCGGCGCCTCAAGGCTGTCCGCAATGCCAAAGTCACCGACTGGCTCGCTGGGGCCGGCAAGCCGGTTTGCAACGCTACCGTTGTCGCGACTGCGGCAAGTGTTGCAATGCCTTAACGGGAACACCCTTGGCTCGACTTCGACATAAGGACTGTTGGTTGACTTATAGCCAAGCCATGATTGAAGGGCTGACGGTGCGAAATGCAGCCTATCGTTGCGGGATCGACAAAACCACGAGCTTTCGCTGGCGACACCGTTTTCTCACCGATGTCGTTGAGTTGAAGGCGACCGGCTTGACAGGTATTGTGGAAGCGGACGAAACCTATTTCCCTCTGTCATTCAAAGGCTCACGTCACTTGCCCAGGCCAGCGCATCACCGAGGTCATGACATTCACCAGCGCGGCACCGGCGAGGATCAAGTACCGGTATTGGTGTTACGCGATCGTCATGGGGCCACGACCGATTTCAAACTGACCCTGGCTTGTCAACGCGAAGAAGCGCCGATTCTGAGCCAAGTCATCCGCCCAGATTCCATACTCTGTACCGATGGTGGCGCCAGTCTCAAAGGGGCTGCACGCCAAGCCGGTATCGCTCATCGCGCTTTGAATCTGTCGGCGGGGGTACGGGTGTTGGCTGGGGTTTACCACATTCAAAACGTCAACGCCTACGACAGTCGGCTGAAAAATTGGATGCGGCAATTTCATGGGGTCGCCACCAAATATCTGGAAAATTATCTCGGCTGGCGTCGAGGATTGGAGCAATGGGGTGAGCTCGCTACACCTCAAACCTGGATGCTCGCCGCCGTTGGGCAAATCAACTGTTAACGCTAACAGAGCCTTATTTAAAGGGAGTTTGATATTGATCGGGGCATGTGTGGTCTTGGCGCAAATCATTCAGCGGTTGATTGAACCGGTACTGCCATCTTACGAAATCATGGGTATTTTCAGTTTGGCGGGCCTGGCGGCAAATTCGCTATGTCTATTTCTGCTGTGGAAGCACAGAAATGAAGACATCAACATGAGCTCGGTATGGGAATGTTCAAGAAACGACATTGCGTCAAATCTATCGGTATTTATCACAGCGGGAGCAGTTTGGTACTTTGAATCGGGATGGGCGGATATTTTCGTCGCATCCTGTCTTGTTTTTCTTTTGCTAAATTCTTCTTTCCGCGTTATTCGCTCCGCGCTTAGAGAATTACATGAATCATTTTCTCTATAACCAAGGGAAAACGTATATCGATTATTTCTATAGATGGCGAAACATCGCGCGATGTCGATGTCAGAGCTTTAAATTAAGTGTATGAGGCGCAGTAAAACGAAAAACCTAACTACCGACCAATTTTAATGTGCCTCCATCCCCGAAAACAGAACTTTATTTAAGGAAATTTACTATGAACATGACGAAAACTTTACTGATTTCAGCAATGCTGGGATTGTTGAGCGGCTGCGTCCAACTGGCTTCTCATCCCATGGACATGATCGTAGCCATTCATAACGCGAAAACAAAGACAGACCACGAAGCACTGGCAGTTCATTACGAACAAATAGCCCATGAAATGAAAGCGAAGTCCGATGATCACAAAAAACAATTAGGGGAATATCGAGCAATTCTTTCAAAAGCAGATGAGCAATATGCCCAATTCGAAGCGCATTGTTTACAATTGATCAAAATATATGCCCAAGCCGAGCAAGAAAACTTGGGAATGGCTCGACTGCACCGTCAAATTGCTTCTGGATTACTAAACTAAAATCCGTTTCTCTGGAAATCACCTATGAAAACAAAATTACTAATCACTTTGCTTTTAACGATCGGCTTATTAGCCGCCTGTAGCGAAATCAATCCTCATTCGATGGATTTGGACTTGGCCGTACAGCATGAGGCGTTGGTAAAACACTATGAAGAAACCGCTAAGGAGATGCAGGCCAAGGTCCAGGAACACAAGCTGCTTTTGAGCCAATACCAGGCCAAAAGCTATCTTTACGGCCGGCAAGCCGAAGGGTTTAAAGAGCATTGCCAATCATTGATCAATGCCTACGAAAAAGCGGCGGAAGAAAATTTGAATATGGCAAATCTGCATCGTCAGATGTAACGCTTCACACAAGTCAGGGAATGTTTCCATCCCCTATGCAATTGTACGTACTGGTACCTTGCTCGCCCTGGCTCACGAAACCCGTGGCATAGTAAAGAATGGGAGAATTCCCATTATGAAATCCAATACCGACCTACCCAAGGCTCCCGAATCGAAGCCAGCGCACGCCGGCCACGCCCATCATGCCCACATGGCGGCGGATTTCCGGAAGATGCTCCAAACCCTGGTGGGGCTGCGAGAAGCCATTCGTTTTCCGGGCGACATCTATGTTCTATTCGGCCTTTCTTCCGCGGTATTTTGGTATGGTGGCTGGCCGTTTCTCAAAGGTTTGTTCACCCACCCCCCCCGGCTACGCCGGGGGGGTGCCATCATTAATCAGTGTTTAGAACCATGTTTAAAGTCATCCTTAACTGCATCCGCTCCATTGGCATCGTAAAGCTCGTTTCTGCCGTTACCCTTCTGCTGGTGATCATCCCCGCATTAAACGCCTGCGCCGCACCCCATTACACCGGCCGGAAAGCATCGCCTTTTCCGTGCAAATCCTACCAGTGCAATAGTAAATAACCGAATCCGCTACTCGATGGTTAATGTGACAGAACCGGAAAATTCGAACCGATGCTTTTGAAGCCAAAATGGTCTCGTAGTAATGTGTCCGTGAAATTAGGGAAAGATCAAATTTGTAACTACACTAATAAACAATCATTAAGCAATTTCATCGCTCAACTAAATGTGCAAGCTTCTTCTTGCTGGAAATTGAACCTACTGTCCTTTAATGGCCGTCATTAGGCCTTTAAAATCATCGGAGATAGACATCAGCGTGAACTGATATTGCAGTGCGTTCTCTGCATATTTTGCTTGCTCAATATGCTCTTCTACAGTGTTACCATCTAATGAAGCTTGCTGGGGATTTCTATACAGCAGCTGTGCACCAAGCATATTATTTGGGGCTGTTAAATGTCCCTGTTGGGTGCGCTGCAAATCAGAACCTTTAGCTGCAAGTGTTTGTTGAAACACTGATTTAAAGTCCAAATCTCGAGCTTTGTAATCTGGAGTATCGGCGTTAGCCAGATTGGATGCCAAGATTTCGCTACGTTTTTCTCGCAGTCTCAAGATTTGCGGATTTTCCATCAAGGCTGCATCAAAACTAATTGCCATAAATTTCTCCTACAAAACACATAATGTAAAATTAATTAAGCACTAATTATGCCATACAAATTTTTCATTTAATATTCATGTATATAGATAACGGCAATGTCATCCTCTGTATAAGAAAAGACCAAAGATCGAAAATTAAGTCAATAAAATGGCAGGCGGTGCATTGCCTCATGGAAAAAGGTAATCGAAGTTCAAAGTCGATGCCTCACATTAGGTGTAACCGAGAGAAGCTGGAACGCCTGCCCCAAGACATCCACCGCATGACGAGCTTCCAGGGTGATGGCGACTTTAGCGGCCAAGACCTTACGGCTGGCCCAATCGAGCACGGCAGTCAGATAGGCGAAGCCTTTCGCCATAAGAATGTAGGTCGTATCCAAAGCCCAAACCTGATTGGCGCGATTGATCTTTATGCTTCGTAGCAGGTAAGGATAAACCTCGTGTCCCGGCGATTTCTGGCTGGTTTTAGGCTCGCAGTACACCGCTTCAATGCCCATTTTCATCATCAAGGTTTTGACACGCTTACGGCCAATGGGGATACCCTGCAGGTTCAGTTCATTCAAACGCTTGATCTTATCGGTAGGGTCGCCATTCAATCAAACAAATAAAAACTACGATAAAGTATAAACTTCGACAGCACTGTGATGTCCTTTGTAAGTTTGGTAAGAGCCACAAAATAATGAATAAAATTGCAACATCCGTATGACACAAGCAAAGAGGGGAGAGAATCATGATGATCCATTGGCATAAATCGATCACAATCACCTTGGTTGGTGTGTTTTTCTTGTTGGAAGGATGTGCCGTTACCCAGCCCGCATTTTACCGGACTTCGGACGTTAAGCCTGAATCCATAGGTCAAATTACGTTATTGCCAGCTGTTGATGCGCGAATCGATCAGCAGGTCGCGGTTCCTCTCGAAGAACCTTTGCGCCAAAAGGCGGCAACGATCCTGAAGCGGAAAGGATACCCCGTGGTCTTGAGTAATTCGGGCGAGAGTGCTGCCCTGACGGGCGATAGTCTACGGGCCGCCGATCCTGCCTTGATAAAACGCCTTGGTCCGCCGGATGCACGCTGGATCATGGTCTTGGCCCTTATCGATCTCAATGTGGTTGGCAGCAACGATAAGGTGGAAGTGGCAGGCTTTCTATACGACAAGGAGAAGGGCTTGCTGCTATGGCGGGACAGCGTTATTTGTTTGGTCGGGGATGGTGGCATTTTGGGCGGGCTAATAAACGATAAAAGGGTCGATCTAGCGGTTTCTACCGCAGTGGATTCGTTATTGGGCAGTATTCCGGAATAGGGACTCGTTTTGATAATCCCACGCTGCCACCGGTCGTTATCTCTGCCATCACCGATATGTTTAAAGGGAGGTGGGTCATGATGCATACATGGCACAAGCTATCTGCAATCGAAACCGCAGGCCTGCTTGCGACCGATATGGAACAGGGACTTTCCACCGAAGAGGCGAAAAAGCGACTTGCTCGATATGGGCAAAATAAACTGCATAAGGGCAAGCGATTTTCGGCTTTGTTGATTTTTATCAGCCAGTTTAAAAGTCTCGTTATTTGGGTGCTGATTGGCGCAGCGGCCGTTTCCGTTGCACTCGGTGAAGTCATCGACGGTATTGCCATCATCGCTATCGTGATCTTGAATGCGGTCATTGGCTTTCTCCAGGAGTATCGAGCCGAGAAAGCGGCAGCCGCACTCGCTCGTTTAACAGCGCCGCATTGCCGAGTGATTCGGGATGGCCATAGCCTGGTGGTCACCACATCTGAGGTCGTTCCTGGCGATCTACTGTTACTCGAAGCGGGCGATTTGGTTGCGGCGGATGCCCGCCTTATTCAAGCTTCCGTGTTTCGTGTCAATGAAGCCCCGCTCACGGGGGAATCGCAAGCCGTGGCTAAGTTTACCGTTAGTCTGGTATTGGACACACCGCTGGCTGAGCGGAGCAATATGGTTTTTCTCGGGACCAGTGTGACTGGTGGTTCCGCTCGCGCAGTGGTGGTCAACACCGGCATGGAAACCGAACTGGGTCGCATCGCGAAACTGCTCGAATCGGCCGAAAGCGGAGAAACCCCTTTACAACGCCAACTGGAGCGGGTTGGGCGCCTGTTATTGATAGCGTGTTTCGGCATTGTCGGCTTGATTTTCGGTCTGGGAGTATGGCGAGGCATCGCCCCCTTTGAGCTTTTCCTAAGTTCGGTGAGTCTTGCGGTCGCGGCGATTCCCGAAGGGCTGCCAGCGGTGGTAACGATTGCGCTGGCATTAGGCGTACAGCGAATGGTTCAACGGCATGCCTTGGTGCGACGCTTGGCTTCGGTCGAAACATTGGGCCGTGCGCAGGTGATTTGTACCGACAAGACCGGCACGCTGACGATGGGTGAAATGACGGCCCGCAAGTTGGTGACCTCGCAAAACCTCTATCGTGTTACCGGTGAAGGTTACGCCACGGAAGGCACATTTTTCTCTGGCAACATGGAAAGTTTCCCTTCGGAAAGCCCCGAATTATTCGCCTTGCTGCGAGCATCGGCGGCATGCAACGATGCCGAACTCACGCTAATCGATGGCCGATCTACTGTAGTAGGCGATCCTACCGAGGGGGCGTTATTGGTGGCCGCCGAGAAAGCGAATATTACGAGGTCTGCCATTGAAACGGACATGCCGCGTTTGGCGGTGATCCCTTTTGATTCTGACCGCAAGCGCATGAGCGTTATCCGTCGTCAGACCAATTTCCCCTGGGCCTTTGTCAAAGGTGCTCCCGAAGTCGTTCTTAGCCGTTGCACGTTGATTCGCACCGACCAAGGTGTCAGGGCATTGACTGAAATCGACCGCACTCATTTTTTTCAGGCCAATCGCTTACTGGCCAACGATGCGTTGCGAGTGCTGGCCGTGGCAGAGCGTCCACTAGAAGGCATCCATTTCGGTGCGGGCGTATTCGGTAGTGATGTCGAGATCGAACAGCAGCTTATTTTGCTAGGACTCGTTGGCTTACAGGACCCACCGCGTGGTGAAGCCAGAGAGGCCGTCAGCAAATGCAAACGGGCAGGGATCAAAACGGTGATGATCACTGGCGATCATCCGGATACCGCGCGGGCCATTGGCTGCGAATTAGGGATTATGGATAAGGGCGATGAAGTTCTGATTGGTGCCGAGATAGACCACTTGGACGATGCTGAGTTAAAGGAACGCGTGCCGCATGTTTCGGTGTATGCACGGGTAACCGCCGAGCATAAACTGCGTATCGTTCGGGCATGGAAAGCGACTGGGGCGGTTGTCGCGATGACGGGAGACGGCGTGAACGATGCGCCGGCTATCAAAGAAGCATCCATCGGAATCGCCATGGGCATTACCGGTACTGAAGTGACCAAAGAAGCCGCCGACATGATTGTCGCCGATGATAATTTTGCTTCCATTGTCGCCGCCGTTGAAGAAGGACGCGGCATTTATGACAACATCGCCAAAACCTTGGCTTACCTGTTGGGCAGTAGCACCGGCGAGTTGTTGGTGATGTTGGGTGCGGTGCTGCTGGGTTGGCCATTACCGCTTTTACCGTTACATCTTTTGTGGATCAACCTGGTCACCGATGGTTTTGCGGCCTTGGCCCTTTCCACCGATCCGATTGATCCAGGGGTATTGAATCGCCCGCCTCGACAGGCTCAGTCCCAGTTACTCAACCGGCATTTGTTTTATCTGACTTTATTCACCGGTTTGTTAGCCGCGAGCGTCACGCTCGGCGTGTTTGCCTATGAACTGCATGTGGTTGGCAATACGCTAGATCAAGCTCGCGATGCCGCCTTTACCGCTCTGGTGATTACCGGTTTGCTGCGTGCCTTCGGTGCGCGAAGCGAGCAACGTGTCATCTGGCAAATCGGCTTGTTTTCCAATCTGCGCTTGTTTCTGATTGTCGCCGTGTGTTTCAGCTTACAGTTGGCGATACACCATATTTCGATGCTGCAAACCCTGTTTCAGATCAAATCGGTGTCGTTGCATCAGTGTGTCGTCTGGATCGGGGTTGGATTTATACCCTTGGCAATCTTAGAGTTCAGAAAAATCCTGCTTAATCGTGCTAAAAAGTTTGCTTAGAACAATGAAAACCAAGCAATCACGTTGCCATCAGCCTAAAAAGATGAAATCGCCACAAGCGATGTCCACCAATCGGTTTATCCACCGAAAAATTCTGACCCGATTGTTTTTAGGCTGGTTGTTCCTGAGTGTAACGGTAGGCGGTTCCACTTTATGGCTGGAGATCAAGAGGGCCGAGCAATTGGTTCATGCCCTTGCGCTGAAGGAATCAGCGATATTCAGCGGAGCATCGGCCCATAATCTGGAACAACTCGATGCCCAATCGACCGAACACCTGACGCAGCTAGCCGAACAGCTGGTTAGCCAGCATTTTCTGATTGTCGAATTGTACGACCGCAACAAACAATTAAAACTCGAAGCCGTTCGCCAAGGACAGGAATTGGTCGAGCAATTCATCGATCAATATCGCCATCAATTTCCACAGGCCGACGAGTTTACTCATGACCTGCATTTTATTCATGGGCAGTTGTGGCTGGTGACACTGGTTCCACTACGTGGCGAACAGGATTCGCCCATGGGTTATTTCGAGGGTGTTTATCAGGTTGATCCGGAAACGTTTGCCATGTTGAAGCAAAACCTAATCCGTATGCTGGCCTTCGTGACGCTAGGCATTTTCTTTACCAGCCTCTTGATGTATCCGATTGTCCTGACACTCAATCGAGGCGTCATCAGGCTTTCCGGCGAACTCTTACAAGGCAATCTTGAACTGATGAATGTACTGGGCTGTGCCATCGCAGAACGCGATTCGGAAACCAACCATCATAACTATCGAGTGACTTATTACGCGCTACGGCTTGGCGAAGCGATTGGATTGCCTGAAGAAAATATGCGCGATCTAATTGCAGGGGCTTTTTTGCACGATGTTGGCAAGATCGGCATCCGCGATCCGATTTTACTGAAACCGGGAAAACTAACAGCGGATGAATTCGAGGTCATGAAAACGCATGTGGTATTAGGCGTGGAAATTCTAAACAAATCGCACTGGTTAACCGGTGCGCGGGATGTCGTGGAGTTTCATCATGAAAAATATGACGGCAGCGGGTATTTGCAAGGCCTTACAGGGAACACCATTCCACTAAACGCGCGAATATTTGCTATAGGGGACGTGTTTGATGCGCTGACCTCGCAACGTCCGTACAAGGAAGCGTGGCCCGTAGTCGATGCTATTTCCAAGCTCGTAAAAGAAGGCGGTAGCCACTTTGACCCTCGGCTGGTAACGATTTTTGCCAAGATTGCTCCGCGTCTTCATCAAGAGGTGAATGATTTAGACGAATCTCAACTGGAGGCAATGCTACAACGCCTCGTTGGCGAACACTTCTTGAATACAGCTTTTAAGGTTCGAAAGGCAAGAGATGAATTTTCTCGCACATCAGCTTAGGAGGTTGACCCAATGCGGTGCGTCAACACGCCTATTTGCACCAGTGTTGCGCAATCAGACACGGGAGTACTTAAAAACGAATTTAACTTATTGATTTTAATAATGGCACTATTTGTGCTTGAAAAATAAAGATTTATAGAGCGGATTGATGTTATTTCTAATTTTTCATCACTCCATGAACTATAAAAACAGGACGAAATTAACGATTAATAACAACTAAATCTGGAGAAAATCTATGAAAACAAAACTATTGATTACCCTATTGTTAGGTGCTGGCATCTTAGTGGCATGCAGCGAGATGAACCCTCATCCGATGGATATGACTCAAGCCGTACAAAGCGCAACGACAAAGGCAGATCATGAGGCATTGGCTAAACATTACGAAGAAGCCGCGAAAGAACTGCAACTTAAAGTTGAAGAGCACAAAAAACTGCTTAGCCAATACCAGTCAAAAAGCTATGTTTACGGCAAGCAACTCGACACCTTGGTAAGCCATTGTCGAGTGTTGATTAATGCCTATGAAAAGGCGGCTGAAGCCAATTTAAGTATGGCGGCAATGCATCGTCAGATGTAAACAGTAAGTCTTTTCGTCAAAATCGACGCACATTAATCTAGGCAAGATGGGCTAAGGTAACGCGGCCCATCTTATTCGGTAAACCTCCCAACTCAAGAGGGTTCCAGCTCTATTTTTACCTTTTTCCCGAGAGCGGCGGCGGCGCTCACTAAGGTTGTAAGGGTTAAACTGGTATCCTCTTCATCCAGCAACCTATTCAGCGATGCTCTGCTGGTATGCATTTTTTTGGCCATTGCCGTTTTACTCAGCTTAAGCGAAGACATGCCTTCTGAAATTTGCCAGGCAATAATCCGTTTGGTTGCCACGGCGGTTACGTCTTCGAGAATTGCTTCATCGCTGAGAAAATCGTCAAAGCTGCTGCCGATATGAGGATTCTCTTCGTGTTGACTGGTCATTTTTTCCCCCGTAATGCTTTCAATCGTTGTTTTGCCAGATCAAGCTCTGGCTTCGGTGTTTTTTGATTTTTCTTGATAAAACCATGCAGCAAAATCATCGTTTGGTTGACGATGACAAACAGAACGCGGGCAATCCGATTATCCAGCTTAATTCTGACGTCCCAAATATCGCCTTCAAGGTAATCGACTAAAGGCATGCCAAGAGGCCAACCGAACTGCACCGTTTTAATATCTTCGCCAATCGTTTTTCTATCCTGAGCCGATAACGCTTTCAACCATTCTCTAACCGGTTCGCTACCGGCTTCAGTGGCAAAAAATCTAACAGAAAGGATTGGATTCATTCGCGTAGCGTATCAATATTGGTACGCATAAACAAGTCTCTCTTTATCCGATAGGACAACTGTTTGTAAATCACGACTGATTGATAGTTGTCGGATTTTTCAATATTTGTGTCACACGGCAGGCCAATTATTGACGCAATAAATGAAAAATCTCAGATTTTATGACGGCAATAATGAAATATTTCTCGGCTAAAGGCATTAGAAAAGAGGTCACAAAAAGAAGCCAAACTTACTAAGATTAGATTATTTATTGAAACTTAGCTCGGTCGTTCAACAACAGCGTAAAAGAATCGTGTTATCTCAGGGTAAACAGTCCGATAGAGAGTCTGCACAGTTTAGCGAAAAAACATCACATAGCTCGCCTGAAGAGTAATCACCAAACCATCGAGCAACGCGATAAAGGCGAAACCCTTTTTTGTGTCACGCGGGGAAATCCATTGCGCAAGAAAGGGCCCCAGCCGTCCACCCCAGAGTACGCCGAGCATCGTGAATGCCGCCAACTCCCAGGGTACGCCACCATAATAGAAGGCATGAATAAAAGCCAGTAGCAGGGAATTTAACGACAACAATACTACGCCCAGCCCAATTGCCCGGTTAGCGTTAAGGCCATAGGCGAGCATACAAAAGGCGGCAATGATTTCGCCCTCGCCAATCGCAACCCAGCCGGTAATCATGCCGCCGATAAAAGAAACCAGGACGATTGGGATACGGGCATGCGCGGGAAGTTCTGTTAGTCCGCCTTTTCGATCCAACGTGATCAGCGTCAGCAAGCCCGCTATGAACGCAATGGGGCCAAACAGCCCTTTGACCAGCATCGGCTGCGGGTGAATCAAGAATGTGGATATCATTGTCCCAATAATAAGCGCAGGCACGGTCCATTTCAAAAGCCGCAACGGTACTTCGCCGCGCCGCAGCCAACCGGATGCGCCGCTGGTCATGCCGACGGCCTGGGTGACGAACGCGAGTTTTAAGGCGCTGACCGGATCGACTTGGTAAGCGAACATCAGCACGGGAATAAAAACAATGCCGCCCCCAATCGCGGTAGCATTACCGATGAATGCACCAAACACACCGACGATGATCAGCGGCCAATTGCTGGCTGCAAGCCCGATTGGGTCTGGGAATATAGTCGCGTAACCGGCAATCCAGATCAGGGTAAATACAAAAAGCCAAGGCGTGAAATACGCAAAGCTTTTTGCCGATGAAGGGTTGTCCAGCTCCATCACAGGGGCGGAATAACGAGAGAACTGCTGTTTTTGATTGCTTCTCATCAATGCAACTCATTAAATGTTTTGATTATTTTTAATTTGTTGCAGTCGGATAATGAGCGAATTAAAAACAGTTTTTGAACAATGAACCAGTTCGCATCCTTTCTTTTTAAGAAGTTCCCAGATTAATTGATTAATACTGGGCATATTCTCAGCAGCACAAATCGCTTCAGTACTTGAATAGGTCGAAACACAATAGGGCACTAAGTAGGTCAAGGTGATTTTGATGTATTCCTTTATCGATAATCCATCGCTCAACATCACATCGCCGTGATTGATCAACATCAGAATTGAACCCACGACTAGCGCAATCTTAATCGCGCGCGTCAAAATATTTTTTTGCAAGGCAATTTTAAACCAACCACTTATCATACGGTGTCATCCTTACCCAGGTAATGTGTAATAAACACATAAAGATTGGGTGTTTAATAATTAAAATCTGATTGTTAAGATTTGTGTGTTTATAGAGTAATTGCGGATGATTAAACGACTGTCTGCCAAAGCAGCCGTATCCCGACTGTGAACAAGAACAGCGCAAATATCTTTTTCAGGTTCTCGGTCGGCAGCTTATGTGCGAGTTGCGCCCCCATTGGGGCGAATACCCGGCTACTGGTCACGATGCAAAGAAACGCCGGTACATAAAGATAACCCAGGCTCCAGCTAGGAAGACTGGCGTTGCTCCAGCCCAGGGCGATGTAGCCGAAAGAACCGACGATAGCGATGGATAATCCACAGGCGCTGGAAATAATCCCGGCTTGGCGCAAGGAAAACTGGCGCTTGACCAGGAAAGGGACGATGATGACCCCGATGTCGGCGCCCAGGAGAGTGCAAAGTACACCGATGATGCCGCCTGCACCGACAAGGTTTCGTTCGCCAGGCGACTTATCAGGAACGAGCGCTGGCGAGTAGGGTTTGATTATCTGAAAAGCTACCCATAGCGGAAAAAAGGCGAACAGCGTTTTAAAAAGATCGGTCGGCAGGCTGTCCGCGACAACTGACCCCAACAGAGAACCGACCAAGACACCTGGCACCAGTTGCTTCACGACCGGCCAGTCGACCGCACCGAGAAGGTGGTGAGACTGAAGGGAGGCGGCTGAAGTGACGATGATGGTGGCTAGCGAAGTCGCCACGGCCATCAGCATGACCAGGTCCGGCGCAATCCCCTGAGCCGAAAAAAGCCAGACCAGGAAAGGGACGATAATAATGCCGCCGCCGATGCCGAACAGTCCGGAAAGCAGGCCCGCAACGCTTCCCAAAAGCAGATAGTAAATACTCGGCAAGCCGACCATCGCCAGCGTGAGCGTCGCGGTAACACAGAACAGTGTCTTATACAGACGCTCGCTTTTAGGCTCTGGGCCAGTCTCGCCGGATTCATCGGTCTGAACGGATGACTGATAAAGCTTGCTATGGGCAAATACGAGACAATTAACCGCTGTGAAATTAAAGATCGGGCTCAGGAAGTGCAACACCGACAGGTGGCTGATGGCTGCATTGCCAAAACCGGCCGCCATCAACGCCAATGGTGTTTTGCCATAGAGGGAAGCCCAATCGCGACCGTGGTCTCGCCAAAGATCAACGAGTTCGACTCCGAATTTCACTTGTATCATGGTATTTTCCTTCTCAAAGTACGATTGAAATAATAAATGCCGTACTTAGGAACAGAGTCAATCAGAAAGTTAACAGACATGAAGTTTTCGATAATGATTTCAAACCAGTCAGCAGGAATCTGCTCCTGTCTGGCTTCCTGATTGGAAAAAGAGGTTGTTAATCCAAGTCAGAACAGCTATTTACAATACAGTGGCTTAACGCTAAGAAAATATCCTGCCGGTTGTTTTGTGTGGTGATAATCTCTATTCGGCTATTCGCTGAAGGTTTACACGGCACGATAGTCATTACCCCATCAACCGCATTAAAAATAAACCAGCCTTTATCGGTCGCAAAAACCGCTTTTATTCTTTCTGCCTCAAGGTTGCTTAGTAACCGTGATGTGCGTATATAATCAAAGCAACTGTGTTCCGGGAATACAGCGCCAAAACTCTGGTAACCATCCGTTGAATTAGACTTAAGTTGATACTTATTCGTTAGCGTGACTTCAGCTGTTTGAGTGAATTGATCTTGATGGGCATTAGGAAAAGAGGCTTGCCTTTCCGGGTTTCTGGTCAAATCCAGCCAGGCAACATCCAGTTGACCTTGAACAGTTTGAGCAACAACCGCTTTACGTGGTCGGCTGCCATCGGCCCAACGCTCGAACAGCTGAGTCACTGCCTTGTCGGCTAAATCCATTTTATTAGCGACTAGCACATCAGCTAAGGCGATTTGATCAACAAAGTTTTCATGCGATGTGTAGCGACTATCGCCTAACTTTCTCGGATCAACCAGGCAGATACTGGCCCGCACATCCAGCACGGTTTGAAAATGCCCGCCGACGAGCCTATCCAAGACCCGCTTTGGGTGGCCTAACCCCGTTGGTTCAATAAGCAAACGGTCCGGCTTGACTTCCGTTAACAAGCGATTAACGGCAACCTGAAAAGGCAGTCCCACCGCACAACACAGACAGCCCCCCGGCACTTCCCTGATTATTGCTCCGTGAGCTGCGAAGATAGAGCCGTCGATTCCAACTTGTCCAAACTCATTGACCAATACCGCCCATTTTTCGTCAGCCGGTTTTTGATTAAGCAAGTTAAGAATGGCCGTGGTTTTACCGGCACCGAGGAAACCCATCACGATATTGGTTGGGATATTGGTCAGTTTTCTGGGCACTTTAGGCTTCATCCATCTAGGCATCAAACTGTAGAGACACGATGTGCGCGTCTCTACAGTTTAATTTTATTAAATGCCAACAGTGCTGCGGTTAACGAAATTAGGCATATCACCGAAAATCCCATGACGGCGGTTACCGTATCTGCTGACAAGAAACTGCCTAAGGCTGTCCCGGAAAACAGCATGATCCAAAAAGCAATATGACAAGGACAGGCGAGCAATGCTAAAGACGCAAAAAACCAACCGGTTAAACGCCTTCTCGGCGACAGGGATTGGTCGGAATATGGCTGCGTTAAAGAGGTATCACAAGACTTGTTATCACACTTGGATAAGTGAGCCGTGTTATTTAAACTTGTTTTCATTGTTCCACCTTGCTTCGTTTCGATTTATTTACCACAACAGCCAATGGTTTCACCGAAAACACCGGCATAGTTTGTTTGCCAGGCTAAACGCGCAATGAAATAGTGTGGATTTTTATTGAATTCATTCAAGCAATGAGGGCAGCGACAAAACCCAACCGAGTTGCCATTAAAATCCACTGTCACTGTGGCATTAAACGGTTTCTCAGCTAAACAAACAGGACATACCGTCAAACCGGCTGTTTCGGCCAGACATGATTCAGGGTGGGTTATGAATAACTCCAAACAACCTTTGCAACAGAACCAGTATTGCTTCCCTGCATAGTTATGGTGAACAGCATTTTTCTTAGTGATGCCTAATCTAACTAACGAGCATCCACAAGCCGGGCAAATGGGCGTCTCCATCGTTTGTTACCGGTCTTCTGTCTTGCATTCGTCATCCACGCAGGCAGGACTGTTGCGTCCGATCATAAAATCCCAGATATTGGCGACGACAAAAAGAGTAAGCCCACTATAGACCAGTATCACGGCGACCGGCAATATCCCAGTAACGGTAAACCCCAAGCCGATGATACTGAGCAATGCGCCGATACCACCGGTCCAGAACGCGAGCATCGCTTCCTCCGATAGCGCTTCATGTTTCCTGGCGGAACGATAAAGCGCCCATAAATTTAAACCGGTGAACCCTACAAATATCGGTAACAAATAGGCATCGTTTATCAGAAAACCAAGCCCAACAGCACCTACTGTGCTGAGCACAACAGAGATGCCGAGACAACACGCCGCAGCAATCGCGGCACCGAATAAACCGCCAAATTGACTTAATTTTTCTCGCATTTTAATGCTCCTCAGTAATTCACTTAAAGCACGATACCTAAATGCTGCTTCAGGCTTTGTTCAAAACAATTTAATCGATCCCGACATGTTTCAATATATTGAGTTAACTCAGCCAGACTTGTTTCCGTAGCGTCAACATCCCTGTTATCACGGCCTGACAATAAACGGTCAATCTGCTCTAACGGAACACCCACATCACGAGCCGTTCGAATAAACAGTAACCGTTCAATCACGGGCTCGTAAAACAAGAACATTCCGCCCGCTGTTCTGTCGTTTACCTGAATCAAACCTCGATCTATATAGGTTCTAATGCAATGGGTACTGATACCGGTTTGTTCAGCCAGAGTTGAGAGTCTGATCAGTTTGTCATCCTTAAGACAGACATTCATTTTTAGCCCGCACAGCAAGAGAGCTCTTTCACGTCTTTGCTAAAAGTTTGCGCGCACAGTTTGATGCCTTCGACCATCGTCAAATACGGAAACAACTGTCCGGCCAGGTCTTCTATCGTCATCCGGTTATGGATGGCCAGCACCGCCGCCTGGATCATCTCGCCCGCTTCCGGCGCCAGGATTTGCGCGCCGATCAGGCGGTGGCTGTCGGCTTCGATAACCAGTTTGACAAAACCTCGGGTTTCAAAGTTAGCCAGGGCACGCGGCACATTCTCCAGCGGCAACAGGCGGCTGTCGGTTTCGATATTGTTCAGCTGTGCGTCGCGTTCAGTCAAACCGACGGTGGCCATTTGCGGTTCGGTAAACATCACCGCCGGCATCGCCGATAGATTGATAGCAGCATCGCCGCCGGTCATATTGATGGCGGCGCGGGTTCCAGCGGCTGCTGCGACATAAACGAACTGCGGCTGGTCGGCGCAGTCGCCGGCGGCATAGATATGTTCGACATTAGTGCGCATGTGATCGTCAATACTGATAGTGCCATCCTTATTGACCTTAACCCCCGCTTTTTCCAGACTTAAGCCTTCGGTATTAGGCGGCCTACCGGTGGCAATCAGTAATTGGTCTCCGATAATAATTTGGCCTGACCGGGTTTTCAGGGTAAATTCTCCTGAACCGAACAGACTCTTTTTATAGCTCACGGCTTCTGCCTGGGTATGGGTCAGGATGGTCATGCCTTCGTCTTCCATGACGGCTTGCAATACCGATCCTATGGCGGGGTCTTCCCGATACATGAGCGTATGGCGGGCCAGCACCGTTACTTTCGACCCCAGCCGTAAAAAGGCTTGCGCCAGTTCCAGAGCGACTATCCCTGAACCAATGACGATTAAATGTTCCGGTAGTTGTTCTGCAATCAATGCTTCGGTCGATGTCCAGTAAGGTGTGCCTGCCAAACCAGGAATGGGTGGTATGCCCGGAGACGACCCGGTGGCGATCAGAAAGCGGTCTGCGGTAATTTCGGTGAATTCGCCGTGTTCCTGGTCGACAATGAGTATGTTGGCGTTTTTAAACCGCGCCTGTCCTTTGATCAGATTAATCTCCGGATGAGTTGCCAAAATATTTTCATATTTGGCTGCTCTGAGTTCATCGACTCTAGCTTGCTGCTGGGCAACCAGTTGCTTGCGGTTTATCACCGGTTGTTGTTTTTTAATGCCGGGAAACGCATGATTTTTTTGTAAGTGGGTAATATGCGCTGCGCGGATCATGATTTTGGAAGGCACACAGCCGATATTGACGCAGGTGCCGCCAATGATCGGGTTGCGTTCAATCATCGTCACTTTGGCGCCCTTTTCCACTGCTTTCAGGGCGCAGGCGAAAGCGCCCGAGCCACTGCCGATGATCGCCACATGCAGCGGCTTGCCATGGTGTGCAGCCGCTGTTTGTTTATCGGCCTCGGCCGTCTTGTCGTCAATTTCTTTAACCTGATAACCTTTTTGCGCAATTTGCTCAATGAGTGATTCAAGAGGAGTTTCACCCGTAACCGTCAGTATGGCACTGCCTTCCGGGTAAGAAACTTTGATTTCAACACCCTCAAGCGCATTCAGTTTTTTCTCGATACCATCAGCACAGCTTGGGCAGGTCATGCCGTCAATTTTTAGTTTTGTAGTCCACATAACGATTCCTTGAATTACTTTGGCTGGTGAACAGTCGCGGGGTAACCGGCATTTGTAGTCGCTTTAATCAAGGCTTCTATGCTGGTTTTTTGCGGATCAAACGTGACATCGGCTATTTTAGAATCCCCATCGACACTGACCTTTTGTACACCCTCGACACCCTGCAAAGCCTTTTTAATGGTGACTTTGCACATCGCGCAGGTCATGTTCTGCATATCCAAGGTGACCGATTGACTGCTGTTTTTATTTTGCACAGAAACAGCAGTTGCTTCAGCAGAGGCTGTCTGCATTAATAAAGGTGTGGCTAACAAGCTCAATATTAAACATACGGTTTTAATAGTCATCATCATTTTCCTTAATTCATAAAAATCGGGGCATACCAGGGAAAGGTCAACAGCAGTAAGATCAACGCCGAGCCAATCCAGAAGATCATCCGCTGTTTGTGTTTAACTTCGGGTAATGCACAGGCCTCGCCTTCTTCACAGCTATCCGGTATCAAATAGAGTTTGCGATACCCCAGGCCAATAAAAATCAGGGTTAGAATAATAAAATAAGGTCTAACCGTTTCCATTGAAGTGAAGGCGCTCATCCACGCGCCGCCAATCCCTAAGGATATAAGCAGCAAGGGGCCGACACAGCAGACCGATGCGCCGATAGCGGCTAGTACGGCACCGATTCCTAGCCAGGATGGGTTTTCTGTGGGTGGTATTTCATGTTCTGTCGTCATAAGATTTTCCGAAATAAAAACTAAGCGCCTGATCCTCTGCATTCAACAAGAGCATGATGAATGCAGAGAATGTGATGTTTTAATAAACTTCGGATAAAAATTTAAATCCCGTTCTATAGAACAGAGTCAAGCAGTTGTTGCATTATTTTTGAATACTCAGGATTTTGAGTCCGAGTTATTTGAAAGGGCATTGATGAGGGAACAATGTTCTGCGGAGGAATCGTTCTGACAACCTTTAACCAGGCTATCCAATACATTATGAAGGGCCGTTAAATCCTTTATTTGCGCATCGATTTGCTGGCATTTCTGTTCGGCAATTTTTCGCACATCGGCGCAATGATCATCATCAAGCGATAACAGTTGGGCAATTTCTTTTAAGGTAAAACCCGCTTGTTGCGCGCGTTTGATGAACCGGATTCTGGCGATGGTATGGGGTGGATAATGCCGGTAGCCGCTAAGGGGTTTACCAGGTTCATCCAGCAAACCTATACGCTGGTAATAACGGATAGTTTCAACAGTGACTTCGGTTTGTTTGGCCAGATTGCCGATCGTCAGTTTCATCTTTGCGCCTGTATGTGTTGTTTCAGAAAACGACCAATTGATGTGACGCGATTGATGGCGCAAGACAAAACGCACCTACCTGATCTGCATCCAGCAAGCGGCTGACTTCGGTTTGTTTGGCAAGTTTGCCAATAGTTAGGTTCACGCCGTTACAAGTTTCTCAGATTTATAAGTTCCACAAAAGCGGATCGCCAGATTAATGCTCCGTTCCTCGAACCATCTCTGCCATATCCCGGTTTGCAGTGACGGCCTGCTGGTAAAGATCAATCACTTCTTGGCTATGCGCTTTAAGATCGTTCGCATGTCTACCATAAACGTAACGTTGCGACTCAAATTGGCTGAGATATTCTTTATGTTCCTCAATCTTGGTCTGTAATTCATTGGCCTCGTCTTGGAAATGTTTGGCTAATGCCTCATGCTGTATAGTCAGGTCAGTATCCATGGCATGAGGCTCCATGAAGCTACAAGCAGATAATAAGGATTCAGCTAAAACTAAAAGAATCAGTGATTTTAATGTCATGGTTATCTCCAAAGGTATCTTGAAATGGTAATGTCTAGGCGCTTTGACAATGTTAAAGCGACCTTTAATAAGTTCAGGCCACTTAAAAGGCCGTATTTTTGGGATGAAGTAATCTCAATCCGTTGGCTACAACCAATAGGGAAGCGCCCATGTCGGCTGCTATGGCTTCCCATAAGGTCGCCACACCTGCAAAGGCTAAAACGGCGAATGCTGCTTTGATCGTCAGCGCAAAAGCAATATTCTGTCGAATAATCGCCAGTGTTCTTTTGGAATGCCCGATCAGCCAAGGTAGCTTGGAAAGATCATCGCCCATCAGGGCAATATCGGCTATTTCGATAGCCGCATCTGACCCTAACACCCCCATGGCAATTCCCAGGTTGGCCCGTCCCAGTGCCGGTGCGTCGTTGACACCATCACCGATCATCGCTACCTGTCCGTATTTCTCGACCATTTGACTGACGATCTCCACTTTATCGGCCGGCAATAATACGGCGTGTACCTCATCGATGCCAATTTGGGCCGCGATGTTATTGGCCGTCACCCGATTGTCACCGGTCAACATTGCCAGGTGTTGGATTCCATTTTGTCTCAGCGCTTGCAAAATCGATCTGATGTCGGCGCGAGGCTGGTCGGCAACGGCAATGAGACCGCAAATATGCCGATCATTGCCGATGGCAATCACGGTTTGCCCTGTTTGTTCAAGGGCAATTGCTTTTTCACTGATTTCCGGGATTTCCTGACTACGTTCCAATAAATAGCGACGCGATCCCAACCAGAAATCCGTGCCATTAAATAGTCCGGTGACACCTTTACCCGGTAGAACCGTCACATTGTCTGCGCTGGCCACGTTGATACCGCGTTGTTCCGTATAGCGTAAAATGGCTTTGGCCAACGGATGATTGCTTCGTGCTTCCAGTGCGGCAGCGCGGCTTAGAAGTTCTTCTTGGCTATGACCATTAAAAGGATAAACCCCCGTGACGATTGGGTCGCCCGAGGTCAGCGTGCCGGTTTTATCAAAGGCAATCGCATTAAGATGTGCGGGTGTTTCAATATAAATGCCCCCTTTGATCAGAATGCCTTGTCGGGCTGCACAGGCCAACGCGGCGACAATACTGACCGGTGTCGAAATGACCAATGCACAGGGGCAGGCAATGACCAGCAACACCAAGGCGTGGTAAAACCATTCGTTCCAGCCCCCTTCGAAAAATACCGGTGGAATGATACACATGGCCAACGCCACCAGCATCACAGTCGGGGTATAAATACGCGCAAATTTCTCCACCCATTGTTCGACCTCGGCTCGCTTACCATGAGCTTCGCCGACCAACCGGGTAATCTGTGCCAAGGTGGTATCCGAAACCAACTTGGTGGATCGGATTTCCAATGTCCCTTCAACATTAATACTGCCGGCAAACACCTCGTCACCCACTTGCTTGGCAACCGGCATGCTTTCACCGGTAATCGGCGCCTGATTGACTGAACTGAAACCGGCAATTACGTTGCCATCCAGGGGGATTTTAGCGCCAGGTGCTAATATGAAACGGGTTCCTATACTGACTTCTGCCGCTGGTACCACGCATTCCTGGCCGGTTTCATCCTTGATCGTCACCGTCGAGGGCGCTAAATCCAGCAAGGCTTCAACGGCATGCCGGGCACGGCCAATACTCCAACTCTCAATCGCCAGAGACAGCGCAAACAGAAAACTGACCGTTGCCGCCTCAAACCATTCATCAATGAACATCGCACCGATAACCGCAATCGTCATCAGCAAATTCATATCCGCTCGGAAGCGTTTCAAGGCATAAAACGCCTTAACAATCACATGCCGCGCACCGCAAGCCACCGCTAAACCAAAGGCGATTTTTTCAGGCAAAGGCATAGCCTGCTGAGCATGGGCATTCAGTAAGCTTTGTAGATAGTCAGTGACCACGTCCCATTGCAGGGTGCCGTTTTTGGCCGAGCTGAAAATGGTTTGAATATCCACAAAGCCGCCGGCTATGGCGATATGAATTAGCATGCCGGCCACGATAAATACACCGCTAAGCACGGTAAAAACGGTCTTCGAACGGTGCAGTTGTTTGGCATCGGCATCGGTCTGACCGGACTGCCAACGAGCCGCCTGCATGCCCGTTGCCGCTACTGCTTTGATGATGGTCTTTTCAGTCACGGGCTCGGCATCAGACAACAGCGTCATGCGCCCGTTTAAAACATCAAAGGCCAGTTTGTCACTGCCGCCCACGAGCGGGCCTATCGCGCTTTTCAAGGTAGAGACCTCTTCGGCGCAATCCAGTCCCTCGATTTTGAACGTGATGCCACTCGATAAGTTTGATGGCGTTGGCTGGTGGTTATCCGGTTTCTCGCCAGGACAACAACAGGTTTTTTCTGATGGCTTGCAGGTACTCATCGTTCAACCCTCGTTAGAATCAATCTGCGGTATTCCCGGTATCATGGGACTTACTGGTTGGTCTTGGCGATGCGCGAACCAGTAAAGAATCGGTAATACCAACAATGTCAGCATCGTTGACGAGAGAATGCCGCCAATCACTACAGTCGCCAGCGGGCGCTGTACCTCTGCGCCGGTACCGGTGGCAATGGCCATTGGCACGAAACCGAACGAGGCCACCAATGCGGTCATCAACACTGGCCTAAGACGTGTCAGAGCACCCTCCACAATCGCCTTATCCAGCGACATGCCTTCGTCGCGCAAACCACGGATAAAGGCAATCATTACCAGCCCGTTCAGTACCGCCACACCCGACAAGGCGATGAATCCGACTGCCGCCGAAATCGACATCGGAATATCGCGCAACCAAAGTGCGACCAAGCCGCCGGTCAACGCAAAGGGGATGCCGCTGAACACCAGCAAACCGTCCTTGGCATTGCCAAACATCATGAACAGGAGTGTGAAAACCAGGATTAACGCCACAGGCACCACAATTTGCAAGCGATGGGCCGCCGATTGCAACTGTTCGAACTGTCCGCCCCAACTTGTCCAATAACCGGATGGAATTTTGACTTTCTGTTGCAGCTTTTGTTCGGCCTCGGCAACAAAAGAGCCGATGTCGCGGCCTCGCACGTTGGCACTGATGACGATTCGGCGTTTGCCGTTCTCGCGGCTGATTTGATTAGGGCCGGGAGCCATTTCCAGGCTGGCTACTTCGGCCAGTGGGATATAACTGGTTCGTCCATCTCGGTTTTGCCCGTGCGGCAATGAGATTGGCAAGCGGTTGATGGCATCCAGATTACTGCGCAGGTTCTCCGGCAGTCGCACGATGATGTCGAAACGCCGGTCACCCTCAAACAAGGTGCCGGCTTCGGTGCCACCAATCGCGGTAGCCACCGCATCCTGCACATCGCCCACGTTTAAGCCGTAGCGCGAAGTTTTATCCCGGTCGATATTGAGCGTCAGCATCGGCAAGCCGGTAGTTTGCTCGACTTTCACTTCGGATGCACCGGGAATTGCCTCCATGACCGCCGAAATTTCAGTCGCCGTGTCATTCAATACATCCATATCATCGCCAAACACTTTAACGGCAACGTCGCTACGCACCCCTGAAATCAGTTCATTGAAGCGCAACTGGATAGGCTGGGAAAACTCGTAGAGGTTGCCGGGTAGTTTGTTGGCCGCCGCTTGTATCGCCGCCAGCAAGTCATCGCGTGATTTACCGGGTTCAGGCCATTGCTCGCGAGGTTTGAGCATGATGTAACCATCCGAGATATTCGGCGGCATCGGGTCAGATGCGATTTCGGCGGTACCGGTTCGTGCAAATATTCGCTCGATTTCGGGAAACTGCTGCTTCAGAGCCTGCTCAATCTGCTGCTGCATGGCGACCGATTGCGACAAACTGGTACCCGGAATACGCATCGCCTGAATGGCGAAATCGCCTTCATTCAAGCTCGGCACAAACTCGCTGCCCATCCGAGTCGCCAACAAGCCCGACAGAATCACCGCGACCACCGCCAGCGTGAGTATCACCGGCTTGTTGCTCATGACGCTATCCAGTACCGGCGCATAGATACGCTTGGCACTCAGCATCACCACATTTTCCTTTTCGGCGACTTTATCGCCGATAAACAGCGCCACAGCCGCCGGAATAAAGGTCACGGACAGTATCATGGCTCCCACCAAGGCAATGACCACCGTGAACGCCATCGGATGAAACATTTTGCCTTCCACCCCCGTCAGCGCAAAGATGGGCAAGTACACGACCATGATGATCAACTGGCCAAATAACAGCGCTCGCCGCGCTTCTTTCGACGCCGTGAACACTTCATGAAAACGTTCACTACGTGTTAGCGAACGCCCCTGCTGTTCCTGAGCATGGGCCAGCCTTCGTACACAGTTCTCCACAATCACCACCGCACCGTCGATGATCACACCAAAATCGAGCGCCCCCAGACTCATCAAGTTGGCACTGACTTGATACGTCACCATGCCGGTGAAGGTGAACAACATTGATAACGGTATGACCATTGCCGTAATGATGGCCGCACGAATATTACCGAGGAACAGAAACAGAATCACGATGACCAGAATTGCCCCTTCGGTTAAGTTCTTCTTGACCGTATTGATGGCTTTATCGACCAATACCGTTCGGTCATAGACCGTCACGGCCTGCACCCCTTCGGGCAGCGTGCGGTTGATTTCCGTCATCTTTTTGTCGACCGCTTGCGAGACGGCACGGCTATTCTGACCGATCAGCATAAAGACCGTACCCAATACCATCTCTCGGCCATTTTCGGTTGCAGCGCCGGTGCGCAGTTCTCGGCCGATTTCGACTTCGCCGACATCGCGAATGCGAATGGGCACACCCTGGACATTACCGAGAATAATGTTGCGAATATCTTCCATCGAATGCACTTGGCCCGGCGCACGAATCAGATATTGTTCGCCACGCTTTTCGATGTAACCGGCACCGACATTATTGTTGTTACGATCCAGCGCGGTAACGATGTCTTGCAAGGTCAGACCATAGGACGCCAGTTTTTCCGGAATCGGTGCCACCTGATATTGTTTGGCGTAGCCGCCAATGGAATTGATTTCGGTGACCCCCGGCACGTTGCGCAACTGCGGTTTGATAATCCAGTCCTGGATTTCACGCAGATCGGTCGCGGTGTAAGGCGAACCGTCAGGTTTTTTGGCCCCTTCTTGGGCTTCGACTATCCATAAATAGATTTCGCCAAGACCGGTGGAAATGGGACCCATCGCCGGCGTGATACCGGCGGGCAGTTTATCCTTGGCTTCCTGAATACGTTGGTTCACCAATTGCCGGGCGAAATAGACATCGGTGCCGTCCTGGAAAATCACCGTGACCTGCGATAAGCCGTAACGCGAAAGCGACCGGGTTTGTTCCAGATGCGGCAAACCCGCCATGACGGTTTCGATGGGGTAAGTGATCCGCTGTTCGGTTTCCAAAGGCGAATAACCCGGTGCCGTCGTATTAATTTGTACCTGAACATTGGTGATGTCCGGCACGGCGTCGATGGGCAGAATCGAGTAATTGAAAACACCGAGTCCTGCCATACCCAGTACGGCCAGGATAACCAGCCAGCGATGCTCGATCGCTAAACGAATGAGTCGTTCAAACATGATGCGAACTCCTGGAGATCAATGCGAATGCTCGGCACTGCTTTTGCCTTGCTCGGATTTAAGGACGAAGCTGCCATTGGCAGCGTATTCGGTACCAGGCATGAGTCCTGTCACGATCTCGGTGACTTTGCCATCTGATAGGCCGGTGGTGATGGGTTGAGCAATAAAGCCGCCGGGTACGCGAATAAAAATCGTCGGCTTGTTTTTGATCATCTGGATGGCATCGGCGGCGACCGCGACCGGCACTTCACTTTCCTTGGTAGGCAGTTCGACCGTGATAAACAATCCAGGTCGCCAGGCCATCTGCGGATTGTCCAGCGTCACGCGAGCCGTAGCGGTACGGGTTTGTTTGCCCATCAATGCGCCCACATAAGACAACGTACCGGTTGCCGAAGAATCGAACGCCGTGGCCTTGATGTTGACCTGTTTGCCGACTTGCACGACATTGAGATCCTTCGCCGAGACGATAATTTCGGCCCAGACGGAGGATAAGTCAGTGATGGTGAAAATGCTGGCATCTTCCTTGACCGCTTCTCCCATGGCGATGTGTTTCTCGACCACCATGCCGTCGAACGGGGCGCGAATTTCGTAACGATTGAGTGAGCCGCCGCTGGCCGACACGGCAGGACTTGCGCCGAGTGCTATCAATTTCTGTTGGGCATTATGAACGGCGATTTCCATTTCCTGCATTGCTTGCCGGGCTTGTTGGTAGTCTTGCTCCGCCGAGATTTTGTCCTCCCATAAGTGCTTTTCCCTCGCAAAGGTAGAGCGGGCTAACTCCAATCGCCTTTGTGCCGACAACAATTCACTACGCTGCTCGGACAACACCGTACTGGCAATCACGGCGATGACCTGACCTTGTTTGACTTGCTGGCCCAGGTTGGCGGAAATGCTCTCCACCACACCGGCCAAACGCGGCACCACATGAGACGTCTTATCTTCATTGAAGCGAATTTCACCCGGTAGGGTGACAGAGCTTGTGATGTGCGCTGCACCTGCGGTCTGAATCGAGATACCGGTTTCGGCGATTTGCTGATCGCTCAAGGTTACTTTGCCTTCTTCTTTACTGAAAGCAAACTGAAACGTCTGACCATCATGCCTTGCCGTCACGTTCGCTTCAAAGACATGGGGCTCATCGATAGCCTGGATACTCTGCCAATACGCTTTTTCAGGCGCAAACTCGATGCGCTGTTGCTCGCCGCTCGGGCGCTTTAGTTGCACGGAGAGTTGATCGGCAACGGGCTGAAGCGGTTTATCCTGATTGAACGGATAAACGCGAAAGTGCGGTTCACCACCTTCCTCGCTGAGCAGGATTTCCAGCTTAAAGTCACCGTCGCTGTAAACAGCGCCGCCGTGCGGGCCTTGGGCTTGTTTGGCGTCATCGGCATGTTCGGCGCTATCGACTTTAGCCGCTGCATGGTTTTCTTCGCCGTGTTCCTCGCCTTCGGGCATCGATTTGTCGATGCTCAGAATAAATAAGCCAAGCAAGAGGCCGACCACAATAATCGCGACGATAGCGGTCCATTGTTTTTTGTTAATCGTGTTCATGGTGATACCTCGGGTTGGCTGTCCGCCACTGTCTCGTTCATATTGCTGCCGACCAAACGTTCCACGTTGGCCACGGACTTGTGATATTCGGCCAAAGCCAGTAAATACTGATTTTTAGCGCCGAACAGGGTGCGCTGTGCATCCAGTACGTCCATAAAACTGAATTTACCCAAGCGGTAGCCTTCGCGAGCGGCGTCATAAGCACTTTGGGCGCCCGGTAAAATATCTTGCTGCAAGGTGATGATTTCGGAATGAGCGGTATCCAGGGCTTGATAGGCGGTGTTCAATGCCGTGGCGATGCGGACCTCAGTGCTACGCAATTCGTCTTCCGCTTTGGTCAATCGATGCTCGGCTTCTTGAACACGGCCTTGATTGCGGTCGAAAACCGGCAATGGCACCGAAAAACCAACGACTAAGGCGTAATCATTGGGCATCAGATATTTACTGGCACCCACGGTCGCGGTGACATCTGGGATGGCTTTGGACTTTTCCATCGTAATCAATGCCTGACGTTGGGTGATTTCGGTGGCCCAACGGGCTAAATCCGGATTTTTAGAGAGGCGTTGCGCCAATGAGTCTAGGGAAGCCGGCGCTTGTATGCTTTCCAAATTACCGCTCACCATCTCAAAGCGCGGTGTCGTGCTGCCCCAGCCGGCGGCTAAACGCTTGCGGGCGGCTTCCAGTTCTTTCTGAGCTCGCATCAGCTCAATTTGCACAGAAGCGCGAGCAACTTTAGCCTTGGTTTCTTCAACGGGCGATACCTTGCCTGCCTGCACTCGCGCAGAGGTCGTGACCGTTGTCTGATTAGCCAATTCATGAATTTGCTGTGTTAGCGTCAAGCGCTGTTGGGCGGCCAACACGTCAATAAATGCCTGCGTAACTTGAGTGAGTACATCGGCTCGTTTGGTTTCGTAATCCCAATCGGCTAATTGCTTGGTTAGCGAGGCGGCTTCCATGCGAGCGGCGCGCTTACCGCCCAATTCGATCAATTGACTCAGCTCCAAGGTGACGACATCGCCGTCGAAACCCTTGATGACCTGATTTCCAAAGTTTGCCGCATTGGCATTGAAGGTGGGATTGGGAAACAAACCCGCTTGGAGGGTGGCGGCTTCCTGTGCTCGGCTCTCCCAGGAAAAAGCGGATAGCTCGGGGTTCTGGGTTAGCGCTAGGGCAAGCGCTTGAGACAAAACCAGGGAACCGGTCGGTTCCTCAATGGCTTGCCGACTGGAACCGTTTGCACCCAGATCGCCTGATTGTGCCGGCAATAGCGTGTCGTCTGCCGGACTCGCATCGACCGAGCCGGCAGTAATCAATAAACACAGTGCAACGCCAAGTGGCCGCACATAATTTGAGAACATGGAAAATTTCTCCGTAGCATAGAGGGAACGTCAACACGGACACAGGTGAACCTGCGCCTTCGGCTGGTGAGTTGCAGCTAGGAGAAGTGGCTAAATCAGTAAAACGGTACTGCGAAGGGCGAGTAGTCGGGAATCGGTAAACGGCGGGTCGAAAAATGCCGGCTGCCGAATAACGACTTTGGCATAAAGGACTAGCAGTGAGATCAGGAAAAATACCGGTAAAAGTCCAATATCAATCGCTATTTTTAATAAATTCGTCAATTGTAGGGGGATGTGATCATCACCATCGATAGGAATGTCAGTGCAAGGTGACGAGCAGGGATCATCGTCATTGCTCGTAAGAGCATTGGTCTCGTCGTTGAAACGAGTGACAACAGTTAAACTTACGGATTGGTCTTTTCCATTCTTCTCTACAGCGACATGACCATCAGCACCAAAACATAGCACAAAGGCCGACACATCTCGATGGCCCAGGCCAAAATGACCAAGCACCGCGAGTATCAGCACAATAGAGAGCCAAATTTTAGAGTGTCGCAAAGCATTCATTTTTTAAAGCTACACCAAATGAATCTAAATGACAATGACTTAACTGTTTTTTAGTATTTCGTGGTTTTGAGACCTAACAGGCTGTTGAAGAACGTATGTATATTTCACGCTGAGGCAGAATTTTCAGAGGCGATGTAAACAATGATGAATTCGAATTCGTTGAAAATTACAGTCAATACAATGGCAGACTCGCAAGCGGCATTGGCTACAAGCCGTTTCATTCATCGAAAAATTCTGACTCGTTTATGTCTTGGATGACTTTTTCTTAGTGTGACAATCGGCGGCACTGTCTTGTTTGCCCAGTATGTTTTGGCGGGTGCCTGAGAATTTGGCGATGCGTTGGAAGAACGTTAGAAACCCTATCAGATGGTGACCAATCAGATATTGAAAAAAGCCAATAGGCATGCTAGCGTAATGACCTTAGTTTTTTTGGATAAAGTTTTTGTTGTCAACGCTTCGTGCTCATCGCCATAGTCATTATCGGTCTATTTTGATTTTGGTAATGATGGTCAGCTGGCTATTCATGCTGGTGGCGTCGACGTGCGCCATGCCTATGCCGGTTCAGCTTCCTGCTGTTGATGCGATGCCGGTCGGCTGTTCAGAGTCCATGCATCACTCTGAGCAAACAAAACACTTTTCCTCGCAAGCTCAGGACTGCGTTCTTAAATCCTGCCCAGACTCTCAACCCAATCCGACTTTCAATATCAAAATCGATAAACCGGAAATCCCGTTGTTTATTGCATGTCTGGTATGGTTAATCGGCTGTTTGTTTAGCTACCGCCCACCTCAACTGATATTCAATCGGATAAGGCCGCCTATTGGCAAGCCGATTCCGTTGTTTTATCGTTTTTGCACACTCCTGAATTAGTCATTTCTCCCAGGTAACCCTCGCCTTGTTGGCGTGATAGAGCTTCATGCTTTGGCGTGAGCCTGTGTTTCCTTGTTTGGAGAAAATGATGTACCCCTTGTTATACCCCTCGCCCCTTGATCGGGTGTCTTGGCCCTATTGGGCGCTCGGTTGCTATCTGATGATTTTCATCAGCATAGTCCATGCCGATGAAACGATTTTATCCATTGAACAGGCCGTTCAACTAGCTCAGGCGGGCAATCCCGGTCTTGCTGAAATTAAAGCGCGCGCTGAGGCACTGGCGGCTATTCCTTCGCAGGAAGGTGCGCTTCCAGACCCAACGCTTAATTTCGATACACTGAATGTCCCAACCAGTAGCTTCAGTCTTCACAAGGAAGACATGACCATGATGGATGTCGGCGTCAGTCAGACAATTCCCTTTCCGGGTAAGTTGGCCTTGAAGGAACAAGCGGCGGAACAGGAAGCCCTGGCCGCTGCCGATTCGGTAGATGTCGCCCGTTTGCGTCTGGTTCGTGATGTCAAACAGGCCTGGTGGCGCTTGTTCTATTACGATCGAGCAATCAATGTCATTGCCGAAAGCGAACAATTTTTTCAGCAACTGATCGATACCGCCCAATCCCGCTACAAAGCGGGTCAGGGGCAACAGCAGGATGTGCTGCTGGCCCAATTGGAACTCTCGAAACTCAAGGATGAAAAAATCGAGCTGATCAGCATGCGCCACAGTACCGGTATTCAGCTCAACACATTGCTTAGCCGCAACTCCGATACCTTGATAAAACTGCCTGACCAAGCCGAGATCAAAACCCCGGTCTTGGTGGTTGCGGATTTGCAAACACAAGCCATGGAACATAGCCCGCTGTTTGAGCAGCATCGCAAAATGCTCGGTGCCGCCAAGACCCGCATTGAAATCGCCGAAAAGGATTTCTATCCCGATCTGACACTGGGTGCGGGTTATGCAGTCAGGCAAAACACGCCGTCCAGCGAATCGCGTAGCGATTTTGCCAGTGTCAAACTCAGTATCAATTTGCCAATCTATGCCGAGCAAAAACAGGCCAAGGCGGTCGATCAACGCAATAGTGAATTATTGCAGGAGCAGTACGCCTTGCAGGACGAGCACAACAAAGTCCATGGTGAAATTGCTGCCAATACCGCCCAATACCTGCATGCAAAACAGCGGTTAGCGTTATTCGAGCATGAAATCATTCCTCAAGCGCAGCAGACTGTCAGCTCTTTGATGGCCGGGTATCCCGTCGGCAAAGCTGACTTCAGTAACTTGCTCCGCACCCAGCTGAGCTTGTTTCAGTATCAAAGCCAATATTGGAAATCATTGGTCGAAACCCAGCAATTGCTGGCGGAATTATCGAATTTAATTGGCGAGGAACTGACTCATGACTAAGCAAGCCATTCTGGTCAGTATATTGACCATGATCATCGGAATCGCCGGCGGCTTTTGGCTGGCGAATAAGCCGCAATCCATGGAAAAGACTGTGTCGGTCGCAGAGCATAAACCACGGTTTTATCGGCATCCGATGAATCCAAAAGTGACGTCTTCGACACCAGCAAAGGATGAAATGGGCATGGATTATCTACCCGTGTATGCCGATGAACTTTCGCCGACATCCCAACCGAACAAAGGGCGCATTCTGTATTACCGCCACCCCATGGGGACCGCAGACACATCGCCGGTACCGAAAAAGGACGAAATGGGCATGGATTATCTGCCGGTTTACGAAGGCAAGGTAACGAGTTCTAAACTCTTGACGATCAGCCCCGAAAAAATCCAAAAGCTCGGCGTCAAAACCGAGAAAGTTCAATATCGGGATTTAGTGCGTTCTATCCGTGCGCCGGGCAGTATTCAAGTTGATGAGCGTCGGTTACATGTCATCAATGCCAAATTCGAGGGCTGGATACAACGGTTGCTAGTTAATAGCACGGGACAAGCTGTCAAACGCGGTCAGCCATTATTGGAAGTCTACAGTCCTGATCTACTCACGGCTCAACAGGAATATCTGATCGCCAAACAAGGCGAGGCGTCATTGCAACAGGCCAGTCCACAGGCGCTAGCCACCGCGCAGCAACTCACCCGTAATGCCTTAAAGCGGCTGAATTATTGGGATATAGGCCAGGCACAATTGCAACGTTTGCAAGAGCAGGATCGCGTGATCGAAACCCTGTCGTTGCAATCGCCTGTCAATGGCGTCGTGATGGAGAAGCCAGCAGTAGACGGGATGCGTTTTATGCCGGGCGAAATATTGTTCCAGATTGCCGACTTGAGTCGGGTGTGGCTGATTGTCGATGTGTTCGAGCCCGATTTAGAGTGGGTCAAAATGGGTCAAGCGGTCGTCGTCGCTTTCAAAGCTTACCCCGATAAATCTTTTCAAGGGCAAGTGGGTTTTGTCTATCCCACGCTGAATACCGACACGCGCACCGTCAAAGTTAGAGTGGACATGGACAACGCGCAAGGTTTTCTGAGGCCTGGTCTATATGGTAGCGTTGAATTATTGACTTCCCAGCAACAGCACCGCGAGTTAAGTGTACCCGATTCGGCCATCCTCGATAGCGGTACACGGCAAGTGGTTCTGGTGCAAGAGGATGAAGGCCGGTTTGAACCGCGTCCGGTGAAAATTGGCCATCAGACGGGGGGATTCAGCGAAGTACTTGAGGGTTTGCAGGATGGCGACAACGTAGTCACCCGCGCTAATTTCTTGATCGATGCCGAAAGCAATTTGAAAGCGGCGCTGGATAGTATGCGCAGCGTGGATCAGATGCCAGAATCCGAAGCTACTCAGCCGGACACTCAGGCTATGCCGAGACATGATCACAATCAACATGCAGTGGAGAACTAGCCATGTTGGAACGTATGATTGCATGGTCGTTGAAGAACGTGTTTCTGGTTCTGATCACGACGTTATTTTTAATCTGTGGCGGCATTTATGCTCTGATCAAGATTCCGCTTGATGCCCTACCTGATCTGTCCGATGCCCAAGTCATTGTCTACACGGAATTCCCTGGCCAAGCACCTCAGGTGGTCGAGGATCAAGTCACTTATCCACTGACCACCGCGATGCTGAGTGTGCCGCGATCCAAGGTGGTTCGTGGTTTCTCATTTTTCGGTGCATCCTTTGTGTACGTGATCTTTGAGGATGGTACTGATATTTATTGGGCCCGCTCCAGGGTGCTCGAATATTTAAATTTTGCGGCCGGACGGTTGCCACGTGGTGTTACGCCGCAGTTAGGGCCAGATGCCACCGGCGTGGGCTGGGTGTATCAATATGCGTTGTTGGGCAAGGATTACTCCCTGGCAGAACTGCGTACCCTGCAAGACTGGTTTGTGCGCTATCAGTTGACCAAGGCACAGGGAATTGCCGAAGTCGCCAGCGTCGGTGGGTTCGTCCAGCAATATCAAGTGACGGTCGATCCGCATAAACTCCAGGCTTATGGTATCCCGCTTAAAACAGTGACTGAAGCAATTGCCAATGGCAACCGCGACGTGGGTGGGCGGGCGATTGAAATGACCGAAACTGAATATATGGTGCGCGGTCGTGGTTATTTGCATGGCATCCACGATCTGGAACGCTTGGTATTAAAAGTCGCCAATGGTACGCCCGTTTTAGTGCGCGACGTGGCCAGAGTTGAATTGGTACCCGATGAACGTCGCGGTATTACCGAACTGAATGGCGAGGGCGAAGTGGTGTCCGGCATCGCCATCGCTCGCTACGGTCAAAATGCGCTGGAAGTGATTGATAACTTGAAACTGCGGTTAAAGGAAATTACCGCAGGTCTGCCAGCGGGTGTCAGCATAAAAGCGGTGTATGACCGTGCTGATTTGATCCAACGAGCGATCGAGAATTTACGCCATACGCTATTGGAAGAGAGTGTGGTGGTCGCCGTTATTTGTGCGGCATTTCTGTTGCATCTGCGTAGTGCGCTGGTGGCCATCGTCATGCTGCCAGTTGGTGTCCTGATCGCTTTTATCGTCATGTATTTATTGAAGATGAACTCCAATATTATGAGCTTGGGGGGCATCGCCATTGCGATTGGCGCAATGGTCGATGCCGCCATCGTGATGATTGAAAACGTGCATAAGCACCTGGAGCACGATGCCGGAAAATTGCCCAGGCACACGATTGTGTTGAATGCCTGCCGAGAAGTCGGGCCGCCATTATTTTTCAGTTTGCTGATCATCACCGTATCCTTCTTACCGGTGTTCACGCTGGAAGCCCAAGAGGGACGACTATTTCAGCCATTGGCATACACCAAAACCTTTGCCATGGCCGGCGCGGCCTTGCTGTCGGTGACGCTGGTGCCGGTGCTGATATTGTTGTTTGTGCGTGGTCATATCCGACCCGAGCAAGATAACCCTGTCAACCGGGTATTGCTGTGGCTGTATCGCCCGGTGATTACCTGGGTGATGCGTTTTAAGAAAACCACGGTATTGCTGGCGTTGCTGGTCATGGCTGCGAGTATTTACCCTGCCATGCAATTGGGTGGCGAATTCATGCCGACCTTAAACGAAGGCACGTTGTTATTTATGCCGCAGACCTTGCCTGGCTTGTCGGTGACCAAAACGGCCGAATTACTGCAAACTCAGGACCGCATCATCAAAACCTTCCCTGAAGTCGAATCGGTATTCGGCAAAGCCGGGCGTGCCGCCACGGCAACCGACCCGGCTCCTTTGGAAATGTCCGAGACTGTGGTCAATCTCAAGCCGGAATCACAATGGCGTCCCAGTATGACCATCGACAAATTGATTGCGGAAATGGATCAGGCCCTGCAAATTCCCGGTGTTAGCAATGCCTGGACCATGCCGATCAAAAATCGCATCGACATGCTGGCCACCGGTATTCGCACTCCAGTTGGCGTCAAGTTATTCGGTAACGACCTGGCTGAAATGGAACGGTTGGCCCAGCAAATCGAACAAGTTATCAAGAACGTACCTGGCACGACCAGCGCGTATGCCGAGCGCATTACCGGTGGTTATTACTTGAATATCGATCCCGACTATGAAGCCTTGGCTCGCTATGGGTTGATGGTTGGCGATATTCAAAATCTAATTTCAACCGCCATCGGCGGCGAGATGGTGACGACTATGGTCGAAGGCCGCGAGCGCTTCGGCGTGATCGTGCGTTATCCGCGCGAACTCAGGAACAGTCCTAGTGCCATAGGCAATCACTTACTGGTAACGACTGCTGACGGTGCCATGATTCCTTTATCGTCGGTGGCACATCTGAGCTTATCCAAAGGGCCGCCGGGTATTCGTACCGAAAACTCGCTGCTCTCGGCTTATATCTTCGTCGATTTGCGGGATCGCGATATTGCCGGTTATGTTCATGATGCCAAACTGGCTGTTGAGAAAGCGGTAGCACTCCCTACCGGTTACTACATTACCTGGAGCGGGCAATTCGAGTATATGGAGCGGGCGATTGAGCGGTTGAAGATTGTCGTACCGTTGACCATGCTGATCATTTTTATACTGCTGTATCTGAATTTTGGGCGAATGACGGAAACCCTGATCGTTATGTTGTCGGTGCCGTTTGCGCTGGTGGGCGGCGTCTGGTTGCTGTGGGCGTTGAACTATAACGTTAGTGTGGCGGTTGGTGTGGGCTTTATCGCACTGGCTGGAGTGGCTGCGGAAACCGGCGTCATCATGCTGATCTACCTGGATCACGCCTACCAGGCCAAAATCGAAGAATGCCGGCAACACGGTCAGGATTTTACCCGGAATGAACTCTACACCAGTGTGGTCAGCGGTGCGGCAGAACGGCTACGACCAAAGATGATGACTGTAGCCGCCATCATGGCCGGTCTGTTACCCATCATGTGGAGCAACGGTACCGGATCAGAAGTCATGCGCCGCATTGCTGCCCCGATGGTGGGGGGCATGATCTCTTCGATGCTGCTGACGTTGATTGTAATTCCAGCGATTTATGCGCTGTTGAAAGGCCATTCATTGAAATCGCGATGAAGTTCAGCACAGTAAATTTTCTCATGTCACATTCACTTAACCAGGAGTTTTATGACAATAAGTACAGTCAAAATAATGCATTAAATAACAACCTTTTAACCAAACATGACGGTATTTTTAGTGCTGTCTGAAGAATTTCACCGAACTGGAGAAATCCCATGAAAACCATAACTAAATTGTTGGTCGTCACTTCTTTAACGTTGGGAGTTTTATCAGGTTGCCAACAAAATCCCCATCCCATGGATATGAGTGCAGCTATCCAAAGTGCGAAAACTAAGGATGACCATGAGTCTTTGGCGACTCATTTTGAGCAAAATGCAAAGGATGCCGAAGTCAAAGTGGAAGAACACAAAAAGCTTCTGCAACAGTACAAGCAGCACAGCTACCTGTACGGCAAGCAATCCGAGATGTTTTTCGAACATTGCCAATCGCTAATCAATTCCTACCAAAAAGCAGTTGATGCCAATACAGCGATGGCTAAAATGCATCATCAAATGGCAGGAGACAAATAAACAGTCTTGAAAATTAAAGGATTTGAGGCATGAAAATTTTATTTCTTGCCTTCAAATCGATGCATATTTCGGGACCAAATCATTTGCTTTTTGATGTGGTTACACTTTGCTGGACACACTTTTACAATGCCTAAAACTGAGTGTGGTCCAAATGAGCCGAGAAAAACCCAATACCTATACTGCTGAATTCCGAGCCTCAGCCGTTAAGCTGGCGAATGAATCAGACAAATCCGTTGCCCAGGTTGCCCTTGATCTAGGGATTAACGTGAATACCCTGCATACGTGGATTGGCAAATACAGTCGCCGCCAATCCCCCGATAACCCGGTCAGAACCGATGATCATCTTTATGACGAACTCAAGCGTCTCAAGAAAGAGGTGGCCCGACTGACCGAGGAGCGCGATTTGTTAAAAAAGGCCGCCGCGTACTTTGCCAAAGAGCAACGGTAAAGCACGCTTGGATTCAAAAGCATACGGCGGAATTCAGCGTCGCGGCAATGTGTCGGTTTTTGCAAGTGTCGCCCAGCGCCTATTACGCCTGGCAGCATCGCCGCCCCTCGCCACGGCAGCGAGAAGATGAACAACTGAGTAACCTGGTGCAGCAAGCCTTCGAAAAAAGCCGACGCAGTTATGGCACCCGACGGATCAAAATTGCCCTGTCCCATCAAGGTCAATCCGTGGGGCGACGGCGAATTGGTCACTTAATGAGAGAAGCCGGATTAACGTGTAAAACCAAGCGCCGATTTAAAGTCACCACCGATTCCGAGCACGACCTGCTGATTGCACCTAATCATTTGATTCGTCAGTTCGCCGTTGATCGAGCAAACAGAGTCTATACGGGTGATATTACCTATATCCATACTCAGGAAGGCTGGTTGTATTTGGCGGTGGTGATCGACTTGTTTTCCCGCCAGATCGTGGATTGGTCAATGGCCGAACATATGAAAACCCAGTTGGTCAACGATGCGCGCTTGATGGCCATTTGGAAACGTAAGCCCGACAAAGGCTTGCTATGGCATACCGACCGGGGTAGCCAATATGCCTCAGAAAGCCATCGGGCTTTGCTGAAACAACACGGCATTCGACAAAGCATGAGCCGAAAAGGGAATTGCTGGGATAACGCGGTTTCGGAGAGTTTCTTTCACACCCTAAAAACTGAACTGATTCACCAACAGACTTTCCAGACCCACGATCAGGCTAAACAAGCGGTGTTCGAATATATCGAAGTGTTTTACAACCGGGAGCGGTTACATTCCGCTAACGGCTACCTGTCACCGATTAATTACGAATTGCGGCATCAAGCCGCTTAACTATGTGTCCGGTTTAGTGTTGACACATCACTTACGAATGGCGCGACGATTCCGGCCAGTGGTTCCACAGATACGGCAACGAAAACTGGGAGTTCAACGCTCAGGGTTTCATGCAACGGCGCTTTGCCAGCATCAACGATTTGCCGATCAAGGAAGAGCCGCGTTTGTTTCACTGGCCGTTGGGCCGCCGTCCCGACGATCATGCCAGTTTGAGCGATTTGGGGTTGTAGATGGTCGATTGACGGTGCGGTTGAGCCATCTTCGGGAAACGTCTTGACAATATTAGCCCCGGAGAGGATTACATCCAATATCAAGCTAAAGGTCTTTAAAGTATAGAACTCTCAACCTGCCGTCAATTTTTACAGCTGATCGCAAATTCGTCATCAGCTGCAAACGACCTCCTTAAAATCCGCTTCACAATAATGACCATCCAACCGGAGGTCATTATGGAACCCGTTGCCATCCCCCAATCGATCGACGATCCGATCCACATTTTGCTGTGGAGCGCGGACGAGATCGTACCCTTCATGGTCAGCATGCTCACTGGCATGTTGATTGATCAGTTCATTCCGGGCATGGCGCTTGGCTTCATCGCAGTCAAACTTTACCGGCGCTTTCGGGACAACCGGCCTGATGGTTATACCTTGCATGCGCTGTATTGGCTGGGTCTGTTGCCCAATCGCTCCCGAACCATCCCCAATCCCTACATTCGCCGGTTCCTGCCATGAGATGGTCGGATTTTCTGCAAACCTGGGATGGACACGAGACCGAGAACCGGTTTAGCCGAGTCGTCGTCATTGGATTGCTCGTCGTTTGTGTGATTACCTCACTTGCCGCCTGGCGTACCGAGCGCAGCATCATTTTGGTGCCCCCTACGTTGACCCAGGAAGTTGAAGTAACGCGTAGTAGCGCCTCTAGTGAGTTCAAAGAGTCCTGGGGCTTGTACATGGCGGAATTGCTCGGCAACACCACACCAGCCAACGCCGATTTTCTAAAAGTGGCCATCGAGCCTTTGCTGGCACCGGATATTTATCGTAGCGTCCTGGATGCGATGACCGATCAAATCAAGGCCATCAAGATGGATCGGGTGGCAATCAGCTTCACGCCACGTCATGTCGATTATGAAGCCGAGACCAACAAAGTCTTCGTCAGCGGCGAGCTCAAAAGCCAAGGCCCCAGTTCCAAACCCGACATCAAACCCCGTACCTACGAATTCATCATCGCCGTCAAGAACTACCGGCCTCGACTGGAGTTCATCGATGTCTACCCTGATTCGCCCAGAACCTTAGATCGACTGAAAGCAATGCAAGGCCAAACCCGCGAGGCTCAACCATGAAACGATCATTACCGTCATTTTTGTTACTGCTGACCGTTAGCACTGCCTTATCTGCGGATGAATTACCCGTGACCGTTTTACCGCTGGTTACCACGGTAGCAGATCCTTTGCCGCCAGCAGGCGAGTCAGCTGGACAGCAAACGGATTTGGGCATCGAGCTTCCGCCGGTCGATGCCAGCGTATTGCAAACGGCCAAGCAACAGGCAGCAATTGCATCGACAACCTCCGTTGGTCCGCAACACATTCAAGTCAAACCCGGCATCAACGAACTGATGCCGATTGCCGTCGGCCATTTGAATCGCCTGGTCACCCCCTTCGAACATCCCGTAGTCACAACGACCAGCCAAGCGACCACTAGCACCAAAGGCAAAATCGTCTACGTCGCCACGGCCGACGAAACGCCGGTGACCTTATACATCACTCCTGGCGACAACCAGGACATCGCCTTGTCGCTGACCTTGATCCCCAAACGTATTCCGGCACGGGAAATCCATCTCAGCCTGGATAAAGACAGTTACAAGCTGTTGAGCAAACTGCAATCGCCCAGTACCTCTTCAGGCAAAACCAGCGATCAGGAACAAGCCTACATCGCCCAAATTAAAAAGCTATTCCGCGACCTGGGCCTGCAAAAGACACCGCCAGGCTTTTCCCTGCGCGATCCAAGCAAGGGCGAACATATTCAGTGCTTGCAAGACCTCGTTCAGATTAAAACTGGCCAGGTACTGGAAGGACACGACATGCTGATTCTGGTCGGTCTGGCGCGTAATACCGGCATGGAGCCCCTGGAGTTTGACGAGCGATCTTGTGCAACCACCAAAGACGAGGTGTTAGCTGTTGCCAGCTGGCCCAAAGTCGTACTGGGACAGAACGAATCCACCGAGCTCTATGTTGCGGTCAGACATACACCGGAAACATCATCGACGCTCAGACCGTCATTGCTCAATGGGAGTCAACCCTGATGGCCAGCATGGACAACTGGTGGTCACGTTTGAGTCCTACCGCCAAGCGCAATGTCGCGGTAGGCAGTATCGGCACCGTGCTATTGGCAACCATCATTGCTTTGGCCTCTGTTTCACCGGAAATCGCCAAGCCGACCAGTAAACAAGCGACGATTCAGCACATCCTGACCGACAGCGATCCTCGTTCACTAGGCATCGACGGCATTTCCTCCCAGCTTCGCGATCTGCTGCAAAAGAACGAAGAGCAAGGGCGGCGGTTAGCTGCGATTGAAGAACAACAAAAGCGCGAGCAGCAATCCGATGAACTGCGTTTCAAGCAATGGACTAGCGCCGAACGGGAAGCCTATGAAGCCAAACTCAAAGCCGTCAGCGGTGAAGTCGAGTCGTTGAAAAACAAATCCACAACAACGATACCACCTACTGATGATGCTGATACCAACAACGCCGCAACTGGCAACAATACGCCGTCACCTAATTATGCTGGCCGCCGTTACAACTCGACTAGACCCAATACCGCTCAAGAAGATCTGAACAGCGTCTTTGAACAGGCTGCGATTCCGTCACCGACGACTGGCAATGCCGGTATCTCGGGCGGACGAACCGGTGCCAATGCACAAACGCCTGTAGCGATGCAGATTCGGGTCATCAAGGAAGAAAAAGCGTCCACACCTACAACGGATGCTAAAGCCGCTGGCGAAAACGGTTCGGCAAATGCCACAGCACGCAGTGATGTCTTTATCCCTGCCGGCAGCGTCCTGACTGGCGTTTTATTAAACGGCCTGGATGCACCGACCGGCAAAAAAGCCAAGAAAGAACCGATGCCGGTGCTGTTCCGCATCAAGAAGGAAGCCATTCTGCCCAACCGCTTCCACGCCGATGTCCGCGAATGTTTTCTGCTCGCCGCCGGCTTTGGCGACTTGAGTGCCGAACGCGCCTATTTTCGTGGCGAGACCTTTTCCTGCGTGCGCCAGGACGGTGGCGTGATCGAGGTACCCATGAACGCCTATGCGACCGGCGAAGACGGGAAGAACGGTGTGCGCGGTCGCGTCGTTTCCAAACAAGGCGCCCTACTCGCGCAATCAATGATGGCCGGATTTTTAAGAGGCTTTTCCGATGCCTTCGGCCGTAACCAGATTCCGGTGCTGATGACCGGAGGACTGGGCAGCCTGGCAGGAAGCACACCGTTCCAAAGTGCCTTTTCCTCGCAATCAATGGAAGGCGGTGCCTTGAAAGGCGCTGGTTACGCGATGGAACGACTGTCGCATTTTTACATGGACATGGCGGAAGAGATTTACCCGGTCATCGAAGTCGACGCCACCCGCCAAGTCAATTTCATCGTGCAGAAAGGCACGGCATTGAAACTCAAAACTCCAAGCTGATTATTCAACCCATGATCCGGAACAATAATATGAATCTACGCCATACCAGCTTACTCCTATCATTGCTGATATTTGCTTCAGCCACCTTTGCCGACAATCCGCCAAAGGTAGCAGCCTCCGGCATTGCCGCCAGCTTACTGTCGATCAAAATCGACGGCATGCAGGATTTGCCAATCAGCGGATTGAAAATGGTCAAGACCGGCGCACAAACCGTGTTCATTTCCAGTAACGGTCGCTTTGCGCTTTACGGCGGCAAGCTGATGGATGTCTGGACCCAGCAGGAAATCAAGGATTTGCCTGACATCGACAAAATCGCCAATCGCATCGATCTGTCGCGGATGAAGCTGAATGTCGACGATCTGGGCCCGGTCACGGTCGGACATGGCAAGGAATCGGTCTTGGTGTTCATCGATCCACGTTGTCCGTATTGCGGCAAAGTCATGAAAGATCTGCAAGCCCTTAAAGACAAATACACCTTCAAGCTGGTGATGGTGCCGATCCTGGGTGCCGAATCGCAAAACATCGTCGTGCAACTGGCGTGTCAGTTGGGTTCACCAGATGCCAAAGCCAAAGACGCGGTGCGCGAACGGCTGTTGAAACAGGATTACGCCGGGTTACCGACCGAGCAGCCCAAGCAATGCAACAAAGAGCCGTTACAGAAAGCCATCGTTACCGCCAAGCTATTTGGCTTGCAAGGGGTGCCATTCCTGATTGCTCCAGATGGTCGCACGCATAGTGGCGCACCCGATATCTTGGCCGATTGGTTGGCCAACAAACCAAATGCCGTATCGGCCGCAACCGCTCCTGAACCTACGAAAATGGAGAAAAAGCCATGACACGTTATCGCCAAATTTCATTATTCATCATCTCCAGTTTGATGTGGGTACTTGTCACTGGCTGCGCAACCCAGTACGGCTGTAAAGGTATGCCGGATGAACCGCAGTGTTTATCGACCACACAGGCCTATCAAGTGACCAATCCCGGATTGCAAGAGGACGCCGGCCAGCAGGCTGGTCATTCGGAGTCACAAACCCCACCAGCGCCCAGCGTTCCCATGCAACAACCGGTGCCCAAAATCGAAGACCCCACGCCGATTCGTACCCCTTCGCAAGTCATGCGCATCTGGATCGCTCCTTGGGAAGATGCCGAAGGCGATCTGATGGTATCGAACTATGTCTACACCGAACTGGAACCAAGACGATGGATGATCGGCAAGTCGGCGCCGACCTTGAGTCCATCGCTCATTCCTCTGCAAGTCGAGCAAAGGCCTCCTGAAAAACATCAGGCATTGGATAACGATGATTTGGAATCGCGTGGTTTGCCATCCACGCTGAACAGCCCAGCCGCCAAAAACTAAATTCTTCACCGCCGTGACCTTCGGGATCGGCGAGTCTTAGCGGGCGACCGCTGATGTTGAGCCGGAGCAAGCTTCCGAGATCGGACGGGCAACCGTCGTCATTCAACTATGAGGTCGTCTTGTATGAAAGTATCCTATCGAACCGGGGTTCTAGTTGCCCTGGCTTCCTTGTTTTTTGTGTTGTTGGCGCCCGACGCCATGGCCGGTGCCGGCGGTACCGAGTTCAACAACGTCTGGACCTTGCTGACTGGCTGGGTCGAAGGTTTGCTGGGTCGGATTATCGCCATCGTCTTCGTGATTGTCGGTTTAGTCGCAGGGGTGGTACGCGGAAGCATCATGGGCTTCGTGCTGGGTATTGCCAGCGGCGTGGGTCTATTTGCGGCACCGACCATCATCACCAATATTGTCACCGCGACACTATAAGGTTGTCATGAGCAACATTACCGGACCACACCCCGTTACCGAGATGACGGCGGGCAACCGCCGTAACCCAGAACACAAGACTGATCGCACGGTTCGCGTTCAGGCCGCCGATGGTAAACCAATCAATCCGTGCCATCCGGCGCGAGCGCGGGAACTGCTGCGCAAGAAACGCGCGGTCCGCGTCAGTCGGCATCCCTACACCATTAGATTGCTGCTACAAAACCAGGCCGAAACCATGCGTTTGTTATACGCCGAGGAGGAATCGGCATGAAACAGTCCAGAATCCATACCGCCGATACGCTTTTTTCAACCCTCGCTTATGACCACGACCACCATCTGTTTTTGCTGGCCGATTCCAGCATCGGTTTTGGCTTTATCTGCCGGCCATTGACCGGGGCCGATCCCAGTGTTTCGGCTAGGGTCAACGTTCTTCTCAATCAAGACTGGCCGACCGATACCTTATTGCAAGTCAGCCTTTGGACTTCACCGGATATTGAAGAATCGCTGGCGGTGATGCAAACCCGGCGCCTAAAGCAGCAAAAACAGACCTATAAAACGATGACCGGGGCCAGCATCGACTTCCTACGTCAAGGCACCACGAAACCTCCGGAATCCATTTCGGGCGCTCGGCTGCGACGCAGTCATGTCATCGTCACGGTGAAATTACCCATCGCTAATCCCAGACCCAGTGAAGCGGAAATTCGCCGGGCAACGGAATTACAACTCGCCACTCAGCAATCTTTGTCGACCATCGGTCTTTATCCTGCTGTCCTGGACGCTGATCAATATGTGCGAGTGCTGAATACCATCCTCAACTGGCACTCGGATGCCGGCTGGAAAGATCGCGTAGTACCGGAATGCGATCCGACGCAACTGATCCGCGACCAATTGCTGGATTACGACAATGCCTTACAAACCGACGAAAAAGGTATTTGGCTGGGCAACAAACGCGTAAAAACCCTATCGGCCAAACGTACCCCGGATCACTTTTACTTTGGTAGCGCCAAAAGTTATCTCGGTGACATTCTGTCCGGTACCCGCGGCATTCGCCAGAATGCCCTGATCAGCCTGACCCTACATTACCCCGATGCCGAATCCACCCGATCAAAACAAGAAGGTGTTAGGCAATTCATCACCAATCAGGTCAACACGCCGATTGCCCGATTTTTACCGGTGTTGGTGCAACGCAAACACAATTTCGATGTGCTGTTCGAAGCCTATGGCGACGGCGACCGGCCGATTCGCAGTTATTTCGGCGTGCTGCTGTTCTGCGATGAATCTGATGAGACGGCAGCTGTCTCGAATGCTCGGGTGTATTTTCGGGAACTAGGATTTCAGCTGCTGGAAGACAAATATTTCTGCCTGCCGTTTTTCCTCAACTGTTTGCCGTTCGGTCCTGAGCGCACGGCGATTGCCGATTTGAAACGCTATCGCACCCTCGCCACCCGCCATGCCATTCCCTTATTGCCCTTATTCGGCGATTGGGCTGGGACAGGCACTCCCACATTGAATTTCGTCTCCCGTAACGGCGAACACATGGCGGTGTCGCTGTTCGATACCACCGGTAACTACAACCTGTGTATCGCCGCCGAATCGGGTAAAGGCAAATCCTTCCTGACCAACGAAATCATCGTCAGCTATCTGACCGAAGGCGCGCAAATCTGGGCGATCGACGTTGGCCGCTCGTATGAAAATCTGTGCGAGGTGCTGGAAGGCGATTTCGTCAAATTCACCCACGGTTCCGGGATCTGCATGAATCCGTTCGAGATCGTGCAGAACTTCGAGGAAGAAGCTGATATGTTAGCCGGATTGGTCAGTCAGATGGCGGCACCGACCGAGAAATTGACCGATTTTCAAACTGCTGGCCTCAAGCGGATATTGAAACAACTCTGGACTGAGAAAGCCCAAACCATGTCGGTCGACGACATTGCCAAACAGTTGTGTGCCGAAATCGACCAGCGTTTGAAGGATGTCGGCGAACAGTTGTTTCCGTTCACCACCAAAGGCGAATACGGCCGCTACTTCAACGGCCGCAACAACGCCAAATTCGCCAGCGACTTTACCGTGCTGGAACTGGAAGAACTGAAAGGCCGCAAGCATCTGCAACAAGTGGTTCTGTTGCAACTGATCTACCAAATCCAGCAGGAGATGTATCTCGGTGAACGCAATCGACCCAAGATCGTGATCATCGACGAAGCCTGGGATTTGCTCACCGAAGGCGATGTCGCCAAGTTCATGGAACATGGCTACCGGCGCTTTCGAAAGTATGGCGGCGCGGCAGTCACGATCACTCAATCGGTCAATGACTTATACCGTAATGCAGCCGGCCGAGCCATCGTCGAGAACTCGGCCAATATGTATTTGCTCGGACAAAAAGCCGAAGTCATCGAAGGCATGAAACAGGATCGTCGTTTGCCGTTGTCGGACGGCGGCTATGAACTCCTGAAAACCGTGCATACCTTACCCGGTGCCTATTCCGAGATTTTCTTTATCACCGAGATGGGCTCCGGTATCGGCCGACTTATTGTCGATCCATTCAAACGCATTCTTTTCTCGACCAAACCGGAAGATGTGCAGGCACTCAAGCAGCTGCGTAGACAAGGACTATCTCTCGGCGATGCCATTCAGCAACTGCTCGACAATCGTAAATCTAAACCTCGGGAGGTAAGCCATGGACGCTAAATCGCAATGGCTGAGTGTTGTCTTGATCACGGCCAGTTTAGGCAGTGTGGGCGGTTGGTTGGCAGCTTATCAGCAATTACAGCAACCGATTGCTCGGTTGAATCTGGTCACACCAGTGTTCGTACTGGATCGGGCCAAATTGATTCAATCAATTCCGCCGAATGCCACGCAAGAACAAATGGCCAAGATCGTCGATGACTGGCAAGCCCAAGCCAAGAAACTCAGTGATGCGGGTTACCTGGTGATCGATTCGACGGCCGTGGTTGCCGCACCGGACGATGTCTATGTCCGTCATGACGGTAAGTGATGTCATGAGCAAGTACATCACCACCACAGACTCCTACAGTAAACCACCGTTGCGCAAATTCCTGCTCAAGGCCTTGCCGATATTGCTCTTCGTCTTGGCCGTCGAACGTTACGTTGGCCATCGCTTCCTGATTGGCGGCGATGATCAGGTTGATCGGTGTTTACCCGACAAATGGATTTATCTGATCGACACCTACAACAAAGATATTTGGCGCGGCGATTTGATGGCGTTTCGTGCCGAGCGCATGTCGCCGTATTTCAAGGACGGTCAAATCATCGTCAAAATTGCCGCCGGTGTTACCGGCGATCATATTCAGGTCGACAGTCGGCAGACCACGGTCAACGGTTCCTTGATCATCGAAGGTTTGCCGTTAGCGGAAAAACTCAAGAAACCCGCGTCCAGCTTCAAACGTGACGAAACCATCCCACCCGCAGCTTATTGGTTGACCGGCAAAACGGATAAGAGCTTTGACTCGCGGTATTGGGGCTATGTCTATGACCACCAAGTGATTGGGCGGGCTTATGCGCTATTTTGAATTACTGTCCAATCGCCTGCGTCAGGTCGTGCTCTTTTGCTTGGCAAATGCATTACTGGTGGCCTCGGTGAAAGCCGAAGAGGAATGGTTATCCCAATCGCAGCGGATTCTTAATGCCTTGGATGGACAAGCTAAGCCTGCTTGGCTGGAAGGCAATCCTTATCAGTCGGAAGCAAACCGGCAAGCCCTGGAGATGATGCGAAACTCGAATGCTATGCAATCAATTTCAGCATCCTCAAACCGACTCGACAAAACGGTAACACCTCATCCAGGCAAACCGCTCAAAGTGGTGTTCGTTTCGTTTTCGCTCGGCGATACCGCATTGAAAGGCATATTCGAAGAGGCATCGGGACAGGACGATGCGTTGTTGATGTTTCGAGGCCCCAAACCCGGTCAAAAACTACCTGCTCTGTTTGCCGATCTGAAACGACTGCTAAAAGACATCGATCCCGTGCCCAACATCGTCATCGATCCGACTCGCTTTCAGAAATGGGCGGTGTCGTCGGTGCCGGCCATCGTCGTCGAAGCGGATGACAAGGCTTTACTACAAGTCAGAGGCGTCAGCAGTTTGACCTGGCTGAATGATAAATTCAAAGCCGGTGCTGCCGGTGATTTAGGCCGATTGGGCGAAGTCTACGACATTGCCGAAATCGATCTGCTCGAAGAAATCAAACGACGGATGGCTGCGATCGACTGGCGGCAGAAGCAGCAACAGGCCATTGCTCGTTTCTGGGGACAACAAAAATTCGAAGTGTTGCCAGTCGCGTTGGAAGATCGTGAGCGAGTAATCGATATGACGATCACCGCTCCGCGCAATCTGACGGCGCCGAACGGTCAACTCATTGTCCGGGCCGGACAAACTGTAAATCCATTGGACAAAATGCCGTTCGGCTTATGCCTGATTGTGTTTGACGCTACTGAAACCGCCCAAGTCCATTGGATTCGCCAGTTGTCATGCCAGGACAAAAAAGCCCGCGTGATGTATCTGGCCACGTCGGTGTCGCGTCAGGATGGCTGGGACGGCTTGAAAGCATTGGAAACATCGCTGAATTCATCGGTGTACTTGTTGACGCCAGACGTACGTAGCCGATTTCAATTACAACACGTACCGAGTCTGGTCGAGCAGACAGGCAATCGGCTAGTGGTTCGCGAACGCAAACTGCCGGCTTCGGCGGGAGAACGGTCATGAATTGCCTGATTTTCCCTTGGGCTTTGTGGCTGTTGATGACCTTGGCGACGAATCTTCATGCCGACACCACAACCAACGCTACCGATCCGCTGTGTGCCGATGCCGAGCTTTGGTCTGGCAAGCTGGTCACCGATATTTGCTGGAGTTGTTTGTTTCCGATTCGGGCGGCCGGGGCGTCGCTGGGTGGCGGCAATGTCCCCAGCATCGCTACCGATGAAAAGTTTTGCTTCTGCACCGACCCCATGGGCATACCGCAATTGGGCATGACGGTGGGTTTATGGAATCCGGCGCGGCTGATTGAGATCGTCCGCAATCCTTGGTGTTCGCCGGCACTGGGCGGACATAAAATCAGCGCATCGAATGTGCGACTGATCTCCACCACCGGCAAGGCAGATTTCGACGCCAGCGAGATGTCGTTTTTCAATTACCACTACTTCGCCTTTCCGCTGACGATCATGCTGGATCTGTTCTGGGATGGACGATGCAATAGCGACGGCTATCGCGACTTTGATTTGCTCTATGTCTCGGAGCTCGACCCAACCTGGAACAGCGATTTGCTGGCGTTCTTCACCAGTCCGGAAACAGCGTTGTTCGCAAATCCGGTGGCGATATCGGCCTGTGTCGCCGATGCCGCGGCGGCTGCGACAGGTAATCCCCTGGATGCCTTGTTCTGGTGCGCCGGGGCTTGGGGGCATATGTATCCTCTCTCTGGTATCTCACCCACCAGTTACGGCACCGATCCGCGTATCACCAGCCTGTTGGTCACGCGGGCGACAGCAGCTTTGCATCGCCGAGGCCTGGCCTGGAAAACCTCCGGAAACGATGCCCTGTGCGGCGGGACGATTTATCCCTTCATCCCTAAGTCGCAATACCGGCTGAGCATGTTTTATCCGGTGGCGGAAACCGAGTCCAATCATGTCATCGGCGAGACCACCTTCAAATGGGGTGCGGGACGCACTTATCCAGGGCCAGGCGAGGATCACCTCTACCTGCTGTGGCGCTGGCAGGACTGTTGCGTGGGGTTGTGATGCATATCTGGGCATTATTTGAACCGCAGCGCCGATTTACGCAAGTACTGTCCGCAGTTTTATGCGTGACGATGGCCTGGACACCATTTGGGGTGTCGTGGGCCGATGCCATGCAAGCCTCGGCCAGCGAGGGTCAGCAGACAGGGCAACAGATTGTTGGCGACTTTCAATTTCCGCTCGATACCGGCAGCGGCTCCTTAACGCTAAATCCCGGCACTTCCCAGGAAAGTGCGATTTCGATCGGCACGCTGTTTCCAGACACAAACAGCACCAGTACATCGGCCAGCGACTTTGCCAATCTCTATGGCAACAATCCCGGTACCATCGCCGCAGGCTTGAATGCGCAAACCACGTTAAATGGGGAAGCCAGCTTCACCGGCGAAGCCTATCGCACCCTGATCGACAACGCTCACCAGTCGCATCCGGATTTACACAATGATGCAGTCTGGAATGCCGGCGATCAGGTGTTTGCCAATTTCACGCCCTGGGCGCAGTCGTTTTCGGACTGTACCACTGTGACCACGCAAACCGAGACCAGTCATTCGGTTCGGATTCCTGATTACCAACTGTGTCTGCGCCAACCGACGGTGCCGCAAAGTTGTACGGCGACGCATCAAGTCAACGTAGAGACCCTACTCAGTTTTGTATCCGGGAACGGAGGCATGTCCAGTTGTGGATCTGGCTGCATGGATTTATATGTCGGCCGTGTCGGCGATAACTACTGGTCGGCTGGTTGCGGTGTGTTCAACTGGGAAGTGACTTACAACGTCCTTCATCCGGAAGCCATCATCAGTGCCACGCTGGAGGACGTCGAGTTCGATGACCATGCCCGCGTGTACTATGGCGGCAATCTGATTTATACCGGTTCGACCGGCTGGGGCGGTTCTTGCGAACTGAGTAATAGCTGGGTCGATCATCCCAATCGTGATGTCACCTATGCCTTCAACAGCACGGGTAACAAAGTCTTTAAACAGGAAACCATGGTCGGTGGTAATGGTGAAGGTTATTCCAGGATTCGGCTCCGATATGATTTGTCGAAACTGATCACCCAGGATCAATGGAGCTGGAGCGGGCCGAATTGCCAAAACCTGGCCAATGCGATCACTGACGGCATTTGCCAGGCGGGCAGCCAGTTGAGTTGCAGCAATGATCCCGCCAATGCCTCGGGTTGTTATGTGGATCCGACTTCGCAAGTCATGGTCTGTGGTTCCGATTTAGCCCAGGCCCCTGTGGCGAATTCTACAGGGATTCGCAATACCTGCATGCGCATCGACGCCGCCGGGCAATGCGATCTCAATCAATACGGTCAATGCTGGACCGATACGGCCGGAACGCATTGCTTGGAGCCACCGGCCAATGATACGCCTACGAAGAGTTGTTCGACTTTAGAAACGCAAGGCTGCTCATTCATCAAAAGCCAATGTCTGGATGTTCTGGCATCCGGCACCTGCTGGGACAGCATTGATACCTACGACTGCGGCCAGACGGTCGGCATTCCCGGCATCCAAAGCAACACCCAGCAGCAATGCGCGGGGCCGGTGCGCTGTATGGGTGAAGACTGCATCACGGTGAATCGCACTCAGAGTCAGGATTTCACCAAGGCGGTGGCCTTGCTGAATAGCGCGCAGCAAATGGCGATGGATTTACATTGCAACTACGCCAACACCGATCTTCAACAGAAAGATCCCACCACTTGCCAGGTGTTCCAGGGCAAACCTGCCAGTTGCAAGATGGTCGGCGGCGCGCTCAGCTTGGTGGATTGCTGCGAAACGCCTGAGGGGACCATGGGATTGGGACGCTATATCGATTTACTGTTGGCCACCAGTCAATTGGATAATGCCGTCATGACCATGGACAGCACTTCCATCGTCCGTGGCGCCTGGGAAACCATGCGTACACCGTTTACCTTGGCCGGCGATGCCTGGAATAGCTTTCAGGCGGACTTTGCCTCAGGTGTAAATGATTTGGTCGGTACCGATATGCTCAGTACCTCAGACGTTGCCTCACAAGGTTTGCTGGACTCGCTGAAAGGTGAACTGATGAAATCGGTGGCGGAATGGATAGGTAATACCTTTGGTGAAGCCGCGGGTAATGCCTTGTTCAGTGCCGGCGGGCAAGCGGCTTTCGATTCGGCGGGCAATTTAACGCCGGCCGCAGAATCCGGCGGTGTCGAACTGGGCGGCGGCGCGGCAGTGGCAGGCGAAATGCTCAGCACCCTGATGACAGCCTACACCGTGGTGATGATCATTATCATGATCATCCAGATTGTTTACTCGTGCGAACAGTCCGAGTACGAACTGGCGGCGAAAAAGCAGCTTAAAGTCTGCACCGACTTGGGTACTGTTTGCGAAAGCAAGGTGGCAGGGCTTTGTCTGGTAAGAAAGGAAAGTTATTGCTGCTACAACTCGCCCCTAGCCCGCATCCTCAACGAACAAATCAAACCGCAATTGGGGATGGATTTTGGCACACCGGAAAGCCCTGTCTGTACGGGGATTAAAGTGTCCGATCTGGATAGAGTCGATTGGACTCAAGTCAATCTGGACGAATGGCTGGGCATACTTGCTCAGACGGGGCATTTGCCGACAGCCGCCAATGCCGCCGACATGCTCAATCTCGATCAACTCACCGGCACCGGCAGCAGACTCAATCCACAAAAATACGGCGCCACCACGACCACTCGCCAGGACACGTTGACCCGCACCCAAGGCCGGATGACCGATCTAGATGTCCCTACGGTCAAACGGCAGTCTGAGCTGGAAGGCTGGGGCATGGGGCCGCAATAAACTCTGCGGCCAGTAACTACTGGACGGCGTCTTTCAAGCCTTTGCCGGCTTTGAAAGATGGTAATTTAGCAGCGGCAATGGTAATTGCTTCGCCGGTTTGTGGATTCCGACCAGTGCGTTCGGCGCGCTCTTTCACTTCAAAGGTACCGAAGCCGACCAGCGCCACAGAATCACCCGATTTGAGTGTGGACTGGATAGATTGAGTAAGTCCATCCAGTGCTCGGCCGGCATCTGCTTTGGTCAGGTTGGCGTGGCTGGCGATGGCGTCAATGAGGTCGGATTTGTTCATATATGTTATTTCCCTTGTTGATAAAAACTGCTTGTATGGACGTTTGATCTACGAGATTGAATGATATTACTTAAAATGATTGTGGCCAAAAATTGCTGAATAGCTATGCACCAAAATAGTTAATACTTATGCGTTAAGCCCCTTAGCTGCTAACATTCCATCATTTATTGATACTGCATAATAACCGTTAGGCATTTGATCAGGAAAGAACTGGATGGACAGGGACAACAAACGCGATACGATCATGACCGAGGCCGATACCAGTCGCGAATTCGTTACCCCAAAACTGGTTCAAGCTGGCTGGTCAATCTCACCCCATTCAATCGGCGAACAACGTACCTTCACCAATGGCCGGATTTTTGTCACCGGTGGCAAAGTTCGTCGCGGCCAACAGAAACGTGCCGATTATCTGTTGTATTACCGCCGCGATTTTCCGCTCGCCGTCGTCGAAGTCAAAAGCATCGCCTTTCCCACCGAAACCGGCGTACAACAAGCGCGCGAATATGCAGAAATTCTTGGGCTTAAATTCGCTTATGCCACCAATGGTCGGCAAATTATTGAAATCGATTACACGACAGGTACCGAGAAGCTTATCGATCAATATCCAAGTCCCGCTGAGCTCTGGCAACGCTTGAGCGCTTCAGCGTCATTATCCGAATCGGCCAGCAACCATTTATTGGAACCCTTTAACCTGGTATCCGGCAAAACGCCTCGTTACTACCAGGTCATTGCCATCAACCGCATCATCGAAGCGATTTTACTCGGACAAAAACGCATCCTGACTACCATGGCCACCGGCACCGGTAAAACCTGCGTGGCGTTTCAACTGTGTTGGAAGTTGTGGAATAGCCGCTGGAACAGAACCGGCGAATATCGACGACCCAAAATTCTGTTTCTCGCCGACCGCAACATCCTGGTCGACGACCCTATGGCCAAGATGTTTGCCCCGTTTGGCGATGCCCGTTTCAAAATTTCCGGTAACGATGTCAGTCAGGGCCGGGAAATGTATTTCGGCATCTACCAGGCATTGACCAATCCCGCCAGCGATGTGTTTCGTCAGTACCGTCCGGACTTTTTCGATTTGATCATCATCGACGAGTGCCATCGCGGCTCCAGTCGCAACGACAGCAGTTGGCGGGCGGTGCTAGATTATTTCCAACCGGCGGTACAAGTCGGCATGACTGCTACCCCATTGAGAGAAGACTCGCGCGATAGCTACGAATATTTTGGCAATCCGGTCTACACCTACAGTCTGCGTCAAGGCATTGAAGACGGCTTTCTGGCGCCATATCGTGTGCATCGCGTGATTACCACCGTCGACGCCGCTGGCTGGCGCCCCTCGAAAGACGAACTGGATCGTTACGGCCGCCCGGTACCGGATGATGAATATCAGACCAAGGATTTCGAACGCGTGATTGCCTTACGCGCAAGAACTCGCGCCATGGCCAAGCATCTCAGCGATTTTTTGAAAGGTACTGATCGCTTCGCCAAAACCTTGGTGTTTTGCGTTGATCAGGAACACGCCTCGGAAATGCGCCAGGAACTGCTCAATCTGAATAGCGACCTGGTCAAGCAATATCCCGATTACGTCTGCCGAGTTACCGCCGATGAAGGCGCTATCGGCCTGACCCATCTGGCCCATTTTCAGGATGTCGATAAACCGACACCTGCCATCCTGACCACCTCGCAACTCCTCACCACCGGCGTCGATGCCGAAATGGTGAAAAACGTGGTTTTAGCTCGTGTCGTCGGTTCGCGCTCGGAATTCAAGCAAATCGTCGGCCGTGGCACGCGTCTGAAGGTCGATTACGGCAAGGAATATTTCAACATCATCGATTTCACCGGCACGGCGACACGACATTTCGCTGATCCCGACTTTGACGGCGATCCGGCACGTATCGAAGAAGTCACCATCGATGAAGAAGGCGAAATTGTCGATACCACGGTCGAGATCATTGATAACGAAGTCCAGGAAATTCCCGGCGAATACCAGCCGGACGATGACAATCCTCCCGACGGCGACGGCGAAATCACCACCGATCCGCCGCAGGAGCCGCGTAAATTCTATGTCGATGGCGGCACGGTCGAAGTCATCGGCCACCTGGTCTACGATCTGGATACCGACGGCAAAAAATTGCAGGTCGTGCGCTACACCGAATATTCCGGTCGCGCGGTGCGTTCGATGTATCCCGGCAGCCAGGAATTCCAGCGCGACTGGGCCAACCCGGATACCCGTAGCGACTTGCTACGCGAACTCACCGAACGCGGCATCAGTTTCGAAGAACTCGCCGCATCGTCCGACTTGCCGGATGCCGATCCCTTCGATCTGCTTTGCAATCTGGCTTGGAATGCGCCGTTGTTGACCCGCCGGCAACGTGCCGAGCAAGCCCGCAAATCGGCTCAGAATCTGTTCAGCCAGCACAGCGAAACGGCCCGCGAAATCCTCGCGCTGATGCTGGATAAATACATCGAGCGCGGCATTAGCCAATTCAATGCCTTATCCGAATTGATGAAAGTCCAGCCGTTCGAACAATACGGCACCCCCACGGAAATCGCCAACCGCCATTTCGGCGGCATTCAGGGCCTGAAAGCAGCTGTATCGCAATTACAGTCCGCCCTCTACCAATAATTGTTAAACCTTTGCATGGCCAAACCTAAAAAAACCAAACCCGTATTAACCACCGCACAACAACTGTCCGCATTGATCAAATCGGCGCGCGACATCCTGCGCAAAGACAAAGGCTTGAACGGCGACGTCGACCGCTTGCCGCTGCTCACCTGGGTGATGTTTCTGAAATTCCTCGACGACCTGGAAATCCTCCATGAACAGGAAGCCGAGCTGGACGGCAAACGTTATCAAGGCATCGTCGAATCGCCTTATCGCTGGCGGGATTGGGCGGCACGGGAAGACGGCGTCACCGGCGAAGAGTTATTATCTTTCATCAACCAGGACGAAACCATCCGTCCTGACGGTCAACGCGGCAAAGGCTTGTTTGCCTATCTGCGCGGCTTGGCTGGCGAAGGTGAAAAAGGCAGTCAGCGCGAAGTCATCGCCAACGTGTTCAAAGGCGTGCAAAACCGCATGGTCAGCGGCTTTTTGTTGCGTGACATCATCAACAAGATCAACGGCATTCATTTCAACAGCAGCGAAGAGATTCACACCCTGTCGCATCTGTACGAATCCATGCTGCGGGAAATGCGCGATGCGGCTGGCGATTCCGGCGAATTCTATACCCCGCGCCCGGTAGTTCGTTTCATGGTGCAAGTCACCGACCCCAAGCTCGGCGAAACTGTACTCGACCCGGCGAGCGGTACCGGCGGATTTCTGGTGGAATCGTATGACCATTTACTGAAACAAGTCGTCACCCCCGAAGATCGCCGAAAACTCCAGCGCGAAAGCCTGTTCGGCCAGGAAGCCAAACCGCTGCCGTATATGCTGGTGCAGATGAACTTGCTATTGCATGGTTTGGAAGCCCCACAGATTGCTTACGGTAACACCTTGGAACGCCGCGTCACCGAAATCGGCCACAGCGAACGCGTCGATGTGATTCTGACCAATCCACCGTTCGGCGGCGAGGAAGAAGCCGGTATCAAAGCCAATTTCCCGGCCAACATGCAGACCGCCGAAACCGCTTTGCTGTTCTTGCAGTTCATCATGCGCAAATTGCGTTATGCGGGCTTCGGCGCGGAACGTGGCGGTCGCGCCGCCGTAGTCGTGCCCAACGGCACCTTGTTTGGCGACGGCGTTTGCGCCACCATCAAGGAAGAGCTGCTGAAAGAATTCAACCTGCATACCATCGTGCGCCTGCCGCAAGGCGTATTCGCGCCCTATACCGATATTCCGGCCAATCTGCTGTTTTTCGAGCGTGGCGGCCCCACCGAAACCATCTGGTATTACGAACAACCGCTACCAGAGGGCCGCAAGAAATACAGCAAAACCGCACCGTTGCAATTCGAGGAATTGGAACCGGCCTTAAACTGGTGGCACAGCCGCGAGGAAACTCCGCAAGCCTGGAAAGTCGACTTTGCCGGCAAACTCGCCCAAGCGCTGGCCGCAGCCGAGCCGCATTGGCAACGTGCGGAAAGCGAACGCGCCGCCGCACTGGCCTTGGGCAAACAGATTCGCGAACTGGAACAAGCTGTATCCGCCGCCGACAACGGTGACAAAGCCGCGTTGCAAACCCAGCTGCGCGACCTGAAAGCCAAACAACAAGCCCACGAAGCCGCCGCCAAAGCCGCGCAAAGCGAAAGCGATGCGCTGTACTGGCCGATTTATAACCTCGATCAAAAGAATCCCCACGCCAAGGCCGGCCTGGAACATGCCGATCCCAAAGACCTGATTGCCAGCATGCGTAGTCACGAAACCGAAGTGATGCGTTTATTGGGCGAGATCGAGACATTGGTACATGAGGTGGAACAATGAGCGAATCCAGTCATTTGCCCAGCGCTTACGGCGACATTCATACCGATATTGTCCAACTACTGGAAAACGCCCGCCGCGCCGCCGCCCGTAGCGTCAATGCCTTAATGACCGCCAGTTACTGGGAAATTGGCCGCCGCATCGTTGAATTCGAACAAGGCGGCGAAGATCGCGCCGCGTATGGCGAGGCGTTGATTCAGCGGTTGGCATTGGATTTAAGCAATCGTTTTGGCCGGGGATTTAGCCGCCAAAACCTCCAGCAAATGCGAGCGTTCTATCTGGCCTGGCCATTGGAGCTAATATGCCAGACAGTGTCTGGCATTTCTTCCCGAAATCCGCAGACACTGTCTGCAGAATCTTCCTCAACGCCAATTATCCAGACAGCGTCTGGACAATCACCAACTCTCGCAACCTTGGCCGAAGCCTTCCCGCTGCCCTGGTCGGCTTACGTGCGCTTGCTTTCGGTCAAAAAACCGGAAGCACGCGGCTTCTATGAAACCGAAGCTCTGCGTTGCGGCTGGACGGTACGGCAACTGGATCGGCAGATCAACAGCCAGTTTTACGAGCGAACCGCATTATCCACAAACAAAGTGGCGATGTTGGAACGAGCGGAACACGCCGAACCGGATGACGCCATCACGCCGGAACAAGCCATCAAGGATCCGTTTGTGCTGGAATTTCTTAACCTGAAAGACCAATACTCGGAATCCGATCTCGAATACGCGCTGATCCAGCATTTAGCCGACTTTCTGCTGGAACTGGGCGACGACTTTGCCTTTGTCGGTCGTCAGCGCCGCTTGCGGCTTGACGATACCTGGTTTCGCATCGACTTGCTGTTTTTCCATCGCCGCTTGAAATGTCTGGTGGTGATCGATCTCAAGGTCGGCAAATTCAGCTATGCCGACGCCGGCCAGATGCACCTGTACCTGAATTACGCCCGCGAACACTGGATGAAGCCCGGCGAAAACCCGCCGGTGGGCCTGATACTCTGCGCCGCCAAAGGCGCCGCGGAAGCCCATTACGCCTTGGATAACCTGCCGAACAAGGTCCTGGCCGCCGAGTATCAAACCGTGCTGCCGGATGAAAAGCTGTTGGCGGAGGAATTGGAGCGATCACGGATTGAATTGGAGGCGCGGCGGTTAGTCGGCTCCAAAAATGAAGGTGACGCATGAGTCGATGGCCCATGGTTTCTTTAGGTGAGTTGCTTAGGCGAAGCAATGAGACCGCAATACTTGATTTCGATACTGAATATCATGAAGTAACGATTAGGCTTTGGGGTAAAGGCGTTATCAGCAGAGGTAGAGTAAGAGGCGGTGATGTAGGAACATCTCGCCAAGTGGTTCGAGCCAATCAACTTATTCTCTCGAAGATTGATGCCCGAAATGGTGCGATCGGCATTGTTCCCCCGGAATTGGATGGCGCAATCGTTAGTAACGATTTTCCATCATTCGAATTTGCCGAAAAGCTCGACTCTTCATTCATGGGTTGGCTAGTTCGGTCAACACCCTTTGTTGAGCTATGCAAAGCTGCTAGCGAAGGTACAACCAACCGGGTTCGAATTAAAGAAGATCGATTTTTAACTCAGCAAATCCACTTACCCTCGTTAGAAAAGCAGCAAACCATCGTTGCCCGCCTGGATCAATTGGCGGACAAAGTGAGGCGAATCGATCAACATCTGGATGCCATCGACGCGGTTGCCGAGGCGCTATTAATCAGCCTGCATCATAAATTCGCGGCAGATCGCGTGGTTCGCCTGGGCGACATCATCGAATTATTCGAAGACTCCGAACTCGTCAAACCCGAGGGCCAATATCCTCAAGTCGGTGTGCGCGGATTCGGCGGCGGACTGTTCGCCAAGCCAGCATTGACGGGAACGGAAACGTCTTATCGAGCCTTCAATCGCTTGTATGCCGATGCCATCGTGCTAAGCCAGGTCAAAGGTTGGGAAGGCGCGTTGGCAGTCTGTCCATCCGGATTGGCCGACATGTTTGTCTCGCCGGAGTACAGAACTTTCCGTTGCAAACCCGATCTGGCAAGCCCTGCCTATCTGGGAGAACTGATCAGAACGCCGTGGTTCTGGTCATTGCTACAAGCCGCAACCCGAGGCGTTGGCGCCCGCCGAGAACGTACCCGCCCAGAGCAGTTATTAAACATCGAATTGCCCATGCCGGAATTACACGAACAGCTACAGATCGTTGAAATCCTGTCCCGTCAAAACGAGCTGAAACAACGACACACCAAAATCCGCGAAGCCAATCAGGCGCTAATCCCGGCCACGCTGGAGAGGCTGTTTTCTAATGAATTTTTAAAAATCTAAAATATTAGAGGCTTGGAGCAAATTATCTCCTTTGCCAACCCCAAGCCAAATATCTCGATGAGTGCCCACTATTAGAAAGATCATCGGGTTTACTTGCGACTGTATTATTTTTCGCCATTCAGTTTTATCTAATATCGAGGGTGAGGGATATTGTTCCGGATGAGTGTGCCATTCACCCAAATAATCCACTGTTTCCCCACTATTTAACCAGCGCTTAGTGGCATATTCCTGATGCAATTGATCTTTACGAAAAAATTGAAACAATGACCTTCTATCATGTAATTGGGGCGCTGTCGCATCGACAATATGTATATGATAATTTCGTCTGTACCCTAAAAGGATACCACCAGACTCCGGCTTTTCCGGTGAATTCTGTCGATAACGGTCAAAAATATTAAGAACATTTTCCTCAATCAGAATTTTGGAATCTGGATTAAAAGGATGTTTCCACATTAAACATTTCGACATGCGACACAACCATCCAGTGGAGAGATATTTTGATTTTTCACTTGGCGGATATTTGCATTTTCAACGGCTCTAGTCCTAAACCGTGGACTCGGATCACCTTTAATCCAATCAATAATACTATCTGTAGCTAATGCGGCTGCACTTATTGAGGCAGATACCGCATAAGGCGTAAAAGCTTGGCACCCGATAAAGCCGCGCTCAGGTTCTGCTTTCAGTATTTTATAGCGCTCTTCTCTATAGTTCTGAGTATTGGGTAATCTCAAACAATGGAAACATCCATACTTTTCTGAATCAACCCAAAGTGACTGTGTTGCTTCACCATTTCCAACGATCCAGATATGCAGGATTGGAGGAGCTTTAGGTCGCTTAGCTATCTGACTGGCATTTAACATTTCACTAATGGCTTCCTCGCCTGTAGCATCTATCAATAAATCCGAGGCAAAAAGTTTAGAATACTTCGTTATATTTATAGGTTCTGCAAAAATTCGAGATAGCGGAAACTGCTTCAATAGTTCATCACGAAGTGCTACAGCTTTTAACTTAAACAAAGACGAATAACCCAAAACATGACGTCCTAAATTATCTGGCGCGAGCGTATCGGGATCGATCAGTATCAACTCTCCACGACAACCAGTTCCTGCGCCTAAGCGAACTAGGGATTGAGCAAGAAAACCACCTATCGCACCACAACCAATTAATACAATACGTTTATCTTTCAAATCAGAAAATGATAGATTCCTATTGTGAACAAAATCAGCGCTTATGTCGGTAATATGAACTCTAAAGATATTTCCACCGCTACCTCTTCCGTGCAGAAACTGTTTGTATAATTTAGGACCACGTTTTCCAGCGGTTTTTTTTGCAGCAAGAAGAGTTATTGTGTCTAAATCAAATCCAAAACCAACCCATCCAACTGGACTGCTTATTGCAAAAGTAACAAAACTATATTGTAAATATTCTTGTTCTTTTTCTAGGATATTTTGAAATCTAACGTATAAAATGTTGTCCCAACTTTTTAACCATTCAAAAAGTTCTTTGACTGTCTTTGGCAGTGTATTGTCAGGAATAGTTGGAAATTTCTCAGTGTGCAATATCCAACATTTGCATTTGCTAATTTTAGGCTTAGAAAACCCAAGTGAGCCCGCAATAATTTCAACTTCATTGGCATCATCAGATATGATCGCCTTGCGATTATCATCATCCCCAAGAATGAAGTAATTAGTGGATACTTTCGTTGTATCGATTGTACCTTTTAAGACCAACCAAGGAATACGGCCCTGATCTAAAAGCCAATGAGACAAAAATTCGTTCTGAATATCATGGATACGGTAATCAGAATCTTCTAGTATTTTATTTAATACATCTGTGGCTTGGACCAAACATTGATCAATTGCAGTTGCTGGGTTATAGCGATCTAAAACGATAGAACCCGGCGCGAAATAGCATAAATTTCCCTCTGAACTCAAATGCGGCAAAAGAGCCGGCAAGTGACTTGGATACTCAAGAATCTTAATTACTGGATAAACCAAAAAATCCCAATCACTTATTTCTAAACTTATAGATATTGGCAGCGATGAACAATTAAGAATACCTCTAAAAGTTCGACGTCCATGTCGATGTCCAGTGGAAACAAATCCCTTAGAAGTTAGTAGTCTAAATGCAGCACCAAGCTGGTCATTCGCCATCTCTTAACCAGCTTTTGTTCTGCGAACAACAGGCTGAGATACTCGTTGCGGGGGAGTTGTTCTGACTTCGTCGGCACCATTATCGACTTCGACCCAATCATGCTTATAAGGAATACGTTCACCTAATTTATTTTGGAGTTCAGTAATAGCTTGATGTTTCATGTGCCATTCATAGGAACGAGCCATTCGAATAGCTTGAACAAATTGTTTTGCTCGCTGTGCTGCTAGTGTTTTTTCAACATTTGATAATCGATTATTAAAGTCTTCTGCACCTTCATCAATACCAAACTCACGAATTTCGCCAAGAATCACATTCGAAAGATGTTCTGCGGAAGATTCTAAAACAAGGTCGTCGCGACCTCTATTAGGTTTAAAGGCTTGAGCTATTGCAATCATAATTGAAACTGATGTAGGTCCACCTCCATCCTTCCAATGATAATCCCTCCAAGCTTTAAGATAGCAGCAAACCCTTCGTAATTGTTCTCCATGCTCTTCTACCCTGTCATTGAACCACCTTGAAACAGCTTCTGGGTCCGAGGCTTTCCATTCCCCAGAACGCGTCGCCATCATGATGTCATCCAAGTCCTCCCAAACTTGCTCCGGAATTTCTCCAAATTCTGCACTTTCGGATAGAAAAGCTGAGTCATGAACCATGCTTCGCCCTCTGTTATCTATAGACAGTAGTGCTAAAGATTTCTCCACAATTTCATTAAATTTGTGTTCGGGAGCCGCGTATAGCGGAATATCAATATGGGCCCAGTTTGCTACTTGGATACGAATACAAGTCGATTTCCCTGTCTGTAACTCCCAACCTTTAGACTTACAGAGATCGTAAAGCAATCGCTCTACAAGATCGAAATAAAGCTTTGCCATGGCATGCGGAGGTCCATTTTGCTCCCACACCGCCACAGGAAGATAAACACCATAATCCCAATCCATTTCCTGGTGAGGAGAATATGCGGGCTGGATACATGTTTTATAAGACCATGAACCTTGCGTACGAAAGCGAGGTTCTACAGACTTATCCATATTCAATATCTTTCTGGTTGCCTCTTTAATTCTGGGGCGGAGATGGTCACGAATATCATTTTTACAAGAAACCAAGTAATCACGTTGTTCTTGAGATGGTCGAATAACCTCATTGAATACATCTTTCTCATCGGCATAGAAAAACAGCTTATTTAATTTCAGCATGAATTATCCTTTTTCAGAATTGGAATGTTCACCGTAATAAAATACGGGTGTCTTGGGCGTATGCTCCATAAAGCTATTAAATTTAGAGTTGCCAAGACAGATCTTTGCACTTTCGACTGCCGAACCTTGTAATACTTCTTGAGCAGCAATATCAACCTTGTCTAAGGAAACAGCATTCGCACGTTGATCTGTTAAATCTTCATCAATATGCATGTAATGTTCGGGTTTAAGGCGATGCTTCAACATGTAGTCGGTTAAAGACTCTTGAACTGATATTGACAACCCAAACAATTTTTTCGGAGTGTTGGCTGGATTCAACCCACCCCAATCAATTGTGCCGCCATCACGATTTTTTCGTGGATCAACAGTGAACTTGGACGACATTGTCCCTACGGATAAAAGGTGTATATTGTCTAAATTGTATTCAAAAAAATTCTCCGCCTCATGCAACGCTAATATTCCGGGTGCGTTTGCAAATAACCCACCGTCCACATATTGGTTATTATCAAATACATGTCGTGGGAAATACGCGGGAGCAGCACTAGTAGCTAATGCAATATCAGTGATCTTATGTTGGTGGTCAGTTTTGAAGTTTTTATGATGCGGAGTTTTAAATATAACTGGCTTACCGGTCGTGTAGTTGATTGCAGGAATTATTACAGGATGTTTTAATGAGCCTAACATGCGCTCACCAAATAATTTTTCATCGGAAAGCAGGTTTTTTAAAGAATTATTAGAATACAGTGCTTTAAACATACCAAAAAACGACCAGCGTTGTGGCTTAAAAATTTTATCTCCGTGCTTGACGAATAAATCCACAATGTCTTTAGCAGGTATTTCCAGTGCGAGTGCGAGTGCCAGAATTCCGCCTACAGAAGTACCAGCAATTAAGTCAAACTTTGTCGCTATTGGCGCTTTTATATCTTCCTCAATATTTGCTATTACCTTTGCAGTATAGAGACCCCGGTACCCTCCACCGGATAACGCAAGTATCTGAAACCGATCTACTGTTGACTCGCCCACATCATCCTCCAATGAAAATAATTCAATTGGCAAAGATGGGGATAGGCGACTAAGTTTTCAAGTTTGGTCCTGGCGTTTTTTTTGCCCAGATATTCTCTAACTATTGAGTTTTCTCCATAGTTATAACGTCGCCACCATTTTCAAGATCAGCCATGTCTTCGGGTTCTGCTTGTAATCCGGACTCTTCCCGTGCCAACCGCACCTCTTCACCATGCCCTTGCGCATATGCCGCCCGATGCGCCTGCCGTTCTATCGTGACGATGCGGTTGGCCAAACGCTGCAAGCGTTGCTGCCAATGGTAGCGGGCTTCCACGCAGTGCTTATTGTCGATGACCTGGCAAAGCCACAAGGTATCCATGACGATCATCAGTTGATCCAGTAAGCGAATCAGTTCAACGAACTGAGCAATTTGCGGCGATGCGATCTTGGCTACGAATTCGGTTGGATGAGTGTAGGTCGGCGTTTCGGTTATGCCGTTGTCGGCTTTGAGTTTTTCCAGGCGAGTTTTTTCCTGCTGAAGTTGCGTGGCGCAATCGGCAATCATCGTGCTGACGATAGCCTCGATTTCATCAATGGCTTGTTCCTGTCCGACGATGCGCAAAATCACATCGATCGCGTACAGCGACTTGATCAGACGGTCATAACTCTTGCGTATGACCCGAATCGCCTGTTCGCTGTTGATCTTGAAGGTGCGTTCGAATACCGGGCGGCTTATTTCAAGTCGAGCTGGTTTTACTGGTGCGGAGGTTTCAGCCATTTGCATTCCTTGATGAGTGTGGGATGGACTCCGATAGTAATCGAAGATTTTTTCATCCCTTTTGCAGCTAATGGTGAATTCGACATTAGCTGCAAGATCACTCCAAAAAATTTCTGCTTCAATGTTGGCAACCGTTGTTGGCCGGAGTTTGACCGGAATTTCGCGCAAATCGATCCTGCCCATCAACGCTATCCGACAGTTCATGTTGTCTTTCCAGACAACTTGATCCGGTTTCGACCGGCGTTCCGTCTTCAGGCGGCGTAGGTGGTTTTCATCGGCGAGTCAGGTGCGTCAAGCCTGATGTGATTTCTGTTGTTTGATCAGTTTTCGACCCTACCCTGTCTTGGGAACGCCTATTCCCCTGCTGGGGAGTATGCCTCCGGGATCCAACCCATCACCGCGCAGGTGGGTTTATTTCTCACTTGTCGGGCGCGGCCAATTGGAGGATTTCATCATGGCAAGTCGTGGTGTAAACAAAGTCATATTGCTGGGCCGACTCGGCGCCGATCCGGATATTCGGTATTTACCCAATAACGGCGGCAAGGTGGTGGCAATACGTTTGGCGACTAGCGAAGTCTGGAAAGACCAAGCTAAAGCCAAACAAGAACACACCGAGTGGCACCGGTTGGTGTTTTTCAAAAAACTGGCCGATACGGCCGAGCAGTATCTGCGCAAAGGCAGCAAGATCTATGTGGAAGGTAGTCTTCGCACCCAGCAATGGGATAAAAATGGCGAAAAACGCTACCGCACGGAAGTGGTTGTCCGTGAGTTACAGATGCTGGACCGTGCTGATGAAAACGGGGCTCCTCGTCACTCCAGTCAACCCTCTACACCGCCTACTGCGGCTAATGACGCAGGTTTGGATGAGGATTTCGATGACATTCCGTTTTTCTGAGTAGCTTTTTGCCCTTGTTATTCGCTATTCAGATTGATCTTTAATTAACCCGCCTGGCAGCATCCGCTGTTTAGGTGTTTCACCCCATGGGGACGTCACTCCCCAGATGGGGCATTGCGTCCTCTATTTTTTTAAGGAGACACGCCATGAGCAATCAACCTCGCAATAATCCTGTAAAAACCCGCAATTTGCCAATGCCCATCGATGTCAATCAGGTCTATGGCATTTCGGAGCAGTCCTGGAAAGTCCTCACCGACGTGACGTTCCCAACCGCTAAAACCCCGGAAGCCATCATGATGGCGCTGGATTACTGCAAGGCCCGCAAACTGGATATATTCAAAAAACCAGTTCATGTGGTGCCGATGTGGAGTGCCGCCTTGGGTCGTAATGTCGAAACTGTCTGGCCGTCCATCATGGAAATCCAGACTACTGCGTCGCGTACCGGTGTTTGGGCCGGCATGGATAGACCGGTTTGGGGACCTGACATCACCAAGACCTTCACCGGCCGCTACAAAGACGACAACGAGCAATGGCAAGAATCCAGTGTCACCGTAACCTTCCCGGAATGGGTCGCGGTCACGGTGTACCGGATTGTTGGCGGCAAGCGCTGTGCATTCACCGAGGAAGTGTATTGGCAAGAAGCCTATAGCACCGCCGGCGGTAAAAACTCACAAGTGCCTACGGCTATGTGGATCAAACGGCCGAAAGGTCAGTTGGCCAAGTGCGGTAAAGCCGCTTCGCTACGTGCAGCCTTTCCGGAGGAGTGCGGATACGCCGCCGAGGAAATGGATGGCAAAAGCATCGACGACATGAATGACAGCAGCGTGATTAACGGCACTGCCAGTCGTATCGACGAAGCGGACGTTATCGATGATGCGATTGTCGGCAGCGTCGAACCACCGCGGGTGATTGATTTATCCATGATACCGCCCAAGGTGCAAAAAGCCGTCAGTGAACTGGTTAGGCGCACAGCACTTGCCGGCGCCTGGAAAGCTGCCTACGACTATGCCAATAACAAGTTTGTGGGACTGGATCTGACCTATGCCATTGCTGAACTGGATAAAGCATCAGCGGTTGCCAAGACCACATCGGCTCAGGGTGATGTTAATCATCAGCCCCAAGACGCTTCTGGTATGCCACCCGCTCATGATCCGGCTTCGGAGGCGTTGAACAAGGCTCGCGAGACCTTGGGATCGACGCGTCAGTCATAGCCGTTTTAGCTATCAACCGCCGGTAAATTGCCGGTGACTATTTTCAACCCTACCTGGGCGTCCTGAATCGCCCTTGGGGTGAAATTCATGACGCCCTTTTTGTTTATGAGGAGATGTCATGAATGCCATTGATCAATCATCCAACCGCATACCGTGTCATACCGACTGGCATCGCTACGATTCACCCACGGTGATTCGCCGGCATGGCCGTGGTTACTTGGAGCGTAACTGGAGTCCGGGCAATCCTGTCCATGAAATCCAAGCGCCTACCAAGCCAGAACTGCAAAGTCTGGTCGAAAGCTATGGCGGTTTGGTCATGCCGACCCCCGATCTCGTGTTGCTGCTGTTTGCAGACTATCACTGGGCCCGGCGTTGTGAGAACCAACTCATCAAACGCGGCGTGTCGACACTGCGCCTAGGCTGCCATATCCAATTGCAGGAGTATCGGTGATGAAAGTCATCAATGTCTCTCAGCGATCGCCGGAATGGCGGTTATGGCGTTCACAAGGGCTTAGTGCCAGTGAGGCGGCGATCATTATGAATCGTTCGCCGCACAAGACGCCTTGGCGATTGTGGGCCGAAAAGACTGGTCTCGTGCTGGAACAAAGCCTGGACAACAATCCGTTGATCCGAGTAGGTATCGAGCAAGAACCAGAAGCCTTACAGCGCTTTGAAGATAAACACGATGTCATGCTGCTGCCCCTCTGCGGCGAATCAGATTGGTATTCGCTAATGCGGGCGTCCTTCGATGGTTTGTCGGAAAACAACGAACCGGTTGAAATCAAATGCCCGCATGAAACGACTTTTCTGGATGTGGTGCTAAACCGTGAGCAATCTGAAGCCTATCAACTTTACTGGTGCCAAGTGCAACAGCAAATGCTGGTGGCGGATGCACAGCGCGGCTTTTTGTTCTTCTATCACCAAGGTCAGGATGTGGAGTTTGAGATCGAGCGGGATGAAGTCTTTTTAAACCGGCTCGTCGATACCGCCATGGAATTCTGGTCGAACGTCAAACAGCGACAGGAACCCGAAAAAAATCCTGACCGCGATCTTTATCTACCCAAAGGCCATGCCGAACTGCAATGGCAGCAATTGGCGGCGAATTATCGCGACCATGCGGTAAAGATCGATGACCTGAAAGCTCAGCTCAAAGCGTTGGAAGCCACTCAATTCGACATCGAGCAAACCTTGGTGTTGTTGATGGGGGATTTCATGGCAGCCGAGCATTCTGGCTTACGTGTCAGTCGCTTTCAGATCCAAGGCAGTGTGGATTACAAAGCGGTGATGAAGGCCTTACTGCCGGATGTCACCGAAGCAATGCTTGACACTTATCGAAAACAACCGTCCAGCCGCATCCGCATAACCTGTCGGGATGACTCCGGCAGGCTGGCGGAAGTGCCTTTTGATGCTGACGCGTTGAAAGAGATGGTCGGTGCTGATTTCTGGTTCTGATCTCGGGTTTTGACGTCAGTGAAGAAAATTTAGCTGGAAAACAGTTTGGCTGTTTCATTCGAAACACGCTGAATCCGGTGTGAACCGGCGTTCCGCTATCAGGCGGCATGAAGGTGAATAACGTTTATGTATCAGGTGCGTCAAGCCTGGTTTGCAGTCCCGTCGGGGTTCATCACCCTAGCGGGTCATGGTGGCCCCTTTTATCAACAAAGGAGGTTCGCTATGAATAAAGACTTTTGGAAATGCCTATTTTGCTGGTTGGAAACGGCCAGTGTGGACGAGATTAGAGATAAACAGCGTGTGGTTCGGCAGATGCTCGGTCAAACCCGAGATCCGGATTTCAAAGCCGACATTCGTCGTATTTTGCGCTTTATGGACGAGGAAATCCTCGCCCGCGCGGAATTGGCGAACCTGATGCGAATGTCAGTATCGATGCCTCGCTAAAGGTAGTTTTGACACCACTTTAACCTTTTATCGTTCAACGTACTAACCCCCTGGCTAGCCAGGAATTTATCTCAACCCGACGGGGACACACTACCCGTCAGGGGAATGGTGCGCCTCGTGTTGCGGGTTTAACCCAAACATAAGGAGTTCACCATGTATCAATCCTATTCGATTGCCGACACCTTCGGCATACCTGCACCGGTCTCCATGAAAGTGGAAGGCTTTATCCCAGGACAAAACGCTTATGTCCCGGCGCAAAAACCCTATGTGTTTCGCAAGGATCATTTGCGCGACGTATTGGCGTTTTTAGGTTCTGCTAATGGTGACGGCTTATATCTGACTGGTCCTACCGGTTCCGGTAAAACCTCGTTGTTGGAACAAGTCGCTGCGCGTCTCAATTGGGGTGTGCATTCGGTCACCGGCCATGGTCGACTGGAACTCAACGATCTGCTCGGCCAATACATGCTGGTCGACGGCGGTGCGATGAAGTGGATCGATGGCCCCTTGACCTTGGCGGTACGCTTGGGCCATGTGTTGTTGATCAACGAAATCGATGCCATTGATCCCGCAGAGTTGATCGGCCTGAATGAAATCGTCGAAGGCAAGCCGTTGACGATTCCGCAGACCGGCGATGTGATTGCCCCACATCCCAAATTCCGTTTGGTCGCCACCGGCAATAGTGCAGGTAGCGGCGATCAGTCGGGCTTGTATCAGGGCGTGTTACGTCAAAACCTGGCGTTTCTGGATCGCTTTCGTTTAATGGAAGTCGGTTACCCGGAGCCTGAAGACGAAATGAAACTGTTGGCCGATGTGGTGCCGAGCATGCCGGAAACGGTGCGCGAAAGCATGATCAAGGTCGCCAATCAGATTCGCAAGGTGTTTATCGGTGGTGTCGATGGTAGCGGTATGTTATCCGTGACCCTGTCGACCCGCGGTTTAGTGCGTTGGGCGTCATTGGTGGCCACCTTCAAAAGTGCGCCCAATGCCTTGGCCTATTCGCTGGATCGGGCCTTGACCTTCCGAGCCGAGCCCGCCGAACGCGAAGCGATTCATCGCATCGCCAAGGATGTGTTTGGCGATGACTGGCAGGTCTAGTCATGGCCGCCTGGAATCTCTATCGTCATCATAACAGTGACGGCAGTTCTAAAGACTGGGCGGTCAGGAGTAACTCGGATGGCAGTATAACTACTCGTTGGGGCAAAACGGCAGATCGATTGCCGGGCGTAAGTAACCGTTACGGCCTGAAGCAACCCGACATCGAACGACAAAAACAGGCCAAAGGCTATGTGTTGGTCGCCGAGGTGGATATTGATGTTAACGGCAATGTGGTGGTTCCGGGTAAGACTCCGGCAACGTCATCACAATTGCCTGAACCTGATGCAAATCCCGAGTCTGTGCCAGCACCGCCAGTCGAGGCACTTTATTGGACCATTGATTGCCATGCAAAGCAGTCTATCCGTGTGGAATTGGGTATCGAGATCGAGCGACTGATCGGCGTTATTCAATCGGTATCGGATCAGCAATCTAAGCCTGAACAAGACTGGGATGGTTGGCAACAATTGATTGATACCACCCTCAATGCTGAAACCTTTGAACTAAGTGGTCAGATCAAATCAGTGCATGGTGTTTTGCCCTGGCTGTTTTTACTGGCACTGAAAGCAAAAGGCTTTAAAGGCGCGGACATTGATATTGCCACCGAAACCGCCCGAGATCTCTCGGCCGATCTGAAAGCTGAACAGGACGTGCTGGCATTTTTCGGCACCGACCTCGACAGTATTCGTGAAACTGCTGAAATCTTAGGTCTACTCAAACCCCGATTAAATCTGGCAGCGGCCATGTCCGACACGGACGACTGCTGGTTTTAACCCATATTGTTTTTTATTTAACCCGAAAGGGGCGCATCGGCCCCAACGGGATGGGTGTGCCTCTAATTTTTTAGGAGGTTCCCATGTCTCATGAAACGCAAGTGATATTAGATCGCGTGGTATTGGTGAAAGTCGAAGCCAATATCTACGGCGCACGCAAGAAACTGAAAAAAGAAGACCTGGTGCTGGCCGATGGTAGCAAATTGCCGCCGGAGGATTTAGCCAGCCTAGGCTCCAAACGTTTGCTCGATCCCGATAAGCTGACGGTATTCAACCGCCTGAAGAAAGAAGCTGAACGCATATGTTTGCGCGTCGGCACCCGCTTTCTGGGTGGTTTTGCCGTGCCGGTTGAGTCCGCAGCCAGCATTACTGCTGAACTCGAGCGCATTGCGCTGGATTTTGCAGCAGCTAAAACCGAGTTTATTGCCGGTTACGATGCGGCGGTCACTGACTGGGTGGTTCGCCATCCGGAATTTGCCGGCATCATCGAACAAGCGGTGGATTCAGTGGAGTTTGTCTCGACGCGACTATCGTTTGATTTTCTGGTGGTGAGTGTCGGTTTACCCGATAGCTTGCCGCCGGCGGATGTTGCACGTCTGGAAAGCAAAATCGGTTCACTCAGTGAGCAGATGTTCTACGAAATCTCCGTGGAAGCCAATCAACTCATCGAGCAGTCGTTGCTAGGTAAGGAGCAAGTGACGCGTAATGCGTTACGGCCGATTCGCCGCATGCGCGACAAGCTCGATGGGCTAGGTTTTCTGGATCATCGGGTCGCGCCGGTCGTCAGCACCATTGACGATTTATTGGCGAGAATTCCCAACAAAGGCGCTATTGAAGGCAGCATTTTGCAGGAGATTCTAGCCACGGCGATGCTGTTGTCCGATCCGGATAAAACCCGGCGGCACGGCGAAGGACTTTTGACGACTCAACCGCCCGTTGTTGAAGAGACTGAAGAAGTCATCGAATACGCGGAGCCCGAGCCACCAGCAGTACTCGTCGCGCCAACAGCACCAACACCAGTCATCGCTGAAAGCGTTTCAGACACTCCCGATTTTACCGATCTGTTTGATGGCATCTTTGATGATGAACTCGAAGCGGAATCGACAGCGGATAACTGGGCGCTTGAGGTCTTGCTGGATAAAAGTCAGACCGCTCTAAAAACCGGTAACGATACCGATGAATCCAACCCTTCTGAGCATTCAGCAGAACCTGAAACGGTGACTGCGGGAGACGATGAGGAGGCGGACGATTCTGACCAGGACTACTGGTTCTGATCTGACGCCATTTAACTATTCACCCACTGGGGCAAATTCATGTCCCTCTGGGGTCGTGGTTTGCTCCAACTTTTGGAGCAAACCATGAAAAATAGAACCTTACACCACGCATTTCCCATCGTCGCGGCGGCCATTGGCAATCGCTTTGGCATTAAAGTCTGTGTCGGCGGAGATCAAGCCGAAACCGATGGCCAAACCATTTGGCTGCCGGCCTATGAGGGCGACGATGCGGATTATCAGGATTACGCCTGGGGGCTATTGGCTCATGAAGCCGCGCATATTCGTTATTCGGATTTTACGCTGCGCTATGGCAGTTCGGTATTACGGCGGCGCTTATGCAATGCGATTGAAGATGTCCGTATCGAGCACGAACTGGCCAAGGACTTTCCGGGTACCAGGCTGACGATACGCACGGTGATTGAAAAGATGATTGCCAAAGGCGACTTTGTGGCCAACAGCATTGATGATCATCCGGCCAATATCCTCTATAGTTTTGTCTTGAAAAGTTTGCGTGCCAGGGTGTTGGGTCAAACGGCCTTACTGCCTTTGGTCGAGCAAACCGAAATGGCGCTGAAGGCAAAGTTTCCGAAAGGTGCGGTGACCCGGCTGAAAGGCTTGTTGTCCGAAGTGCCGATGGGTTTGCAGTCTGAATCCGATTGCCTGCAATTGACTGATCGCATCCTGACCATGATTGAGCAGGAATTCGAGCAACAACGGCAGCGCAATCAGCAATCGGCAGATGATGGAAACACCCCTGAACCGGATGATACGGATCAGGATACTGAATCAGCCGATTCGGACGATTCGAATGGCTCGGATTCCCAGGATGAAATGGAGCCCAATGAACGATTGCCCGCCGACACTGACGACGATCCGTCATCAGCATCGGCGGGTAGCGATGATTCAAATCCGGAAAATCCTGACGATGAGCCGACAACGCACTCCGATAACAATTCATCCAACCCACAAGGGGATGCTGAAGAGGTCACGGAAATTGCCGACCCGATGGGCATCTTACAAACCCTGTTGTCCGCTGGTGACAGTGACATCGAGCAAGACCTTTTCGAATCGCTGAAATCCGCGTTGTCGTTGGCAGCGGAAAACGCATCGGAACTGCTGATGCCCAGTGGCATCGAGCCGCCTATGGACGATCGGGCGGGTGCGTTTTTGCTGCGTAAGGTGCAAAGCGAATCGGGGAAAATCCGTGCTGCTCTACAAGGCTTGGTGCAATCGCAAACCATCAACCGCTCGCAACACGCATGTCGTGGACGTCGGATGGATGGCAAGCGTTTACACCGCTTGCCACTGGGTGAAACCAAACTGTTTCAGCGCAAAGAGATCAAAGCGTCACCCAATACGGCCATTCATCTGTTACTCGATAAATCCGAAAGCATGGGTTATCAGGTCACCGATAGCCAAGGTCAGTCCGTTGGATCACGAATGCCAATTGCGTTGGAAGCGACCTTGGCACTGGCGTTGGCCTTTGAAGGCATTCCGGGGGTTAACCCTGGCGTGACTGCGTTTCCAGGCCATCAAAACGATTCGGTATTCCGATTACTGGAGCATGGCCAACGCGTGAACGCCCGAACCGGCGCCTTTTCGCTAGCCGCTACGGGTAGTACGCCGATGACCGAAGCGATTTGGTTTGGTGCGGCGTCGCTGCTGCGTTGCCGGGAACCGCGCAAGGTATTGATGGTAATGACCGATGGTCAACCCAACGATACCTTGAGCACGCTGGATATTTTGCAGCGTTGCCGGGATAGCGGTATTGAAACGGTCGGCATTGGTTTGGGGCTGGATGTCAGTCATCTATTCCCGATTGCCATTACCATCAACGAGCTTCAGGAGTTGAGAGCGCAATTGTTCGATCTCTCGAAAGCGGTGTTGTTGGCGGCCTAAATCACCGCCAGTCAATTATCCGTAGCCCAATCCTTAGGTCATAACCTAAGCGATTGTGGCTATGGGTAGCTGATTGTCTCCAGGTTTGTCGAATGCACTCACTTCCTAGAGCTCATTCAACAAACAGACATTTCATGCGTTCTTTCCAGAATGCTGAATCCGACTTTGGTCGGCGTTCCGTCTTTAAGCGGCGAGCACGTTAAACCGTGATCGTGTCGGGTGCGTTAAGCCCGATGTAAATCGCAGAGGTATTCACCCCTGCAAATCTAAAACCCGCTTCGGGCGACCATCGCCCGGCCGGGTGCTGTTCATTCGAAGTGCTTTCTTAAATTTTATAAAGGAGAACTTCAATGAACTTTATCTTCGGCATCATTATTTTGGCGATGTTTATTCTCGCCTTGCGAGTCCTTTGGGCAACGGCGTTGCAAATGTTTAATGCTTTGAAACATGCGTCTCAAACATTTCGCAGCTATCAAAGCAAGCGCCAATCGCGAAACCGATTACCGGTGATCATGTCCAGCATCCGTCATGAGGTGGATTGGTTGGCCCTATCGGATTCGGTGCGACAGGAAATTCATAGTCGCAACGCAGGCTCCAATCGGCAAGTTGATCGATTGGATGAGGAGTTGCAGGTAAAAACCAAAACCATGGAACTGATCAAGGCCGATATTCAACTTGCCAAGTTGCAGCTGGAATTGGAAAAAGTCAGGCCAATGGCAGCTTTAGATGAGTCGAAAGCCGGTAAACCGACAAAACGCTCGAAAAAAGCTACTTCGGTGATGGATCATGATTTATCAAAATCATCCCATCCTGTACGCCAATTACGGACTGCTCTCAAGTCTGGCAATGGCCTGGTGATTCAGGCTAATGAGCTTGCCCACCATTGAAAACCGACCACTGAGCACCCGTTTGTGTTTTGACGATACGAACGGGGTTTCTGTTGATGGGGTGATCAAATTGAGTCGGCAATAAGTCTGATGGCAACAAAGCCGAAAGATCTTGTTGGCTATCTCGCCTGAGTTGACGAATACGACTTAATAGCGTCCAAGCGATTTCTGGATCGTCAATATCGTTCAAGACTTCTGCTTCGGCGGCATCCAAATCAGCAAATAATTTTTTGCAGATTGATGTGGATTGATCGTTGGAGTCCAACGGAATCGCCATCGGTTTTCGACTTGGATACGGCTCCTTGGTCTGCTTAGGACTGAGGAAATCAAAAATGCACAAAATATCGTCAAACATGGCTCGTTCTCTGCTTTTTAAAGAGTTTTAGCCACCATATACCGTTTTTTGCGCGAATTCAACCCCGCTGTGCGAGCCGATTTTCGGCTTTATTCAGCGATTTTTACCTGCGGGAACCTCATCCTGCCGGGTGGTCGTTCCTGCATTTTTTGGAGGACATGACCATGAAAAAAATCAACCAATCCAGCAGTGGCACAACCCCTGCCGAAAACAGCGCGGTTCGCTATCTGAATCAATACCGCTGCCCTTACTGCCAAACCGAATGGGAGGATGTATGGGATTGCGGCTGTAACGATCGCTGCCCGGACTGCAACAAGGAGATCGAGCCTTATGAAAGCGCATTGATCGAGGGTGAGTCGGCGGAAACCGAATTGCCAGTCGAAGAACCCGCCTCAGCCAATGTCACGGCGGCTGGGGTTAATCGGTTCTTCGTAGTTTCCTACGAAATCGACTATGTGCACCGGGTGTCGGTGGGTATTACCGCGGATAGTCCCGAAGCGGCACAACAGATTGCCGAGCAGGCATTCAATGATGCCAGCATTTGGGACGACACCGCTGCTATGCCGTTATTGTCCGATGAATACCATGAAGTGGAGGGTGAAAGCTTGGTCTGGGAATGCGTTGCCGTTGCACAGTTTCCGGAACCGGATTATTCGGTACGGCAATTGAAGAAAGAGCAAGCGGCCATGAGGGTTTGCCGAGGTTTGGTTGAAGCCTATCAACAAGGCGAAGCCAACGGCGGCAGTATCGATTGGGACGATTTGGATCAGTTGATTCCTGTGGCATTGCAAGCCTTGGGAAAACCTGCACTGGAAAACAAATCCTAAAAAATAGTGCGTCGTTCAGACGCGTAATTCGTAAATGCCTGAGTTAGCCAAGTCATTCGATTCGGTGCTTATTTTTATCCACCCACACGGGAATGTCCTATTCCCGCAGGGGAATCGTGATGTTTCCGTTTTTTTGAGGACAACATCATGAACTCACACATCTTTGAACACACCTTCAGCACAGGTCATTGCATCCAGTATCAGCGTTTGCCATCCGGCACCTGTTATCACGCCGACACACCGGAACCGGTGGTCGAGTTGTTGGAACAGCTTCGCCATAGCCGGCGCAAAATCCGGCTGTATTACGGCGATCCAGCTACCGGTCAGTCCTGGCTCGATGAACACGATGTCATCGGCTGGATTGGCCGCTCGACCGGTACGATCAAAGTGCTGCTATTGATCGAACCCGGCGACATTGGTGGTCCGGCCTTGCTGGATCAGTGCATCGTTCGAATCGACAGCCCACGCCAGGTGCTTTACCAACATGATGATTTTCGGGTTGGCGAGGTGGAACTGGTTAGAGGTGAGCTTAAACGCTTGCCCTGGGAAATCTGGATCGACGGCAGCGTGCATGCCCGGTTCAAGGCAAAAAATGAAGCCCGGCAGTATCAGGACTTCATTCAAGGTAAGCGGTTTGCGTTGATCTGACGCGCCGTTTGATTTCGACACTCGGTTAAACCGAGATTTTTTATTTTACCCCTGCGGGATGATTCTATCCCGCCAGGGATAAATCGGTCGTCAGGGGATTCTTTGGAGTACACCATGACAGACCCTTATCAATATTACCCCACGCCAGAAGCACTGAGTCGTAAAGCTTGGGAGATGTTCAAGAACCAGCAATTCGCTCGGGTATTAGAGCCTTCAGCAGGCGAAGGACATTTGCTTCGTCCAGGGCCATACCAGTACGGTAAACGTTTGCCGATCGATTGCATTGAAATCGATATCCGCAAACACGCGGTTCTGCGCGATGAAGGTTATGCGGTGGTAGGGATGGATTTTCTGCAGTTTCAAAGCGGCAGTGTCTATTCTCACATCATCATGAATCCGCCGTTTGCCGAAGGCGCCAAACACGTGTTGAAGGCTTGGGAGATATTGTTTGACGGTGAAATCGTCGCCATTCTCAATGCCGAAACCGTGCGCAATCCGTTTTCGAAAGAACGCCAGCTGTTATTACGGTTGATCGAGCAGCACGGCGAGGTCGAGTTTCTGCAAGAAATGTTCGCCGGCGAGGATGCCGAACGCAAAACGCCGGTCGACGTGGCCCTGATCTGGTTGAAAAAAACTTCGACGTTCGAACAGGACATCCTCGGCAGTATTCTGGACGATTTGCGCCAGGATAGGCGGGAGGCCGACGATTTAGCGGGCGAATTTCAACTGCCCCATGAGCTGGCCTTGCCGAATGCCTTCATCGATAACGCGGTGTTGATGTTCAATGCCGCGGTCGAAGCAGCGCGACAGGCCGTGGTCAGTGAAGCCCGAGCCAGCCGTTATCGAACCATGCTGGGCAAAACGCTCGGCGAACTGAGCGGTGGCGGTATCAGCAGTGAAGACGAGTCGTCTTCGGATGCGGTGAAACTGACACTGTTTAAACGCTATCACGATCTGAAGAATCGGGCCTGGGCCAGCATCTTACGCTCGACACAGGTCACATCACGCTTGTCATCGGCAGCGCAGAAACGCTTGGAGTCAGATTTCGAAACGGTGAAGTCCTTGGAATTTACCGTGCCGAATATCTATGGATTTCTGCAAGGCATCATCGATCAGCAAGGTGAAATTCAACTGAGCATGGTGTGCGATGTGTTCGATCTGATCACCCGCTATTACAGCGATAACGCGGTGTTTTACATGGGCTGGAAATCCAATGACAAACACCGCACGCTGGGCATGCGGATCAAAACCACTCGGTTCGTTCTACCAGGGCACAAAGTTGAGTCGTACCATAGTAGTCTGAACTGGGAGTCAGAACGGCTGTTAGCGGATTTCGACAAGGTGTTTGCCTTGCTCGATGGTAAGACCGAAGCGGAAGTGAGTTTGGTGTCGGTGTTTCGACAGCATTTTCACGCGCTTCGGGTTGGAGAACGGATAGGCGGCAGTTATTTTGACGTTCGCTATTATCCGGGCGTCGGCACCATTCACTTTTTTCCGAAAAGTAAAACCCTGATCGACCGGATGAACCGTTGGGTTGGCCGCCAGCGCCGCTGGTTACCGCCCGTGGATACGCAAGCCGGTCATGGTTTCTGGCAGCAGTTCGACCAGGCAGAGAACTTAGATCGGGCGTTTCACACCGAAGTGAACAAGCAGTGTCCACGCAGTAGCCGGCATGTCCATTTCGATCCCTTTTGGGCGATCAAGCACGGCGGCGAGTCGGAACGGGAAAAAGGTCATTGTCTGTTAACCCAGGCGATGAGCAGCGTATTGACCAGCCGAGGCATCGATCCCGATGCGGTATTGGAAAACGAACAATCCAGCTTGTTGGAATGGACGGGCTCCCTACCATCGACTACAGACCTGGCTTTGGCATCGTAATTCGGCGTTAGACCGGCCTTTAACTTAACCACTGGCCTAGCCAGTATCACCCGCCTCGGGGAGATGATCCGTTCTCCCCGTCGGGGTTGGACTGTGTCGTGTCCTCGGGGCTTTTTTATACCTGGAGATAACACATGAACACACAAACCAGCGAAGTCGCGATGAAAGTTAATCAAGCCAATTTGGTCAAAAGTCTGCGCTTCAGCTTCACCAACAAAACTACTGTGCTGGGCGAGTTAATTCAAAATGCGCGCCGGGCCAATGCGGCCATGGTGGTGATTAACTTCTGTCCTGAAACCAAAACGCTACAGGTTTTGGATGATGGCTGCGGCATCGACTCGATTGCAATACTACTGACAGTCGCCGAATCCGGTTGGGATGCAGACGTGGTTGCCCACGAACACCCGTTTGGAATCGGCTTCTTATCGGCACTGTTTGCCTGTCGGCACATCAGCGTCATCAGCAAAAGTGGTTCGATCGACATCGAAACCGACCACATTTTGGCATTTAAACCGGTGCCGATCACACCAGTCCAGGACTGGAACGGCATCACTAGCATTACCTTGCAGGATGTGGATATGGAAATGGGTCAAATTGCCAGCACGCTAAAACGCTTGGTGCTCGGTTTCCCCATTCCAGTGCTGTTCAACGAACAATTGCTTGAGCGTTCATGCGCCCTGGATGGCGGATTGAGCTTTGTTAACACCGAGATTGGCACGATTTATCTGCATGGCATGGACCAACCCAATGGAGCGCAATATGAGTTCGATGTCTATCTGCAAGGTTTGCCCATTTATACCTCGCACAGCTACACATCGCATCGTCATATCATTCATCTGGACTCTTGCCGTTTTCACGCCCGCTTGCCGGATCGTGACAAATTGGTGGATGAAGCTGATGTCATCAAACGGGTTAAAGCCGTTTTGGCGCAAACCATCGAACAGCGGTTTATCCAGATGAAAGCCACTCTCTCTGCCGAAGCGTTCGTTGGTTTTTATGAAATGCTGCGGCATTGGGAGCTGTTGAAGTTACTCAATGATGTGCCAGTAGTGCCGCCTGAGGCTTTACGCGAAATCATTGCTTATCCGGTTTGCGATACCGAAGTTTTTGGAAACTTCGAACAGCGACCGGAAAAAGCCATGACCCTTGAAGAAATTATGGATCGAGGCGTTGTCTCGATTGATGATGACATCAAACAGGACGGCGCAGGGCGTTATTTGTTTGCCTGGAGTCGAGATTATTTGCTGTACCACGGCACACTGGATAACGGGCATTGGATTCATACACTGGTTCGGCATCTCAATGATGAAGAACTGGTAATTGAAACGGTCAATGAAAGCCATCAGGCTCAATTCCAAGGTGATTGGTGTTGGGTAGTTGTGCGTTTTTGCGAGGGTTACCGAATCTGGCTTGGGCGGGATGTTGTTGAAATCAGGGATCAGGCCTGCTACCAAGGCCAGGAAAACGCCGATGACATCATCGTACCCAAAGGCGATTGCTCGGCTCAGGTGTTGCAACAAATGGCCAGCTTCAGAAGCGAATACGATGAATTTCAGGAATCGACCTTCGAAAGCGATTCGGATGCCTTCATCGCCTTTGTGGTTGCCAATACCGCCAGCGATCCGGCCAATGCCATGCAACGCTTGTTACCAGATTTTTGCGGCTGTCCTGCGCTGTACGGCAAAGCCTTCGTGGTTGAGTTGGATCAGCAAGGCAAACCGGCATCGGTGATGGCGTATCCAGTTCAATCCGGTCAAACGCAAACACTCGAAGCAGGCATGGGTAGTTAAGTCTCTTTCAATACATGAACGCATTATCCAGTCGGATAATGCGCTCATTTTCATTACCGAAAATGAGAACAAGCTACAGTTCTATGTCCACCCTAAAAGGGCTGAGATGCACCTTCGAAATGCTATCTATCTACCAGTAACCGCCCGCAACGCGTGATTCGATCAAAACTAAAGACATGCTCTCTTGGGCTTTCATAACATCGCCCCACCAATCTGCGCCGGTAATCCGGTTCGCCTTTTTCGAGATAAATCGTGGCCCCACAAATGGGACATGCCGCCGAATACCGAACTAACCGCACCACTCTTAAATCCCCATCTCGTAGCAGTTCGAACTGCGCAGACTGTTCATGAAAATTTGTGAACAGTTCATGGGCTACTACGATTCGATCATCCAACAATAATATCCAAGGCTTGATGATCGTGACCCAGGAACCATAGGGAATCGCGAAAATACTTACCAGTAATGTCAAATCTTGCGTTGTCACCGGCCTGGGCACGGATAACGATAGCCATCCGGCATAGGCAATTAACACCGCGAACCCAGCTATGATTGCTAGCCATCCCAATATAACCCAGACATGCCATTGTCTTAATTCGATCTGTCCATGCCGGAATAACCAACGCGCGACCCAACTGGGTTTGACTTCACCCAATTCAGTCATTTGATAGCTGGCTTGCAAATCGGCTGCGTTGCTCCCAGCCCGAACGTCCTCGATTGCTTGGTCTTCTTCCAATATCTCCGGAACCGGTTCAGCTTTGATATAGAACGTCGTGTGTCGTCCCGGCCCTCCCTTTGTGCTTTTACGCTCCGGCTTTGGATAATGAGGAAGCCCACGCTTACGGGCAAATTCCATGATTTGCGGTTCGCGGATTTCGCAATATTTTTTTAACGAACCCGGCCAGTCGATCCATTTTTTAGGTTCGGCACTTTCTAAGGACTCACCAACAGCAGCGACGATTGCATCGGCCGTGAAACGTCGCTTCGACTCTTCGAAATCCGCTTTCATTAACGATTCCTGGGCTAACGCGCGCAATATGCGGTGGCCTTTTTCATCGCTTGGCTCGCTATCCAACCAATCGATCAAGCATTGAATTACCTCACGCATAAACCACCCCAAACCAGGTAACCGACAGTAACGGACTGGTTAGCGAATAGCCGATTCATAACAATGTCCTCCATAGCCAATGCGATATGAGTGAAGTAAAAATGATTTTGGAATGTAGTTATTCAGATCAAACGCCAAGTAAGATGCCGCTTGTCAGGGACAAAGCCTTTGGTAAACAGAACGAGGTTAGAAGAATTTCAGGATCATTCAATTCTTCAAGCCGCACAAATAGCCTAACGATATCAAATTGGCCGTTCATCACATGCCGAAAAAGGCATCGACAGCTCAATAGACCAATGATATTCAACGACGCAAACCGCTATCTAACAAGGCTTCCAGAGCAAAGTGACCCAAAACAGGTCACTTTGCGACCGGGACATTTGCGCGTTGCCCTCCTAGCATATCGACAACAGTCGTTAATCAACACAGAGGCGTTTATGTCAACACTGGATGAAGATCTTGCCCGGTTAAATTTCGAATATCTCATGTTAGCCAGGGAATGCGCACGCAGTAATCCGGCGGAAACGGCCTGGCGCTTTGGATTAGACCGGGCTGGCATAGACATTCTCGCCAGCATGACACAGGAAAAACTTCGTGAACACGCCGAAAGCAGTCGTGCAGTAATTCAGTTATTGCCTGTCTATGCCCCAAGCAACTTACCCATGGTTGCCTATGTGGATCTGCTCCAACCCAATATCACTGGAACCGCGGATAAAACCAATGCCCTTTAAAAACAGGCCAAACATTGGCGCAGACTTACTCTTGGCGGAAAGACTGATCCAACTCGGCGCCCGTCCGCCAATTGTCAGCCAGCTCTGCCATTTAACCCGAAAACAAAGCATAGTTTTTTTTAAGGCGGTACAAGGACAATCGCCCAAACAAGGCATGCTGCCACACGATCATCAATGGGCCATCCGCTCGGCGTTCAACAACATTCATGCCTCGCTATTTTTAAGCATGATTGAAGACATTCGGCACCGGCTTTCTACCCCGAACCTGAGTGCGACCTTACTGGTTGCAGCCTATGAGATCTACAGCAACGTCGCTTCCAAAATTTTAGCCGATCGGCAATTTATCCAACCACGCTCCAGCGAACATTATCCGTTAGATATAAACCGGGCTTGGTATTTAATTACCATGCGCTCAACAGGTGATTTGGTATTCATTCTTTGCGGGCGTTGCCACGCCCGTTACCTGGGCATGATTCACCCGGATGCCGCATTTAGCCAATGCCCTATCTGCGAGGTGTGGACCGATCGCTCAGGTCGGCGACGCTGGGTTTCCGCAAAATCAAAAATGCTCACATTGAACAAACTAAGCGCTCGTTAGAGACGATCCATCAGCTACTAAGGAGAAGTCGCATGCATATCGTTGTCGTCACAGCCACCAATTCCCAAATACCTCAGCCAATCCATGGCAAAAATCTCGCAAGACTGGCTCGCGAGTGCTTTGCCAATCAGCAATTGCTGACAATTGATTTTAAGGACGTCAAAACCATCACGCAGGGGTTCATTCAGGAATTGTTTTTGCCACTGGTCGCTGAATTCGGATCCGATTATCTGAAATCGAAACTGAAAATAGTCAATATGGCGGGGCACATCGATAACATGATGCAGTCAGCATTCAAAAATCTGGAGGTCTACTTTGACAAACTAACGGCGATCGATCAACTGGGTTGCGATGAAGAGATTTATGCCATGAATCAGGCCTGGCTCATCAAAGCCAGAGAAATTGCACGGGAGAACCCGGTACTGACCGAGCTGGTACTTGGCATTACGGATGAAACCATGCGCTTGGCAGTTGGACGTTTATCTTTAGAAGACATTGATTTCATTGCCCGCTCTAACTGGTTATGTTTTACCCCCCGATTTTCGCGTCAGTTTATTCAAAACATCAACAGAGAATCGCCACCGATGTTGGAAGCCATGCTCGGATTAAGTGGCAATATTGGCTAAGGGGGACAGCTAATGCTCAAGAAATTTCAACAGCAATCCCTGGCAATTGAACTGCTCAATCGTCACGCAAAGGTCAAAATCGTTCATCAAGCAACTGGAATTCCGATCAAGCTATTGAGACAGACATACCGTCAATTACATGGCCGTTCGCCCAGCCGTGGATCCATCAAATTTTCCACCCGTGGCTTGACTGGAAGCCGGCGGAAATACAAGGACGTAACGCTGTTTGCCGTGTGCTATCGGGCTGCTTCAAACAAATCGGCCGACAGTCAAATCCAAACACTGATAACCGCTTTTGACGCCTACAAGCGTTCCTATCCTTCCGGACAACTCGACTTTTCGGCTGCTTGGGTGGTAGCCCAGGACATCAAAGATAAAAAAGTTCAGATTTCGACATGCACGAATTGTCGAGCCTGGGTTTTATTGAATGCGAGGGAAGATCTATCTGAACGTTGCGGTGTGTGTAACAACTCTTTGTAATTAGGTTGATCCTGTGAATACTGAAAGCGAACAAAAGACGACAGAAATTGCCAAAGAAAAAGAGTTCTTAAAGATCAGTGATATGTTGGAGAAATTAGGTGTGACTCGCACTCAATTTTGGCGAATGAGGAAGGCAGGCGAAGTACCTCCACCGGTAATTAAGAATCCTCAAATGTGGCTAGCAAGCAAAGTAAACGCTTTCTATGAAAGTAGGGCAAACAAAGAGAGTGACAGTTCGCTTTAGTTAACGATTGCAAAGCTTCCAGATCTTAATTCCAAGCGTTACTATGACTTTGGCGAAAATATTTGCTTATGTAACGTACGTTTTTCAGATGGTGAACCGAAAAATTTTCGGTTTTAAGAGAAAAACAAAGTGACCATAAAAGTGACCACGCATAAAAAAAGGGCTTAGGTATTTCTACCTAAGCCCTTGATTTATTTGGCTCCCCCGGACGGGCTCGAACCGCCGACCTAGTGATTAACAGTCACCCGCTCTACCGACTGAGCTACAGGGGATTAATATTTTGCTGTTCTCGATATGGCGCGCCCGGAGAGATTCGAACTCCCGACCGCTCGGTTCGTAGCCGAGTACTCTATCCAGCTGAGCTACGGGCGCTTATCTGAGCCGCTTATTATCTTTCTTTTAGAAACCTATGTCAAGGCTTTATTTAGTGGCGGAGAGAGAGGGATTCGAACCCTCGATGCGCTTTTGGCACATACTCCCTTAGCAGGGGAGCGCCTTCGGCCTCTCGGCCATCTCTCCTATAACTTACTCAGCCCTCCGTACTCCCTGCTTCGGACTGCTCTTTCTTAATTCTCTCGTAGATTTCTTCCCTATGAACAGATATATCTTTTGGTGCATTTACGCCAATTCTAACTTGATTTCCTTTTACCCCGAGAACTGTAACAGTCACATCGTCACCAATCATCAAGGTCTCTCCTACTCTACGAGTCAAGATAAGCATACTATCTCCCTACACTATTAATGCGCTTTGTTACTGCAACATACTCGAACCGACGATTATATCCGTTTTTGAGAAAAAATAAAGATATATTTACTAGCCTTAAAGAAAACCACACGTACAGCTACCACATCTGAATAGACAAATTCGTGCGTTTTTCTTAACTATCCCTTAGACAACCACTCATGGCGCATTGTATCCAGACTCTGCATCAGCTCATCTAATGCTTTAACCGATTCTTTGTGCAAAGGATGAGCATGATTGTGAACCGGGTGCTTGGTGTCGTTCATTAGTTCATCAATGAAACGCTCTGCCTCCATAATATCTTGTGGAAGCGAATCTGATTTTTCGGCCATCTGAATAACAAACAGGTTTATGGTAATTTGCGCATAAAAAAGCCCACTATTAAGTGGGCTTCGTCCGGTGTTATTTTTATGTTTTTTGGACGCCTGATATCTGCGATAACAGGTTAATAGCTTGCGCTTTTATTATTGTTGTACCGTTACACGGTCGCATTCCCTCCCCCAATAGATACGAAGCTTTTCGGCTCGTATTGACCTAAGTCAAGGTGGGCGCATTCTAGTGTACTTAAATCGCTTTGTCCAGAAAAAGTGCGACGATTTGTCGCAACCTTAAAACACTGACATGTCAAGGCTTTCGGCAATCGGTCAAGCAGATGAGTTTTTACCGTTATCATTCTCGCGCCGTCATCTCCTGGCCGGTCGGCCGCTCGCGTTTTGATGAGTTATTGTTCCGGCAAGAAAGCAACGTAGACTGCATCTGGCTTCCAAACACTAAATCCGCGCGAGATACCAATAATTCATAAAGCCGGGTTATGATTTGTCGTCGAATCCCGGTATTAAGCAAAGCACATATTCGATTACACAAAGCAAGCGGGTTCAAATACCGGACTGAACGTCCATATACTCGTCGCTTCAGCTTAAATTCCCCGGATTCGTCATTCCAGAAAATGGCAGCCGCTAGACCGAGCAGCGAATTCGTTATAGCCGCTTACTTTCTAAATCAACCTTTCAGCTAGGTGCCGGAAAAGGTTGATAGCCAAACCTAACTGTAAAACGGTGATCGTTGGATTACCGATCTCCAGACTATCGGAATAGCTCGAAAACAGTACTCAGTGCCTGTCGATGCTCTTATCCCGGCCAGTATGATGGAGTTTGTGATTTTAGGGGATGCGGCTAATCTGGATTTTTTCATTAAACCTGCTGTCATGCAGCTTATCAATACAACGGAACAACCATGAACGATTTACCTAACTGCCCAAAATGCGGCTCTGAATACACCTATCACGACGGCACCATGAATATTTGTCCGGACTGCGCCCACGAATGGTCGAACGATGCCGCCGGTGACAGCGACGATGAGGCGAAAGTAGTCAAGGACGCCAACGGCAACCAGCTGCAAGACGGCGATACCGTCACCGTGATTAAAGACCTGAAAGTGAAAGGCTCTTCACTCGTTGTCAAAGTCGGCACCCGAGTTAAAAACATCCGCCTAGTGGACGGCGACCACGATATCGACTGCAAAATCGACGGCATCGGCGCGATGAAATTGAAATCGGAATTTGTAAAAAAAGTCTGATCCCACCCACTAATCGCAAGGTGCATGTGGTTCTAATAACCCGGCTCTTAAATACCGTTGAGTTTATCGAAGGGCACACCAGCCTGGGCTTCGACGAGCTTGTATGGTAAAGGTTAAGAGAATCGGGGAGACTTTGGTTGTCGGGATGGAGGGACATCGACAAGCATCTGCTAAGACAGACCTCACTGAGAAATCATCCCATCGCGTCTTCCAGAGTCGATGAAGAATCTAGCGGTTAGACCGCCGATTTGTGCACAAGCTTACTCGGCAGACGCACCACCCCGACTCTCTTATTTTTCAACAGGTGGAGGACGTATGACAAGCGAAATGTTGATCGGTATCGATGTAGCAAAAGATGAACTGGTGATAGATTCAGAGCAGGGTTTGTTGACGCTTGCCAATACGGCAGAGGCCATCGATGCCTGGCTGAAGACGTTACCGACCGGGAGTTATATTGGCCTGGAAGCCACCAGCGATTATCATCAACTCATGGCAGAGCAAGCGGTATTGATGGGCATGGTCGTCTATGTGCTGAACCCACGGGATATGCGCCATTATGCCCTGGGTTTGGGCAGACGGGGCAAGACGGATCGAGTGGACGCCCAAATGATCCGGCGATTTATCACCGCTGACGCTCAGAAAATTGCTTGCCTCAACAATGCAGCTTGACGAAAACCATAGAATCTCAGCCCGAACGGAATACCAGTGGTAAATAGGGCCGGGTTACTAGATGATTTAACCCTAGCCGCCCGCGACTCACAGACACCCGGCGAAGCGGCCTGAACCCGCTTCGACAATTTGATATTCGGAGCCAAACCCATCAAATATTAGGAGGCTCCGAAACCGCTTCGCCGGCTCATTCTGCATGCCCGCCAAACAGCAGGATTGAATACTTCGGCATAATCGGTGCTATCATGTAGCTCGTGCAACGCTGCACCTTCTGCTCCCTTCAACAACGACGTTGGAAATAGGCTGACTCACGTTCAGCTAAGCGATTTACTCGTCTGTTGTGCCTGCCTTCGCTCGTTTCAGGACACCCACACTTCATGAGTAAATAAGCCCATTTCAAGGGGAGCAATAGCTTGTGCATGCGAGCTGATTGATACGAATTTCCAACGCCAGACCCGGCCAGCGGAATTCATTTTGTTCCCTACTTTTCAAAGGTAAGTTATGTCCTCGAGCAAACTCAATCTTTTTAGCTTTACCGGCAAAATGCAGATTTTGCACATGAGCTGGCTGGCGTTTTTCATTAGCTTTGTGGTGTGGTTCAACCATGCGCCGCTAATGTTGGCGATTGCCGAGAGCCTTAAACTCAGTCAACCGGAAATTAAAACCATCTTGATACTGAACGTGGCGTTGACGATCCCGTCACGGATTGCGATTGGTATTTTGGTGGATAAATTTGGCCCCAAACGCACCTACTCAAGCTTGTTGGCGATCAGCAGTATTCCCTGCTTCATGTTTGCAGCTGCCGACGACTTTCAGCAATTAGCCCTGGCGAGATTTTTGATGGGTTTCGTCGGCGCCGGCTTTGTCATCGGAATCCGTATGGTCGGCGAATGGTTCCCGGCCAGACAACTCGGTGTTGCCGAAGGCATCTACGGCGGCTGGGGCAATTTCGGCTCAGCCGCTGCGGCCATCGCCTTACCGTCATTAGCCTTGGCATTCGGCGGCGAAAACGGTTGGCGTTATGCAATTGCCTGCACCGGCATCATGGCTTTGCTCTATTCGGTGATTTATTTTTTCAGCGTCAGCGATACGCCCCAAGGTTCGACGTATTTCAAACCCAAGAAAGCCGGCGCGATGGAAGTGACCAGCATCTGGGATCTGTTCTTCTACATTCTGATGACCATTCCTTTGTATGCAGCGCTAAGTTTGCTGACCTGGAAACTGTCGCCAACGGGCATGAAGCTGTTATCCGGTGACGCCACAATCGGTCTTTACATCGGGATTTGGCTATTGTTTCTCTACAACTTGTACAAAATCGTGCATGTTAATCAGGAACACCTCACCCAACCCATTGAAGCGATACACCAATACAAGTTTAAACAGGTTGCCATTCTGGATCTGGCATACCTGGTGACCTTCGGCTCCGAACTCGCTGTCGTCTCCATGCTGCCGCTGTTTTTCCACGAGACATTCAAACAGACGGGCATCACCCCAGTGCAAGCGGGCTTATTGGCATCGAGCTTCGCGTTCATGAACCTAGTCGCCCGGCCTGGCGGCGGCTGGCTGAGCGATAAGTACGGTCGCAAATTGTCGTTGAGCGTTTGTGTAATCGGTTGCGCACTGGGCTATGCCGCCATGTCGCAAATCAATTCGGAATGGCCGATTGCCATGGCGTTTACCGTGACCTTTTTGTGTTCATTTTTCGTCCAGGCGGGATGCGGCGCGGTCTACGCAATGGTGCCTTTGATCAAACGCCGCATGACCGGGCAAATCGCCGGCATGGTCGGTGCTTACGGCAATGTGGGCGGAGTCACCTTTCTGACGGTATTGTCTTTCGTCACACCGGAAGCCTTTTTTCTCACCATCGCCGGCACCGCCGTCGTGGTCGCATTGGCAGTGCAATTTATCGAAGAACCCGCCGGCCACATGGCAGAAATCATGGAAGACGGCAGCGTGGCCATGATCGAATTAGTCTAACCAGCAAAGCATCCCTTCGTCATCTGCCGAAGATTGTTATAGCAATTTTTAACATTTAGTGATTTGGAGAAATACCCATGATCGAAGCATTATTGGCCGTCTTAACCCTGACTTTAATCGTTTGCTGGCGTTGCGCCTGCCAAACATCCAGCGGAGAACACTACGCTGCTCAACAACCCGCCCAGTCCCAAAACAGCCCTTTTTTGCCGGAAGATGCCGTTCTGAGACGGCATGTCATTTCCCTGGTCCACCACGAAATCGAAGCCACCCTGCCCCCGCGCCCCAGCGACTCGGTGTTACTGCGTCATCACCAAGCTTTGCTGATGACTAAACTGGAACAGCGCCTGACGGAATTGCGCCATTACCGCGCCTGCTAAGCCACGCACAACTTCAATTATCCGCAGCCTATGGCCAAAACCTTATCAGTCAAACTCGGTTCGCACAGCGACAAAGGTGTGAAACCCGAAAATGAAGATTGTTGGGGCGCTGTCGTCCCTGCGGAACCGCAACTGACCCTAAAAGGCATCGTAGCGGGTATTGCGGACGGCATGAGCGGCAGTGAAGCCGGCAAGGAAGCCAGCCATTGCTGTATCACCGCGTTTCTGGAGGATTACTACAGCACGCCGGATTCCTGGTCAGTAGCCAAAGCCGGACAAAAAATCCTGTCAGCTACCAACTCCTGGCTGCACAGTCAGGGACAAATACGCTATGCCTCGGTAAAAGGCATGGTCAGCACGCTCAGTGTGTTGGTGCTTAAATCCAACACCGCCCATATTCTGCACGTCGGCGATTCTCGAATTTATTTATGGCGGCAACATGGGCTGGAGCAACTGACGCGCGACCACAGGCTTTGGGTGTCCAACGACAAAAGCTATCTGAATCGAGCGATGGGTATCGAACCGCATTTGGAAGTGGATTACAAATCGCTGACCGTCGAAAAAAACGACTTATTCTTGATGACTTCGGACGGGCTCCACGATTTTATAAGCGAGCACCACCTAAAAACGCTGCTCTCGCAGGATTCCGATCTGCAAACCCTTGCCGAAGTCTTGGTCAAAACCGCCCTGGCTAACGGGAGCAACGACAATGTGACCTGCCAACTGGTTCGAATCGACGACTTGCCGCAACTACGCGAAGACGAAATATTGCGACATCATGGGCACTTGCCTTTCCCACCGCCACTGGCACCCGGCATGCTGCTGGATGGCTACCGGATCGAAGCGGAATTGCATGCCAGCAAGCGCACCCAAATTTACCAAGCCTTCGATACGCTGCATAACCGGTGGGTCATTTTGAAGACGCCGTCGGTGCTGTATAACGACGACACCCATTATATCGAGCATTTTTTGCACGAAGAATGGGCTGGCAAACGAATCAACCATCCCAACGTCTTAACGGTACTCGAATCCGACCGCACTAAAAGCTGTCTTTACTATGTAACCGAATTTATCGAAGGGCAAACCCTAAGACAATGGATCAGTCAGAACCCCAAGCCGGAGATCAAGCGGGTTCGCACCCTAATCGAACAAATCGCCAAAGGGCTGCGCGCTTTTCATCGTATGGAAATGCTGCATCAGGATTTGAAACCGGAAAACATCATGATCACCGAGCAAGGCAGCGTTAAGATCATAGACTTCGGTTCGGTCAAGATCGCCGGCATCGCCGAGATCACCCCACTCGACCGGAATCAAGCCGAGAATATTCTCGGTACGCTGAACTACACCGCACCGGAGTATCACTTAGGTCAATCCGGCACGGTGAAGTCGGATTTATTCTCCTTAGGCGTCATCTGTTACGAAATGCTCAACGGCAATTTGCCATTCGCCAACATGCCGGAAAAACCCAACCGCAACAATCTCGAGCGCCTGGTTTACATTCCCAGCATCCGCCGCAACGAGATGGTGCCGATCTGGATAGACGGTGCCTTGAAAAAGGCCACGACGATTTCGCCACGGTTTCGGTATGACGAATTGTCCGAATTCCTGCACGACCTATCCACTCCCAACCCGCAATTTCTGAAAGCGGAAGATAAAATCCCACTTATAGAGCGCAATCCGCTGTTGTTCTGGAAAAGTACGACAGCGCTGTTCTTTCTGAGCAGCGTCGTTTTACTGTTCTTACTGAGCAGGCAATAAGCTCATAAACGCAGCCATCGCTGAATCTGTAGCCAGGGGTTTACACCGGCCAACCGATTGCATAACCCATTTTAGCGATGTTCATAGAGCCACTTTCGATATTTGGCCTCTACCGCTTGACCACCTAGTTTTACTTTGGCAAACCGTCTTGTACGGCTTATTTGTGTTCGTTTGTTTTAAAAAACCGCCTCTCTCAGCTCAACGGGCCGCCCCATGCAAAGCCTTAAATAGACTCTGGCGATGGCAATGCCATTAATCACAAAGGACACGGTAATCGGCGCGGCAAACCAGGGGTGTTGGCTACTGGCATGTGACAACAGCAAATCCTCGCCCAAGAATGCCGGCGTAATCGGAAAGCCAACCAAGCCCAGGAAGCTCAAAAATAGCATCAGCGACCAACCAGGGCGGGTTTCTGCGAAGGCCCGGAATACGAAAGGCTCATCGGCAAAATGATAATGCCTCAGCAACACGCTCAGCGCCCAGATGCCCAAGATCCAGGATGGAATAATGCCGCTGAAGAACAAAGCCACATCGGCCCAAGCCGAAGGCACCATCAACCACACCGCCACACCGGCCAAAATGCTGCTCAAGGCCACGCTATGCCAAACCTGGAAGGGGCTGTGTTTGTTGCTGAACGCGCTCAACGATACCACGGCCATCGCCAGCGAAATCGGCATAGACAGGTAAATTCTGGCGACGCTGCTGACGCCGGATGCGGCGATAGCGATGATCGCCAACAGGGCAAGGCCCGCCAAAATCTTGATCCACAGGCTCACCGCGTTCAGTTGCCGACCCAGGTTTTTGAGCGGCTCCCATAAAATCTTCTTCACCAATAGTTCCAAATGCCCTTCCTGCAGGGCAAATACATACAAGGTGTTTTGCAAAACGTCAGGCAAGGAATCGCGAATCGACGCCGGCAAAAAAGTCAGTTGATCATTGTTTTTAATATAAAAATCGCTATCGACATTCCCTTCAACCCGCAGTAAATGAGCGACGATGGATGGCGACACCAGCAATTGATAGCAGCGCAAAAACGCGTTGCCCATAAAGTGCAGCAACACCAAGTCTTCCAGGCCTAATGCCAGCTCGACGAACATAATCCCTACTTGTGCGATGGAGGCGTAAGCCACTTGACCTTTGATATTGGATTGGGTCTTTTCCGCCAGCGTCGCGACAAACACCGTCAACACGCCGATACTCAGAACAATCAAACGCGGTAGATAGTGATAACTCCAGATCGGCATGGTCCGCAATAACAGAAACACCCCTAAATGAATCGACAAGGCTCCATAGAAAATCGCACTGGACGGTGTTGGCCCTTCCATCGCACGCGGCAACCAAAAACTGAACGGAAACTGCGCCGATTTGCCGGAGGCAGCCAAAATAATCAGCCAGGATAAAATCGACAAGGAGGCATACCCGGCCGGCGGAATATTGTTGGGATCGAACATGGTCAACAACTGGCTAAAATGTTGGCTCTCGTGAAACAGCAAATGGCTCATCCAGGTACCGACCAGTAGTCCTACATCGCAAAAGCGATAAATCGTGTAAGCGCGCAAGGCGTTACGTACCGGTTGCGGCCGATGCCGATAAAAGGCGATCAGCAGGAATGAGGATATGCCGACGATTTCCCAGCCGGCAAACAGCATATCGATACTGCCGGACAGTACGATCAGATTCAAGCCGAAAGCAAACCCAAAAATGGCCTGAAAGAAGCGTTTGTAGCCCGCTTCCCGGTGCAAATAAACCCGGCAATATTTCACAATAGCCGAAAACACCGCCCACACCACAAATAGATACGCCGCACCGACCCTATCCAGAAAAAACAGCAAGGGGAACTGGTAATCGTCGTGTTGATACAACACCAGCCATTGATATTCAAAGTTAGCGAAGCCATGGCCCGCCCACGCAGCCAGCAGGCCCAATACCGCGATACCTTTGAGCCGGGTCATCCATAGGCTGATCGCGGCGATTCTATGCTCGTTGTCCGGGCTGAAAAAAATCAGCAAAAAACCGATTAACGGCAATAACACGCATGCCAATAATAAAATACTCATCCATGCCTCCTTTCCAATTCGTGGACCGGAATGGTCCGGGTTTGTCCCACAATGATTTTTTCTGAGCGACTAGCAACCGGCAACGGTCTGCCCGCCGCTGGTTCGGCCACCTTCCAGCCATCGTTACTGTACAAATACAAGACGCGGCTAACCGGATCGCAAGCCACCAGGCGTATCCACTCGTTATCCAGCCATTCCCGCAAGCCCCCCAGCATGGCGATCGCCTGATCCGCTATCTCGGTAGTCTGTTCCACCACCATCAGCAAGCGGGCCGGCTCGTGCACCTCGATCATTTGCGACGGCAAGCCGGTGCGCAAATCGCCTTCCACCCCGTTGGCTACGCCCAACAGACCGATCACGTTATGCGGCAGCTTGGTGCCGGCGCCGTAGACCGAATTATCGATGCGAGAAAATAGGTACTCCAGATTGATTCCGCCACAAACCGGAATCACCGCCGACAACACCTTGACCAATATCGAGCCGTCACTATCGCTATTGGGGTCGTATGATTGCAAAAACGCCCGTCTATCCATGAATAGATGCCGGGTCAAATCGCGCCGCCCTACTACACAATACAAATTATTGGAATGATTGAGTTCAGGGCGCGGCTCGAAAATCGACGAAGCTCGCGCCACCACATGGCGATGCGCTTCTTCGTTTTTATGAGATTTTGGCCCCAACTCGAACCAACGGCAGCGTTCTCGCGCATTACGCTGCAAAGCATGCTGCATGCTGTGTTGGAAACTGTGAAGCTCATGACGCGCGGCCTTATCCAGTTGCTGTTGGTCGAAGTAAGTGATCTCGTCGCGGCTGGTATTGTGCAAAGCAGGGACAAAATGTGTACTGTCTGGAATGTCTATACCTCGTTCACGCAGGATGTCGCGCACCTGCGGATAGTTGGCCATCCAGGCAAAGGCCCGCGCATTGGGTGCGCCGGGCTTGCCGGAGCAAGCACCGCAATCATAGGCGGCGAAATGCGGGTTGTTGACGCTGCTGGAGCCATGCGCCACTACTACGACCAACGGCGCAAACTGCTTTGTCAGCCCAATGTTGCGCAGCAAGCCACCCACCCGATCGGCCATTTCCGTCAACGAAAAACCCAGCAGGTAGCCGTCTTCATTGAGTTCATCGCTCTCGCGCAGCAAATGCAAATGACCATGGGCTTCCACTTCACTTAAGCTTTGGATACCCGGCAACTGTCCGCCGGGGCGCAACACACTCCAGCCCAATCGTAAGGCGTAAGCCAAACCCAGGGTTTGCGTGTACAACCACCCGCGCACCATGGAATGCGCACCAAAATGCATGGTCGACAAGGATTCGCCCTTCTCCGATTTGTTCAGGTTTGGCTTATCCGTGGATTCCAGAATCAAATGTTTGGGCTTGATCACCACCGGACATTGCGCCACCGGATACACATCGTCCAGACCTTGATACAGAAAATCGATACCGAAAAATCCCGGCGCACCGAAGGTTTCGATTCCCGGATCCATTTCTTCCAAGTAACGCCTCAATGAACATTCTCTATCGTCGATGCAAAACAATGCCTGCACTTTAGGCTGATGCTCCGCTGCCGGGTCAATAGGGGCTTGTTCACGCAGAGCAAGCAACAACTCGGAATGCAGCGACCACTCCATCGCCTCGTGCCACACGCGCATTTTCAAAGGCACTTGCGGCTTGGTTGCATCACGTTCCAATAAGGGAATTTCATGTAAATTAGGCAGTTGTGCGATCTGTAAAAAACGGTGCCCATGTTTTTTATCGATAAACGCCAACTCGCAAGCCAGTTCCACCGCCAACAATTCTTTTAGCGAAATAGCTCGAGGCGCCAAAAGCACATTGGGTTGGGTTTCGATAATTCGCACCATCCCGGACCAACCGGGATGCGCCAGCAATACTTCCAGGAGATATTGCCCGTACAATGATTCATCGCCGACGATTTTAGCCAGACAGTTCAAAATCACCTGATCAGGGCCGGCATCCAGCATTTGCCGCACCACAGGCTGATGAAACGGATAAAGAGGTAACAGGCTGTTTTGCACCAAGCGCAAGACGCAATCCCAAAAGCGCTCGTCCGGTTTCGGCATCGCCCAACGACTAATGCCTTGATCGAGAAAATTACTTAGCAATCTGAACATCACCGGATGCACCATACCGTTTAAATCGATTTCCAATCGATTCAACCAGGCGCTGCGAATGCCGTGGTTAGCCAAGGACTGCGGTGGATAATGACTGTGACCGTCGGGCTGAAATAAAGAAGCCCGCAAAGACTCTTCTTGATAAACACTGCAATTGGCCTGCGCGATCGCCCAGTCCAGCGCTTGATCGCTGATGCGGCCTTCGTTATAGCGTTTCAGGTAATCGGCCAAGGGCAAATAGCTTTTCGCACCATACACCTGAGCCGCCACCGCGACCCCTTCGTGAAACGGATAGTCCTGCACGGCATGCAAGGTGTTGTGGTGAATAAAATCCTTGATTGGTCCCTGGCTGGGCAGCCAATGAGCGATGTGCTCGATTGCCGCATCCAGATCGAAAGCAGCGTTGTGAACATTTTGATGGTCAGAAGCAGACATCTGTAACTTAAACCTCGCTAGTCAAACAGAAGTTGAGGCAAACAGCCTCTTATGCTTCACTTTGCATAGTGCGTGCCAAATCCCTAAACCCTTACATACCGCCGTTTCCAGCTTATTATTTAAATCCCAAGTCAAGCACCATCGGTGCAAATAAACCATCCAACTGGTTGAAGCCGACGAATCAACCAGACCAGCAAATCAAATCGACAACAATTTTCCGGGCGACCACGGCCACAACCCTTGATATATCTGTACTGACGCAGTTCGTGCAAAATTGGCATGTTTCTCGCTGTACTTTGGTTTTCCTTGGCTTCTTGAGAAAAACCATGAACACATCTTCTTCGGCCACCTTGCCAAAAACCGGGCTTCCCGGTTTAATCGAAAACTGGCGTAGCGATCTGCTATCCGGGTTCTTAGTGTTTTTGATTGCCCTGCCTTTGTGTCTGGGTATCGCCATGGCGTCGGGCTTTCCACCCATGTCCGGCATCATCACCGCTATTATTGGCGGCGTACTGGTATCCAGAATCAACGGCTCTTATGTGACGATTAACGGCCCAGCCGCTGGATTGATCGTGGTAATCGTCGACGCGGTGCAGGCTTTAGGCGAAGGTGATGCAATGGCGGGTTACCGTTACACACTCGCGGCCATTGTGATAGCCAGCGTACTGCAAATCCTTCTCGGGGTTTTCAAAGCAGGCAAACTCAGCGCCTTTTTTCCCTCATCGGTCGTCCACGGCATGCTGGCAGCCATCGGCATCATTATCATGGCCAAGCAAATTCACACGTTGCTTGGTGTGAAACCTGCCGCCAAATCACTATTGGGCACCATCGCCGAGATTCCGCACTCCATCATGGAATTCAATCCCGAAGTGACCTTGATTGGCCTATTGGGTTTAGCGTTGCTGATCAGTTGGACGATGATCAAAAATCCTACACTGAAGATGATTCCGGCCCCCTTATTAGTGGTATTGGTAGGTCTTGGCTTGGGTCAGTATTTCGATCTGGACCATATCCACGAATACATGTTTTTGCAGGATGAACCGATTCTTGCACATCACGTATTTACAATAGGCCCCGCCTTTTTGGTTGCGGTCCCGGAAAACTTCCTCTCCGGATTTTATTTTCCGGATTTTTCCAAAATCGCCACGCCAGAATTCTGGACATCGGTGATTACCATCTGGCTGGTCGGCAGCTTAGAAAGTCTGTTGAGCGCCTCAGCTGTCGATAAGCTCGATCCCTACAAGCGCAACTCCAACCTCAACCGCGACTTGACTGCCGTTGGAATTGGTAACTTAGTCGCTGGCTTGATTGGTGGCTTGCCGATGATCGCAGAAATTGTTCGTAGCTCGGCGAATATCAACAACGGCGCCAAAACCGGCTGGTCCAACTTCTTTCACGGCTTGTTTTTATTAATCTTCGTGGCGCTGTTTCCTAAGTTGATACATGAAATTCCCTTAGCTGCGCTGGCGGCACTCTTGGTATTTACCGGGTTTCGCCTGGCCTCGCCAAAAGAATTTGCAAAGACGCTGGCGGTAGGTCTGGACCATTTCGCAGTATTCGTCATCACCATCCTGGGTGTATTGGCAACCGATTTGCTGGTCGGCGTGGCGATAGGTATCGCGGTTGAACTGGCGATTCACGTCAGCCGAGGTTTAAAGCTGCGTAACGCTTTTTCGATGGCTTTTCATGTGCGTCAAACCGATGTTGATACCCACCACATCGAGGTATCCGGCGCGGCCGTGTTTTCCAACTTTATTACGCTGAAAAGCTTGCTGGCCGATTTTCCACAACGCAAAACCGTATTTTTTGATTTGACCGAAGCCAATTTGATCGACCATACGGTAATGGAATTCATCCACCACTTTGCTGAAGATTACAACCAAGCCGGAGGCCGCTGCCAAATTGTCGGCCTGGACGATCACGAAAGTTATTCCGACCATCATCTCTCGGCACGTCGCAAAATTGCGCTCTGACCCGGTTTAGCGTCACGCGGCTGCAACAACGGTCGCGTGACGCCTTAGCCGTCTTCAGCGCTACACTTTAACAATATCGCCAAAAGCCCATTCCTCTCCCGACGACACCGGGAGATGCGGCCGCTTTTGCTTAAATTTTGGAGAATCGTCATGCACACGCTATCGCGAACATTCTTTTATTCCTGCTACGTATGCTCGCTACTGGCTATATCGAACACTGTAAACGCCGCTGAATTGCTTGAGGACTCCGGCGCCTGGTTACAAGCCGTGGCCGAAGGCAGTATGGGCTTTATCGATCCTAGTCTGAAAAACGGGCGCATCTGGCTAGAAGGCCAATCACGCTTCGATGGTGATTGGGGCCATTGGTATCAAGGCATGGTTCGCACAGCTGCCGGTTATTCCTTGAGCGACCGAGCCACCCTCTGGGCAGGTTACACTTGGCTGCCCACCCAAAACATCGGTAAAGCTTATGTCTCGCAACAGGATATTTGGCCGGCATTCCGTTATGTGTTGCCCACGGAGATAGGCACTTTTACCTTCCGCACAATGTGGGAAACCAACTTTCTAAACGGCAGCCAATTACGCGAACGGCCCCGGCAAATGATCAAATTCATGCACCCATTCGACTTCGAACCGCGCTTGAGTTTGATTGCCTGGGATGAAGCCTTTTACCGGGTCAATTCCACCACTTTTGGCGGCAAATCAGGGTTCGATCAAAACCGCGCGTTTGCCGGCTTCGGTTGGAGCTTCAACAAAAATGTTAGAACCGAATTGGGTTACATGAACCAATATCTCGATAACGCCAATCACAGTGCGGCGACGATGCGGCATTTGGGCATGGCGTCGGTGTTTGTAAATTTCTAATCGACGCCTCGCCAAAATTGTATGCACGAATAAAAAAATCAACCTGATAGGGGCATATGAAAATTAACAACACAATTTCGCCTAGCCTATGGGCCACGGCACTAGTACTACTCACAAACCTGTTCGCTTCCCAAACGGCACAGGCCTTACCAAGTTTCGCCCGGCAAACCGGCATGCCATGCACATCCTGCCACACCCAAGCGTTTGGTCCCAATCTGAACGCGTATGGCCGATCGTTCAAACTGAACGGTTATACCTGGGGCGGTAACGAATCGGCTTTGAGCCGATTTGGCGGCATGGCTATGGCCTCAATCAGCAATACCAAGAAAAATAACGACGACATCCCGAATGATCACGTGCTAGCCAATCGCGGGTTCAACAGCAATAACAACGTCGCCTTTGATCAAGCCTCGTTATTCTATGGCGGTAAAGTATTCGGCAAAATGGGGGCTTTCGTTCAATTCACCTACGACGGCGTGGCCAGCCGCTTTGCGCTGGACAACACAGATATTCGCATAGCTAACGACGTGGATTGGCTGGATCAAAATTTCGTTTACGGCGTTTCATTCAATAACGGCCCAACCGTTCAAGACCTTTGGAATAGCACACCCGCCTGGGGCTTCCCGTACGCGTCATCGCCGTTTGGCCCTAGCTATGCCGGCCCGATTATTGACGGGGTGGCCGGCCAAGTGGGCGGCGCAACGCTATATACCATGATTAACAACACGTTCTTCTTGGAGGCCGGCGCTTACAGTAGCTTTGCCAAATATGTACAAAAAGGCATGGGGCAATGGAGTCCCGACGGCACGGTTAAAATTAACGGTGGAGCTCCTTATTGGCGAATCGGTCTACAACACGAAGCGAAAGGACATTATGTCTCGCTGGGCCATTTTGGTTTCCGCACCGATATTCAACCCGATCCCAATGCGCCGGTCACCGACCGTTACACCGATCTCGGCGTTGATTTCAATTATCAATACCTTGCCAACCCGCTGCACATATACGAAGTCAAAGCCAACTATACGCGCGAACAACAACAATTATTCGCGACGTACAATGGTGGCGACGGTTCTGAGCGCATCAATCAGCAGTTAGGCTTTTTTGGGTTGAACGGTACCTACACCTATGACCAGACCTATGGCATAACCGCCGGTTTTAATCATATCTACGGTAATCGGGATAGCGTCGTTTACAGTGCGTCGCCAACCAACAAACCTAATTCCGAATATTTCACATTTGAATTGGATTACGTACCGTTTGGTAAAAAAGCCGCGACGGATGATTCCTACTTGAATTTGAAGTTCGCCGCCCAATATATCGCCTATACGCGACTGAACGGCGCCGATAAAAATTACGACAATACCGGCCGCAACGCCAGCGATAACAACACGCTATATTTCAACACCTGGCTAGCGTTTTAACGATCTACCTTGACTATGAGCCTCACAGGCATAGTCGGCTCCTGCCTGACCGGCACTTCGGTGCCGGTCTTTTTTCCTCGACTCAATACCCGAATACTATGCAATCACCCAACCGTTACCGACGTTTTGCGGATATTTCCACCAGTGAACGCATTCTTAATACCGTATTTTTGTTGACCATAGGTCTAGCCTACATCATGGCTTTGATCAATATGTACTATACCCATCAAGGCCGAGACGGCAAACCGGGCCTCTCGATAGAAGACATCGTCATCATGTACCACGGTTCCAGCAACCAAACGCGTTTGGGTTCGGCAATTTCCGGCATTATGGAGCCGAATCTGAAATACAAAAACGACAAGGACGTCATTCTGAAATGGATACACGATGGCGCCGAAAAACCCGCTTATGAACAAGACATTGTCCCCATTCTGAATCGGGACTGTGTGCATTGCCATACGCCCAGCATCAATCCGTCGTTACCGGACTTAAGCAATTATGCTGGCGTCGCAGGCGTCGCGCATGCCGGCGGAGCGACACTACCCGCTTTAGTCCGAGTCTCGCACATCCATCTTTTCGGCATCGCCTTTATCCTATTTTTTATCGGCAAAATATTTTTGCTTTGCGATATGAATATATACGTTAAACGGGTGGCGGTCGTGATACCGTTCGTGGCGATGTTGTTGGATGTGCTGTCTTGGTTTGTCACGAAAAACATTGCCCAGTTTGCTTACGTCGTCGTGCTAAGCGGCGCGCTGATGGGCTTGTCGATGGGCGTACAGATATTATTGAGTATCCAACAAATGTGGTTTTATCGAAAAAATTAGCCTGCGAATCTGAGCAACAGACGCGCATACATATTTTATTACCGACAAACCGAAGCGGTTAAATTCGAACAAGCAGATGCCTTTTCCTGATCCTCCTCAGGCAATTGCTATAATCAAAACGCCAAACACGGAGCCGACATGAACCGCTTCATTATTGTTTTCATCATATTTTTTAATGCCATAGCCTGTTCCACTGAGCCTAGACTAGACCCTGCTGCGGCGCAACAATCATCAGACACCCGCCCGGCATTGGCAAAAAGTGACAAGCTCCCCGAACCGCCGGAAACCGGCGAACCCGCCATGCATGCCATCCAAAACAATCGCCTGCAACGCGTGATGCAGCAAATCAACGAACTGGTCTACAGTCAACTCAGTGGCGAAATTAACCTTAAAGAACAACGCGAGTTAAAAACCGCGGAAATCGCCAGAATCGCCAACGAGCTGGCTGCTAGCAAAACATCCATTGTGGAAACGCTGCCCACGCTAAACTTAAAGCCGGACGAACAAACCACTTTTCTCGCATTGGCCGATAAATTGCGCATGAGCGCGGCGCAAATGCGAGAGCATGCTGACAACTATCAACTGCAAGCGATTCCGGCAACATTGGATACCATCACCAATACCTGTATCTCCTGTCATGTATTATTCAGAAAGAGCCGGAGTTTATTAGAAAAATGCAAAGACCCCCGATACACTTGCTAAGAAGCTTTTGATGCTCCACCGGCCTTTATTCATCTGACAATCGATGGTTTCTAATCGCACCATGAACCACCACTTCAAATTGCTCGCCTGTTTGACCGTTCTCAGTCAGGTATTAAAACCCCTGGAAGCATGCGCAGCTGACGGCCATGCCGACCCACACTGGACATACGAAGAACAAGAAAGTTGGGGCGAATTAAAAGACCAACTGTACAAACCACCCTATCCTTACGCGGAATGCGGCATCGGCCAAAAGCAATCGCCGGTGAATATAGAAGCAGCCAACACCCTGAAAATCGAAAAAATCGACGAACTGCGGCCCGATTATGCGGAAATACCCCTTAGCCTGACCAACAACGGTCATACCATCAGAGCCAACACCAGCAAAGGCAAGTTAAACTTCGGCAATAACGAATACGATTTGCTGCAATTTCATTTTCATGCACCCAGCGAGCACTTGCTGAATGGTATGACCTACCCTCTGGAGATTCATTTTGTCAACGGTACTGCCGACGGCAGGATGGCAGTGCTGGGCGTACTGGTCAAAGCCGGCGCACACAACCCGGCATTCCAGGAAATTCTTGAACAATCGCCCAAGCAGATCGGGAATACTGCCAATCCGCCGCTGATGATCCGCCCCGCGCGCTTACTGCCGGAACATACTCAACATTTCTATACCTATGCCGGCTCGTTAACCACCCCGCCCTGCAGCGAAGGCGTGCAATGGTTTGTCCTCCAGGACATCTTGGAAGTATCGGAACAACAGATAAGAGATTTCAGCAGCAAGTTCTATCACGACAATGCTCGCGCCGAACAAAAACTAAACGGTCGGGTATTGGACGTTCATTAAAACTGGCATGCCCCAACTCCAACAGATCGTAGTGCGTGATCTAGCCATATTCATTGCTGCAAAAACCACGCACACGGCTTTAATACCGTATAAATACCCCATGAGAACTAACAACAACGACCTATCCCTACACATTTTGCCGAATTCGGCCACGATGGTAGGTGTTTGTATTATGGTCATCAGCATCGTGAAAGGTCAGCCTTCAGATATGGTTGGCTATGTTATCGACAAGGCGCTGGCGATAGACAGTTTGCTATTCACCATCAGCGCACTACTATCGTTTTTATCGATTCGACTGGAGCGGTCAACAATAGGCTTGGAACGCTGGGCGGAAGTGCTTTTTATAATTGGGCTGGTGTCGATGACAGTCATTGCCGTCATTTTTTCCTTTGAAATTGTTTGATCTATTTTGACTACCAATCCGCGAACATTGGCCCCTTTTGAAAGAGAGATTTAACGTGATTTTAATGTGGAATTAACATTGAGTTCATGACCGACCGATAAATTAGACCTCTCTAATTAATCTATAGGCGTATGGAATATGAAAACGATAAAAAGCTTGTCAATAAATCTATTGGCTATTATCTCGGTGTTGTCTTCATTACCATCGGTTGAAGCGGCAACAAACGTCCAAATCGGCCCAAGCGGAAAAACCTTTGCATCATCCATGGTTCAGTGCGCCGTAAACCCAGCAACCGGTTTGCAGGCCGCAACCGTGCAAACCGGCTTATTCAACCCAAAACCGAAAGATAAGGCCACGATCACTCTCAATGGAGGAGCTATAGCTAAGGTTAGTGCCGCGCAATCCTCCGCCAACGTCTGGCTTTACGACGGCAATAACACTGTAGTGGTCGCGCTGTCCGCCAGAACAGCCGACACTTACACTTTTACCGTACAACCGGGCTTCTGCAATTTACCGGATACGTCAGGTAACACGTTCAGCGCCGACAGCACCCTAGAATACGCCGCCAGCGGTAAATCCTATACTCTTACGACCCCTGGCTGCGCCTTGAATCCCGCCACCGGCAATACTCAGTTTTTTGTCAACCTGTTCGATAACGGTAGCTATTTGCTGAATGTATCAATCAACGGCACGCCTTTAACCCAATTGAACGGAACCACCCGAAGATCAGTGCCTATCTTTCTGGGTGCGGGTTTAAACGTAATTTCGGCCGCCAATGGCACACTGTCCACCGACTACTACGTTAGAGACGGCGGAAACGGCATTTGCACCTTACCTTAAATCGGAATTCGAATTTACGGCAAGAGTTAATTATCTCTCGATTCGCTGCCAAGGATTGGCGGCATTTTTTAAAGCTAAAAATTCCGACTACCCGGCGAGCGCTTAATCCGCTTAGCCTACCCCAAATGCCCGCTGCCGAGTGCGCCTGGCGACACTGCAACGGTTCCGCCATAAAATCCAGCAAACGTTCAACACGACTTGCTCCCGCCACCCGGAATGCTTGCCTCAACGGCTGGGTTTTTCCGGCCAATCCCCGAAAACCACTGGTTTAAATAAACCGTATTTGTTGTAAATAACCACTGGCTTGACCATCCCTAACTAGAAACAAGGTTGAAATCAGCCAAATTTCCGACGTTTACTTGGTATGCAGACACCTTGGCAAACTAATTGCTGACATTGGTTACCAACCACGTTCAATGGTTCGACCACGGTGACTAACCATGAAATACCAGCGTTTAATCCAAAAAGCGGCATTAGGCTTGCTAGGCTGTTTGACGGCGATGCAGAGTAACGCTCAGAGCATACCTTTATCGATAGACGAAGCCCTGGTTCTGTTTTACCAACGCAATCTCGATCTGATCGCCGCCCAATACAATATCGACCAATCCCGCGCCGATGCGGTGATTGCCGCAGCGATACCCAATCCGACCTTGGGGGTACAAATTTCGGAAATCAGCAACCGGCCCAACATGGGCTCGAACGCCAGCGGCTGCAATCACGATCCCAGCGTTTCGTGCGGTCCGGCCGAATATTTCTCCTTCAGTCAGTTAATCGAGGTGGCGGGAAAGCGCGGCCTGCGCATCGAAAGCAGCGGTTTTGCCACCCAGGCGGCGGAAAGCGATTTTCGGGATGCGGTGCGCATCTTTTCCAATATGGTCAGAGACGCCTATTACGACTTGCTGTTAGCGCAAAAGAATCGCTGGTTGGCACAGGAAATTGTCGATCATTACCAAACCATCACCAAGGCCAATCAACTCAGAATGAACAGCGGCGATATCGCCGAATCCGATTTTCTGCGGGTAAAAATGGAAGCCATGCGCGCCCAATCCGATCTGGATACAGCGCAAACCGCGGTGGAACAGGCGCGAGCCGGTTTGGCGGTGATCTTACGCTGGCCGAAAGACGGCCTGGCATTTGAGGCCAAAGAGCAATGGCCTGAGGTCAAAGACCTTGGGCAAAACGGCTCGATTGATGCCTTAATGCAGACTGCTTTAAAGCAACGCCCGGATTTACTGGCCGATAAACAAAGAGCCGCCCAAGCCGAAAAAGAACTGGAATTGGCCCGACGCCTGAAATACCCGGATGTAACGGTCAATGCCGGCTATGCGCGTGATCCCAGCAACAATGCGCTGAATTCGTTTTTTGTCGGCGTGAGCGTGCCGGTACCGCTGTTCGATCAATATCAAGGCCAATCTGACAAAGCGGCGGTGTCTTTAAACCAGAACCAACTGGCGGTGGAACAAACCGAGTTGCGCATTCGTAACGAGATCACCACTGCCTTAGCGACCTGGCAAAGCGCGGACAAAATCGTACAACGTTTTCAAAGCGGCTTGCTGGACGATGCGCGGGCGGTGCGCAACAGCGCTGAACTCGCCTACAGCAAGGGAGCCACCAGCGTGCTGGACTTTATCGAAGCACAACGCAGCTACAAAAATGTGATGCGCGATTACAGCCAGGCCCTGATCAACCGCGCCAATGCATATTACGATTTGGCCAAAGCCGTGGGCGAGGACCTGGGAAATGACAGCGCCGCCAGCGACCAGGCCTCCGAACGCACTCAAATGCAAATTCAATAGCAGGTTTGAACGCATAATGGACATCAAAAACCCCATGCAATCGCTCATCAAAATACCACCGGTTTATTGCGTATTGCTGGCCGTCGGCATACTGACGGCTTGTTCCGATGGCGCCGACCATGCGCCTAAACCGCCAAAGCCGGCCATTCCGGTCGGTGAAGTCGTCCTGGCACCGGACTCACCGAAAAAAGCCTACGTCAAAACCGCCAAACTAAGCCTGGCTCAACATCCTTTACTGGAACCCCTGGCCGGTAAAATCGTATACGACGAGAGTTTGACCTCGCGCATTAGTTCGCCAGTGGCCGGGCGAGTGATTAGCAAGCCCATCGCACTGGGCACAGCGGTTCAAGCCGGATCAACCTTGTTGGAACTGGACAGCCCCGATGTTGCCGACGCCGAAGCCGACTTTGCCAAGGCCCAAGCCGCTGCCACCTTGGCCGAGCACAGCTTGACGCGCCAGCAAGAGTTATTCGCCGGCAAAGCGATTTCCCGCAAAGAATTGGAACAAGCGCAAAGCGACTTAAGCAGCGCCCGCAGCGACCTGCAACGCGCGTCAGACCGCCTAAAAAATCTGCACTTGTCGGCCCGGCAAGCCGATGGCCGCTTTGCACTGCGCGCGCCGCTCGCCGGGGTGGTGGTGGAACGCAATGTCAATCCGGGCTTGGAAGTCAGGTCGGATTTTGACAAGCCCTTGTACGTAGTCACCGATCTGCAACATCTTACGGTGTTAATGGAGGTATTTGAAATCAATATCGGCAAAATCAAATTGGGCCAGAAGGTAGCCGTAACCGTACCCGCCTACCCCGGCGAAATATTTCCAGCGACAGTGGAATACATCGGCCAAGTACTCGATGAAACCACGCGCACAGTGCAAGTGCGCTGCAAACTCGATAATCCGGAGGGTCGGCTGATGCCGGGTATGTACGCCACCATCACGGTAGAAAGCGCAGCCGATGATTTGGCTTTCGTGATTCCACTAACCGCCGTGTTTACCGAAGGCGACGCCGATTATGTGTTTATTGCGTTAGACGACAATCGTTACCGACAACGCCGCGTCGATATAGGTTTGCGTTTGAAAGACCAGGCGGTGGTCACCCAAGGACTGGACGCCAACGAAATGCTGGTGACCGCAGGGGCGTTGATGTTGCGCGCCGAAGAAGAAGTCGAAACCGAAAGCACCCACCAGCCCTAGCGCCTTACCCAGGACACTGACATGATCGAGCGTCTTATCGCGTTTTGTTTACAACAACGGCTGATGGTCATCGGTGCCACACTGTCCATCGCCGTATCCGGCATCATCGCCTTTGAAAATCTACCGGTGCAGGCCTTCCCCGATGTACAAAACGTTTTTGTACAGGTAGTCACCCAATTTCCCGGCCAGGCACCGGAAGAAGTGGAAAAGCAAATCTCCCTGCCCATCGAGCGGGAAATGAACGGCCTGCCGCATCTATTGAATATGCGTTCGGTATCCATTTTCGGCTTATCGGTGGTAACGCTGACCTTCGATGACACAGCCGAGGATTATTTCTCCCGGCAACAAGTGCTGGAACGTCTGCAATATGCCGACCTTCCCGACGATACCAAACCACAATTGGGGCCGTTATCGACGGGCGTCGGCGAGATTTTGCGTTACGTGATCGATGCGAAAAATCTACCGTTAGTGGAGCAGCGCGCCTTGCAGGATTGGATCATCGAACCCCGGCTGCGCTCGGTACAGGGGGTTGCCGATGTCGTCGGTTTCGGCGGTGGGGTGAAAGAATACAAAGTCGCCGCTAAACCCGACCGCTTAAAAAATTATCGCGTCGATCTCAACCAAGTGTTCGCAGCCATCGCCGCCAATAACACCAATACCGGCGGCGGCTACATAGAACACGGCGATGAAGCCTTGGTGGTGCGGGGTACCGGCTTGTTGAAGTCTGCGGAGGAAATCGGCGAAATTGTCGTCGCTACCAACGACGGCGTACCGGTGCGCATCAAAGATGTGGCGGATATCAGCGTCGGGCCGCAACCACGCAATGGCATGGTCGGCATGAATCAGCGCGATGATGTGGTTGAAGGCATCGTGCTCTTAATTAAGGGTCGTGATGCGGTGAATGTGCTGAATGGCGTGAAACAGAAAGTCCAGGAACTCAACGACTTCGGCTTGCCGCCCGGCGTGAAAATCACGCCGTTTTACGATAGAACCGAGCTGGTCGGACATACCATCCATACCGTCGAACATAACATGATCGAAGGCGCGGTCTTGATCCTGATCATCTTGCTGGTGTTTTTACGGCGCTTTGTCGCGGCGCTGCTGGTGACCTTGATTATTCCCTTATCTTTGCTGTTCGCGTTCATCCTGGTGGATCTCGGCGGCATCTCCGCCAACCTGATTTCGCTAGGCGCCATCGACTTCGGCATCATCGTCGACGGCGCGGTGGTGCTGGTGGAAGCCGTGATGGTGCAAGTGACGCTGGATTTGCAACGTAATGCCGACATCCGGCATTTGCGGCAATCGCTACTCACCACGGCCACCGAAATGGGCCGCCCCATCCTATTTTCCAAAGCCATTATCATCATCGCCTTTTTGCCGATTTTTACCTTCCAGCGCGTCGAAGCCAAAATCTTTTCGCCGATGGCTTATACCCTGAGCTTTGCCTTGGTAGCGTCCATGCTGTTCAGTCTGACCTTCGTACCGGCGATGCTGACCTATCTGTTGGGTCCGAAACTGGCTGAGCAACACAATCCGCTGGTGCACGCGATGGAAACTCGTTACCGTCAGTTGCTGGAATGGGTATTGCGCCATGCGCGGGCAGTATTTATCTCCGCCATCACCGCCTTGGTGTTGAGCTTTATGTCGGTGAAACTGATAGGCACCGAGTTTATGCCCAAACTTGACGAAGGCAATATCTGGCTCACCATCACCCTGCCGACGCCGGTGTCTCTAACCACGGCCAAACAATTGGAAAGACAGGTGCGCGAAACCCTGGAAACCTTTTCGGAAGCCAAAACCATCATCACCCAATTGGGACGTCCGGAAGACGGCACCGACCCCAAAGGTTTTAATAACTTGGAGGTGTTGATCGATCTGAAACCTAAGGATACCTGGCGCTATAAGCGAAAAGACGATTTGGTACAGGCCATGGATAAAGCGCTGGCGATTTTTCCGGGCATCCTCACCAACTTTTCCCAGGCAATTCAGGACAATGTCGAAGAAGCCATTTCCGGCGTAAAAGGTGAAATCGCCATCAAAATCTTCGGCAGCGATTTGCAAACCTTGCAAGACCGAGCCGATCAAGTCACCCATATCCTGGCCGGCATTCAAGGCGCCACCGACGTCGCCGCCGAACAGCAAGCTGGCTTGGCGCAAGTCATCGTCGATATCGACCGGGCCAAGGTGTCGCGCTACGGCATCAATGTCGCCGACGTGGAGCGGGTGATGGAAATCGGCATGGGCGGCAAAGCGGCATCGCAATTTCTGGAAGGCGAACGCCGCTTCGACATCACTTTGCGTTACCAGGATAGCGCCCGCAATTCGGTGGCCAATCTGGAAAGCTTGACGGTGCAAACCCCAAGCGGCCAGCGCATCCCCATTTCGGAGCTGGCCACCATCAAAATCAATCAAGGCGCTTCCCGTATCAGTCGCGAAGACAATATGCGGCGGATTGCCATCAAATGTAATCTGATCGACCGCGACCAGGGCAGCTTCGTCGCCGAAGCTCAACAAAAAGTGGCAGCGCAAGTTGATTTACCGCCCGGCTATAACATCGTCTGGAGCGGCCAATTCGAGAATCAGCAGCGGGCGATGAAACGCTTGTCTGTGATCGTACCGATCAGTCTCGGACTCATTTTCGTGTTGCTGTTCTGGGCGTTCATGTCGATCAAAAATGCCTTGCTGATCGTGATGAACGTGCCGTTCGCCATGATCGGAGGCTTGCTGATTTTATTAGCAACCGGTATCAACCTGAGCGTGTCGGCGGCGGTTGGCTTCATTGCCCTATTTGGGATTGCCGTCCAAAATGGGGTGATTCTGGTATCACAATTGAACAAGCTGCGCCGAGACGGCCAAAAATTGCATGACGCGATTGTCAATGGCTCGGTGAGCCGCTTGCGGCCGGTGGTGATGACTGCCTTAATGGCGATGCTGGGTTTACTGCCCGCCGCGTTATCGACCAGCGTCGGCTCGGAGACCGCCAAGCCGTTTGCCATCGTCATTATCGGTGGATTGATCACTGCCACCCTTTTGACCTTGACCCTGCTACCCGCGCTATATCGTTACTTTGCCGAACCTGACGAGCTTTAGGGGACTACTATGAAAGAAATTCGCGCTTATGTGCAGCCGCACAAGCTCAGCCAGATCACGATGGCCTTGATGGAGATACCGGGCTTTCCTGGGATGTCGATCGTGGATTGCGAAGGCTTCGGCCGCGAGCGGACGGAGCACAGTCAAGACTACAAGCCGTTTCTCGTGAAAAAGCGCCTGGAGATTTTCGCGCCGGACGACTTAGTGGAGATTATTTTCGAGACCATCATGCGTAGCGCCCACAGCGGGCATCATGGCGACGGCAAGGTGTACATCCTGGACGCGCTGGAAGGCGGCCGCGTCAGCAGCGGCGAGCGGGACAAGGATTTAGGCTGAACCCTATGTGCCATCTATCTCTCCCGACATGTTCCTACGGCGCGCTGTTGGCGCTAACACTTAGTTTTGCCAACGCTGAAGCCACGGAACACCCATCTGATGGGGAAGACGCTAACTTTTCGTTTATGCAATTGCTGGCCGACCACGCTCTGCACGATACGGTCGACGAGCGCTGGAATGCTTATGGCCAAGCCACTTATATTTCCAGCTGGAAACCGGCCTTCCCGGCTCAATACACCAACCTAAATGGTACGCCGCATTCGTTGTTGCCGAATGCCGAGCGCAGTTTCACCGGCACAGTCACGGCGTATTTCGGCTTGAAAGCCTGGCAAGGCGGTGAAATTTATCTAGCGCCGGAGATGATTTCCGAACTGCCCTTGTCCGACTTAAAAGGTCTCGGCGGCAGCATCCAAAACTTTGAATTGCAAAAATCCGGTTCGGTCAGCGCGACTTGGTATAAATCGCGTTTCTATTTAAAACAGACTTTCAATCTGGGTGGCGACAGCCATTCGGTGAGCTCCGGGCCCATGCAATTGGCCGGCAGTTTTAATAGCCAGCGCTTGGTCATTGCCGGCGGCAACCTCAGTGTCCTGGATATTTTCGATAAAAACAGCTATGCCGCCGATTTGCGCCAGCAGTTTCTAAACATGGCCTTTCTAACCAATGCCGCATACGATTTTGCCGCCGATGCCCGAGGTTACAGTGTAGGCTTGGCGGCAGAATATTATTTTGACGACTGGACCTTTCGCCTGGGCCGCTTCGCCACCCCGCAAAATCCAAACGACTTACCGCTGGATTTTCGGCTGTTCAAATACTACGGCGATCAAGCGGAGCTTGAGCATCGCCATGAACTTTTTAAGCAACCGGGTGCGATCAGGCTATTGGCCTATCGTAACCGCGAACGCATGGGGCGCTGGGACCATGCCATCGCCGCCTACCAAGCCAATCCGGCGCAAAACGCCGCGAATTGCACCAGCTTTAACTACGACTCGGCTAATAGCAGCGCCCCCGATCTGTGCTGGGTGCGAAGAGCCAACGTCAAAATGGGCATAGGCATCAACATGGAGCAACAGTTGGTTGATGGTGTCGGCGTGTTTTTACGCGGCATGGTCAGCGACGGCAAAACCGAAGTGTATTCCTATACCTCGGCGGATCGCTCGCTATCGTTTGGCACGTTAATCGGCGGCGAGAGTTGGGGCCGACATTACGACGCACTGGGGATCGCCTATGCCACGAGCTGGATTTCCGCGGGCCATGCCGAGTATTTACGCCTGGGCGGGGTGGACGGTTTTATCGGCGACGGCAATCTGCGTTACCGGCCCGAACAAGTAGTGGATATTTATTACAAACTGCGCTTGCTGCAGTCCGCCTGGATGACGCTTGATTACCAGCACATCGCCAACCCCGCTTACAACGCGGATCGCGGACCTGTCGATGTGTATGGTGTCAGGGCGCATTTTGAGTTTTAGTCTAGCCCGCTCAACACAGTCCGCCCCGGAGAATTAGTCATGCCTAAAACAAACACAACAGAGATTCATTGGTTGCCCGATGTCGAAGAACATGATTACCCGGCAGCCGGCTCTTATCTCAGCATTCTTTACAGCGACGACAAGGTAGCCGAGATGATAGCCCGATTAAGAGGCGCTGCCGTGGTGCAATTCAAGGCCAAGGACCTCTTCAGGGCTTCACAGCTGTCATTATTGGGCGTCAGCAATTCGCACGTAGAGAAGGATATAAAGAAGATCCGGAAACAGAAAAGTCTTTCCCCTTTACTACTGGTCCGAGATTCACAAAATGGCAAAGTGATCATTGCCGATGGCTACCACCGTTTGTGCGCCATTTACGAGTTTAATGAGGATGCATTAATCAGTTGCAAGATTATATAAGCCTGATTAGCTCAAAGACGCGACAAACCAAGAGATCCGGCTACCTCAAATGTGAGGCAACAATTTTAATGAAGCGCATATTGCAGATGAGCGGAGTATTTTTACTGGTCTTTTTTTTCTCCGTTTGGATTTGGTTAAGCCCGATGTCGGGAAATTTTCTAAATTACCTAATCTGGAAAGCGACTACCAGCACCCAAACGGTCAGTGGCGACATTGAAAATCAGGGCGCCCAAATTCGTTATGTCGCTTACGGTCAGGGCGAGCCCATCCTGTTACTGCATGGCGGCTTGAGCAATAAACTCAGCTGGTTTTCGCAGATACCCTGGCTGGTAGAATCGGGCCGACGTGTAATACTGATCGATACGCGTGGCCACGGCGAGTCGACACCCGGCCATTCTGCGCTGACATATCAGGTTTTTGCGGAAGACACCTTGTTGGTGTTGGACCGACTCGGTATTCAACGTACCAATATTGTTGGCTGGAGCGATGGCGGCATTATTGCGCTGATATTGGGTCTGGAGTCCCCGCAACGCGTGGGAAAAATCATCGCGATAAGCGCCAATTTCCACCCCTCTGGTGTAATCCAGGCATCCGACAACTCTCAAGTTGATGCAATAAGCCCACCGCAACATAAGTTACTCGATTGGCTACGAGGCTGGTGGTCTGGCGCGGGAGAAAACCACCCGGCTCTGGAAGCGGAGATTAAAGCCCTGTGGCGTGTGGCACCGCAACTCAAGCATACAGATTTGCAGGAAATTACCGCGCCGACCTTAGTCATCGCCGGCGAAAACGACATTATCGATCTCCCACACTCTGGCGAATTGGCGCAAATGTTGGCAAGAGCAAAAATAGAAATTGTCTTGGGCGCGGGCCATGCGGCACCGGTTACTCACGCACGCCAGGTTAACCAGTTAATTGCATCATTCTTGGACTTAAACCAATGATGCACTATGCCTTAAGCGCTTTTTAATGGGTCAGACTATGAAAATCAAAAGAGTACTCTTGGTGTTTCTGACTTTAGGTCTCATGCCGGCAGGTGTCTGGCTAAGTGTTCAAAAAAGTCCGCTGCTTGTAGAAAAACAGCTCACTACCGAAGGTTTCGGGGATATCAATGTCGCCGAACCCCTTTGGAACTCTCACGGTATGGGAATAGTGTTTGTCGATAGCCAAAAGTATCCCCCAAGAGCCTTGGCACAGCGACTGGCGGCAACCGGCGTAACTGCGGCCGTCATTGATACCGCCACGATCTTTAAACGATTTCATATTGAAAATAAGGAATGCCTGGATAGCCACTTTATCGCCACTTCCATTAATGGTTTGATAAAACAGCTGCCTCGCCCAGCGATTAACCGACTAATAGTTGCGGGGGTTGCCGAAGCGGCATTGTTACCGTTTCTGAATGCTCAAGACCCTATTGGGAATGAAACCATCAATCTTTCTATCGGTTTTTCGGTGATGTTACCGGCTGATTTAGACTTATGCCCACCATTAAGCAGCTCGCAGAAGAATCAGCAAGGCTTGCTGATTTCCGCGCCAGCCCCCAAAGGCAACTGGCGATCAGTGTGGACCGATCAACCATCTGACGAAACCGCAGTGTTTATCCGGACATTAGGCGATGTCGATACCCGAATTGCCGCTTACGACACACCGTTGGACAACTTATTGATCGAGGCAGTCAAATCAGCGATTGGTCAGAGCAGTCAGGCGTCTCCACCAATGCCGGTGGTGGAAGTGCCTGCCGCCAAAGCCAGCGATACGGTGACGCTGTTCTATTCCGGTGACGGCGGCTGGCGCGACCTGGATAGAACCGTCGCCGGCGAGATGGCGGCGCAAAATTATCCGGTAGTCGGTGTCGATGTCTTACGCTATTTCTGGGAGCATAAAACGCCGGAACAGGCCGCCGCCGATCTGGCCACCACCATGGCGTACTATCGAAAAAACTGGGGCGTAAAGTCTTTTGTTCTGGCTGGATATTCGTTTGGCGCCGACGTTTTGCCGCCAATATACAATCGCCTGTCCGCGCCCGATCAAAACAGCGTATCGCTGCTGGTATTGTTGGCATTGGCTGACCACGCCGATTTTGAAATCCACGTGACCGGCTGGCTCGGGCAAAGCGACGGGGAACACGCTTTGGCACCGGAACTGATAAAGCTGCCGAAACAGAAAATTTTGTGTATTTATGGCAAAGACGAAAAATCCGAGACCGCCTGTACGGCCTTGGCCAATAGCGATGCCCGCATTCTGGAACTGCCTGGTGGCCACCATTTCGACCAAGATTACCCAAAGCTGACCCGGCAAATTCTGGACGTTTACCAACAGCATGGTATCCACTGATTTCATCCCAACTTATAACAGCCCATGACTCGCAAAAGCCTAAGTCACTTCTTACAGTGGATCAGCCATTGGCTGCCGGTGGCCTTATTTGCCTGCGCGCTTTACATCGTTCATCGGCAGTTAGCCATGCACGATCTAAGCGACATTCTAACCACACTGAAAACCACACCGATGCTTATCATCGGTGCCGCTTTGCTACTGACCGTGATTAACTATCTGGTATTGGCCGGTTATGACTGGCTGGCATTACGTTTCACCGGGCATAGCCTAATTCCGCTAGGAAAGATGATCCCGGCGGCTTTATTAAGTTACGCGATTAGCAATAACACCGGCCATGCCTGGGCCTCTGGCGGCTCGATCCGCTATCGGTTTTACTCCGGGTGGGGCGTGCACGGCTGGGACATTTTAAAGATTTCCTTGTTTCAGACAGTGACCTATCTGCTGGGCGCGCTGACCTTGGGCCTGGTGGGCAGCTTGATATTGCCTCACTATTTATCCAGCACTATTCAAGAACCATCGGCCATTCATTGGGTCAGTCTGATTTGCGCGATTAGTTTGCTAGCCTATTGGGGTGGGGTTTTTCTATGGCGTAAGCCCTTATTGATTAAAGGTTTCGAATTACATCTGCCCTCACCCCGAATGGCATTTTGGCAAACCCTGGTCGCCAGTATCGACGTGGTGTTGTCGTCGCTCGTGTTGTGGGTGCTGTTGCTAAACCAGGTGGACATTGATTTCGGCGCCTTCCTGGTGGTGTTCGTGGTGGCCCAGGTGATGGGCGTCATTAGCCAGGTTCCGGGCGGTATAGGTGTGTTTGAAAGCGCATTTCTGTGGCTGATGGCGGACGTTGAAGCAACGGATCAGCATCTGATTTTGATCAGCGCCTTATTGTTGTATCGGGTCATTTACTACTTCGTCCCCCTGCTACTGGCGGGTGTAGGTTTGCTGGGCTACGAACTATACAGCCGAAGTAGCCTTCTAGCTGAAAGCAGTGATTTGATCAGCAAGATTCTTAGTGCGATCTTGCCACCTCTTTACTCACTCCTGCTATTGGTAGCCGGCGGCCTCCTGATCGTTTCCGGCTCCATCCCCGCCAACTCAGAAGTCATGGATTGGTTACGCGATGCAATTTCATTGCCTATTGTGGAGTTTTCGCATCTGGCCGGTAGTTTAATCGGTTTACTGCTGCTGTTTTTGGCGCGAGGCATTTGGTTGCGGATTGATGCCGCGTGGTTCGGCAGCCTGATGCTGTTGGGAATGGGCATTATCGCCTCCTTGCTGAAAGGATTCGATTGGCCGGAAGCACTGGTCTTGGCAATGATCATGCTGTTGTTATTGCCAACACGCAATCACTTCCAACGTAGCTCGTCGCTGTTGCGCATGTCGTTTTCGGCCTCCTGGATAGCCACCGTGATAATGGTCCTGGCAGGCTCAACTTGGCTAGGATTTTTCGCTCATCGTGATGTCGAATACGCCAATGAATTATGGTGGCAGTTTTCCTACGAAGACGACGCACCTCGATTTCTGCGGGCCTTGTTATTGATCTCCGTGGTGAGCGTGTCTTATGGGCTGTCGCGTTTACTCAGCGTGGCTCCGCCGGAGGATTTGGAAAAACCGACGGCCGAGGAAATCGATGAAGTAAGGAATCTACTGACTCACTGCGATGATACCCACGGCTTTTTGGCGTTACTGGCGGACAAGTATCTGCTGTGGAACCCGCCACGCAACGCGTTCATTATGTATCAAACCACCGGCCAGTTCTGGATCGCAATGGGTGACCCCATCGGCGAACCGTCCGCCATTGAAGATCTGCTGTGGGAATTCCACGAACAGGCCAATCTACACGGTGCGAAAGCCGTGTTCTATCAAGTGGGTCCAAGCTTATTGCCTTACTATTTGGATTTAGGCATGTCCTTGTTCAAATTAGGCGAGGAAGCCCGGGTGGACCTGACTACTTTCAACTTGCAAGGCAAACAACGCGATTCTCAGCGTAGCGCCCGCAATAAATTTGGCAAAATGGACTATCGCTTCGAAATTCTCACGGGTGATGAAGTCACAGCCGCCCTGCCAATTCTGAAACATATTTCCGCTGCCTGGTTGACGCACAAAAACACCCGCGAGAAAGGTTTTTCGCTAGGCTTTTTCGCTGAATCCTACATTCGACTTACCAATGTCGCGGTGATCAAAGACCCATCCGGTCAGATCCAAGCGTTTGCCAATCTCTGGCAAACCCACAATCGACAAGAGCTATCCATCGACCTGATGCGTTACGATCCGGAAAGTCCGAAAGGCATCATGGATTTTCTGTTCGCCGAGCTGATGATGTGGGGCAAGGCGGAAAATTACCAATGGTTCTCGCTGGGGATGGCACCACTAGCCGGGCTGGAACGCCGTCCTTTGGCACCGTTGTGGCATAAGATCGGCACCACCATTTTCGACTTGGGCGATCACTTTTACAATTTTGAAGGGCTTTACGAATACAAGGCTAAATTTGCCCCAACCTGGCAACCGCGCTACTTGGCGGCGCCGACCGGTATTTCGCTACCGTTTATTTTAATGATCATCACCCGCCTGATCTCCCGCGGTTGGCAAGGTATTTTTAGCAAGTAGTCATATAACAAATGTCCTTGCCCGTAGTCACAACCGGCCTGACACCCCAGAAACCAGAAACATCAAGGAGTCTCAATGCATTCATCTTGTCACAGACGCTACCTATGTATTTGCCTGCTATTGCTGGCAACGCCTATGTCTGCAGTTGCGCAACAGACTATGGAAATCGGTAAAGGTGAGCGCCTGTTGGTACTGGCTCCACACCCCGACGACGAAACACTGAGTTCTGCCGGCCTGATCCAGCAGGTATTACAACAGGGCGGCAGCGTGCGTTCGACGGTAGTGACGTCTGGCGATGCTTATGTCGGCGCGGTGATGCAGGACAGCGGCAAACGTAACCCATCGGCGGCAGACTATCTGGACTTTGGCGAAAAACGTCTGGAAGAATCGCGGCGCGCCGCCGAGGTTTTAGGCAAGGGCTTTGTGCATCTGGATTTATTGGGGTTCTCGGACGGCAGCATTTATTCAGCACTGGTGTCGCATTGGCGGCGTAATAATCCGATGCGCTCCGAATTCACCGGCTTTGACCACGTGCCTTACCGGGACGCCAAAGATCGCGGCTTTGCCCAAGACGGTCAGGATTTGCTGAACGAACTAGTCGCCATTCTGCAGGACACCAAACCCACGATCATCGCTTTTCCCGATGTGATGGAAAACGACTCCGACCACGCCGGACTGGGCATGTTTACCTTGCTTGCAGTACATAAATGGCTGCTACAAAATCCCGTTCACCGCGCGCAACCGAAATTACTCGCCTATTTGATTCACTGGCAGCACGGCTGGCCGACCGGTTCCAACTGGGGCATGCCGCAGGACTGGAGCGACCAGCCGCTATTATTGCCCGCTGATTTGCCGCTGCGCGGCCATAGCCGGGCTTGCGTCAATCTGTCGTCCGTGCAAATCAACTTGAAGCGGGCTGCGCTGGCCGAGTACAAAACCCAACAACGCATCATGGGCGATTTTCTGTCGGCCTTTGTGCGCAGCAGCGAGTGTTTCACCCTGCTCAAGCCCGAGGACGGCAACCGTATCGAACAGGTTCTGGCGCATTGGCGGCAGGTGCGCAAGACATTTGATAATCATCCCTTGAGTCGGCGTAAAATTTGACCGGATATGCACCCCACAACGCGGTACTTGGCTTGGCCGTCAACAACGAGAGATCTCGAACATGTTAAAACTTCTGCTACGTCCGGTCATTTTCGTCACGATTGTGATGAGCATCCTGGTGATAGGCGAGTTACTGGCCATTGGCCGCCTGACCTGGCGCAATCACGAGCGGATACAAACCATAGAAACCGATATTGGCAAAGGCCGCTATTTGGAGGAAACGATTTTTGAATTGTTGGAACTGCAATCGCAACTGGCGTTGCACCGCAGTAATCCTGACGTAGCCGCCGAGCAGATCAACGACATTCAAGACCGGCTGCTGGATTTATTACAAACGCACAATAAAAGCTCTGAATTCGCGTCCGCAGTCGATCTAAACACCTTACAAACCAAATTTGCCGCCGCCAGCAACGGCGACGCGAAAGCATTAATCGATTCGGTGAATATGATTCGGCAAGTGCTGGACCGGCAGACTAACGAAGAAGAGAAAATGCTGATCGGCGTCGAGGACGACAGTCAACTGGAACTGCAATTGGCCGTTATTCTGCCTTTGCTGCTGTTTTGGATCGGCCATTATTTTTTTCGAAATAACGTGTTGGAACCACTGGATGCGCTGCGCGATTTATTATCCGGCCTGGCGGAAGGTGTTAAGCAGCCTATCAGACGCGAGACGGCAGATCCGATTTTGCGCGACTTATTCGACCGCTACAATCACTTGGTCGACCATTTAATAGAACTGGAACAGGAACATTTACATTACACCAATCGCCTGGAGCAACAAGTACGACAAACCAGTCACGCATTATTGGAGCAAAGCCAGCGCCTGGCCAAAGCCGAGCGCTTGGCGGCCTTGACCGAAATGGCTGCTAGCACCGCCCACGAATTGCGCAATCCGCTGGCGATTATTCAAGCAGCCTTAGAGAACTTGTTGTGCGAAGCCAGCGACCCGGACCTGCGCCAACGCATCGGTCTATTGCATAGCGAAGTGCAACGCTTGACCAACCACCTTAATGACCTGCTCAGTTCGGCGCGCCATCGCAACAAAATTGCCCAGCCTACCGATGTGAATGCGGTGGTCAACGACTTGATCACGCTATTCAAATACCAGGCAACCGATAATATCCAATTTACTGTGCAGGGAAAAGCCGACAGTTCCTTGATGTTGCCGGAAATCGAATTCCGGCAAGCGCTATTAAATCTGTTGCAAAACGCCGTGCAGGCAATCGGCACCCGCAGTGGCAGCGTGCAGGTGCATATTACTCAAGACGCTCAGCGCCTGTCGGTGACAGTGATCGACAGCGGCGACGGCTTTGGCGAGGCGTTTTTACGGCAAGGCATCCGCCCCTTCGTCAGCCTGAAGGAAAATGGCAGTGGCTTGGGGCTGGTCATGGTGCAACGTTTCGCCAAAGATCTGAGCGGCCAACTTAAACTCGACAACGACGCCGCCGGCCACGGCCGAGTGAGCCTGAGTATTCCTTTGACTTGAACTGACTTCCCTGAGCAAAAATCAGCGATGGACCGGCGAACTCCGGTAAGTCGCATACAATGCCGTAACTCGCAAACCAGCCACGACCATGATGACCAATACCCTATTAATAATCGAAGATGAAGCCCTGTTAGCCTCCGAATTGGCACGCTACTTTAGCAAGGGTGGCTGGGAAGTCAGCATTGCCCACTCCTTGCAACAAGCCGAACAGTTTCTGAGCGGACAAGCGCTGGACCCATTGGTGGTGTTATCGGACATGAACCTGCCGGATGGCAACGCCCTGGACTTGCTGGAAAAACTTAAACCGGAAATCGGCAGCAGCGAATGGGTATTTCTCACTGGCTACGGCAGCGTCGCCGATTCGGTGCGGGCCGTGCGGCTGGGCGCATACGACTTTATCGAAAAGCCTTGTGCACTGGACCGCTTAAATCTCTTGGTGGAAGGCGCCGCCCGCAGCGCTCGCGCCCAACGCCGCCTGGAACAACAAACGGCCTCGCAGAACCATCAATACAGCATCGACAGTTTGATCGGCTCCAGCCCGGCCATGACCCAATTACGGGCCATGCTGAAACAAATCGCCAACGTGCCCTTCTCCAGTCTGATCGTCAGCGGCGAAACCGGCACCGGCAAAGGCATGATCGCCCGCATTCTGCACTATTCCGGCAGCCGTGCTGCCGCGCCGCTGGTGGAAATCAACTGCGCCGCGCTACCGCGCGAACTGCTGGAAGCCGAGTTATTCGGTTACGAAGCCGGTGCTTTTACCGGCGCGAAAAAACGCCATCGCGGCCTGTTCGAGCAAGCGCACACCGGCACGCTGTTTCTGGATGAAATCGGCGAAATGGATCTGGATTTACAGAGCAAGCTGTTAAAAGCCGTGGAAGATTTACGCATCCGCCGGGTGGGCGGCGAAGCGGAGATTAATATCGATGTACAAATCATCGCCGCCACCAATCTGGACTTGGTGGAAAAAGTCGCCGAAGGCTTATTCCGCCGCGATTTGTACCATCGTTTAAACGTGATCAACATCCGCATGCCGGCCCTGCGCGAACACAAACAGGACCTGGATCAATTGGTGCCGCAATTCATAGCCGAATGCAATCGCAAATCGGCCAAAGGGGTCAGCCATATTTCGGAACAAGCCTGGCAGGCGCTGAAAAGTTACGATTGGCCCGGCAATATCCGTGAATTGCACAATGTGTTGGAACGCTGCGTTTTGCTGTCCAGCGATCACAATTTGCCGGTGGAATGGTTGCAATTACAAACCCCACAAACCAACGCCGCGCATCATAATGCCAAGGTCAATCAGGAAGGTGTGTTCATTCCGCTGGACGGCAGCATCAGCCTACACGAAATGGAAAAATTCATTATCCAAGAAGCCTTGAACCGCAACGACGACAACGTCACCGGCGCCGCGCGGATGCTGGGCACTACTAGGGAGACACTGCGCTACCGAGTGCAGAAGTATCATTTGAAATGTAAATTTTAAGCGAAGCGGGCTGATTAAGCGGGGATAGCTTTATCGCGGACAAAAAAATGCGCCCTGACCGCCCGAAGAACTTCGACCAACCAGAGCGCCACGTCCACACATGAGAACAGGTAGGAGTAACAACACAAGCTAAGTGTTGCAAGGTTGATGCCAAATAACCTATTCCTTGATTTTTCTGGATTTATGCGGCTCAGAGCCGATACCACGCCGGGAGATTTGCACCAGATGCAACCAAAATCCGGCTGTTTTGCACCAGGATGACTCAAATAGACGATGAATTTGCGCAACCGGCAGACCATACCGAATACTGCGCTCACGAATCGCAACATTCGAAAAAATTTGTCGGACACTTTTGTTCAGAACGCGGCGACTGCACAAAATTACGCCGTCACCCGAGCTTTCAGCGAGAACACCCGAGTTATTTTGGAGAATCGTCGAGAAAAAGCTCGACGCATTCGGAGGACCGCAAGGATAGCCACCGATGGGTATGCGCGGAACGAATCCGAACAACCAAACGGCCCATGCCGGACATCTGGCGCTCGAACATTCAACCCGGGTGGGCACAAAAACCACGCCCGCCCTACTCGGCTTTATTGAAGCGTCCTTTTAAGGTACTTTTGAGCTGGAATTTCAATATACCGATAGGTTATAAATGAGAGCACGAATATTACGAACATCAAAGAAAAATACTTTAGTATTGAAACATTCATAGGGCTATAGTTACTTGACAGCGCTCCAAAAACATAAACGCCATAAAACAAGTATGCCTTATAAATAATCCAATGATTGAGGTAAATCGAATAAGACAGCGTACCAAGAAGCACAAATATTCGTGTATTTAACAGTTTTGCTAGGAAGCCACAATCACTCGCTGTTGAATACAATAACAAGCCAAAGGAAGCAATAACCAAAGAGTGACTTAAGCTAAAATGCATCGCAAACAATACGCCACTCCCACCTATTAGCTGCAAGCTCGTAGCTACCCTATAGTCAGTAACCGGAATTTCCTTATATACTATAAAAATGAAAATACCCAACATAAAACCTGCAAAGCAACGAATAACAACAAAACCGTCTTTCTCACCATAATATATTAAATACAACGCAACAGATAAGCTAACAACTATCATGCCAACAAAAAATATATTGAACCGCAGCCATTTTATTATAAAAGGAAACAGCAAATAACAAGCCATCTCCGTACTAATACTCCAGGCAGGACTATTCAAGGGTGCCAATGTCAAATCAGATAAGCTCCAGCCCTGAATTAAAAGCAAACTCGCAACTAAGCTTTCAAAACTTACACCCGGCATACCAACCACTTCAGGCCGATTAGAGTAAAAGGACCACTCTAAAAAAAGGTATAAAATAAGTGTAAAAAAATGAAGAGGATAAACTCTAGAGAAGCGTGCAACGTAAAAAGATTTAATCAAATTACTCTTGTAATCAAGCAAAAACAATGAAGCGTAGACATAAGAAAGAATATAACCACTTAAAATAAAAAAAAAGTCTACCCATAAATACCCCATACTAAAAAAACTGGTTACTGAATCAAGAGCAGCGCCTTTATCGTAAGATATTTCCCTAATATGAAAAAACACAACCAATACTGCAGCGACCCCTCTCAGAGAGTGGTGAGAAACAATAGTTTTTCTATATCGATTATCCATTATTAAATAAGCACCTTGCAAAAGGTTAACATGTCTTTTTAGCCAAGCCCATGTCCAATTTCATCTATAGCGTTTTCAAGCTCATTGGGAGTAAATATTTTACAAAACAGCCATTCGTATTTGATTTTATATCATAGCAATTCAATCCGGTTTAGCTCTGGTCTGTAGGGCGGCAGAAAATAAAATCGCATGCCGTTTTCCTCCAATAAATTCCAATAAGGTTTCAGTTTCTTGGCGTTGTGAATCGGTGCGTTATCCAAAACACCACCAAGGGTTTGCTGAAACCTTCGATCAAGGCCATCAGAAAACCAAATAACCAAAGGGTATTCATGTTATGCCACAGTTTAACCAGTATGACTCGGCCGGATGAAAGTAAATTGCCTATGACGACATCCATCCACTGCGCGCGCGTGGCGATCACCGTATGAACATCACCGCTTTTCGTCCAAACAGAACGATTCGGCGGTTGTGGCGCAAATCCGGCTGCATCCCCTTAGGCCAACTCGCTGTCTCCGGCTTCCGTGTGGTTTATCAACGCTGAAATATAGCGTCGGGCTTACTTCGAACCGCTCGGGATCTCACTTCTTGCGCCTTTTAGGTATTTTTTTAACTGTAGCGCGTGCGTTTCCAGGCGTAGCCCATCCGTTTCAACTCGTTCCGCAAGGCTGGCGCTGATCGTCACGCCGCATGCCGTTGTCAGGTGACGGCCCCATGCACGACAGGTCAACGTCTCCGCTTCAAGCCATTCCTTGGGTAGTTGGCGATACTCATGGGTCAATTTGCTCAGCAGGCGACAGCGCGGCTGGTCCGCTAAACTGCTGACTCCGGTTCTCCACCACTTCCGCCGCCGTTCACCGATGGCTTTTGGCTTCACCTCTTGTTGCTCCGTAACATTCCGTATGCTGCGCCGAGCACCGGAGCTTTTGAACGGACAAATCGGCAGGATAGCTGATTTGCATGCGCATTACCCGAAGGGCGAGGTACATGGATGTACCGAGTGAGCAGCCCGTTAGGGGCGCTGCAGGAATGCGGCGCGTTGCCGAAGGGGCAGGAAGCCCCTTTCGGCAACCCCGTTCAAAAGCGAGGAGCGCAGGGAATAAGGCATCCGGGTGGCCTGCTGACTCGCGCCATCCGGGCGCTCGCACTTCGTGCGCCTATGGCGTCCAAATCCGCTCCCGGCGGATTTGTCTTTGGATACTTTTCTTTGGACAAGCACAAATTCGCCTGGAGCGAATTTGAACAGCCGATAGGCTGGCCCGAAGGGCGAAAACCACGGATGGTTTTCGTAGCGAAAGTATCTCGGCTGTCGGGCCGAGACCCGACATTAAAATAGGTCGTGGCAATTCAACACTATGCGTACGATCACGCGATCGATGCGCTTCACTTTGTTCAGCACATCCTATGGGCTAAATCACGCTTTAGGTCTCCTGGCCGAGTAGTAGAACAACCACCACAAATGTGCAACAAAAATAGGCCCAAAAATCACAGCAAAAACATACCAAAGATACGGTTTTAAAAATTCAATATATGTAACGGCTGGAATTATCGGCAACGAAGAAAAGAACAAAATTTCAATACGAAGGAAGACCCTGACAGCTTCTGCCAATCTACTTCGGTCAAGCCAATCCCCTCCAACTTCTTTAAGAAACAAGTCGTGATTTCGGTATCGCAGAAGCCTATCGATCTTCCAAATGGCCAACATGAGCATAATGATGCTAATTATCCAATTAGGCATAAAAACTCCATACAATCATCGTTGGCAGAAAGCCGTGCCCACCCCAGGCCTATAGTGAAACCGGGATGGTTTTCTCCCCGTATGCCGCGCCGAGCGCCGGAGCTTTTGAACGGACAAATCGGCAGGAAAGCCGATTTGCATGCGCAGCACCCGAAGGGCGAGGTTATGGATGTACCGAGTGAGCAGCCCGAAGGGGCGCCGCAGGGATGCGGCGCGTTGCCGAAGGGGCAGGAAGCCCCTTTCGGCGACCCCGTTCAAAAGCGAGGAGCGCAGGGAATAAGCGGCATCCGGGTGGCCTGCTGACTCGCGCCATCCGGGCGCTCGCACTTCGTGCGCCTATGGCGTCCAAATCCGCTCCCAGCGGATTTGTCTTTGGATACTTTTCTTTGGACAAGCACAAATTCGCCGGGAGCGAATTTGAACAGCCGATAGGCTGGCCCGAAGGGCGAAAACCACGGATGGATTTCGTAGCGAAAGTATCTCGGCTGTCGGGCCGAGACCCGACATTAAAATAGGTCGTGGTAATTCAGCACGATGCGAACAATCACGCGACCGATGCGCTTCACTTTGTTCAGCACATCCTATGGGCCTAAATCACGCTTTGGGTCTCCTGGCCGAGTAGTAGAACAACCACCACAAATGTGCAACAAAAATAGGCCCAAAAATCACTGTAAAAACATACCAAAGATACGGTTTTAAAAATTCAATATATGTAATGGCTGGAATTATCGGCAACGAAGAAAAGAACAAAATTTCAATACGAAGGAAGGCCCTGACAGCTTCCGCCAATCTTCCTCGGTCGATCCAGTCCCCACCAACCTCTTTAAGAAACAAATCATGATTTCGGTATCGCAGAAGTCTATCGATCTTCCAAACGGCCAACATAAGCAAAATAATGCTAATTATCCAATTAGCCATAAAAACTCCATACAATCCTCGTTGGCAGTAAGCCGTGCCCCCCCCCTAGGCCTACCGTGAAACCGGGATGGTTTTCTCCCCGTATGCCGCGCCGAGCACCGGAGCTTTTGAACGGACAAATCGGCAGGATAGCCGATTTGCATGCGCAGCACCCGTGAGGGCGAGGTACAGGGATGTACCGAGTGAGCAGCCCGGTAGGGACGCCGCAAGGATGCGGCGCGTTGCCGAAGGGGCAGGAAGCCCCTTTCGGCAACCCCGTTCAAAAGCGAGGAGCGCAGGGTATAAGCGGCATCCGGGTGTCTTTTCTTTTGGATACTTTTCTTTGGACAAGCAAAGAAAAGTATCTCGGCTGTCGGGCCGAGACCCGACATTAAAATAGGTCGTGGCAATTCAACATGATACGAACGATTGCGCGACCGATGCGCTTCACTTTGTTCAGCACATCCTATGGCCCTGGATTATTGTCCAAAGCTAGTCGAAGGTACCCATCAAATCTGGCGTGAATCAATTCATCGGTTATCGATTTAATATCTTCAGCTAATTGTTCTAACTCTTCAACGGTTGGAATAGGGTGAAGCTTTCCAGGAGTTATTTGTATTGAGGCTTCGCCATCAAGTTCCTGAGACCAAACACTGTGAGTCAATTCATTACGTTTATCAGTTAACCGCCCTGCACGAACCAATAACGCCTGGAGCTTTAACAAGGCCTCCCCTTCACCCAGTCGTTTTTTAGCTAGTTTTTTGATTCGCTCCCTTAGCGATCTAGTCCCTTCATACTGAGTAGCATCCAAGACCTCCTGGGGAGTAATTTCAGCAAATGACCTTATAGTCATTTTTAGCACATGGTTAAGTTGCTCATGACGAAGTGCCACTTTTCCAATTGCAGCAAGTAGCTCCTGATCTTCAGGTAAAAAAAACATCAACATACTTTAGACTTTTACCCCTTCCGTATAAATCAATTACACCACCAACCTCGGCACCGCCGACAACAACCTCTGAGTATAAGGATGCTCCGGCGCCCCACAAACCTTAGCAGTCAAACCTTCTTCTACAACCTTCCCCTTATACATCACCACCGTCCGATCACTGAGATACTCCACCACCCCAATGTTATGCGTGATAAACAATAAGGTCAGATTCCGCCGCCGCCGAATGTCGAGCAGCAATTGCAGTATTTCCGCCTGCACCGACACATCCAGCGCACTGGTGATTTCATCGCACACCACAAACTCCGGATTCAAGGCCAAAGCTCGCGCCAAACCGATGCGTTGGCGTTGGCCCCCGGAAAACTCGTGCGGGTAGCGCCACAGCGATTCGCGGCTGAGCTGCATGTCTTCCAGCAGTTGCCCGGCCAGCTCGATACGCTGTTCTTGATTGGCACCGATGCCGTGCACTTTCATCGGTTCGGTTAGCGTGGTTTCCACCAGCAAACGCGGGTTGAGCGAGGATTGCGGGTCTTGAAAGGCAATCTGCATCTTGCGGCGTAGCGGCCTGAGTTCGCGCGCGGACAGGCCGGTGAGTTCCTGGCCGTCGATGTGGATACTGCCGGCAGTCGGCAGTTCCAATTGCAACACCGCCCGGCCCAAGGTGGTTTTGCCGCAGCCGGACTCGCCTACCAAGGCAACGATTTCGCCGCGCGGAATATCCAGCGATACTTCATCCACGGCTTTGACGTAATCGACGGTTTGCCGGAACAAACCTTTTTTGATGGGGAACCAGACTTTCAAATCACGGATTTGCAGAAGCGGTTCGCCCTCCTTAACAATTATCTGGGAGGAACTCTTATGACTATCCCCATCTATCCGAGCCGAGCTGGTAGTCCCCTCTCCCTCCGGGAGAGGGCTAGGGTGAGGGGAGTTCATCGAAACGTTTTGCGTTGACTGTAGCCTTAAGCCGGCGCGCTCCAGTACGGAAAGCAGTTTTTTATCGCTCTTACTCAGCAACTCATCCGACAGAGGGGGCGAATAAGGTGAAGCATCGATTTGCATCCCCTCACCCTGCCCTCTCCCGGGGGGAGAGGGTTCTGCTTCCGTTTTTACGACGGGCTCCTCTGGCAGAGGGATATCTTCCTCGCTTGGCGATTCGGCGGTTTCGGGAGCAGACGGATTCACACACCTAACCGCCCGGCCCGGCTTGGCCAGATTTTCCGGCACCGCAGCCAGCAATTGTTGGGTATAGGGATGCTGAGGGTTGCGCAGTACTGACTTACACGCGCCAACTTCCACCAGCTTGCCTTGCTGCATCACTCCTACCCAATGCGCCATCTGCGCCACTACGCCGAAATCGTGGGTGATGAACAACATGCTCATGCCGGTGTCGTCCTGGAGTTTGCGCATCAGGCGCAAAATCTCAGCTTGTACGGTCACATCCAGCGCGGTGGTCGGTTCGTCGGCAATCAGCAATTGCGGCTGGCAGGCCAGGGCCATGGCGATCATGACCCGTTGGCGTTGACCGCCGGAGAGTTGGTGCGGGTAGTCGGCAAAGCGGCTGGAGGCATTGGGGATTTGCACCTGTTCCAAGGCCCTGATGGTCCGTTCGGTTGCTTCCGCATCGTCCATATCGGCATGATGCAGTTGCAGGGCCTCGGTGATTTGTTCGCCTATACTCATGACCGGATTTAAGGAGGTCATCGGCTCCTGGAAAATCATGGCGATTTGTAAACCGCGCACGGCACGGATGCCCGGATCATCCAGGGCTAGCAAGTCCTGCCCGTTCAGAAAAATCTCGCCGCTGGGATGCGAAGCCACACCGTCCGGCAATAAGCGAATCACCGACAAGGCGCTGACCGACTTGCCGCTGCCCGATTCGCCGACCAAACAAAAGGTTTCGCCTTTGGGGATGCTGAAACTGATGTCGTCTACCGCCCGCACTTCGCCGCCGCCGGACCTCAAATAAGTGCGCAGATTGCGCACTTCCAATAGGGCTTGGCTCATGATTTAACCCCGGCTTTGTCCGACAAGCGCGGGTCAATCGCATCCCGAAACGCCTCGCCGATCAGGTTGTAGGCAAACACCGTCATGAAGATAGAGCCGCCGGGGAATACCGCCATCCACCAGTTAAACGTGGAGGATTTGACAGCTTGATCCAGCATCGCGCCCCAGGATGGCGCATCGACCACACCCAAGCCCAAAAAGCTTAAGGTCGCTTCCGACAAAATCGCCCCGGCCACCCCAAAGCTGACCGCGACCAATAAAGGCGCGACGCCGTTGGGTAGCATATGCCGGAACAAGATCGAGCTTAAGGGTAAACCGCTGGCGACTGCTGCTTGCACATAATCTTGTTTGCGTAATTTCAAAAATTCCTGGCGCACGTACCGCGCATACCCAGACCAACCGGTGACGCCGATGATCACCATCATCATGTACAAACTGCGACCAAAGAAGGCCACGAAAGTCAGCAGTAGAAACAGCGTCGGAATGTCTTCGAAAATCTCCACCAGGCGCATGCCCAACATGTCGACAACACCGGAGAAATAGCCCATCAAGCCGCCGACCACAATCCCGATAGCCAAGGCAATACCGGAGGCAATCAAACCGATGCTCAAGGAAATTCGGCAGGCGTGGATCATCCGGCTTAATACGTCGGCGCCGTTTTCTTCCGTGCCCATCCAATGGGTATGGCCTTCGGTGGCGAACGGCGCTTCCAGGCCTTTGCTGCCCAAATCGCGCAAGTAATCGACCGGCGCATAGGGGATGGGTGGCATGATTTTCCAGTCCACTTGCGTATAAGCAGCGCTGCGGAATTCGTCGTAGATCACTAAGGCCGGTGGTTTGACGAACATATTAACCGCTAAGGCAGCCAAGGCACTGCCCAGTAAAAATAACAAAATCTGCTTGCCACCAGCCAGGCTAAGCCGATAAACCGCCAAAGCGATAAAAAAACTGGCCAAAATCCAGGCATCTTCGACGCTGAGGTACTCCAACACCGGCGCGGAAATCACGCCATCTTTACTCATCAGCAGCGGCATGGAGTTGGCCAGAAACGGCGCAAATACCGCGCAAAACACTAACAGCGCCACCCAGCCCAAGCCAAACTTGACACCAACGCCGGCCAGGGTTTTGCGCCAAATGCGCGCAGAAAAGGATTCGCGGCTGATCACAGGCTTAATCATAACTCACCCGCGGATCGGCCAGGGTGTAACAGAAGTCGGCGATCAAATAACCAATCAGCGTCAGAAAACCGCTGATCCAGGTAATCGATAGCACCAACTCGCGGTCGCGGCCTTTCACTGCTTCCACAGCCAATTGACCCATACCGTTGATGCTAAAAATATTTTCGACGATCAAGGAGCCGGCCAGCAAACTGGGCAGTAAACCAGCGGAGACGGTAATCAAGGGCAACAAACTGTTGCGAAATACGTGTTTCCAGAGCACATCATTCTCAGCCAGACCTTTGGCGCGCGCGGTGCGGGCGTAATCGGCATGCAGATTTTCCAGAATCGAGGTGCGGGTCAATTTGGTCAGCGCGGCAAAGCCGCCGTAGGACAAACAGATCACCGGCAAAATCAAATGCCAGATTCTGTCCAACAAGAAACCCCTGACAAATCCGCCCTCCTCCCAATGCGGCAGGAAGGGCATATCTTGCGCTTCCAGACTACTGATGCCAGCGGTGGGGAACCATTGAAAATGCTGGATGTTGGCAAAAAAACCCAGCAGCAACACGCCGGCCAGCATGGTGGGTATCGACCACAATGCCAGCATCGACATACCCGCGCCGACATCGAATGCACTACCGCGTTGGGTAGCCGCCTTCATGCCCACCATGATGGCGATGATATAGGTAAGCGGCAACGTGACTAGATTTAGCAGTAAGGTGATCGGAATTCGTTCGGCCAGAATGTCCGACACCGGCCGACCGTATTGAAAGCTGGTGCCCAAATCCATGCCCTTGCTGAACGAAAATTCGCCGCGCTGGCCTTGGGCGTCGGTAACAAAACCGATAGGTGAGACATTATTCAGCCAGCGCAGATATTGCACCGGTGCCGGTTTATCCAGGCCATAGCGTTTGTTGTAATAATCCAGTAGCGCCTGCTTTTCCTGCGGCTTCATGTCCATGCCGCCGATCAAGGTCTGGGCACTGATGCCGCCCGGCGACATGGCCATGACGCTGAACACCAGCACGGTAATTCCCAACAAGGTGGGGATCATCAACAGCAAGCGCCGCAGGAGATAGGTCAGCATCGGCGAATCCTTGCCCTATTGGCTGTATTTTTGCTGCGCCAGCGGCACGTAGTTTTCCAGCGGCAAGGAGCCGAAGTTTAATCCCAGTTTGGTCATTTGCAGATTGTGGACACGCTTGTCGACAAACAACAGACTCTTGCGGCGCATCAAAAAGGTATAGGGCTGATCCTCGTAAAGGATATGTTCAGCTTGCTGCCAGAGTGGCATGCGTTTGCTTTCATCGACAGTGCGGCGAGCATCGTCGATTAATTTATCCAAAGCAGGATTTTTGTAACTGACGTAGTTATCACCTTTGCTGACGGCTTGCGAGCTATGGAAGATTTGGTACAAATCGGTTTCGATACCGCTGGTCCAACCCAGAGTAATCGCGTCGAAATCTTTTTTATCCAGATTTTCCAACATCACCGGCCATTCCTGCGGGGTTGGAATTAGCTTGACGCCGGCGCGGGCGTAGAGATCTTTCAATAAAAGCACCATGCGTTTGGTGTCTTCGTTGGCTTGAAAGTAGGTCAGTTGAAATTCAAAGGGTGCACCGGCCTTATCTTCCAATACGCCGTCACCATTTTTATCCTGATAGCCGGCATCTTTTAGCAAGGCTTTGGCTTTATCCAAATCGGCTTGATACGGCTGTAAGGCCGCGTCATGCTGTTTGCTGGTTTTACTGAACGGACTGACCGCCGGCTCGGCGTAATCCAACATCACATCTTTAATCACCCGGCTGACGTCGGTGAGATAGGTCATGGCCTGGCGCACGCGCTTGTCGGCAAAACGGGTTGGCTTGCCGCCGCGTTCCTGGTTCCAGCCGATGTAGCTATAGCCGACGACCGGTGGCATGTACTCGAAGTTTTGGCTCTTGGCCTGGATTTGCGGGTCTTTTTTCAGCTCTTGGTATTCGACCGGACGCGCCGAATAAGAATCGATGTCGCCATTGCGAAAGGTGGTTAAGCGCGCGCTATCGTTTTGAATGATTTTCCAGAGAATGCGATGGTAAGACGGTTGCACGTCGCCCCAGTAACGCTCGTTACGCACCAGTTCGATATTGCCTTTGTCCGGCGTCCAGTTTTTCGGATCGTTTAATCGATAAGGACCGCTACCCAATAACAAACCTTTGGATTCGTTGAATTTTTGCGGCTCTTTTAAATACGGTTCGTAAAAATGCTTGGGCATGATGCCGATGCCACCGGCCAAGGACAGCGCTTCGAAGTACGGCTCTTTGAAGGTAAATACCACTTCGTACTTGCCGTTGGCTGTGACGCTTTTGATCTTTTCCAGATAGGCGCGTTCGCGCGGCGCCTGGATGGCGTCGGTCATGATGAAATTGAAACTGAATACCACGTCGTCGGCAGTCAGCGGTTGACCGTCCGAGAAACTGACGTCCTCGCGCATCCGGAAGCTAATCACCAAGCCGTCTTCGCTGATGGTCCAGTCCTTAGCCACCAAACCTTCCCATTCCAAGGTGTCTGGATTACGGGTAATCAGACTCTCCAGCACATAACTTTGCACATTGGAGGCATACGCATCACTGGACACCAGCGGCGTGATGGTCTTGAGATTGGTGCCGAAGGCTTCCACGCTCCAGTCACCCTGGGCGTAATCCGGCATACGACTCGCAGCATGCGCGCGTTGAAAGGCCTGGGCGACATCACCGCTCGCGGTGGCGTTCACGGAAGGGTTGGCGGCGGCAATCGCTCCGGAAGCAATCGCCCCGCGCAGTTCGCGCACATCCTTGGCTTGCTCGGACAGCGCGGCTTGCATTTCGCTCAATTTCAGCCATTGCCGGTCGATTTGATACATCGCCAACACGATCAGCACAATGGTCAAACTGAGTAGCGCGTAGAGAATCCAGTCTCGGGTAGTTGATTGTGTTTGCATGTTTCCAGTGTTTCGCAGAAATTAAACAGAAACTTGAGCGACGCTTTTGCTTACGGTCAGAACTATCCGAAGTAGTTCTGACCGTAAGCAAAAGCGTCAGGTGTCCATACTTTTTAACCCGGTGACTCGCTGCCGCGCTAGCCACCGGGGTATATCTTTACAGCAAATTGGCGATAGGTGCCTCGGGATTGACATCGGCGTCGTAATCGACGCCGTCTACCTCGAAACCGAACAACTTCAGGAACTCGTGTTTGTAACCGGCAAAATCGCTCAATTCGTTGATATTGTCATTGTTGATTTGTTCCCACAAAGCGTTGACTTTGTCTTGCACTTGCGGCTGCAATTCTTTCAAATCGGCGCGTAGGCGACCGGTATCGTCCAAGCTGGGATGGGCACCGTAAAGACTGTCGCGGAACAAGCCGTTGACCTGTTCAATACAACCTTCGTGGGTTCCCTCTGCCTTCATGGTTTTGAATAGCAAGGCCAGATATAAGGGCATGACCGGAATCGCCGCACTGGCTTGGGTAACCACGGCTTTTAGTACCGACACCCTAGCGTCGCCACCCAAAGTAGCTAATTTGCTGCGGATATCGATGACACGTTTGTCCAAATCTTTTTTGGCTGCGCCGATGGTGCCGTCCCAATAAATATCCCAAGTAATTTTTTCGCCCAGATAGGTATATGCGGTGGTTTTAGCACCTTCCGCCAAGACGCCGGCATCCTCCAAGGCATCGATCCACATTTGCCAGTCTTCACCGCCCATCACCGCGACGGTGTTATCGATTTCTTCTTGGGTAGCAGCTGGCAAGGTGAAGGATTTGATGACTTCTTTATCGGTATCGATACCGTTTTGTACCAAATCTTTGCCGATCGGTTTGAGTGTGGAGTTGTGAGTAACGCCAGTCTTTGGATGGGTACGACGCGGCGCGGCCAAGCTGTAAATCACCAGATCGACTTTGCCCAAATCTTGTTTGATGGCGGCTATGGTTTTTTGTTTGATCTCGTCGGAAAACGCATCGCCGTTGATGCTTTTGGCGTACAGGCCTTCCGCTTCGGCAAATTTATGAAATGCTGCTGAATTGTACCAACCGGGGGTGCCTGGCTTATCGGCAGTCCCTTCGCGCTCAAAAAACACCCCCAGGGTTTTCGCGCCTGAACCGAAAGCCGAGACAATACGCGAAGCCAAACCGTAGCCGGTGGAAGCGCCCAGAATCAACACATTTTTCGGGCCGTTGGCGATAGCTCCGAAACTTTTGACGTAGTCGATCTGCTGTTTGACATTGGCTTCGCAGCCGACTGGATGGGTGGTGACGCACATAAATCCGCGTACGCGAGGTTTGATAATCATGTTGTTCCTTACATCGAGCTAATAAAAATTGAGACGGGAGCTGCTTCAGCAAGCTTTTTTAGTTATAGATTTTAAAGTTTATCCCATGAGTTGACCGAACAGGAAAATAATATCGATACGTTCCGGATCGAAAAACCACCGTATTCGGCTTTCTGCGGCTATGTTAATAAACGTCAGCCTAAAAGCCAATCCAGGTTGGACGCTGCTAGCTATTGCCGCATGGGGCAACGGTAATAGCGGGACGTCTCAGGAACCCTACCTAAAATCAGTAACAAAATCACCTGAGGTAATCAACTAACCGCTTAAACAAGCAAAAAAAAGGGAGCTTGAAGCTCCCTTTTTGTCGGTCCGTATTACGGTTTACTGTTTTTGCGTATTGATAACGATCTCGGCTTTAGTCTGCAACGCATTCAATACCGCTTCCATCTGCGCCTTACCGAAGGCCGTAGAGATGTTTTTGGCAATCAAGGCTTGTTTGCTCTTGTCGCTGTCCGACATTACGCCTTCGTTAACGCTGTTGACGCTAACCACCAATTTACCGCCCTTAGCTTCATCGATTACGGCAACGCTAGGCTGACCTGCCTTAGGTTTGGCAGTTCTAAAAATCTCCTGAGTGACGGCCGCCGGCAAATCACTAGCAGTACGCGTCAAGCCATTGATTTTTTTGGTTTGCAAATGCAGCGCTTCGGCAATTTGCACAAGCGTTTTACCGCCAGCCAATTCCTGCTTAATTTTATCGGCAGTGGCGATGGCCTGTTGTTTTGCTTTATCTTGCTGAATCGCGGCAATGACCTGTGCCTTAACATCCCTGAGGTCCCTGCTGGCGGCCGGTTGATGCGATAACATCCGCAACACCACGACTTTGTCACCGCCAATTTCCAGCGGTTCGCTGTTGCTGCCTTTTAACACATCTTCGGAAAACGCAGCCGCCCGAACTTTCTCGTCGGTAGCGATACCTTCACCCGCCGCGCGAGTGAAGGCTTCGGTCTTGCTGGTCGCACCACCCAACAATTGCGCAACCGCCGCCAAACTATCAGGATTTTCGTAACTAACTTCCGCAACTTTCTCGGCCAAGGTGTTAAATTTGGCTTCGGCCTGCGCTTTTTGATAAGCCTTGCTGACTTCTGCTTTTACCGCTTCGTATGGCTTCACGTCACCCGGTATCAACTCGGTGACTTTAATCAAATGATAACCAAAAGCCGATTTAACGGGTTCGGAGACTTCGCCAAGTTTTAAACTGCTAGCGGCATCTTCAAAGGCTTTTTCCATCACCCCGACATTGAATAAACCTAGGTCGCCGCCATTTTTCGCGGTTAGTTTATCGTCGGACACTTCGGCGGCCAGGGCGGCAAAATCCTTGTTTTTCAGATCTTGTTTCGCCTTCAGGGCTTTTTGCAAAGCAAGCTCATCAGCCGTTTTATCCTTGCTGAACGCGAACAGAATATGGCTGATTTTTCTACGCTCTTTCGTGGTGAATTGGACTTTTTGTTCTTCGTAATAAGCTTTTAACTGCTCTTCGCTAGGTTTAATCTCCGCGGCCAGTTTATCCAACGATAATTCCACGTATTCGATAGCCACCTGCTCGGGAGTCTGATAAGCATCCTGATGCTGCTGGTAATAAGCGGTAATTTCTTCTTCGCCAGGCTGTTGACTGACCGGGGTTAACGGTACGGTCACATATTCGACATCGCGGGTTTGGTTCTGGATTTTAAAGAAGTTATTGATTTCCGCCGGCGTCACGAAGCTGCTATCCACCACGGCGCGTTGAAACTGCTCCATAACCAAGGCTTTTTTGATGCGATTGACGAACTCGGCGGAAGACATACCCTGTGAACCGAGCATGGTTTGGTATTGAGTCTTATCGAATTTACCGTCTTTTTGGAAATACTCCAGGGTTTGAATGAAATCTCTTGCCGTCTCATCGCTAACCAACAGGTTTTGATCCTGAACGTATTGCAACAACACCTCGTCGCGAACCAGCTTTTGCAAAGCCTGCTTTTTTATCGTCTCTTCGTCGAACTTCATCCCTGCCAGATTTTGAGCGTATTGCTGATAGGCCTGACTGACATCGCGCTGAAAAAACTCCTTATCTCCGACAGACACCACTGGCGCTTCTTTACCGCCGCCAAGATAGTTTTGGATGCCCCACAATCCGAAAAGCACACAAATCAAAATCAATATGATCGATGCAAACAGACCATGCACCTTTTCTCTAATCTCTAAAAGCATAAACGCTGTCCTTAAACAGTATTAAACCCGAATGCTTCAGGCCATAAAATTAACAGGCAAAAAAAAACCTCGGACCATACGGCCCGAGGTTTCTGTTTTGGCGGAGCGGACGGGGCTCGAACCCGCGACCCCCGGCGTGACAGGCCGGTATTCTAACCAACTGAACTACCGCTCCAAAGTCTGGTGGGTGCTGAGGGGTTCGAACCCCCGACCCTCGCCTTGTAAGGGCGATGCTCTCCCAGCTGAGCTAAGCACCCGACTAAAGAGCGGCTAGTTTACAGCATCTTTTAAAGATTTGCCAGCTTTAAATGAAGGAATTTTCGCGGCTTTAATAGTAATCTCTTCACCGGTTTGCGGATTGCGGCCTTTACGCTCTGCTCTTTCTTTAACATCGAATGTGCCGAAGCCAACCAAGGCAACGGAATCGCCTTGTTTTAAAGCATCTTCTACTGCTTTGATAAAACCATCTAAAGCACGACCTGCATCAGCTTTAGTTAACTGGGACGCACTGGCGATTGCATCGATAAGTTCCGATTTATTCATTTATTTCCCCTTAGGATGTCGTTGTATTAATTATGCTCAGCAAACAAATGTTTGAATTTGCCCGCTAACCGGTTTTCCACCAACCCGATTTACAGCCTCTCCTGGTGCGAGAGGCCGACATTTATATCAATCGCCTGCAAGCGATGTCAAGCACTGAAGTCCGCGGAAGCCACGACACTGATGGTTTCCGCCGACCCGACTCGACTTTTAATGGGCAACAACACCCGGCTTTTTTACCTCTGCCTTACTGGCGGCAGTTTCAGTTATTTCAGCCACTGGAATCGCTGCAATTGGGGTCGGCATATGCTGTAGAGCTAACTCCAACACTTCATCTATCCAACGGACACACTTAATCGCCAAATTGCGTTTGATGTTTTCGGGGATCTCGGCGAGATCCTTTTCGTTTTCCGCCGGAATCACCACTGTCGCAATGCCGCCGCGATGCGCCGCCAGCAGCTTTTCTTTCAGTCCGCCAATCGGCAACACTTCACCGCGCAGGGTGATCTCACCGGTCATCGCCACATCAGCCCGTACCGGAATTTTGGTCAGCGCGGAAATAATCGCGGTACACATGCCAATACCGGCACTAGGCCCATCTTTTGGTGTCGCGCCTTCCGGTACATGAATGTGAATGTCATTTTTCTGAAACACATCGCTGTCGATACCCAAGATATTGGCACGACTCCTGACTACCGTAACGGCAGCCTCGATAGACTCTTTCATCACGTCACCCAGCTTACCTGTCGCTAGCTGCTTGCCCTTACCCGGCATTACCGCGGTTTCTATCGTCAGCAACTCACCACCGACTTCGGTCCATGCCAAACCTGTCACTTGACCAATTTGATCATTGTCCTCGGCGATACCATAACTAAACCGCCTGACACCCAGATATTTATCCAAAGTTTTTTCCGTAACAGCGATGCGGCTTTTACGGGACTTCAACAACAGATCTTTCACGACTTTCCGGCAAATTTTCGAGATTTCCCGCTCCAGTCCGCGCACACCCGCTTCACGTGTGTAGTATCTGACAATATCCTTAACCGCTGCTTCGGAGATATTAATTTCCGATTCCGCCAAACCGTTGTTTTTAATCTGTTTCGGAATTAAGAAACGCATGGCGATATTAATTTTTTCATCTTCGGTATATCCGGCCAAACGAATAATTTCCATCCTGTCCATCAAGGCAGGCGGGATATTCATGGTATTCGCGGTAGCTACGAACATGACATCGGACAAATCGAAATCGACTTCTAAATAATGATCGGAGAAGGTATGGTTTTGCTCGGGATCCAGCACTTCCAACAGCGCAGAAGCGGGATCACCGCGAAAATCCGCAGCCATTTTGTCGATCTCGTCCAGCAAGAACATGGGGTTACGGGTTTTGATTTTCGACAGATTTTGCAGGATTTTACCGGGCATAGAGCCGATATAGGTACGCCTATGCCCGCGAATTTCCGCTTCATCTCTAACCCCGCCTAAAGCCATCCGTACGTACTTGCGGTTGGTAGCCCGTGCAATCGACTGGCCAAGAGAGGTTTTACCAACCCCCGGAGGACCGACCAAACACAGAATAGGCCCTTTCAACGCTTTAACGCGTTGTTGAACGGCAAGGTATTCGAGTATCCGCTCTTTTACCTTGTCCAGCCCGTAATGTTCGGCTTCCAACACCTCTTCGGCAACTTTTAAATCGTGCCTAACCTTGGTTTTCTTTTTCCAAGGCACATTGACCATCCAATCAATATAATTGCGCACCACTGTCGCTTCCGCCGACATCGGTGACATCATTTTCAACTTATTCAGCTCGGCCGTAGCTTTGGTTTTGGCTTCGGCGGACATACCGGCAGCGGCAATTTTTCGCTCCAGTTCTTCAATCTCGTTGCTGGCTTCGTCCATCTCGCCCAGCTCTTTTTGAATAGCCTTCATTTGCTCATTCAAATAGTATTCGCGCTGATTTTTTTCCATCTGCTTTTTAACGCGGCCGCGAATTTTCTTTTCCATCTCCAGAATATCGACTTCGCCTTCCATCAACGTCATCAAATTTTCCAGCCGTTTGGCGACATCGACCATTTCCAGCATCAGCTGTTTTTCTTCAACCTTCAGGGCCATATGTGCGGCCATGGTGTCGGCTAAGCGGCTTGGGTCGTCGATACCCGCTAGTGAATTAAGCACTTCAGGCGGAATTTTATTATTCAATTTTACATACTGATCGAACGAGTTAATCGCGGTTCGCTGCAAAACTTCCGCTTCCTGTTCGGAGATATTTAATTCGTCGCTCAACTCGACCACGCTGGCCGCGCAATAATTATCAACTTCTTGGTATTTTGTTACGGAGCAACGCTGACTGCCTTCAACCAACACTTTCACAGTACCGTCCGGCAGTTTCAATAATTGCAGGATGTTGGCCAAGGTCCCGACCCTGTATAAGTCATCAAAACCCGGTTCATCGACATCGGCCTGCTTCTGGGCAATCAACAACACTTGCTTGTCTTGTTTTATGGCGGCATCAAGGGCATCAATCGACATGCCTCTACCGACAAACAATGGAATCACCATATGCGGATAGACCACCACGTCCCGTAACGGCAAGACAGGAATTAATTCATCTTTGGTTTTTAACTCGGTCATTTCATTTGCTCCCTTGAGCAGCTCAAAACATTGGATGTCATCCTATATGAGGATGAACTCCCAGAAAACAAGTATCTTTAATTTCAGGCAAAAAAAAGGGGGCTTTATTGAAAAAGCCCCCTTCAATTTGATTATTTCTCCGCGAGAACGCGAGGATACCTCAAAGCCCCATACTTAAGAAGCGTCGGAAGCCACCAGCTTTTGCTCAGCTTCGTAAACCAAAATGGGCTCAGAATTACCTAAAATGACGTTCTCATCAATCACGACTTTCGATATTTTATCGTTGGACGGCAATTCGTACATGGTATCCAACAACACGTTCTCGACTATCGTACGCAAACCTCTGGCACCGGTTTTTCGTTCCATGGATTTGCGGGCAATCGCCGCCAACGAATCATCCCTAAACTCCAGCTCCGCACCTTCCATTTCAAACAAATGCTTGTACTGCTTGATCAAAGCATTTTTGGGCTGTGTCAAAATTTGAATCAACGCCGCTTCATCCAACTCGTCCAGCGTGGCGATAACCGGCAGACGACCGACAAACTCCGGAATCAATCCGTATTTAATCAAATCCTCGGAACGCACATCGGCAAAGATCTCGCCGACATTACGTTTGTCGTCTTTGGTTTTAACTTCCGCAGAAAAACCGATGCCGCCCTTCTCGGTGCGATGTTTAATCACCTTATCCAAACCAGCAAAGGCTCCCCCGACGATAAACAAGATATTCGCAGTATTAACCTGCAAAAAATCCTGCTGTGGGTGCTTGCGACCGCCTTGCGGCGGGACAGAAGCAACAGTGCCTTCGATAAGCTTCAGCAAGGCCTGCTGCACACCTTCTCCGGACACGTCGCGAGTAATGGACGGATTATCGGATTTGCGGGAGATTTTATCGATTTCGTCGATATAAACGATACCTGTCTCCGCTTTTTCCACATCGTAATCGCACTTTTGCAGAATCTTCAAAATGATGTTTTCAACATCTTCACCGACATAACCGGCCTCGGTCAGTGTGGTGGCGTCTGCTATGGTGAAAGGCACATCCAGCAATCTAGCCAATGTTTCCGCTAACAAGGTTTTACCGGAACCGGTAGGCCCGATCAGCAAGATATTGCTTTTCGCCAACTCGACTTCGTTCTTTTTGCTGTTGCTGCGCAAGCGCTTGTAATGATTGTACACAGCTACGGCCAGAATTTTTTTGGCATTTTCCTGACCGATAACATAACCATCCAACTCTTGCTTGATTTCCTTCGGCTTAGGCAGCGCACCGCCGGCCACGGACATTTCATCTTCCAGCAACTCATCTCTGATAATGTCGTTGCACAATTCCACACATTCGTCGCAAACATAAACGGATGGACCTGCAATCAGTTTCCTGACTTCATTTTGACTTTTACCGCAAAAAGAACAGTAAAGAAGTTTTTCATCGTCTTTACCTTTCTTGTCTCTACTCATAGACAGACTCCACCGTGATACATTGCCTCGTCATGGCGATGAAATATATCAAAAACCAACATTCAAATCACATCGCACTCTTGACGAAGCGACGCGACACTTATCAGGCAATACGACTAGTTAATACTTTGTCGATCAAACCGTAATCAACCGCTTGCTGAGAACTCAGAAAGTTATCTCGATCCGTATCTTGCTGAATTTTTTCCAACGGTTGCCCGGTATGATGAGCCAGGATTTTATTCAATCGATCACGAATAGCCAAAATCTCCCGAGCGTGAATATCAAAATCCGATGCTTGGCCTTGAAAACCACCCAAAGGTTGATGAATCATCACCCTGGAATGAGGCAAACAATAGCGCTTGCCCTGCGCACCGCCCGCCAATAATAGAGCCCCCATACTGGCGGCCTGACCGATGCACATGGTGCTGACATCCGGCTTGATAAATTGCATGGTATCGTAGATCGACATACCTGCTGTCACCGAGCCGCCGGGAGAGTTGATATACAAGTGAATATCTTTATCCGGATTTTCAGATTCCAAGAATAGCAATTGCGCTACCACCAGATTCGCCGAGTAATCTTCCACTTGGCCAACTAGAAAAATTACCCGCTCTTTCAGCAAACGGGAATAAATATCGAACGATCTTTCCCCACGGGCTGTTTGTTCAACCACTATAGGCACTAGACCGCCCGCCGCTTGCGGCGCCATCATTTCGCTCATCACATTTTGGTTAAACACGTTTAGCCCTCATTCGTTACTGTTTTTCCATGACATCATCAAAACCAACTGTTACATCGGTGATTTTAGCCTGGCTGACAATCCATGCAACAGCTTGATCTTCTAAAACCATCTGCTGCACATCATTCAGCCTAGCCTTGTCGGCATAATACCAGTTCACAACGTCTTCGGGGCGCTCATAACTCTTCGCCATGTCATCAATTACCGCACGAACTTTATCGGCATCGACCTTGATGTCATTCTTTTGAATGATTTCACCCAAAATCAAGCCCAAGGCCACGCGGCGCTTGGCCTGACCTTCAAATGCATCCCTAGGCAAGTTCAGGTCTTCCAATTTCAAACGCATGTTTTTCGCGCGTTCGGCATAAGGTTTCATCAACGCTTGAATTTCTTGATCGATCAACGCGTTAGGCATCGCTATCACGATGTTTTCGTATAAGGCATCCATCACTGCATTTTTTAACTTGTTTTTCAGACCTTGGTTCAGCTCTCTCTCCATGTTAGCCCGAACATCGCTACGGAAACTTGCCGCTTCGCCGTCTTCAACACCATAAGCCTTGATAAATTCCGCATCGACGACAGGCAAAACCGGCTCTTCGACTTTAACCAACTCGATCTCAAATTCGGCAACTTTACCGGCTAATTTTTCGCTGTTGTATTGCTCTGGGAACGTCACAGAAAAGGTTTTGCTCGCACCGGCGACCAAGCCTTTCAATTCGTCTTCGAAACCGGGAATCATTTGTTTGCCGCCGATTTCCACCTGGTAATTTTCGACCTTACCGTCGGTAAAATTCTCGCCATCGGCCACGCCGGAGAAATGAATGGTTACCCGGTCAGCATCCTGCGAAGCGCGCTCGACAGTGTTCCAGGTTTTCTTTTGCTGACGCAGTTTTTCGATCATGTTATCGACATCGGCCTGTTCCACAGTTGCAAAAGGACGGTCCACTTTCAATTCGCTAACACTATCCAGTACGATCTCCGGATAGACTTCAAACTCGGCGATGTATTCAAAACCCTCGGCTTTCTCGGTAGGCTGGATATGCGGATGACCGGCAGGGTTCAAATCCTGTTGTTGCAGCGCTTCAAAATAAGTCGATTGAATCAAGTCGCCGGTTACTTCGTTTCTAACTCTATCGGCGTACAGCTTTTTCACCATGCTCGCCGGCACTTTACCCGGACGGAATCCATCCACTTTGACTTCGCGAGCGAGTTTTTTAAAGCGAGTTTCCATTTTCTCCTGAACCACGGCATCAGGAATGCTAACAGTCATTTTTCGGCTTAACTCTGATGTCTTCTCGACAGAAACTTGCATTGCATTACCTCAAAAAATTAAAAATACGGTTTTATATTTTGGGAGACCGGCCGGCGATGTTTAGATCTGGGGAACTTAAGGTCGTATCGTTACGAATAACGCAGGATATGGTGCGAGCGGGGAGACTCGAACTCCCACGGGGTTACCACTGGAACCTAAATCCAGCGCGTCTACCAATTTCGCCACGCTCGCTAAATAATTGAACGCGGCATTATAATCAGCCGCACTCTCAAAGACAACCTTATATTACTGACACTCCGTATGCACTCTTATCTTTCCCGCACAATTTTCGGAATTGCTTTTCTTGCGGCACTCAACAGCGCTGGGGCTTCAGCAGACGCGTTTACAGACTTCAACAACCCAATCACATTTGTAGCTCAACAACGTATCGTCTACGCGGCCATCGCCGCTAACGAAAGCGAACGCGAACACGGACTGATGTTTCGCCAGACACTTGCCGAAAACCAGGGCATGCTTTTTGTGTATCCAGATCAGACTCAGCGCGCAGTGTGGATGAAAAATACCTTACTGGCTTTGGATGTGGTGTTTTTAACCGGAGACGGCCGGATTGCAGGGCTGTTAAAAAATTTACAGCCCTGCCCCAGAGATCCGTGCCGGATTTACGATTCCAGAGTAGCGGCCAGATACATACTGGAACTGCCAGCGGGCTTTATCGAGAAACACGCAATCCAGGTCGGGCAAACAGTGGCACTTCCCTAGACTCAAGCCGGTCCGTTTGCGTCATCTGGATCACCCTCGTAAGGCGTGGCGTATTTGCACTCTTTCTGCGGACAGACTTTTTCGGTGCCGCGGCGCTTGGTGGTTTTTAAGGTCAGAATCGGCCAGTTGCAGTCCGGGCAACTTTCCTTGACCGGCGCGTCCCACAAGGCATAATCGCATTTCGGATATTCCGAGCAGGAATAAAAAATTTTCCCACTACGCGCCTTGCGTTTTAGGATCGCTCCGCTCTTGCACTGCGGACATTCAACCCCGGTATCGGAAGGCTTTTCCAAAGGTTCGATGTGCTTACATTTCGGATATCCACTACAGCCGACAAATTTTCCATACTTGCCAGTCTTTATAACCAGCGTCGACTCGCACTTGGGACACACTCTCCCTTCCACCACCTCCGGCTCGGCCGATGCGGCACCGGCGTTGTCATCACCCAAATTTCGAGTGTAGGAACAGGTCGGATAATTGGTACAGCCGATAAAGCGGCCATTCCGACCCAGGCGAATCGATAGCGGACTGCCGCATTCCGGGCACTGCTCGTCTATGCTTTCCTGCGTGACATCCTTGCGTTGTACACTTTCTTCTTTCTCGCTGATCAACTGCGTGAACGGCCGCCAAAAGTCGTCCATCAACGGAATCCAGTCCTTCTCTCCGCGCGACACCGCATCCAACTCGTCTTCGAGGTTGGCGGTAAAATTGTAATCGACGTATTTGGTAAAATGCTCGGTTAAGAATTTGTTGACGATACGCCCGACATCAGTCGGATAAAACCGCTTGTTATCGATGGTCACATATTCGCGGTTTTGCAAGGTCGAGATAATCGTCGCGTAGGTGGAGGGACGGCCAATGCCATGCTCTTCCAGGGCTTTGACCAGACTCGCCTCGCTGTAGCGAGGTGGCGGCTCGGTAAAATGCTGGGTGGCTGCAATCTCATTCAACACCACCGGCCGCCCTTCTTCCATCGGCGGCAACAGACTGTCCTGATCGTCCGCCGCTTCCTTGCTATCGTCCACACCTTCCAGATACACCTTCATGAAGCCGGGATTAGTCACCGTGGAACCGGTCGCGCGAAATACGTTTTTATCGCTACCGCAATTCAGATCGACAGCCACTTGATTCAAGGTGGCGTGGATCATCTGGCAAGCTACGGTGCGTTTCCAGATCAAATCGTAGAGTTTGAATTGCTCCGCACTGAGCCGATTTTTCACCTGCTCAGGCAAGCGTTGCACCGAAGTCGGACGTATCGCTTCGTGCGCTTCCTGAGCGTTTTTAGATTTGGTCTTGAAACGGCGCGGTTCTTTGGGCACATCATCGGCACCGTATTTTTCGGCGATCAGCGCGCGAATATCGGCCAATGCTTCTTCAGCCAGATTGACCGAATCGGTACGCATATACGAAATCAAACCAACGGTTTCGCCGCCCAGATCAATGCCTTCGTATAACTGTTGCGCCACCATCATCGTCCGTTTGGTGGTAAAACCCAGTTTGCGAGCTGCCTCCTGTTGTAAAGTCGAAGTGATGAACGGCGGCGCCGGATTTTTGCTGCGTTGCTTTTTCTCCAGCTTGGCAACGATCAACTGACCGTCGGCGGCATCCAGCAAGCTTTGTTTGACTTGATTGGCCTGCACTTCATCGGTAAAACTGAACTGATTCAGCTTTTCACCATTGAAATGCGTTAATTTGGCTTTAAACGGCAGCCCTTGCGCACTGGCTTCAGCGGTATGCGACCAGTATTCGCGGGTCTTGAACGCCTCGATCTCCATCTCACGTTCGACGATCATCCGCAACGCAGGGCTTTGCACGCGACCAGCGGATAAGCCGCGGCGGATTTTCTTCCATAGCAACGGCGATAGATTAAAACCAACCAAATAGTCTAAAGCCCGCCGCGCCTGTTGAGCGTTGACCAGATTATTAGATAACTCGGTGGGATGGGCGATAGCCTCAGTAACAGCTTTTTTGGTGATCTCATGAAACACCACCCGCAGCACTTCCTTGTCTTTTAACAGCTTTTTTTCTTTCAGATGCTCGAAAACATGCCAGGAAATCGCCTCACCCTCCCTATCCGGGTCAGTCGCCAAATAAAGGGTATCGACGTTTTTGATAGCTTTGCCTATCTCTTGCAGATGGCGTTGGTTGCGATCAATCACCTGGTATTTCATCGCAAAACCGTTTTCCGGATCTACAGCTCCCTCTTTGGGAATCAAATCTCGGACGTGGCCGTAGGAAGCCAATACCTGGAAGTCCTTACCCAGATACTTTTCTATGGTTTTGCATTTTGCCGGTGACTCTACAATGACTAAACTTTTGCTCATGCTGTCCGTAGAAAAATCAATGTAAAGAAGTAGGTATCAAATCGTAAACTATGTCTTCCATTCGGGAGAAAGCGGCGCTATCGCCGGGTTGACTTAATAACACCATCAATACAATCCATTTCAATTTATCCAGAGTAATATTTTCGTCTTTCAAGGCCATCGCCCGATCAATAGCGATCTCGCGATTGATCGGCGTCAAGATGCCGCTGTGCTCAAGATACATCAAGAAATTCCGGCACTCCATGTCGAACACGGAGATTTCCTGACCGCTAAAAATGCGGAACGACGATGAAACCGCCGGTGTGATGCTCTCAATTTCGGCTAAAGACTCCAGCCAATCGAACGCCTTATTGACATCAGGCTGCTGAAAACCCGCATCCAGCAACTCGCTGGCAATGACGGCAGTATCCGGATAGTTATCGCTGTCGCCATCCAGATAATTTTCAAACAGATAAATGAGCACATCGAAAATATCTTCTTTCATTAGAACCTTTATTTGACTCGGAGGTAGCCACCACCGGCAAGCGCGGCAATGTAGCCTTGTAACTCCAACACCAGCAGCGTCGAGGAAACTTCTTCCGCGGACCAACCGCTATCTTGCACCAGAGTATCGACCGTTGTGGGACTGTACGGAATCAATTTCAATAGATTTTGCTGCTCCAGGTCAAGCGAAGTCTGCGGCAATTCCGACTCGGCTCGCATATACCTTTGATTATAATGACCTAATTCCTCAAAAATATCTTGTGCGGTTTCGACTAATTTAGCTCCCTGGCGAATTAATGCATTGCAACCGCGCGCCAAAGGGTTATGAATCGAGCCGGGAATCGCAAAAACTTCCCGATTTTGCTCAAGCGCCAAACGCGCGGTAATCAACGACCCACTTTGCTGGGCCGCCTCCACCACCAACAAGCCGACGCACAAACCACTAATGATTCGGTTTCGCCGGGGAAAGTGATTGGCTTTGGCATTGGTACCCGGCGGAAACTCCGAAACCAAGGCGCCATGTTCGACAATTTGCGTAGCCAGCTGTTTATGACAAGCCGGATAAACTCGATCCAACCCAGTACCCGCCACGGCTATGGTCTGCCCGTTTACGTTTAACGCACCTTGGTGACTGGCAGCATCAATTCCCAAAGCCAAACCGCTAGTCACGGTAAAGCCGGCCTCGGCTAAAGCTTCGGCAAATTGAATTGCGGTGCTGATACCAACCGGCGACGGATTGCGACTACCGACCATTGCCAATTGCGGCTCTTGCAGTAAGGCTGGATTGCCTTTGACAAATAATATCGGCGGGGGATTGGCGATTTCTCGCAGTTGCGCCGGATAGTCGGCATCGTCCAAGGTCAATGCATAATTACCGGCTTGCTCCAACCAGCGAATGTCGTCTTCGACCTTTTGCCAATCCGGTTTTTGCAGAGCGTCGATCAATTTCTCGCTGAAACCCAAGCCAGTTAAAGTGGCTCGCGACGCGGAGAATATCTGCTCGGGCTCAAAATGCGCCAGCAAGCGCTGAATGGCCTGACTGCCGACGCCGGGACTACGCAGCATCGCCAGCCAGTACTTGATTTGCGGATTGAGTGCGGATTCCAAAACAGCTTAAACGGCAATCCAGAGCGAGTTAAAGCCTGCTGATGACAGATATCCCATTAGGGCGTCTGCACTCTATCCAACGTATGCATCGCGGCAGTTGCCTGCATCACCAACGCATAGCTGACGCGTTCGAACGGCCGAAACACCATCAACACACCAGCTAGCTCGTCCGGCATTTTCACCGCCACCGCTTCCTGAGATTGATACCTATCAACGATGACATGCCCTTTACGATACACATCCAAGGTGTGCCCCACCTCCAAACCGTCGGCAGTACCTTTGTCAATGACCACTACATCGTGTTGACCGATCTGCGACACGCCGCCCTTCACTTGAATGATGCTGCCCACCACCTGATGTTTAGGCGGCCTTGGAAAATAATTTAAAGCTAACTCTCCCTCCGAAGTAGGCATCAAGCGGTCGCCGCGTTGAATTTCCATATCGGATTTATTAATCAGCAAGGTGGCCGGATCACCCGGTTCCTGTAGCGTGGTATCAGCAATGTATTGCGCTTCGTAACCTAAAATTTCCTTGGTAACCGGACTGACATAGGCCTTGCCTGCTCGATAAATGGTATACCCCAAGCCGGATGGGTTTTCGATGGCCCTGACGTAAACCCCGTCTCCGGCGCCGGCGATCAAATGTTCGCCGACAAACCCGATGACATAAGGTGCGTGCTGCAACTCTTCCGCTGTTACGACTTTCGGCGAATTCAAGAATTGCACGATGGCATCGCTGGGGATCATTCTAATGGCTTGATCAATCTCCGACTCGCGCACTCGCGGCAACAGTTTTTCGTCATTGCCGTCCGGCGACAAACTCAGACGCGGCACGCCGTTTACATAAGAAAAGTACAAAGTGTCGCCCGGGTATATCCAATGCGGATCCTTGATTTGCGGATTGTTATGCCATAGCTGCGGCCATTCCCAAGGGTGCTGTAAAAACTTCCCGGAAATGTCCCACAAAGTATCACCTTTAACAACCGTGTACTGATCGGGATGATTGGGGTTTATTTTCAGCTCATCGGCCCAAGCCACTGCGGCAAAAACCAGTGGTATTAGTATTCCCAGTATCGCGCGAAAAAACATAATTTATCCTGCCAGAGCTTATAAAACCGTTCAAAATCCGCCGGACGAAGCGCCCAAACGCAAAATCGGCAAGCGTCAATATCTGGTGCATGCCGCTTAGCCCAAATTGAAACAAATGCGTAAAAAACCAACCATCGATTTGCCGCACAGTTTAGATTAATTCGGGCATTATGCCAGCACGAGCCGATCCAACCTAAACCCAGCCCTATTTAGTCTTCACGTTCAAACCCTGGGCAATTTCGGATAAAATCCCACTATTACAGTTAGCAAGTGGAGTAATGGGTGAGTATTCTTACAATTCTGGAGTTTCCCGATAAACGGCTGCGGACGGTCGCCGCCGAGGTGGACACAGTCGATGACGGCATCAAGACCTTGGTCGACAACATGATCGAGACCATGTATGCCGCCAAGGGAGTAGGCTTGGCCGCAACTCAGGTAAACGTGCATAAACGCGTTATAGTGATGGACGTCAGCGAGAACAAAGACGAACCGATCTGCCTGATCAACCCACAAATCATCGAGCGCGACGGTGTTGAAGAATCCGAGGAAGGTTGCCTGTCGGTACCCGGCTTTTTCGAAAAAGTCAGCCGCGCCGAACATATTAAAGTCAAGGCGCTAAACCGCGACGGCGAAAGTTTTGAATTGGAGGCCAGCGAATTACTGGCGGTGTGCATTCAACACGAAATGGATCATCTGGAAGGCAAGTTATTCGTCGATTATCTCTCGGCCTTCAAACGCAACCGCATTAAAGCCAAGCTGGATAAAATTCACAAGTCGCAGGGCTAATCAGGACATCTCATGAAAATCGTGTTTGCCGGTACGCCGGATTTTGCGGTTCCCACCTTGCAGGCCCTGCTGGATTCGCGGCATCAAGTCTGTGCGGTTTATACTCAGCCCGACAGGCCAGCCGGACGCGGCCGCAAGCTGACCGCCAGCCCGATCAAGGCACTGGCCATATCCGCCAATATCCCGGTTTATCAGCCGGAAAACTTCAAAAGCCCCGAATCGATTGCGCAATTAGCGTCGCTCAATGCTGATTTAATGGTCGTCGTGGCTTACGGCCTTATTTTGCCGCAAGCGGTATTGGACATTCCCAAGCAGGGCTGCATTAATGTTCATGGCTCGTTACTGCCGCGTTGGCGCGGCGCGGCGCCGATTCACCGTGCCGTTATGGCGGGCGACGCTAAAACCGGCATCACCATCATGAAAGTAGTAAAAAAACTCGATGCCGGCGACATGCTTTATAAAGCCGAATGCCCAATCAGTGCCGACGCCACCTCCAGCAGCCTGCACGATCAATTGGCGCACATGGGCGCCGAAGGGCTGGTTAAAGTGGTCGAGCAGATAGCCAATGGGTCGCTGCAAGCCGAACCGCAAGACGAGTCCCTAGTCACTTACGCCCACAAACTGGAAAAGCAGGAATCGAACTTGGACTGGCAAAACTCCGCTGTACAACTGGATCGTCAAGTACGTGGCCTGAACGCCTGGCCGGTGGCACAAACTCTCTATCAAGGCCAAGTGTTGCGCGTCTGGCGCAGCCAGGTGCTCGATAAAACCGCTGAGCAAGCCCCCGGCACCATCAGTTGCGCAGAACACGCTCTGGACGTAGCGACCGGTAACGGCGTGCTGCGCCTACTGGAAGTACAACTTCCCGGCGGTAAACGCATCGCCGGCAAAGATTTTATGAATGCCCATACGGCCGACCGCGTCATCCTAGGCCTATGAATCTGCGCGGCTGCTCTGCACAGATTCTCGCGCACGTCCTCAGCGACGGCCAATCGCTGACCGCCGCCCTGGAACATGGCCTACCCAAAATCAAGGACATCAAAGACCGGGCTTTCGTCCAAGCCTTGTGCTATGGGGTAATCCGTCATTATTACGCATTGGATTTTATGCTGGGCCGCCTGCTCAGCAAACCGCTCAAGCAAAAAGACGGCGACATTAAAGCCTTACTGCTAATCGGCTTGTATCAACTGCAACACATGCGGGTTAAATCGCACGCCGCCGTTTCGGAAACTGTAGCCGCCACCAGCCACAAACCCTGGGCCAAGTCCTTGGTTAACGCGATACTCAGACAATATTTACGCGACGCCGAAACCTTGCAACAAGCCTGTACCGCGGACAGTCAGGCCCGCTACAATCATCCGGGCTGGATGATTGATTTGCTCAGGCACGACTGGCCGGAACATTACGAAAAAATCCTGCACGCCAACGATCAAGCGCCGCCGATGGCTTTGCGCGTCAATCTGCTGCAAGGTAGCCGAGCCGCCTACGTAGACGATCTGACAGCGCAAGGTATCGCTGCGCAATTGGTAGACTGCTGCGAAACCGCGATCAGGCTGGACCAAGCCTTGGCCGTCGAGCAATTGCCGGGCTTTAGCCAAGGCCGCGTATCGGTACAAGACACGGCCGCGCAACTGGCGGCGGAACTGCTCGACGCGCTTCCTGGTCAGCAGGTGCTGGATTTATGTGCCGCGCCGGGCGGCAAAACCGCCGCCATTCTGGAGCGCCAACCGGCCTTGGCCGGACTGCTGGCGGTCGATATCGATCAACAGCGTCTGCAACGGGTGACCGACAATTTACAGCGTTTAAACTTGCACGCCGAGACCTTGGCCGCCGACGCCAGTGAGTCGGCGTCGTGGGCTAACAACCGCCAATTTGATCGGATACTGCTGGACGCCCCCTGCTCCGGCTTCGGTGTGATCCGCCGCCATCCCGACATCAAGTTGCTGCGCCGCGCGGACGACATTGCCGCTTTGCAAGCTCTGCAAGCCAGGATACTTGCTAACGCCTGGCAGCTGCTGAAACCTGGCGGCATCTTGCTCTACGCCACCTGCTCTGTATTGAAACAGGAAAACGAAGCGCAAATCGCCGCATTCCTTGCCGAACACACTGACGCCAGCGAAATTCATATCGACGCGCACTGGAGCATTGCGCGGCCACACGGCCGGCAAATCATCACTGGCGACCGGCAAATGGATGGCTTTTATTATGCCAAGCTTCATAAAGCCGATTAGGTGCTGGGCATTGATGATCTGCCTGCAAATTGCGCCAGGCGTGGCTGAAGCCGGGGATTATTCCGCGCGCATCGAATATGCCGATTTGGAACATGTCGATGGCGGTTATGACGTGCATGCTCATATCGATTATCGGCTCAGCCCGACTGCCAAGGAAGCGCTGCACAAAGGTGTGCGCTTAACCTGGGACGTAACGATAGAACTACGCCAGCCCGGCGCGTTGTGGGACACGATAATCCATAAACACAAACTGACGTACAGCCTGCAATTCCATGCCTTGCTGAATCAATATGTGGTGCAAACCCCGTTCGATCGCAGCGAAATGTTTTTAACCTTGAGCGCCGCAATGAATTTCATGGCGGCCGTGCATGACAGCACACCAATTCCCGCCGAACGCGTGACAGCCGGCACACCTTACCTGCTGGCGGTAAAAACTCAATTCAACCGCGAGCAGCTACCGATACCGCTGCGTCCGGTCGCCTATCTGGATAACCACTGGTTTCTTTCTAGCGCCTGGCACACATGGCCCATTCAAAAATAAAATTACCGGCCAGCGCCACCATTATTCTGCTGTTCGGCTTCGTATTGCTATCGCTGCAATTGATGAGCAGCGCCACCCAGGAATCATCGGAACTCGGCGAAATGTATTCCTGGCTATTGGTCATCAATACGCTGGGATCGGTGATTTTGCTGGGTTTGGTCGCGTTCAACGCCTATTCGTTGGTGCGGGAATTAAAGAAAAAGGAGGCCGGCTCTCGACTGACCACGCGCATGGTGTCCTTGTTCGTCTTGCTGGCCTTGGCGCCAGCGGCCATCGTGTTTTATTTCTCCGTGCAATTCCTGCATCAAGGCATAGACAGCTGGTTTAACGTTGAAATCGACCGGGCCATGGACGATGCCTTGGAGTTGAGCCAATCCTCACTGAATCAACGCATGAACTGGCATATCAAGCAAACCAAGCAAATGGCCGATCAACTCCGCGACAAATCGGAAGCCTTGATTGCCATGGAAGTCGGCTCGCTGTGGGCAGATTCTGGGGCGCTGGAAATTGCGGTATTTTCCAATCAAGGTCGGGTATTAGCGTCCAGCAGCGTCAATCCCAGCGATATTTTGCCGCATCTGCCCGACGAGCAAATCTGGCTGCTGCTGAGGCAGAATAAGGAATATTTTGCTTTCGACCCCGGCGATAACGATGAAATGCTGGTACGCATCATCGTCGCTATCGAAGCCGATCAAAGCCGGTTTTTGCAAGTGCTGTTTCCGATTCCGGTGCGGGTGACCGACCTGGCCGACTCGATAGAGTTTGCCTTCATTCGTTATCAGGAGATGAATTTCCTGCGCGACTCGCTGAAAACCAGCTTCTCGTTGATCCTGTTGCTGGTGTTACTGCTCAGCCTGCTGGCGGCCATTTGGGTAGCGTTTATCAGTATCCGCAACATCGTCGCGCCAGTAAAAGAATTGGTAAAAGGTACGCAAGCAGTCGCCGATGGCGATTATCAACAGCAGCTGCCGGTAATGAATCAGGACGACCTGGGTTTCCTGGTGGAATCCTTCAACCAGATGACCCGCCGTATCGCCCGCTCCCGTGACGAAACCCGTGCAGCCGGCCTGGAGGTGGAAAACCAGCGCGCCTATTTGGAAACCATACTCGCCAATCTGACCGCCGGCGTAATCAGTTTCGACGCGGCCTTTTACATCCGTACCGCCAATCAAGCCGCCTACCGGATTCTGCACATCCCGGTCAGCCATTTTGTTGGGGAGACGTTGCCAACCCTGGCGACCATGCACAGCGAACTGGCCGAGGTATTGAACGCGATCCAAAGCTTGCTGGAAAAAGCCGACGACATCTGGGAGCAACGCATCGTGTTTCTCGGCCCCAACGGCCGCCAGGAGTTGTTGTGCCGAGGTACGCCGCTGTTCTCGCAGCACGGTGCCCGAACCGGCGCGGTCGTGGTATTCGACGACGTCACCGACCTGATTCAGGCGCAAAAAAACGCAGCCTGGGGCGAAGTGGCGCGACGTCTGGCGCATGAGATCAAAAACCCGTTGACGCCGATCCAGCTGTCGGCCGAACGCTTGCAGCACAAGCTATCCAAGGAATTACAGGACGGTTCCGCCGAATTTCTGCAACGCGGCACCCGCACCATCGTCCAGCAAGTGGAAGCGATGAAGCGGATGGTGGACGATTTTTCCGAGTACGCCCGCCCATCCAAGAAACAGGTGGAAAAAATCAATCTGGTCGATCTGATTCAGGAAGTCATGGCCTTATACCTGCCGTCCGGCATCATTTTCAGCACGGCATTCGCCAGCAACAGAGTACTGGTCGAAGCCGATCCGGTCAGCCTGCGCCAAGTACTACACAATCTGATAAAAAACGCCCAAGAGGCCACCACGGCCCCCTGCCGCATCGAGATCAAAATCGCCAAAGTCAGCCGCAATAACACCGACTATGTCGAATTGGGCATCTACGATAACGGCAACGGCCTGAACGCGGAACAGCTTGAAACCATTTTCGACCCCTATGTGACCAGCAAAGCCAAAGGTACCGGTTTGGGCTTGGCCATCGTCAAAAAGATCGTCGAAGAACATGGCGGGGTGATTTGGGTGGATACGTCTTATAATGGCGGCGCGGGGTTTTTACTCCAGCTGCCGGTTTTTGAATTTGGGAACTTTAAATGAATAAGCAAGCACCGTACATTTTGGTGGTCGATGACGAGCAGGACATTCGTCAGTTGGTGTCCGAAATTCTTGAGGATGAAGGCTACGATGTCGCCATGGCGGAAAACGCCACGGAAGCCAAAGCCCTGAAAAATCAGCGCCCGCCTAATCTGATCCTGCTGGACATCTGGATGCCCGACAGCGACGGCATCACCCTGCTGCGGGAATGGGTTAGCGAAGACGACGCACTATGTCCGGTGATCATGATGTCCGGGCATGCCTCGGTGGAATCGGCGGTGGAAGCAACTCGGCTTGGCGCTTACGACTTTCTGGAAAAACCGCTATCGCTGGCTAAGTTATTGTTGATCGTCGAACGCGCGCTGGAGACCAGTTCCTTACAGCGCGAGAACGCCGGCTTGAAACAACAGCTGATGATAGGCGTGGACCCGGTCGGCAAAAGCGCAGTAGTGGAACGCACCAAAGACAAGTTAAAACGCTTGGCGCAACACGATGCCCGCGTGTTATTTGTTGGTGAAGCCGGGGTCGGCAAGGAAATGTTCGCCCGCTACCTACACAATAATAGTTCGCGGCGCGATGGATCGTTCGTCGATGTATCGGTTGGCAGTATTTCGCCGGAAAACTCGGCGGTGGAATTTTTCGGCCGCGAAGATAATGGCCGGGTTTATCGCGGCTTGTTGGAACAAGCCCATCGCGGCACGCTATTTCTGGGCGAAATCGGAGGCATGGATCCGGAAACTCAAACTCGCTTGCTTAGCGCGCTGGAATCCAGCTCGTTCCTGCGGGTTGGCGGCAGTCAGGCTGTGCGCGTCGATGTGCGCGTAGTCGCGTCTACCCGCATGTCTTTGGAAGAAGAAGTCAACAGCGGCCGCTTCCGTCAGGATTTATATTATTTGCTGAATGTGGTGACGCTGGAGATTCCGCCGCTTCGCGAACACAGTGAAGACGTACCCAGCTTATTGAATTTTTACGTCGATCATTTCGTTACCCAAGAAAAGCTGCCGTTCCGACGTTTCTCGATGGCAGCGCAAAATTATTTGCGTAATTACAGCTGGCCGGGTAATGTGCGCGAACTGCGTAACTTGGTACAGCGTCTGATGATACTAGGCGCGGGCGACGACATTGAGTTGGACGAGGTCAAAACCGCACTGGGATCGATCGCCGAGCAACCCAAGCTGGGCCTGAATGTACCGGAGTTTTTCAATTTGCCGCTGAAGGAAGCCCGCGACCATTTTGAAAAATCCTACCTGGAATATCATTTCGAAAAAACCGGCGGCAGCGTCGCCAAGCTGGCATCAGCGATCGGTATGGAGCGTACACATTTGTACCGAAAACTCCATTCCCTGAAAATTAAGCTTTAATTTGACTTGAAGTTAACGCCCCTATTAAGTACAATTCACGGTTTTTATAGCCTCAACAGACTAAAAAGCAAAGATGAAAACATTTAGTGCAAAGCCCGCAGAAGTTAAGCGCGATTGGTACGTGATTGATGCAGAAGGAAAGACATTAGGTCGCCTTGCTACTGAAATTGCACGACGTCTTCGCGGAAAACACAAACCCGAATTCACACCACACGTTGACACCGGCGATTACATCATCGTCATCAACGCCGAAAAAATCGGCGTTACCGGCAACAAAGAAAAAGACAAAATGTACTACCACCACACTGGTTATGTCGGTAACATGAAGTCAGCTTCTTTGGGTAAGTTAAGACAAACTTTCCCGGACAGAATCATCACCACCGCCGTACAAGGCATGCTGCCCAAAAATCCATTGGGTCGCGCCATGTTCAAAAAATTGAAAGTTTACGCAGGTTCTGAGCATAATCATCAATCTCAGCAACCTAAAGTTTTAGAATTCTAAGCAGGTAGATAGTTTATGGCAGCTCAATACTACGGAACAGGTCGTCGCAAAAGCGCAATCGCTCGCGTCTACGCCACCATCGGTTCAGGAAAATTCACTATCAACAAACAACCTGTTGAACAATATTTCGGCCGCAAGACTGACGAAATGATTGCCAGACAACCTTTGGAGTTGTTGGGCAAAACCGGTGATTTCGACATCAACATTATCGTTACCGGCGGCGGCCCATCAGGCCAAGCTGGCGCGATCCGTCACGGTCTGACCCGTGCACTGATGGTTTTCGACGAAACCTTGAGACCGTCACTGAGAAAAGCCGGTTACGTCACTCGCGACGCTCGTGAAGTTGAACGTAAGAAAGTCGGTCTGCACAAAGCCAGAAAACGTCCTCAATACTCAAAACGTTAAGCGTTCCTTTATTGGGAACAAAAAAAAGCCGCTGCAAAGCGGCTTTTTTTGTGCCTGTCGCAACCGCCAAACTACTTAACGCTATACGCGGCAAGCGTAGCCCTGATCTTTCCAGCCAACGTATCGATACCATGCTGGGTGACTTTCTGATGATTACCCTTCAACTCGATATCGTAACGCGCTACCGCCGCCCGTTGCTTCACGTCGACCAGATAAACCCACAGATACGAAAATAAAAAGCTCGGTTTGCTGTGCTGACTGACCAGCACCCAATCCGCCCCCTGCCGCCGACCCAAGTCCGCTGCCAAATCGTGAAATCGGAACAAATAACCGAAACTAGCGTTAGCGACTTTCTGACTATCCGCATCGACAACTCTGATTTGATAATTACCTGACCGACTCAAGGCTTCCATCAACAAAGGCGCCATGCTCGAAGTGCGGGTTATTTCCTCCGGCGTGTTCGGCAGCGACGTTATGTCATTCAATTCGAAACCCAAAACCGCTATCTGCGGCACGGCATTGGCCGGCGTGGAGAAAATAGCCGCAGCCAATGACATACATTTGATGGAGTGAACGCTAGTCATAAAGCCTCCGACGCCGAACGTGACGCCGCTGAAGCCAGCAAATCCCGCTCCAATCCAGCCACGCCGTCGCTTATAGCCTGACGCACAAACTCAAGCAGATCTTGGCTTTCAGCCTCCGCTTCAATATCCACCACCCACTCCACCACGCTACCGCCATCAACCGTCTCCCCAACCGCCACAGTTCCCAAATAATGACTCACCGCAAACGGCGATTCGATGCGGTTGTATTGAAATCGCCGGCAATCATGATCGATTAGCTCAATCCTGTCAGTCATTTCCCCGCCCGCTGCCAAAATCAAAATTCGTGTGGCCCCGACGCCATTTCCTATCACACGACAAGCGGCAATCACTGGAAACCATCGTTCCAGACCGCCGATACCGGCTATCGCCGCCCATACTGTTTCCGCCGATATAGACATGGTTCTGCTGACTGTCACTTTTTTAAGCATCTTTGATCTCCCAATTAAGCTGATTTAGAAAATCTCAGCTTAAGCAAGCAGCCGCCAGCGGTAAGCCGAAATTTGCCCGAATAACTCGGGCAAATTGCCCGGGTCTTACCATCAAGCTATTCAGCATCAACTCAACTATCTAAAATGCCTGCCAAACTGCCGTCACCGGCTTTTCAGCGCGCGACGAACCGATCATGAATCTAAAACTGTATTTGTTAACCCGCATTACGGCGGTAGCCTTACTGTGTTTATTGGCCACGCTGACGTATGTATTGCAGCGCAGCGCGCAACAATCGGCAGCGCAAGCGCAAAGCACCTTGGCCGCGCTAGGCAAACAACTGGAGTTTCAATTATTGAAAGTAAGTGCCGGGGAAAAACTGACCAATCCCTTCCCGGATTTTGATTTATGGAAACAGACCGGCAGCGAGCCGGGCATTTGCGCCAGTTATCTGGCCAATGACGGCGAAACGATGCGTAACTACTGCAAAGGCATCGACCTATCCACTCATCACTATCCCAAGCATTTTGCGGAGCTATACCGACGACTTTTCGGGCCGGAATTCGACTGGCAACGGCCGATAACCTACGACAGCCAGGTTTACGGGGTATTAACGGTTTCGGTTAGCGCCGAATTGTCGATAGCCCGCGCTTGGGATGATGCCCGGGATTTACTGGCATTGTCGGCAGCAACCATCACGACGGTTTGCCTGCTGGTTTATTTAGCCGTCAGCCGCGCCCTGCTCCCGGCTCAGGCTATTGTGGAAGGACTAAACCGGCTCAGCTCGGGCGATTTGGCGTTCCGGCTACCCAATTTCGACTTACTCGAATGGCGACAAACCGCGACAGCAATCAACCGACTCGCCGAAAACCAGCAACAACTCTTAGCGGAACGGCAAAAACTGGCAGTGATGTTGATGAACTTGCAAGAAGAGGAACGCCGCTATCTGGCGCGAGAACTTCACGACGAATTAGGCCAATGTCTGACTGCAATCCACGCCGTTGCGGCCGGCATCTCCCAAACCGCCCAACAACGATGCCCGGAGCTAGTCACAGAAGCTGAACAAATCTCCCGATTTACGCAAGCCATGCAAAACAGCTTGCGTGGCTTATTGACGCGCTTACGACCGACGGAATTGGAAGAATTAGGCCTGGACGCCAGCCTGCGTAGCCTGATAACTAGCTGGAACGGTCTAGGTAAAACGCACTACAGCCTGCACATCAACGGCGATTGCAGAATGCTGACGGAGCCGCTGGCGATCAGTCTGTTTCGCATCACCCAGGAAGCCGTCAGTAATATCGCCAAACATGCCTCTGCCAGCCAAGCCGTTATTACCCTAACAGTCGACGGCACTCAGGCATCGATTACCATACAAGACGACGGCAACGCCATCGCTTTGCCGTTTGCTGCACACCATGGCATAGGTTTGCTGGGCATGCGTGAACGCGTAGCCGCCTTAAACGGCCAATTTTCTTTGCACCTGGCCAAGCCGCATGGCTTGATAATCCAAGCCCGCTTGCCAATCGAGCAGCCGGAGAGCGCCGAATGAATAAGCAAACCACTATCAATATTTTGCTGGTAGACGATCACGCCATAGTCCGGGAAGGCTACCGTTCCTTAATCAGCAAACAAGCGGACCTGAAGGTCATTGCTGAAGCTGCGAACGGCGTCGACGCTTATCGCCTCTACAAGGAATGCCAACCCGACGTGGTGGTTACCGATTTAACCATGCCCGGCTTAAGCGGCCTGGAATTGATAGGACGAATCAAACAGCGCGACAACAAAGCCAGGATACTGGTATTCAGCATGCATCAAAATCCCAGCTTTGCCCGCCAAGCCTGCCGCGCCGGCGCCTTGGGTTATGTCACGAAAAGCAGTGCACCGGATCTGCTGTTGCAGGCGATACGGGACATCTACCTTCGCAGGCATACGCTCAGCACCGACATCGCCCAAGCGTTGGCGTTGGAAAAACTCGGCAATGAATCCACGGCGCTGAATAGTTTAACGGCCAGAGAATTCGAAATTCTGCGACTGCTGGTCGAAGCCAACAGCCAGGGCGCCATTGCCAAAACCTTGAATATCAGCCCTAAAACCGTTGCCAACTGTCATTACCTGATCAAAAACAAGCTGGGGGTGAACAGCGACATCGAGTTAACCCGGTTAGCAATCAAACTCAATGTGCTTAGCTTGCTGGACTTGGCGGATCCGGCGCAAGCCACCCTCGCACCAGTGACCAACCCACTTATCAATTAATTGATCGCATATTGTTCGCGTGCCTCCAGCGCTTCCGCCAACGCCAAATGGCCCGCCGCGTCAAACAATATGCGCTGCTCGGTGAAAAACTCGGCAGCGGCGTCGATGGCGTCCATGATCACCGCGACCACAAAGCGCTCAGCGTGAGTGGATGCCACCATTTTCTCCGGTACGGCACATTCTATCCGCAACGTCTGCGAGGCTTTATCAAACGAATGCAAACGCAAACCTTCGAAATCGGCTTTTTCCTGGCGGCTGGGTAATAAAAATATCAAATCCAGAATCGGCGCCCGTTTTTGAATCGGCTCCTCGCGGAACCTTGCCAAATCGACGGCGGTTTTGATAATGGCTTTGGCGATGACACTCTCGTCAAGCGCGCGGTCCGGCATCATGGATGCAATGTGTATAGTCATATCAACCTCTCTAAGTAACCCGTTTTTAGTCTACTCAGCAAATACCATTCCAATATCCAGCTTTACAGTTAAGAAGCTCAAGTCAGGCCGACAATCAACGGTTAATGACAAATCAAGGGCAATGCGTTACTAAAAATTGAGTTGGCGGCATTAAGAGTTGGAACGGGTATTTGTTGTAAAGCCCACATAATCAGCATACCCAACAACGATAGACGCGACAATGGACTAAACGCAAAAGCCGGACCACTCATTGATGCGAAAAACTCAATCTATTGGCAGCGCTAACAGCCGCAAATTGTAATAACATGCCGGCGTGACTAGCGCCGCGCGACTAGCATCATCAACGTCTAATTCGTGAACCAGCCAAGTGTTTGCCGAACCGTATTCTGGCGGAATGGCTAGCAACTGCCCGCCCTTTTCCAATTGAAATTCGCATTGTTCTATTCCCAAAGCAATTCCCCTACCCACCGCTTTGACGAAAGCCTCTTTTTTGGTCCATAGTCGGTAAAACACCTCCAACCGAGCATCCACCGACAATTGGCACCAATCCTGATATTCTTGATGGGAAAAACAACGCTCCGCCAGCCTATCGAGACGCTGCCGCGGCCTACAGGTCTCGATATCGACACCAATATCGGCGAAATCTGCAACCGCTAATAATAAAGTATCGGCACTATGCGAAAGGTTAAAATGTAGCGCACCGCCAATCAAAGCAGGCTTGCCATAATGCCCTGTTTCGAACACCAGGGAAGATGGCTCTACATCAAGATAGCCAGCCAGAATTTGCCGCAAAAAACCGCGCACCGCAAGGTAACGGTCCAGCAATAAGGCTGACTTGAATACCTCTGCTTTGCATCTCTCGTCATCTGTCAACAATCCGGTCAATTGTCGCAACGCCGTTGCCGGTACGCGCATATCCCCATGCCAAACATCGACAAAATACTGTTTCACCATTTCTCTCTTACTGTATAAACCTATCTATTTACTAACAATCCCAAGCAAAACCCTTGGTTTTCCTTGACGAAAAGGGTCAAAAACAGTAGCTTATCCAACCTTTTTTGTAAAATCTGCATTTCCCCGATCGATTAGTTTTTTGAGGACGTAAAATTGGAACTCAGTGGCGGACATATACTTGTCCAATGTCTTAAAGATGAAGGTGTCGAATTTGTATTTGGCTATCCGGGTGGCTCTGTATTGCACATCTATGATGCCATTTTCCATCAAGACGAAGTGAAACATATCCTGGTCAGACACGAGCAAGCGGCGGCCCATGCAGCTGACGCCTATGCGCGCGCGACCGGCAAACCCGGCGTGGTGCTGGTGACCTCGGGACCAGGAGCAACCAATGCCGTCACCGGCATTGCCACAGCCTATATGGATTCGATTCCGATGGTGATCATCTCGGGACAAGTGCCGTCGCCGGTGATAGGCAGCGATGCGTTCCAGGAAGTCGATACGGTGGGTATTACCCGGCCCTGCGTTAAGCATAACTTCCTGGTCAAAGACGTCAACGACCTGGCCGAAACCATGAAAAAGGCCTTTTACGTGGCGACCACCGGTCGTCCTGGCCCAGTGTTGGTCGACGTACCCAAGGACATGACCGATCCGAACATCAAGGTGCCCTATAAGTATCCAAAAAAGATCAGCATGCGTTCTTATAACCCCGTGGTGACAGGTCATAAGGGCCAGATCAAGCGGGCGGTAGAAATGTTGCTGACCGCGCAAAGGCCGATGATTTATTCCGGCGGTGGCGTGATTCTCGGTGAAGCGCATAAAGAGCTGACCGAATTGACCCAATTGCTGGGTTATCCGATCACAAATACCTTGATGGGCTTGGGTGGCTATCCAGCTACCGACAAACAATTTGTCGGCATGCTGGGCATGCATGGTACTTACGAAGCCAATATGGCGATGCACGAGAGTGACGTCATTCTGGCGGTCGGCGCGCGGTTTGACGACCGAGTGACCGGTAAGTTGGCTGAGTTTTGTCCATACGCGAAGATTATCCATATCGACGTCGATCCGGCCTCCATATCCAAGACCGTTAAAGTGGACGTGCCGATTGTTGGCGATGTAAAACCGGTGTTGGAACAGATGCTGGAGCTGATCAAAGACAGCAAAATCAAACCATCCAAATCGGCATTGGAATCCTGGTGGCAGCTGATTCAAAGCTGGCGCGATGTACATTGCCTGGAATACGACCGCAACAGCAAGGTAATTAAACCGCAATATGTGGTGGAACAGCTGTATCAGGTCACTCATGGCGAAGCCTATGTGACATCAGACGTTGGTCAGCACCAGATGTATGCAGCGCAGTATTATCACTTCGATAAACCTCGGCGCTGGATCAACTCCGGTGGCTTGGGCACGATGGGCTTTGGCTTGCCGGCTGCAATTGGTGTGAAATTGGCGTTTCCGGAAGCCAATGTCGCCTGTATTACCGGCGAAGCCAGCATCCAGATGTGTATTCAGGAACTGTCCACGGCCTTGCAATACCATGCGCCGGTGAAGATTATCAACCTGAATAACCGCTACATGGGTATGGTGCGGCAATGGCAGGAGTTTTCCTACGAGAGCCGTTATTCGCAATCGTATATGGATACCATCCCCGACTTCGTCAAACTGGCAGAAGCCTACGGCCATGTCGGCATGCTGATCGAAAAACCCGAAGACGTGCGCGGCGCCCTGGAACATGCGTTCGCCTTGAAAGACAGAACGGTATTCCTGGATTTCATCACCGACCGTACCGAAAACGTTTACCCTATGATTGAAGCAGGCAAAGGCCATCACGACATGAAATTGCGCGTCGCACCCGGCACCCCGGTAGACAGGGAGTTGTCATAATGAGGCACATCATTTCTATCCTGATCGAAAACGAATCCGGCGCGTTGTCGCGCGTGGCGGGCTTGTTTTCCGCGCGCGGCTATAACATTGAGTCCTTGACCGTAGCGCCGACCGAAGACCCAAGTCTGTCGCGGATGACATTGGTCACCAGCGGCAGCGACGAGATCATCGAACAAATCACCAAGCAGCTGAATAAGTTGATCGACGTGGTGAAATTGATCGATTTGGCGGAATCGGCGCATATAGAAAGGGAATTGATGCTGGTGAAAATCAAAACCAGCCACGACACGCGCGAGGAAGTGAAACGCATGGTCGACATTTTCCGCGGCAAGATTATCGACGTCACCGCCAACAGCTATGTGGTGGAAATGACCGGCCAATCCAGCAAACTGGACGCTTTTATTCACGGCTTTGAAGAAGGCAGCATCATCGAAGTGGTGCGCTCCGGCCCGACCGGCATCTCCCGCGGCGAAAAAGGCTTACACCTGTAACATTTATTATTTACCCAGCAACGAGAAAACCTATGCAAGTTTATTACGATAAAGACGCCGACCTTTCTGTTATCAGAAGCAAAAAAGTAGCCATCATCGGCTATGGCTCACAAGGCCACGCGCACGCCAACAACCTGAAAGACTCAGGCGTTGACGTCGTCGTCGGCTTGCGTGCCAATTCAGCGTCAGTCGCCAAAGCTCAAGCCAGCGGCTTGACTGTAAAAGACGTACCAGAAGCCATCGCCGGCGCCGACGTGGTGATGATTCTGACCCCAGACGAGTTTCAATCCAAACTGTACAAAGAAGAAATCGAGCCAAACATCAAAGAAGGCGCTGCTCTAGCATTCGCGCACGGTTTCGCAATTTTGTATAACCAAGTCGTGCCTCGTAAAGACCTGGACGTGATCATGATCGCCCCCAAAGCGCCAGGCCACACCGTGCGTTCAGAATTCGTCAAAGGCGGCGGTATTCCCGATTTGATCGCGATTCATCAAGATGCGTCCGGTATGGCTAAAGCCATCTGCTTGTCATACGCATCGGCTATCGGTGGCGGCCGGTCCGGCATTATCGAAACCACCTTCCGCGACGAAACCGAAACCGATTTGTTCGGCGAACAAGCGGTATTGTGCGGCGGCGCGGTGGAACTGGTCAAAGCCGGTTTTGAGACACTGACCGAAGCGGGCTACCCACCTGAAATGGCCTATTTCGAGTGCTTACACGAATTGAAACTGATCGTAGACTTGATGTACGAAGGCGGCATCGCCAACATGAACTACTCGATCTCCAACAACGCGGAATATGGCGAATACGTCACCGGCCCGAAAGTGATCAACGAAGAAAGCCGTTGGGCGATGAAACAAGCCCTGGAAGACATTCAACAAGGTAAATACGCCAAGCAATTTATCCTGGAAGGCCAAACCGGCTACCCTGAGATGACTGCCAGACGCCGCCTGAATGCAGAGCATCCTATCGAAGTCGTTGGCGCCAAATTGCGGGGCATGATGCCTTGGATTAAAGCCAATCAAATCGTCGATAAAAGCAAAAACTAAGCTTATCGGCTAGGATTAAAGCCCATCTATACGATGGGCTTTTTTTTTGCCCGTAGGATTTTGCCAAATGCCTGATCATTCTCGCTTCAACCAGCTTTATCTCGGCATCATAATTGCGACCTTGGCACTACCCTGCTCCGCTGAATTCTTGCAGTGGAGCAACAGTGAGATTCAATATCTGCATGGCGGCAACTACCAGGAACCTTTCAACCCCAACGACGTCAGCCAGTCCATTACCACCGTCACCCACGCCCACGGCTGGGCTTACGGCCGCAACTTCTTCTTCATGGATACGCTGTTTACCGAATCCGGCCAAGCCGCGCAAACCAATCTCTACGGCGAAGCCTATAGTACTTTCAGTCTCGGCAAAATCACCGGCTTGGACCTGTCATACGGCATATTCAAGGATTTTGGCGTTACTGGCGGCATTAACCTGGGCGAAAATATGAACAGCCAACGCAGTGGTTTTCGGGCGTGGCTGTACGGCATTACCCTTGATTTCAATCTGCCAGGTTTTGACTATTTCAATGTGGACTTTTTGCGCCAACGCGTTACCGAAACAGCAGACATAGGCACATCCTGGCAAATCACGCCAGTGTGGAAACTGCCTTTCGAGATCGTCGGCACGAAGTGGAGTTTCGAAGGCTTTGCCGATTTCATCGGCCGCAACCACGGTACCTCTCGCCAAGCTTTGGCTCAACCGCAGCTAAGACTCGATATTGGCGACTTATGGGGCAATCGTAGCCATCTGTATCTGGGCATCGAATATCAATACTGGCACAATAAATACGGCATTAAAGGCCTGCACGACAACGTGCCGCAAGCCTTGCTTTTGTGGAAATTTTGATGCCAATTGCCCGGTATTTAGTTAAGCAGCTGTCATATTCAGCATGTACAATGCCGCCAACTTTTCAACCTTTGTAGACACATTATGATCAAGAAGCAACCGCTTACGCGTCATCGTGGCATTTACCTACTGCCCAATCTGTTCACCACAGGCGCCATGTTTGCCGGATTTTATGCGATCACGTCAGCGATTAACGGCCGCTTCGAAACAGCGGCAATTTCCATGTTCATCGCGATGGTGCTCGATGGACTGGACGGCCGAGTTGCCCGCCTGACTAACACCCAAAGCGAATTCGGCGTGCAATATGACAGCTTGTCCGACATGGTGTCGTTTGGCGCCGCTCCGGCTATTGTGATGTATCTTTGGACCCTATCCAGCATGGGCCAAGCGGGCCTGTTCGCCGCGTTTGTGCACATGGCCGGCGGCGCGTTGCGGCTGGCACGCTTTAATACGCAAGTCGAGGTGGCCGATAAACGCTACTTTCAAGGCCTACCAAGCCCAGCGGCGGCAGCTATTTTAGCCGGCGGCTTATGGTTCTGCGTGGAGAATGGTTACGACGTGGAAAATATCAAATACTTGGTATTGCTGACTACCATCAGCACCGGCTTGCTGATGGTAAGCAATTTCCGCTACTCCAGCTTCAAGGAAATCGATTTTAAAAACAAAGTGCCATTCATCGTTGCCATCATCGCGATGCTGGTCATCAGCTTCATCTTGGCGCAACCGCAGCGGATGCTGTTTCTGTTATCGGTCGGCTATGCCGTATCCGGCCCCATCGTCACCTTGGTTTTGCGCAAACGTAAGCTGCAAAGTCGTAAAAGTTAGCGGATGCAAAATACTGGCGGCAAACTGTTGCTCGACGCCTTGGAAAGACACTGGCGCCAATATCGCAAACGGTTGAAAGCCTGCCGCCAAAGCGCCAACGAAGATAACGTCCACGAATTACGTGTCAGTACCCGGCGCTTACTGGCGCTGATCGAATTGCTGCAAACCCTGGCACCGCAGACCACGCTGCTAAGAATTCGCAAATCCCTGAAAAAACAGCTCGACGGCTTCGACCAACTGCGCGACACTCAGGTGATGCTGTTCGAATCAGCCAAGTCCCTGCCTATCCTTCCCGAGCTAGAGCCGTTTTTAGCGCACATGCATCGCTGCGAACAGCGCTTATTGCTGGAAAACCAGTCGTTCATTGCCAGCTTGTACCAACCAAAACTGCGGCGCAAGCTGAAAAAAGCTGGCAAATACTTCAAAACTCAAACCGCCGACATCGATCTTGAACTGGCCGTATCAAGCGCCATTGACGATATTTATGGCATGGTGATAAATCGCTATGAAGCACTGGACCCCGCCATTCCTGCCAGTATTCATCATCTACGCATCGCCGTTAAGAAATTGCGCTACACGCTTTTCGCAACGCAATCCATTGATTCCGCCGTGACTGAAACGGACTTAAGCCTGCTGAAAAGCCAGTTAAATCGCATGGGCGATATTCAAAACTCTGTGGTAATGTTGCAAACACTTGAGCTATTTTTTCAACATCAGATACCCACCGCAATAGAGCAGTATTATCGACGGCAACAACAAGAGATGATCGACTCATTTATGACATGCTGTTCGGAGATTTTGACGTTTCGGCATGCGACCCAAAATGACAGAAACTGGGTTTTTGAATCCGCTTAGAAACTAGCTATACTCATTGTCGATGTACTTATTGGCACCAATGGCAAGCTGATTTGCCAGAAATAAAGAATTTTCTAGTAAGCCATTGAAAGACAATGTGGCTGGACAAATAGTGCGAGCCATTAAATCTACTATCAATTGGATTTATATTTTATCATTGCCTCAGGACAATCAGCGGCTGCCGAGAAAACTAACTCCGTCAAACTTAAACACTCAAAATCAACAAGAAAAAGTTCATAACGTGGCATTACGAAATATTAGAGGCGGTTTCAATGGCATCAGATGATAGAAACTCACCAAAAATTGGTGTTCCGTCGTCACCCTATCTGGTTTACACCTCAGCCGGTCACCGATCCAATATTAAAAAATGGGTCACGGGCAAAAAAAATTTCGACTTATGGGTTACTCAATACGAAGGCGAAAGCGATTATCACCGGAGCGTTGCTGATTTTTACAACGAGCGAAAAGGCGGCAAATATCCAAATCTACATGATATATATAACTGCTGGGGAGAGCTACTCAACCACTATCGGGCAATATTCGTACTTGACGACGATATAGAATTAAGCGCCAACCAAATTAGCCAGTTATTCCGAATTTTAGAACGCTACAAGCTCGTCTTGCTACAACCTGGTTTCTTGAGCGTCGGCAAAATAAGCCATGAAGTCACAAAAGCAAACCATTTCAGGTTTGCGAGGCTTACCAATTTCGTGGAAAACTGCGTGCCATTGTTCTCTAAACCTATTCTGGATCGCTTTATGGCAACTTACGACCCGGGTTTAATAGCCTTCGGAACTGATTGGTGGTATTTACACCTTCTGACTGATGAAGAGCGCGAAACCGGAGTGGCGGTAATTGATTCAGTACCTTGCGTAAATCCGGACGAATGGCTGGAACAAAAACCGCGAAAAATAGATCAAGTGGAGCCGGTCAATAAAGGCATAGAGATTTGGCAGGAATTTAAGCGCGAGCGCGGCATCGAGATGCCGCCGGGTGGTGTCAGAAGCTTGGGACTATTATGGCCTGAAGCCTTAGAAGACTGGCTTACTCTAATCTCAGCTCCGTTAATCCGCTGCAAAACATTTCTGTTCTACCCCTTTTATTTCATGCGCCTGAAGCGCTTTTATTGGGATATTCATAGGCGAAAAATATTTTAAGTCCGCAATTCAGCAATGGCGGAATAATGCGAAATGCTGGCTATCCAAACCAGCGCAAAGGATCTTATTCAATAAGAATATAATTTTCCTTTCTCCAATTGAAAACTTAGCTCGGCTAACCTCCTTCAGAATAGCATTTCGCAACTAGCTGACGGCCCAAGGAATTATTCGTGAACTATTTAAACGAAATTAAATGCTATTTAAAAATCAAAATTTCCCAAATATTGATGCGGTACCCTACCCATCATAAACCACTAAAAATACAACATGCGCCTAAAAACAAACCGAAGGTACTAATTTTAGGAATATATTTAGAATACAGAGAAAACACATTTAATCACCTGATAAATGCGTTTAATCAATCAACAGCATGTGCTGTTGATCAAATCTGGGTATCATTGAACCCTAAAAACTCTCCAAAAGCCAACGAAACCGAATATAAAAACCATGCCAACCTAATGCTGGTTAAGCAGATATTTGAGCTTAAACCAAAATTTACGATATTAAATGAAATTCTAGAAGAGGTTGACATAAGCAAATACGATTATCTTGTCTTTACCGATGACGACATTTTTGTTGACGATAACTTTCTCGATGCTTTTATCGGATGGCAACAGCATTTAAACTTTTGTTTGGCTCAACCCGCCCGCACAAGAACCAGTACAGCTGATAATACATTTGTTGTTTCCAGGCCTTGGCTAAATGCACGCGAAACACATTTTGTTGAAATTGGCCCGCTATTTAGCATGCATAAATCAATTGTAAATGAATTACTACCGTTTGATCTTGAAAGCCCAATGGGATGGGGATATGACCTCGTTTGGCCAATAAAGGTGAGTTCATCGGGAAAAACCATGGGAATTATCGATGCGACTCCTGTACAGCATAGCCTAAGACCGCAGGGCGCTGCGTATTCTACTGCAAAAGAATCCGTGCTAATGAACGAATATCTTTCAACAAAACAGCACCTAAACTTCCGAGAAGCCTGCACTATTGTTAAAAATTACTCAAAAATAAAGCTTCCTCAAAAATCCGTCTAATTTATCGTAGTGCCTATCTGTTTTCATTTCTCGAACAAAGTACCTCTTAACTCCCATTAGTTCCAACAACCTATTTATCTTACTGGCACTATGCGATACTACTTAAACATAATAAGCGACAGAATCACCGACTTAAAGTTACAATAGCCAAAACTGCCAACATTAATTTGATTCATCTTATGCATCATAATATCTCCGATAAACCTTTTGTAATTTAATCGGCCTAATCAACGCTATGAGCTGCTTAGTTACCGTTATCATACCTACCCACAACCGCCCCGACCTTTTGGACGAAGCCATAAGCAGCGTAGTCAATCAGACTTTAGCGGATTGGGAGGCCATTGTCATTGACGACTGCTCAACCCCTCCGGTAAACCCCGCCCAACTCCAGAAAAAATTCGGAACGAAGGTTAAAGTTTTGCGGCACCCAAGCTCTTTGGGGGGAGCCGCAGCGAAAAACACCGGCATCAAAGCCGCTTCTGGCAAATATATTGCGTTTCTGGACGACGATGACCTTTACGCGCCGACTTATTTAGAAAAAGCTGTTTCAACTTTACAAAAACATCCAGAAATTAACACGCTGTTCATGAGCGTCGCCTGGTTCGGCCCAAATTCAAAATGGACGCACGAATCCTACACTGACGCCATGAACAAAATATTGGCAGATCTGGCTGGAACGCAGGTTACGGAAACCCTGCTGGAATTTGACGCAGACCGTCTATTCAAAGCTTTACTAAAACGGGTCCCTATGGCGTTTCAACGACCGGTAGCAGCCAGGGAACAGGTTATGCAAATCGGCCTATATCAAGAAGATTGCCTACTTTGGGATTGCGATTGGGCTTTGCGTGCTGCGCTGAATGGCCAATGCGGATTAGTGACAGAGGGTTTGTACCTGCAACGCAGCGCCGGCCAGGGATACTCGTCTCAGCCCCGCCGCCGGGTGGATCACTCTTTATCCAATCTGGAAATAAAAAAACAACTGATTAAGCGGAATGTCAGACCTGATCTAGCTAAACTGATCAGGCTCAACTACATCCAATCCGCTCAAGATTTGAGTTGGGAGTACATCAATCAAAACCAGGGTTTACTAGCGGTTAGAACCATGCTGACTAGTTTCCGATACGGCATTCACTTTCTTCAGATTAAGTTTTTAGCGCATGCTATATATAGCTGGGGATTAAGTTTATGCTCTAAAGAACAAAAGTAACCTGCTCAGACCTCTGAACGAAACAAAAAGGTAAAATAGCTTACACCACAGCATCGCAAACTTGAGCGTCAGTCGGCAATCAAGTATAGTTTCCAGCCATGAACAATCAGATAATCGTTTATCATAAAAATTTAGCTCCCATGCCAGCCATTGGCACACGGTTGTTCGGCCTGTCTTTAAGATTGCTGCCCTGAGGGGCACACTCTATCCTCATCTAAATAATACAACCCTTTTCTGTTTCTCGGCCTCAGCGCCGAACATTTCATGATCGGAGTTCTCATGAAAGATAAATTAATTATATTCGACACTACTTTGCGCGACGGCGAGCAAAGCCCTGGCGCCTCCATGACCCGCGATGAAAAAGTCCGCATCGCCCGTGCGCTGGAGCGGATGAAAGTTGATGTGATCGAAGCGGGGTTCCCGGCAGCCAGCCAAGGCGATTTCGAAGCCGTCCAAGCAGTGGCGGATGCAATCAAAGACAGCACAGTTTGCGGTTTGGCACGGGCCTTGGATAAAGACATCGACAGAGCCGGCGAAGCCTTGAAAGGCGCGAAAAGCTCGCGAATCCATACGTTTATCGCCACCTCGCCGATCCATATGCAAAAGAAGTTGAATATGCAGCCTGATCAGGTGATCGAATACGCAGTTCGGGCGGTGAAGCGTGCCCGTCAATACACCGACAACGTCGAATTCTCCCCAGAAGACGCCGGCCGCTCGGAAGAAGATTTCTTGTGCCGTATCTTGGAAGCAGTGATCGATGCCGGAGCGACGACGCTTAATATCCCGGATACGGTCGGCTACAGCATGCCTCAGCAATTCGGCGCGACCATTGCCAATTTGATCAAACGCATTCCCAATTCCGACAAGGCTATCTTCTCGGTACATTGCCACAACGATTTGGGCTTGGCGGTTGCCAATTCCTTGTCCGCGGTAATGAATGGCGCTCGGCAGGTGGAATGCACCATCAACGGTTTGGGCGAACGCGCCGGCAATGCCTCTTTAGAAGAAATCGTGATGGCCGTGCGCACCCGGCAGGATTTCTTTGGTTGCGATACCGGCTTGGATGCGCGTGAGATTGTCACCTGCTCAAAGCTCGTGTCATCCATTACCGGCTTTCCGGTGCAGCCTAACAAGGCCATCGTCGGCGCGAACGCCTTTGCCCACGAATCAGGGATTCATCAAGACGGTGTATTGAAAAACCGGGAGACTTACGAAATCATGCGCGCCGAGGATGTGGGTTGGACCACCAACCGCATGGTATTGGGCAAACATTCCGGACGTAACGCGTTCAAAACCCGGATGGCGGAGCTGGGCGTAGACTTTGCCGGCGAAGCGGATTTGAACGACGCATTTTTCAGATTCAAACAACTCGCAGACAAAAAACACGATATTTTCGACGAAGACTTGCAGGCCTTGATTTCTGAACAAGGTTTCGAAGCGGAAGACGAGCATATCAAGTTGGTAGCTTTAAAAGTGTGTTCAGAAACCGGCGAAGTACCTAACGCCACCGTCACGATACGCGTCGACGGTAAAGAAGTAACCGGCAGCGGACAAGGCGGCGGTGCGGTGGATGCAAGCCTGAAAGCGATAGAAAGCTTGGTGAAAACCGGAGCGACTTTAGCGCTGTACTCGGTTAACAACATCACCACCGGCACGGATGCTCAAGGTGAAGTAACAGTGAGACTGGAAAATGCCGGCCGTATCGTTAATGGTTCCGGAGCCGACACCGACATCGTGATCGCCTCGGCCAAGGCTTACATTAACGCGGTTAACAAACTGCAAACACCCGACCAACGTCAGCATCCGCAAAAAGGCGATGTCTGATTGTTGAGCCACCATGGATAACGCGACCCGCTTGCAATATTTGGAAGCGATGGGCATTGATGTCTGGCTACCTAGGCATCAACCTGTCGTCATTCCGCGAGCGGCCGTTTATCTTGAAAATCCAGTCGAAAACGTAGAACGGCTTGAACAACCTGAAGGCCGGCAAGATGTGTTCTCCAAGCAAACGGTATCAAGCGTCATCGAAACCGTTAATGCCGAAACTCCGCGACATTCCGTTTCATCGCCATCATCCCACGCCAACGATCAAATATGGAGAGACTTGCAACACGAGGTTTCTTTGTGCCAAGCCTGCTCGCTGTGTAAAACCCGCACCCAAACCGTATTCGGTGTCGGCAATAAGCAAGCAACCTGGATGCTGATCGGCGAAGCGCCAGGGCAGAACGAAGATTTACAAGGCGAGCCATTCGTCGGCAAGGCTGGCCAACTTTTAACCGAAATGCTGCGGGCAATTGGCTTAAAGCGCGAAGAAGTCTACATCGCCAATATGCTGAAATGTCGACCGCCGAACAACCGCGATCCGCAAACAGAGGAAGTTGCCGCTTGTAAAAATTTTTTACAGCAGCAAATTGAATTGATACAGCCAAAAATTATTTTGGCTGTAGGCCGCATTGCCGCACAAAATTTGCTCGACACGCAACAACCTCTGGCAAAATTGCGAGGGGTCCAGCATCAGTTGCACAACATCCCTTTAATTGTCATTCACCACCCGGCTTACTTATTACGTTCATTGCTGGAAAAAGCCAAGGCCTGGAGCGACTTGCAATTTGCACTGTCGGTCTATCAAAAACTAGAAAAATTGAACCATGTGGAAACTGTTACATAAATTGAAAGATGCTGTGATTTACGATGCGGACCGTGAGTTTTACGCCAAGGTGTTTCCCGATTCGGTAGATAGCAAAGACTTAATGCGCATGCGCAAAATGGACCATGCCGATTTGGCTAGCGTCCTGAAGATCGAAGAGTTAAATTACGAATTCCCTTGGTCGGAAGGGATATTTAAAGATTGTTTCCGCACGATGACTTACACCAGTTGGGTTTGCGAAGCGCCGGATGACAACATAGTAGGCTACTGCATCATCAATGTTGCGGCTGGCGAAGCACACATTATGAACATCAGCGTCAACCCTGTCTTTCAAAGGCAGGGAGCCGGCCGCAAAATGTTGGAACACTTAATTGAATACGCCAGGCCTCGCGCCGAGAAAATATTCCTCGAGGTGCGCCCCAGCAATCCTGGCGCCATCAATTTGTACCGACAAACCGGCTTTCGCGAAATCGGCACCCGTAAGAATTATTATCCGGCGAAAAATGGTCGCGAGGACGCAATTATGTTTGCGTTGGATCTGGTTCCTATGCTGTAGCCGGATTATGTCTATTCCCTGTCGGCCTCAATTATCCCGCCAACTATTCCTTAGAGACGGTAACTGACCCGATTAGAGCAGTACATCGGGCGTTTACCAAGTTATAAAACCGGATACTTTTTCACTCTATTTTGCAATTGCTGAGGCCCTTGCTTCAACCAATTTGCTGTTTGGACCCTTAGGTCAATTTCGTAAAGATATATTGGGTTTGCTTGAAAACCAGCATCACGGGTTTTAAGCGAGTTGGATTTGCCGAATTTAGTTATCATCGTAATTCCCTAATGTGCAGTTTATCTATAAAAGCAAAAACTTGTTCAAGTCTCATAAACAATTGAATTCGTTAGCTTACAAACACTGGTCAAACGAGTATCTGGCTGTACCGGAATGTATGTCGCTAGCATTTGGCAATAGTTACAAAGCAAATAACACACCATTTTCTGAACACGGAATGGCCTTCGCCTCTTCGAACGATCTGCGTAGATAAGACTATTTTTTGTCAGCGCAGTATTGCCATAAGTGACAGTCACCTGACATTTTTGGTCAGTAACGGAAAAGATCGCTTATCTTTGTCCAATACGGCGATCCGCCACTGCAAAGGGCTAATCTGGCAACCCATTCAAGCTGATGAACAAATCCTTCGATTGCGCGAACACAGAGACACCACCAAGATATGGCAGTTCAAATGACAAAATCGATAACATTTAATTGACTTTAAGAAAGTGAATCAAGATTCTGTTTTGGAAGATTTTGTCTATTTTTTTAGAAGCACACCGTCTACGAGAGCGACCAAAACACTGTTGAGTTTTAGAAAAAAGGTGGCAGAATCGGACCAGCCGATAGCTTTTGGGAGGTCTTATGAAAATACTAGCAGTGCTGATACTCGCCGGACTTACTTATGGTCTTGCGTTATTCATAGTTGGAATAATCAAAGAATTGGCGGAGTTCGCCGTTGAGGCATGGCGTGACGTTCAGATCGGAAGATAAGCCTATTCAATTCAACTAAATCAGAATAATTAACTTTCAAAAACTCACTGAATTGTCATTTAGATAAGCAGAGCCGGGAACAGAACCCGGCTTTTTTGTGATTGTGGTTTTCTCGTGAGCGTATCTAAACTATAAACACGGGCAATCTTAACGGCTGCATGGTTTTTATTGGCACAGCATTTGGGACGAATGCTGCCTGTCGGACCGTCGATTTAGATAACAGTCGCCCGCATTCCATACAGATGAAACTCCCGGTTGGCGACCCGTAGGCGAATTCCATGGTCAAGGTCGGGTGGTCACAATAATTGCTGTCGGCATGGCTGGCTATTGGTATCGCTTTTATATTGTCCATAATTTTTTCCTTATAACCGTCTAAGCTAGATTTGTGTGTCGTTACTTTATTCAAACTTCCTTAAATCTAGATTATGTGCAAATTAAGATTTCATTATTAATGGCCCAAGCAAATCCGGCCAAACGGTAATTTGCCATGAATTTTTAAATTTGCCGACATAGCTCGGTTCGTACGCTTAACAAGTACCACGGTCTTAATGCCTTATCTTTAGCTTAAATTTGCGCTGAGACCCCTATATTCACAATTGGTGAGATTTTACCGCCCGGCCTTAAACTTCAAAGCATGCGCCATCACCTGATAGATGTAACTTTGCTCTTGTACTCCATGAAATAAATGCGCTTTGGGGCCAAACGCGAAAATCGCCACATCTTCGGCACCGTGCGTTTCGCTACCCAGCGGGACGACGGCTTCCTGCAGAAAATCGGGATGCGCAGTATCGACAACGCTTAGATCCGGACGGCCGTTTTGGCCTCGATAGCCCGGGCCATTGGCATATCCCAGCGTAGCGTACGGCAGACCGTTGCTGTCCTTGGCAAAACCGGTTTCGCCAGTTTGTTTTACCAAGCCCATGATAGGATTTCCGCGTTGCGGGTAGCCGGCGATAGTAAAGGTATGGCTATGGTCGGCGGTAACGACGATTAAAGTATCTACAGGATTGGTTTTTTCCAGCGCCTTGCGCACCGCATTAGATAGCTCGATTGTTTCCGTCAAGGCTCTATAGGCATTACCGGCGTGATGGGCATGATCGATACGGCCCGCCTCCACCATCAGCACATAGCCTTTTTTATTTTTCGACAATATATCTATGGCTTTTTCGGTCATCTCGGTCAAAGACGGCTCTCCACCCTTGTCGCCAAGCCGGTCATGTTCGTATTCCATGTGCGAAAGCTCGAACAGTCCCAGCAAATGCTCGGTTTGCTTAGAGTCTATGGCGTCGAAGCCGGCTTTGTTGTAAACGTAGGCGGATTGCGGATATTGGGCTAGCCAACGCTGGGTCAAATCAACACCGTCTTTGCGGCTACCAAACTTGTCACTATCTTCCGGGTCCGGCGTCGTTTCGGGCAAAAACATGCTACGCCCGCCACCCAAAGCCACTTCCAGGCCGTTACCGTATTCGAACTCCAGGAGTTGCTTGGCAATATCGGGAACTGTGGCGCCCTCAGGAACTTGCGCATCAGACTCCCAATCGCGTTCAGAGGTATGGGCGTAACAAGCAGCCGGAGTGGCATGCGTGACTCGGGCAGTAGAAACCACGCCAGTCGATAGACCTTTTTCCTCGGCCTGTTCCAGTAAGGTTTTCACCTTGTAGGTATTGATGACATCTGCGCTTTTTTCCCGGCGTGCCACCTGCATCCCCACCGACAATTCGCCATCGTTGGTTTTCACACCAGTGATGATGGCTGACATGGTCGGCGCGGAATCCGGGGTTTGCTGATTGGCGCTGTAGGTTTTCGATAACGCCACATACGGCGCAGCTTCGAAACTCAATGAGTTCTCCTCTCCGCCACGATTGCCCGGTTTACGCTGCCCCTCCAGAATACGCGCCGCGGTAATAGTCGCGATGCCCATACCGTCGCCGACAAATAGAATCACGTTTTTGGCGAATGCTTTATTGGCTTTAAGTTGCTCAGCGGCCTTGATGCGGTTTTGCCCAGATTCCAACCAGAATGCAGGCGTTTCTAAAGCAGGTTCAGCCTGGGATGTTCCGACCGCAAAGGCCAGTGTGCCAATCAGGATTGCGGATTTACAGCGCGTAGGGATCATAAGTACTTCTGAGGAATGTTTTCTAAATCAATCGCCACAGTTCTAAACGGCTTCAACGCCTTGTTTGGAAATACCCGCACCGAACTTGCGATGCCAGACATACGTCACCAGCAGCAATACGGCCAACACCCCGAAAAAACCTTTATCACCCAAGATGACGTAAGGCGTAAGACCACGCATCGGCACTATATAATCGGTTAAAGTAGTCGTAGTAAACAAAGGCGCCTGCTTACGTAATGCACCGTCCGGACCTACAAACCCGGTCACACCAGTATTGGTGGCTCGTGCCAAATAGCGGCCGGTTTCCAGCGCCCGCATTTGCGCCATTTGCATGTGTTGATGCGGCTGCGACGAATCGCCGAACCAGGCGTCGTTGGTCATATTGACGATGTAGCCGGCATCCGCAACCTGCCTGGCAACCAACTCGCCGAAGGCATCTTCATAACAAATAGTAGTGACAAACGCATGACCGCCCGCCGTCAACAACGTTTGCCGGTCGCCACCGGCAGCGAAATCGCCCAGAGGTATTTGCAATTTATCCAATACCCAGCCCGATAACGGCTGAAGCGGTAAATATTCGCCAAAAGGCAGTAGGTGATTTTTGTGGTAAAGGGCTTGATTTTCGCCCAAGGTCATGACGCTGTTGTAATACTCCTTACCCTGCCCGCTGCTGGGTAGCCCAACAACCAAATCAACTCCATGCGCTTGCGCGGCAGTTTGCAGAGGATCGATGTAGAACTCTTTCACTTGCGATAGAAAGGCCGGAATCGAGGTTTCCGGCCAGATGATTACATCAGAATCCCAATGCTGTTCTGTGAGCTCTTGATAAAGTCTGAGCGTGTTGAGTTTCTGATTTTTTTGCCATTTCTGATCCTGGCCAATATTGCCTTGCACCAATGTTACCTTGATCGGCGCGCCAGCGGCTTGAGTCCACGACACGGTTCGCAAATAGCCACCGCCCGCCCAAATTAATCCTAAAACCAGCAGCCCCGGCAATGCCGGCAATTTGCCACGCAATATCTCGACTAACGAAAAAGCCGATACAGCCAACAAAAACCCGACCCCATAAACCCCGGTCAGTGGGGCATAACCAGCCAAAGGCGTAGACAGTTGGCTGTAGGCAATTTGCAGCCAGGGAAAACCATTCAACAACCAATAACCGCGAAAATACTCGACCGCCACCCAAGCGACAGCGGCAGCCGTTATACGTAGCCATGCCCCGGACCACATCGAGGTTTTGGCGATAAACCAGCCGGTCAAGGCCGGGAACAAAGCCCAAACTGCTACCAGCAAAGCCGTCAGCGCTATCGAGCTATACGGGTCGCCGCCGCCAAAATCGTGAATACTGATATACGTCCACCAAATACCTGAACCGAACAAACCCAAACCGAACAAATAACCACTAAGCACCGCCCTCTTCGGCATCTGCCGCTGCCAAACCCAGTAAATGAAAACTAATGCACCGATTGCGGCGTAGGCATAATCGTATGGAGCAAAGGCCATGGTGAGCAATATCCCAAAAACCGGTGCGGCAAGTTCCCATTTACAATTCAATATTCGCGTCATTACTCTGCTGTGTTTATTCGATGGAATCGGCATTTTATGCAGCCGCCGGGGTTTCGTAAAATTGGCAGCTGCCTTTAGCCGCCAATCTGAACTAAACTGAGGTAATGTTTTCAACACAACTTAACTCGCAAGTACATGACCGATAACGCATCACTGCCTTTTGAGCTGTCAACGGAGTCCCTCGGCGCATGGATAAATTCATTAAGCGCGTTGCCGGCGGCGAACGCTGCAAATCAGTTGAATCTGGTCCTTAAACAACTGACTCGCAGCAACGCCCCAGCCGCAAACGTGTTGCCGATACTCGTCAATTTAACGCCACTGACATTGCATTTATCCAATGGTTTAACCAACGCGGCGCGTTCCGAAACAGACCTAGCCACCAACACCAAAGCGCTGAAAATTGCGAAACTAGCCATCCAGTTACTCAGACATTTGAGCCTGGCTTTTTGTCGTACTGTCGAGACCAAACAACTCGATACATTGCTGAACCAACAAGCGATATTTTATGCCTTGCAACTCGTTGGGTACTGTCTGCGCAGCACGGCGCTGTTTTACGAAATGCCGTCTACAACCTTGTGGAAAAAAAGCGGCCTGCTTTACACCATAGCTGTTGAACTGCAACTGTTAAAAAAACCGATCTCTTCCAAACTTCAGGAGTTTAAGTTACAAAGCACCATTGAAGCAGTCGTTAAACGCAACGTATTGTTTGCACTCAGCAAACCCAACCAATACTCAACAACTGAAATCAGTCAATTATTTCAGTTGGTTAATCGGCATCAAGATCGCCTGGAGCTCAGCAAAACTGCCAATCCGGATAGCGGTTTTTTTTGGAATCTGGGCAGCGAACCAAGTCCAATACCGCGCACGAACAGTACATTGCCGCGCGGCTCCGTGCACATCAGCTGCCTGAGACTCGGCCATGCCTTGCAACTTGGCGAAATCGAGACCGAACTGAATTCAAACATGCAGACCAAACTGGCTTTGCACTTGACAGGATACAGCAATATTTTCGCATCGGTGGCAATCGGCCCGCCGATGCCTGCACACTTACTCGAGGGCTTCGTTGCGGTCAGCGCCCATCTGCAAGGCGAAGAAAAATTATCGAAAATCATGAACCTTAGCTCGCAATTGTCGCGCGGTAGGTCCCTGGCCCGCGATATGTCTCTAGTGCCATTGGAACATGAAAAAAGTTTCTACAAACCGCTCAATGCTAGCATTGTCAGTTTCCCCGAACACGGCACTAGTCTGAGTCTGCTACGCAACGTCAGCAAACAATTCCTGGTGGCGGAAAGCCCCGCGCCCAATTGTTCAACCGGTGATATTGGCTTACTGTGTCGCGAGCAGCAGCCCGCCAAAGTGGTGATAGTTCGCCAGCAAACGCTATATGAAGATGTAACACTAATTTTGCTGGAACCCATTATCGGCAACATTACAATCCACGACATCGAAAATGCCGGCGACAGCAACAGCCAGAAAGCCATAGTCATCGGGATGGAAACCGAGCACCCCGAGGTGTTGTTAGCCAACGGCAAATACACGGTAGGCAGTAAAATCAATCTGCTGTACGGCAACACCTTGTATTTGAAAGCTTGCGTGGAAAGCACCCCTTGGTTAGTGCGCTTCAAGGTCGGTGTTGATTTGTGACGCCATGCGGGACGTGGGCGGCAGCGATTTGATGGGACTCTGCGGAATCGCAATGGCCTTTTTGATCATCGAAGAAAATATCAGCCCCGAACGCTTTTAAAAACGCCCCCTTGGGCATGCCGCCTAAAAACAAGGCTTCATCAATTCTAATTCCCCAAGCCCGCAAGGTTCTAACGACCCGCTCGTGAGCAGGTGCGGCGCGTGCGGTGACCAAGGCGGTGCGAATCGGCGACAAATCTTGATCGAAATGGGTTTGAATGCGGTGCAAAGCACTTAAAAACTCTTTCAACGGTCCGTCGGACAAGGGCTTATGCGCCTCGTTGCGCTCATTGGCGGCAAAAGCCGCCAAACCGTGTTGTTGATAAATCCGCTCCGATTCATCGGAAAACAGCACCGCATCGCCATCAAAAGCAATCCGCAACTGCGGCGACGGATTGGCTACGGCGCCGGAGACGATGGTCGCAGCAGCATAACCGGCAGCCAGAGCTTTTCTGACATCCTCGCCATTGGCCGACAAAAACAAATGCGCGCCAAAAGCCGGAATATATTCGTAAGGCGAAACGCCGCTAGTAAACGCCGCCCGGCTAATCGCCAGTTCGTAATGATTAATCGAGTTAAAGATACGCAAACCGGTATCCGCGCTATTTTGCGACAGCAGGATAATCTCCACCAACGGCGCCCCGGGAAAAGCTTTGTTAATATCCAGAAACTTCTTCACCAAGGAAAATCCAAAACCCGGCGGCAGAATTTCGTTTTCGTGCTCAATCTGATAACGACAAAAGGCTTCCTTGCCCTGGGTTTCGAAAATCGCATGCGATTCATCCAGATTGAATAAGGCTCTGGACGATACTGCAACCACAAGTTTCTGATTATCCATGGCTATTCTTTATTGCGGGTAACCCACACCGAATCGAGATTAAGGGTTTTCTTGATTTTCGCCGCATAAGCCGCCGCTTCGTACTGGGTTTTAAAACCGTCCACAAACAAACGATACCAGTTTTCGCCCTTGGATTCGGTTTTGACTACCTTGGCCGGCACGCCTTTGCCCGCAAACTCTTGGGCCTTGCTCTTGGCATACCAATCCTGTTTAAACGCTATTAAATTGACCGCCCAATTTTCCTCGACCGGTACCGGCTTTTTCTTCTCCGGCTTAGGGGCCGGCGCAGCAGCTACCGCTCGACCTTTTTCCAAGGCGCTCACCTTGTTCTGCAAAGCTTCTATCGCAGCGCCGATTTGCATGATCTGGCTGCCGATTTCGGCAGAAGGCTTGGCCTGATCGCCGTTCGCTTTTGCCGCACCAGTATCAGCATGCCCCGCCTTACTTAATTCCGCAATCTGAGTGGCCATCACGCCATTGCTCACCGTCAACTCGTCTAACTGTTTGCGCAACATTTCCTTGTCCGCTGCATCGCTGGCAGGCGCAGCATTCACTTGTTCCTGTAATTTTCCAATAATGGTGACCAACTCGCCGACTTGCGACTTGGCGATCATGCCTTGTATTCCTAATCCGGTACCGATCAGCAGCGCCGCCACTGCGATGCCATTGGCCACATAGGCAGCTACCGGCTTTTTAGCCGCCAAGGCATCCAAGGCCCGCTTGGTTTTCTTCTGTTCGGTCTGTACGCTTTCCAGACTATCCAAACAACCAAGCAGCTCATTTTTACCCGCCGCCTCGGTCAGATCGTGGCGCATCTGCTGCTGATGCTTTTTGAGGTCGACGATATTCCGATTCAACGCGGCAATTTCGCTACTATGATCGATGACTTGTATAGGCGGAACTGGGGCCGCTTGAACTTGCTCGACCGCGTCGGCAATCGGCGCTATTTCGGGCTCATTGCTCTGGACGACAACTAATTCTTCCTCGTTATTTTGCTCACTGACCGCTGCCGCAAATATCTGATCCAAATCCGGCTCCGGTTCCGGCGCACTTGCTTGGACGCTGTTATCGGGTTCTTCCAAATCGGCAAAATCATCGACGATTGGCGGTGCCGACGGTGCATATTCGTCATCAGCCGAAATATCGAAATCCGCAATCAGAAAATCGGCATTGCCGCCAGCCAACTCGGCATCATCGGAAAACTCGTCTATTTCGGCCATATTCTCCAGCTCGTCCACCGCAGTTTCCGCCAAACCCACTGCGGCGACCGGGGTGTCTTCGGGGAAATCGTCGATTTGACCGACCCGCTCTAACTCCGCTACTTCTTCAAATACATCATCAACCGGCAAATCTAAAGGGTTCCCCTGATTTTCGGCATCGACGATATCGGCAAACTCATCGTCGATAACTTGCTGCTCGCGTCCGGGATTAATGCCGATGTCGGCGTTGAAATCGTCGCCAAACTCATCAATATCGTCGGCTAAACTCGATACTGCCTTAGGCTCATTCGCACTCAGCAATTCATCGATATCCGCGAACTCGTCAATCTCCTGTTGCGCCTCAGGCTCGAATGTCTCGTCGCCCACCAGCAAACGGTCAATGGCTTCGTCATCATCTATTTTGCCAACCTGTTGTTCGGAGGGGTCGCCAATATTCAGCATGGCATCCAGATCGTCGGCGAACGCATCCAAGGTTTTTTTGTTTTTACTACCAGTCGATTCAGCCATGTTTTTTCTCGTTTAAGCCGCACATAGTTCAGCAAATGCTGATTCGCAAGCACCGTAAGGTGTCATTTAAGCGCAGTTACCAAGGCATTGACCTCCATGCGTTGCTGCAAATCAATGTCCCGAAAACCGGCCTTAGCCATCTGCGCCAACGCGACGGATTCGCGCATGACATGATTTTCCGACTCGTCGTTAAACAGATGGACTATCCAATGCTCGAGTAAATCCAATCGGTTGATTTCGGTCAACACCTTAAAATAACCGCCAACTTCTTGCTGAATGCTGCGGGTATGCGCGCTGACATCATCCAAGGCATAACGGTCGCCGTTGACGAATTTTCCACCCGGCTTTAACACCCGATATATTTCGACCAACACTTGACGGCGGTAATCGCAATGGAAATTATGCAAAGTATATGCCGACGCCAAAATATCGACACTGTCGCTCGCCAATGCTTGTAATGCCGTCAAGGCGTCCTCGCCGGAAAAACACAATCTGCCTGCTGCGACCCAGTCCCGCAAACTCTGCTTCGCCTGATTTTGCATAGTGGGTTCGTTATCGACACTTAATATACTTAGGTTATCCGCGGCAGACAGGATCGCCAACGTAGTGATACCAGTACCGCCACCAAGTTCAACCACTGTCTGGGGAGCGCTCTGCTTTTCACAGTAATCGCCAACCATTTCACCAACTAAGCGGCTCATTTCCGTCGCAAATGGGCATATCAAGTTGAGCATTTGATATTCTTGACCAATCACGCTGGAGAACATCGCATCGAAGGGTTTTTCTTCCGTCATGATTGCGCTTTCAGTTTTTGTTTTGCGTCGTACGCTGCCAGTTGCTCCGGAGTGGCTTCGCGTTGATATTTATCTTTCCATTCGCTGTAAGGCATGCCGTAGACAATCTGCCGTGCTTGCTCGTAATCAATGTCGATTGCGCGTTCTGCGGCGGCGGCTGCATACCATTTAGCCAGGCAATTCCGGCAAAAATCAGCGAGCACCATCAGTTCGATATTCTGCACTTCGGTATGCTGTTGTAAATGGGCTAGTAGTTGCCTGAAAGCCGCCGCTTCCAGCTCGACGTTATTGGACTGAATCATGAAATCCTCCTTTAAAACCGGCATTTTAGCAGCAAAGCCGTTAGGCTCATGTACAATTGCACCCAAAGATTCTACAATGAAGTAATTGATACTTGGGCTCTAATCGCGCTTTGTGAACACAATACACAGTTCATCCTTGGCTTTTTATCCGGTCGGCTATAACCAGCCGAGAGCCGTACGGCCGGATAATAATCTTGAACAAAAGCAAAAGCCTAATAGCGACGAGACCGGGATACCTCGGCAGAATCCTGATTTACCTAAAACCTCGTCAACCGCTCAAATCAAGGCCGCTTTGGCGGACAACGGGCTGACAGTAAGCAATAACGACCAACCAAGTAATTCGCGTACCTTGAAAGCATTGAACGCCTACACAGAAAACCGCAATCAACCCGCCCAAAACCGGGTTGCCGAGATCATTTCCGGTATCGATCTTTACGTCTAACCTCCCTCCCATCTTTAAACGTCAATCATGAAACCGCTTTTAGAGTTTTTCCCTATCGTTCTATTCTTTGTCGCGTACAAACTGTACGACATTTACATTGCCACTGCCGTCGTAATCGCCGCCACGGTTGTGCAGGTCATCAGCTATTGGCTGCTCTATCGCAAAGTGGAAACCATGCAGTGGATTACACTGGGATTAATTTTGGTCATGGGTGGTGCGACACTATATTTACAGGACGAGCAATTCATTAAGTGGAAACTAACCATTATTGAGTGGCTGTTCGGCGGTGCATTTTTGGTCAGCCAATTCGTCGGCAAAAAAACTTTTATAGAACGCATGATGGGCGCAAACCTCGAATTGCCGGATCGTATCTGGAAACGCCTTAACCTGAGCTGGTCCATGTTTTTTATCGGGGTCGGCTGTTTAAATTTATACGTGATGGCGAACTACAGCACCGACGACTGGGTCAGTTTTAAAACTTTCGGCGTTCCCGGCCTGATGCTTATTTTTATTGCCGTACAAATAGTGTTCTTGTATAAGTTTATTCCCGCACCAGAGGCTAAAGAGTAATGTTGTATGCCATCATGGCCGAAGATGTCGCGGACAGCCTGAGCAATCGTTTGGCCGCCCGTCCGCAGCATCTGGAACGATTAACTATATTGCAAAACCAAGGCCGCTTGGTATTGGCCGGGCCGCATCCTGCGATAGATAGCGAAAACCCCGGCGATGCCGGATTTAGCGGCAGCCTGATTGTTGCCGAGTTTGCCAGTCGGCAGGACGCCCAAGACTGGGCCAATGCCGACCCTTATATCTCCGCGGGCGTATATGCTCGTGTTACCGTTAAACCTTTCAAACAAGTATTTCCCCAATGACAGCCGACCATATCAGACAGAAGCTGGAAGAAGCTTTTAAGCCAGAATTAATCGAAATCATCGACCATAGCGCCGCACACGCCGGCCACGCCGGTAACAAAGGTGGCGGTCATTTCCATGTCACTCTCATATCCACTCAATTTGAAGGTAAATCCCTGGTGCAAAGACATCAGCTGGTTTATCAGGCCTTGGGCGACATGATGAAGGATGAAATCCATGCCCTGGGCATTAACGCTTTAACCCCCTCTGAAAACAGCTAAAGGAAATTCTTAAGATGAAACTGAAACTTATTCCCCTGATACTAGCCAGTAGCGTACTGTTACCCGGTTGCTTCGAAGAAAAAGCCAAGGAAGCGTCCGCACCAGCGGCACCGACTGTCAGCAAAGAGGACGCGGTTGCTTCGGTTAACGGCACCTATATCAGCAAGAAAACCTTGGAAACCTTGGAAAAAGAAATTGCAGAACGCAGCCAAGGCCAAACCTTCCCAAAAGAACAGCTATTGGAAGAACTGATTCAACGCGAATTGTTGATTCAGCAAGCCGTACAAAAACAACTGGATAAATCGCCGGAAGTCATCGAACGGATGGCGACCGTTAGAAACTCCTTATTGTCGCAAGCGGCCCTACAAGACTACCTGAAAGCCAACCCAGTCACCGACGAAGAAATCAAAGCGGAATACGACTCCAAAATGGCTAATATGGGCAGCGAATACAAGGCCCGCCACATTTTGGTTAAAACCGAAGACGAAGCAAAAAAACTGATCGCAGAACTGGAAAAAGGCGGCGATTTTACCGCGCTGGCTAAAAAACATTCCATCGACCCGATGGGCTCCGAAGGTGGAGATTTAGGTTGGTTTACCGCTGATCGCATGGTCCCGCCCTTCTCTGAAGCCGTGGTTGCGCTGGAAAACGGCAAATTCAGCAAACAACCCGTGCAAACTCAGTTTGGCTGGCATGTGATCCTGCGCGAAGAGTCCAGAGCGCTAACACCACCGCCGTTTGATTCAGTTAAAGAACAAATTCGCCCAATGTTACAGCGCCAAAAAGCGCAAGCCATGATCGAAAATTTGCGCAAAAACGCCAAAGTTGAAGTCTTACTGCCGCCGACACCACCAAAGCAAGAAGAGGCTCAACCGGCTGATCAGGCTGCACCAGCACCTGCTGCTGAGGCCACTCCGGCCGAACCAGCCAGCGCCGCACCAAACGCAGACGTAAAACCCACCGAACCAGCGGCTACAGCTAAATAACGCGCCATACAGAACAGGGCGGTCCAACCGCCCTGTTTTTTTGCAACATACGTCTTATATCCCTATAAGCTCAGCTAACTAAATAACTATGCCGCTTGAGCTTGCATCTTCCGATTCTGCGTATTTTCATCCAGTAAAGCTTTAATACTGGCCGTGCATTTTCCACATACACCACCCGCACCCGTGCACTGCATCAGCTGTCTGCGATTACATACACCTTGACTGATTGCCTGCGTAACCTGTCTATCGGTGACCGCTTTACACACACATACGTACATAACACCCTCACTTAATTCATATGCGCATTAATGATAACAATTATCATTTAAAAGTAAAGCATCCACCATCACATTTTTTCCACGCGAACTTCCCAAACTAATCAGAGTCGGATGTTGCAATTACCTTGCTTTGCTTAGGAAATACGCGGGATTCAGGCACGAACCCGAATTGCAAACCCAGGTTTGTTCATGATTAAATAGGACGATAACCTTTTCGTCATTTATTACAGAGCCAATGATGCAAGACTATCAAACCCAAAAACCCACCGTGTTGGAAATACTGAACACTCATCAAGCAATGCCGGGTAATCTGTTGCCTATTTTGCATGGTATTCAGGACACTCTGGGCTACATCCCGCCGGCCGCCGTAGTAGACATTGCCAAGTCGCTCAATCTTTCCCAAGCGGAAGTCCACGGGGTTATTAGTTTTTATCATTACTTTCGGGAGACTCCGCCCGGAGAGCACACAATACGAATTTGTCGGGCCGAATCATGCCAAGCAATGAACGGTAAAGCGCTGGAAACCCATGTTAAACAACAGCTTGGCATCGACTTTCACGAAACCACAGCTGACGGAATTTTTTCACTAGAACCTGTTTATTGTTTAGGTAACTGCGCTTGTTCGCCATCAATTACCATAGACGACGAGGTGATGGGTCGCGTCACAACTGAAAAATTTGATCGTTTGCTAGCCACTTATAAAGGTGCCAAATAATGACACGCGTATTTATTTCCCGTGATTCCACCGCACTTTCCCTGGGTGCTGAACAAGTTGCCAAGGCATTGGAACAGCAAGCTAGCAGCAAAGGCTTATCAGCTGAAATCGTCCGCAACGGCTCTCGCGGATTGTTCTGGCTGGAGCCCCTCGTCGAAGTCGAAACCAGCCAAGGCAGAGTTGCCTATGGCCCCGTGCAAGTGGAAGATGTGGCACCTTTACTCGATGCCGGGCTGCTGGATGGCAAGCAACATCCGCTTTATTTAGGCAACATTGAAGAAATAGCTTATTTCAAAAATCAAAATCGTCTTACCTTCGCCCGCGTCGGCCTAACAGACCCGGTCAACATCGACGACTACTTGGCTCACGATGGATACCGTGGCCTGAAAAATGCGTTGGCTTTGCAAGCCACCGAAATCGTCAAACAGGTCACTGACTCGGGCCTGCGTGGTCGTGGCGGCGCCGCGTTTCCGACCGGCATCAAATGGAACACAGTGCTAAACGCCCCGGCAGATCAAAAATACATTGTCTGTAACGCTGATGAAGGCGACTCTGGTACATTTTCCGACAGAATGATCATGGAAGGCGACCCCTTCGTTTTGATCGAAGGCATGACCATAGCCGGCCTCGCGGTGGGAGCTACTCAAGGTTATATCTATCTGCGCGTCGAATACCCACACGCTAAGATTGCGCTGAATCAAGCTATCGAAGCGGCGTACAAAAACGGTTATTTGGGCGAAAACATCCAAAACAGCGGAAAAACGTTCCACCTGGAAGTACGCAGCGGCGCCGGAGCCTATATTTGCGGCGAAGAAACTTCCCTGTTGGAAAGCCTGGAAGGTAAACGTGGATTGGTACGTTTTAAGCCACCACTCCCCGCTATCGTCGGCCTGTTCGGTAAACCTACCATCGTCAACAATGTCATTTCGCTGGCCTCGATTCCTGTGATTCTGGACAAAGGCGGCGAATATTATAAAAACTACGGCATGGGCCGTTCACGCGGTACGCTACCTCTGCAACTGGCTGGAAATATCAAGCACCCCGGTCTGTTTGAGGTCGCTTTCGGCATGACCTTGCGCGAGCTGCTTTACGATTACGGCGGCGGCTCAGCGAGCGGCCGACCGATACGCGCGGTACAGGTCGGCGGACCGCTGGGCGCTTATTTGCATGAGAGCCAGTTCGATACACCGCTGGATTACGAAGCCTTCGCGGCCATTTCAGCGGTATTGGGTCATGGCGGCATAGTGGTTCATGACGATACCGTCAACATGGCCGACATGGCGCGTTATGCAATGGAATTTTGTGTGGAAGAATCCTGCGGCAAATGCACACCTTGCCGGATAGGATCAACACGTGGCGTCGAAGTAATAGACCGTATCGTCGAGGGCGTGCAAAAGGATAAAAACACCGTGTTGTTGCGCGATTTATGCGACACCATGACTTACGGATCTTTGTGTGCAATGGGCGGCATGACACCTTTCCCGGTGTTAAGCGCGCTGAATCATTTCCCTGAAGACTTTGGCTTACAATCCGCCAAAGCCTGATCGCGATTACCAGGAGATAAACATGTCTGACAATAACGAAATAGATTACGGAACTCCCGCAAGTTCGTCTGCAAATCAAGTCACTCTGGAAATCGACGGCCACAAGGTCACTGTCAATGCCGGCAGTTCCGTGATGCGCGCCGCCGCCGAAGCGGGGATCAGCATTCCTAAATTGTGCGCCACCGATAGCCTGGATCCGTTCGGTTCTTGTCGGATGTGCCTGGTGCAAATCGAAGGTGCGCGCGGCTATCCGGCTTCCTGTACTACCCCGGTGGCAGAAGGCATGAAGGTATGTACCCAGAACGACAAGCTAGCCAGCATCAGACGCGGCATTGCCGAACTATACATCTCCGATCATCCTTTAGACTGTTTAACCTGCGCCGCCAACGGCGATTGCGAATTGCAGGATACCGTCGGCCAAGTCGGCTTGCGCGAAGTGCGTTACGGTTTCGACGGCGAGAATCATCTGGATTCCGAAAAAGACACCAGCAACCCCTATTTCAGCTTCGACCCGGCAAAATGTATCGTTTGTTCACGATGCGTCCGTGCCTGCGAAGAGGTACAAGGTACCTTCGCATTGACCATCGACGGCCGCGGCTTCGATTCCAAAGTCTCTCCAGGGCAAAATCAGCCATTCATGGAATCCGAATGCGTATCCTGCGGCGCTTGCGTGCAAGCCTGCCCCACCGCGACACTGATGGAAAAATCGGTAATCGACCACGGTGTTCCGGAACATAGCACCATCACCACCTGCGCCTATTGCGGTGTCGGTTGCTCATTCAAAGCCGAAATGAAAGGCGAACAACTGGTACGCATGGTGCCGGATAAAAACGGCCAAGCCAATCACGGCCACTCTTGCGTCAAAGGCCGATTTGCATTCGGTTATGCCACGCACAAAGACCGTATCACCACCCCTATGGTACGGGAAAACATTTCCGATCCTTGGCGCGAAGTCAGTTGGGAAGAAGCGATCAGTTTTGCCGCCACCAAATTGAAGGGGATCCAAGCCAAATACGGCAAAGACTCAATCGGCGGCATTACCTCTTCGCGTTGCACTAACGAAGAAACCTATCTGGTGCAAAAATTAATCCGTGCCGGCTTCGGTAACAACAATGTCGATACCTGTGCCCGCGTTTGCCATTCGCCGACCGGCTACGGCTTGAAAAGCACTTTTGGCGAATCATCCGGCACCCAAACCTTTGACTCGGTGATGCAGTCCGATGTGATTATGGTAATCGGCGCCAATCCGACTGACGGCCACCCGGTTTTCGGTTCGATGATGAAACGCCGCTTACGCCAAGGCGCGAAACTGATCGTGGTCGATCCGCGCAGTATCGATTTGGTTAGCAATAGCCCACATGTGAAAGCCGACTACCATCTGAAACTTCGCCCCGGCACCAATGTTGCGGTTGTCACCGCATTGGCTCACGTCATTGTCACCGAAGGCTTGGCGGATGAAAAATTCGCACTGGAACGCTGCGATATTGAGTCGTTCAATAAATGGAAAACCTTTGTTGCGCTGCCCCAACATTCACCTGAGGCCGTCGCCGAATTAACCGGCGTACCCGCCGAAACCATGCGCGCAGCGGCTCGCTTGTACGCAACGGGCGGTAATGGCGCGATCTATTACGGCTTGGGTGTGACCGAACATAGCCAAGGTTCAACAACAGTTATCGGTATCGCTAATCTGGCAATGGCAACCGGTAACATTGGCCGCGATGGGGTTGGCGTCAACCCGCTACGCGGACAAAACAATGTCCAAGGCTCTTGCGATATGGGTTCGTTCCCGCACGAGTTTGTCGGCTACCGCCATGTTTCCGACTCGCAAACTCGCGTTCAGTTTGAAACTGCTTGGAACGTGGCGCTGTCCTCAGAACCCGGCTTACGTATCCCGAATATGTTTGCCGCCGCTATCGACGGTAGTTTCAAAGGCTTGTACGTACAAGGCGAAGACATCGCTCAATCCGATCCTGATATCACCCACGTACATCACGCGCTACGTGAATTGGAATGCTTGGTCGTACAAGACATTTTCCTGAACGAAACCGCTAAATTTGCTCACGTGTTTTTACCAGGCTCCTCGTTCCTGGAAAAGAACGGCACGTTTACCAATGCTGAACGCCGGATTTCGCCGGTTCGTAAAGTGATGACCCCGCTGGGTGGCAAGGAAGACTGGGAAGTAACCCAGGATTTGTCGAACGCCCTGGGTTATCCGATGAATTACAGCCATCCTTCGGAAATCATGGCCGAAATCGCGGCGCTGACACCGCAATTCGCCGGTGTCAGTTACGAAAAAATCGACGAAATGGGCAGCATACAGTGGCCTTGCAATGACGAAACACCCGATGGCACGCCGATTATGCACGCCGACCACTTCGTGCGCGGTAAAGGCCGCTTCATGCTAACCGAATATGTCGCTACCGAAGAACGTACCAGCAGCAAATATCCGTTGATTCTGACTACCGGCCGGATCTTGTCGCAATACAACGTCGGTGCCCAAACTCGCCGCACGGAAAACGTCGCCTGGCACGAGGAAGATCGTCTGGAATTGCATCCACACGATGCTGAAGTACTGGGTATTAGCGATGGCGACTGGTGCGGCGTGAAAAGCCGTTCCGGGGAAACCGTGTTGCGCGCTTTGATTACTGATCGCATGCAGCCTGGCGTGGTTTACACCACGTTCCATTTCCCACATTCAGGCGCTAACGTCATCACCACCGATAACTCGGACTGGGCAACCAACTGTCCGGAATACAAAGTCACCGCTGTACATGTCGCCAAAGTTGCACAAACTTCGGCATGGCAACAGGAATACCAAGACTTTTCCGACAATCAGTTGTCTCTACTGGAAAACCGCATCGCGGTCAACGAGTAAGTAGCAACCGCCTTATGGATGCAGTCTCAAGCGAACTGGGCTGGACCAGCTATCGAACCGGTACGTTCGATAGCTGGCGCGGCCCAGTTCACACCGCGAAAGAGGATTATGTCGCTGAAGAAGTGCCGGTGGTGTTGGTTTACAACACCATTCCGCACGTGGTGATGCTGACGACCCCTCTCAATCTAGAAGATTTTGCATTGGGCTTCAGTCTGACCGAAGAAATCATCGGCCATACGTCGGAATTGCAGTCGGTACGCGTCGTACAACGCTCCAAAGGAGTGGAAGTTAGAATGACGATTCCTGAAAAGCGTTTTGAGAAACTGCACGGCAAGGGAAAAAACATGACCGGCAGAACCGGTTGCGGTTTGTGCGGAGCCACCACCCTGGAGCAAGCCATTCGGCGTCCCCATCATGTGGGGCAAGGTTTAGCGCTGAATGCAGCGCTATTAAGCAGCGGTTTCGCCGATATGGCGCAAAAGCAATCTCTGAATATGCTGACCGGTGCGGTCCATGCGGCAGCGTGGCTGCACCCGGAACGCGGCATCGTTACTGTAAGGGAAGATGTCGGCCGTCATAATGCACTGGATAAACTGATCGGTTCATTAGCCAAGGCCAACTGCGATTTTGAAAATGGCTGGCTGCTGGTGACCAGCCGCGCCAGTTATGAAATGGTACAAAAAGCGGCCAGTGTTGGCATCACCTTGCTGGCAGCCATCTCGGCACCTACCGCGTTAGCAATTCAATTGGCGGAAGAGTGCGGACTGACCCTGGTTGGCTTCGCCCGCCACGAAAATCATATGATCTACACTCACCCTCATCGTTTACAACATTACCAAGAATCAGCCGCATAAAACATGGATAACCATAACCTCATTAAAATGGCCAACAACATTGGCGCTTTTTTCAAATCCGAACCCGACCGGGAATTGGCCATTAAGGGCGTTGAACAACATATCCGAAACTTTTGGGAACCGCGCATGCGTAAAGCGATTGTCGAATATGTGCAACAAGGTGGTAAAGAGTTAATGGAAATAGTGTCGGAAGCCGTATTGCGTATTGCCAAGTAACTCTGGGCTAATGCATCGGTTACTCGTACTTATTGAATCAGTTTATCGACCATCGCTCTAAACTGGTCATCAGCCTAATTGATAACTTCCCCCCCAATAGGATCCCATTTGGGGGAAGTCTAAATCTCTACATAGCCTTAACTATTAATGATTGAGCGCCTTAGTCAGCGGAACTAAGCGGTTGAACTTCGGATGGCAAAGTCGTACCCAAATATTTATTCAGTTGGCCCTTGCTCGCTAAAATTCGAAATTGCGAAAACAGCTCATCGTATTTAGCATTGATATACGAGCTTTTAGCAATATAAGCCTCGTTGAAGGTATCCAGCAAATCTAATAAGGTCCGTTGACCAATATTGAACTGCTGCTGATAAGCACTGATGGTCTTTTCGCTGGAATCGACGTGTTGTTTAAAAAACTCCAACTGGCTCTTCACGGTTTGATGAGCGACCCAAGACAAACGCATACTTTCAATCACCTGCCTATGCGTATTATCGCGAATATCCTTGGCCTGATTGATTAACTGCGCGGTTTGCTCGCGGCGAGCTATATCCTTGCCGCCGTTAAAAATGTTATAGCGCATACGTAACATTGCCGTCATATCGGAATTGGTGCCGCGGATACCGTCTAAGTTGTAGTTATGACTGGCGCCGGCCTCAATATCAAAACGCGGAAAATAGGGGGCCATAGCCGTAGCATGTTGGGCAAATGCCGAATCGATATCTGAATTAGCAGATTTCAGAATGGGATGATCGGCTAACGCTTCTTCTATCGCTTGATCCAGCGATTGGGGTAGCGCGGTTCCCGGCGATTGAATCGGTTGAATACCTTCCGGCAATATGCCGATGACTCGCAAGAAACTGGTCTCGGCATCTTTCAAATTACCGATTTCGGACAACACGTTCTTTTCCGCCAAGGCTACCCTGCCCATTGACTGGTCGACATCCGCCCGTTTGCCGACGCCGCGTTCGCTACGCAGTTTGATTTGATCGTTGGTACCTTGATGGCGTTGCAGATTTTCCTTAGCCAGATTCAACAACTCCTGACGCCGCAACACCTTAATATAGGCTTCAACACCATCGAGCGCGGTTATTTCCGACTGGCCGAATACTGTGTAAGCCCGAGAGTCGGTCCGAGCTTCCTGCCTCTCCACTTCATTCGGAGTAGCCAGACCATCAAACAACATTTGCCTGGCCAGAATCGCCCCTTCCTCTCTATGATAAAAAACCGATCCGTCACCGCGGCCACGGGTGGTAGGGTTATTCGATTCTTCCCAGCCGATGCCGGCTGTGACATCCACAGTTGGAAAATAACCGGCCTTGGCTTGACCGATTTCCTCTTCAACTGCGCGGCGTTCTGATTTGGCAGCTTGGATTTTGGGATTTTCATCCAACACTTTCTGAATAGATTCTTGCAAACTCAACGCCTGACTGCTTGATACACAGGCCAAATGCATGGCTATTCCTAAACTCAAACTCCTGCTGACTCTCATGACATTCCTCTCTGATATTGGTCGATTTCTTTTAACAATATGGCTAGTCTTAAGCGGTCGTCGACATGCAGTTTCCTAAAAATCGACGATAAATGCGCTTTTACAGTCCGCTCGGAAATATTCATAGCAAAAGCAATACGCTTATTACTTTCACCCTGCCGTATCATGTCCGCCACTTCCACTTCGCGCGCGGATAAACTGGCCAGTTGCTTTAGCTTTAGTTCGGTATCGACGGTACTAGGCGTAAGTTGTGTACGTCTGGCACTGGTCAACACACCAATGACCTTGGGCACCAAGGCCCGACGAATCCAAATATCACCCGCCAAAATACAAGCTACCGCACGCATTAAAAGCTCCGATGCTTCGGACTGTTCGCAATAGCCGGCGGCACCGTTAATCAGCACCTCGATCTGCTTATGTTCCGGCCAATCGGAGCCGATGACCAGGAAACGGACTTTTTTGTTGGCAAAAACCGTTAACAAACCGGCATCGTCATCCAGTTTTTTTGCATCGAAAATCACTGCATCGGCGGTATATTCGCTGCGGATACTGTGCAGCATACTAACGTTATATCCCGCGATCAGCGCATGAGTCCACTGCGCCGTCAGCTGAGGATTATTGGAATAAATCAGTATGTTAGCCACAAATGTAATTGTTGTTATGAGTTATCGTTCTCTTAAAGCCCTATCCCTGGCTTTCAATATCGGCTTCAAGAGGTAATCAAGCACTGTTTTTTTTCCGGTTAAAATATCAACTTCCGCGGTCATCCCGGCAATAATTTCCAAACGTTCGCCGCCCTTTTCCAGGTAGTTTTTAGCGGTGCGCAAACGAATCAAATAGTAACTGTCCTCATCTTTCTTCTCGCCGGGTATGCTGTCGGCGCTGATGTGTTCCAAAGAGGCCTCCAGGCCACCGTAGATCGAAAAATCATAAGCGCTTAGTTTTACCACAGCTTTCTGCCCAGGGCGAAGAAAAGCAATGTCCGCCGGCCGAATTTTCGCTTCAATCAACAGCTGATCTTCCAAAGGCACGATTTCCAGCAAATCCATGCCGGGTTGAATGACACCGCCCACCGTAGCCACTTTGATGCGCTTTACCGTGCCTTTTACCGGCGACAGCACTCTGGTACGGCTAACTCTATCTTCCAAAGCTACAGCAGATTCGGATGTGCGATCCAGTTCCGCCTTCACTTCGTTCAATTCTTTCAACGCTTCGGTTTTATAGCGAATCTTGATCTCCGCCAATTTGTTGCGCGCTTCGTCCAATGACGAACGTAGCCGCGGCATCGCCAAATTTGCGGAATTCAAGTCGCCTTTCAAATCATTAGCAGCACGTTGTAAGCGCAGTAATTCAACTTGCGACATAGCCCCATCAGCCACCAACGGTTCGGACATCTTTACTTCGTCCTGCAAAAGTTTGTAGCTACGCGCCAATTGGTCGCTTTTCGACTGAATTTCGATAATTTCCTGCTCTTTCTGCCGCACCTGCTCGGCAAAAATGTCGCTATTCGATCTTATTTCGTTCTGCTTGGAAACCAGCAATTGCCTGACGTTGTCGGCGATTTGCGGTGCATTCTTCATAACCTCTTCCGGAATTGCCAAAGGCGTGCCGTTAATTTCGGCATTCAAGCGCGCGGTATTTGCCAACAACTCGTAATACTTTAACTTGGCTTCTTTAAACGAGGAAGCAAAACGGACTTGATCGAGTTGCAGCAAAACCTGATCCTTGTCCACCAATTGACCTTCTTGCACCAATATTTCCGAAACGATACCGCCCTCCAGGTTCTGCACCACCTGCACTTGACTGGAGGGTATGGTTTTACCTTCGCCGCGCGTAACCTCATCCAAGCTGGCAAACCCGGCCCAAACCAAGGATGCCGCAACAAAAGCCGCGGCAAACCACAGGATCAAATGGCTTTGCAAGGGTAATTCGTAAAGATTAGCGGCGTTGACGTCGCTTAAAAAACGCTGATCTTCGGCTCGATACCGATGCTCGGCGCGCCACTCGGCTATTTTTTTCAACATATTAGATAGCCACCTTGATCTGTCCTTGGCGCAAGGCTTCCAGCACATGTTCCTTGGGGCCGTCTGCGACCATATGCCCGCCGTCCATCACGATCAGCCTGTCCACCAAGCTGAGCAGCGACATGCGATGCGTGACCAGTATCAGAGTCTGTTGCCCCAATTGCGCGGCAAACCGCTGTTTAAAGGCTTCTTCGCTACTGTTGTCCATCGCATTAGTCGGCTCGTCCATAATAAAAATCGACGGCGACAACAGCAAGGCTCTGGCCAGCGCAATACTTTGCCGTTGCCCACCCGACAAGGATGCGCCGCGCTCGCCCACTTGCAAATCAAAACCGGCGGGATGTTTACTGACGAACTGATCGACGCCGGCAATCGCCGCCGCCTTTAACACCGCAGCATCATCGGCGTAGCGCGAACCCAAAACGATATTGTCCTTCACGCTACCGAACATTAAGGAAATATCTTGCGGCACATAGCCGATTTGCCGGCGTAAATCGGAAGGATCGATTTGGCGAATATCGGTGCCGTCTATCAAGATCGAACCTTCTTGAGCCTGGTACAAACCCAGCATCAATTTTTCCAGCGTGCTCTTGCCGGAACCTATTCGGCCGATAAAACCCACGCGCTCGCCGGCCTTGATTTTAAACGATATGCCATCCAAGGCCTTGACCGGCTGCTGCGGATAGCTGAAGCGAACCTGCTTGAACTCAATCTCGCCGTTAAAGCGCGGTCTATGCAAATAGTCCTTGCCGTTCTCGCGTTCCACCGGTAGAGCCATCATTCGGTTAAACGACCCCAGGGCGGTCACCGCCTGATGGTAACGGGTCAATAGTGCCGCGACCTGCCCGACCGGAGCCAAGGCCCGCGAGGTCAGCATGGTGCAAGCCACCAAGCCGCCTGTCGTCAAATCACCATCAGTAATCCGGTAGACGCCGGCCACCACCACCAACACCGATGCCAATTGCTGCAAAAATGCGGTCAAATTGACGGTCAAGCCGGCATAAAACCGCGACTTTAAGCCCAGCCGGGCGATTTCGCCGACATTCTGTTCCCAACGGCGCTGCAATTGTCCTTCCGCGCCGGCCGTTTTGATCGTTTCCAGATTGGACAACGCTTCCACCAGCGTGGCATTTTTTTCACCGCCGAATTTGAACATGGCGTTGATCGTGTTTTTCAATGGCGCCTGCAAGGCGATACCAATCAACATTGCTAACGGTAAAATCGCCAATGGAATCAAGGCCAAATTGCCGCCGACACTATAAATGATCAGTAAAAACAAAAACAAAAACGGCAAATCGATCAGTGTCACCAGCGTTGCCGAGGTCAAAAATTCACGAAAGGATTCGAATTCGCTTAAGTTGTTTGCAAAAGCACCCACCGATGGCGGCCGGGCTTCCATACGAATATTCATCAGTTTTTCGAAAATATTCGCCGACAAAATAATATCGGCGCGTTTGCCGGCTGCATCGATAAAATAGCTTCGTAGCAGCTTCATCGCCAATTCGAAACCAAACACGATCAGCACACCTATAGTCAGTACCCACAACGTTTCCAGCGCGTGATTCGGTACCACGCGATCATAAACATTCATGAAAAACAAGGGCGCGGCCAAAGCGAACAGATTGATTAATAACGAGGCCGCCAGCACTTCCGCATAGATAGGCCAGGACTTATAAAGCACGTCCCAAAACCAATGTTTGACCTTCGGTACAGCCGATTCCGCAGTGCGCCCGTCAAAGCGGTGCTGCAACTGCACGAAAAAAGCCGAACCGCTGTAACTAGCTTGCAACTCCGCAGCGCTAACGGTCTTCTCGCCGCTATCGGTTTCCGGCAACACTACCGTATAGTTTTCACCGCTCTTGGCAAGCAATACACAGGCATTACCGTCTTTCAGCAACAGCACTGCCGGCAATACCAAATTGGAAATTTTCTCTAAGGGTCTGCGCAACAAGCGGCTGGTCAAACCAGCGCGTTCAGCGGCGCGCACGAACAAACCGGGCGTCAATCTATTCTCGACCAAGGGCAGTCCGGCTACCAAGGCCGTTGCAGTTTGCGGAATATGTAACAACTTGCAGACCGATAGCAAAGCCAACAATAGAGGATCGTCAAACGTGGAATCTGCTGGTCCGGATATCTGGCCGCTATCAGGCATGTAGGATGTAAGTAGAAGTTATGATTTTTATAACGCTTTAGGCGCTATTGTACTTAAGTATTATAAATTGATGCGATTACAACCCAAAAAGCATTTTTATCAAAGCAAATTCAATCACCGGCACCAGATGCACCGCCAATTATTTCCCGTAACAAGGCGGTGGCATAGCTACCGGCGGGCAAATTGAAGCTCAACTTGAGTTGATTATCCAGCCACTGCCACTCCAGATCTTGCGGCAATGTGCGTAAAGCGCGTCGATCAGCTTCCAGATCAAACGCAAGCAATCCGTCGGCTATGGATGCGTTAGCGGCAATCACGGCGTCTTCTATCGCACCAGCCTCAGCTGTGGCAATCTTACCGCCACGGCCCCACATGGTCCCGGTGGGATGAATATCACCCTGTTCGACGCGAGCCGACAGACTGGCGTCGTCGCTATCGCCGGTAAAACAGCTATTACTGCCGTCAAGCTTGAATACATCGCCATTCAATGCTTGATGCCAATTCGCTTGCTCGACGCGCTGCGCCAAGATCAGATTGAACAAATACGAGCGCGCTGCCGATAAATACAAAGAGCGTTGTTCCCGCTTGACCTTGGCACCGGCAAACATGGCCAGCGCGCGATTGATATTTTGGCCTTGATGACCGAAACGTTGCGGTCCGAAGTAATTGGGAAAGCCTTGGGCTTTAATCTGCTGCAGTTGCTTTTCGGTGCTTTCTTGGTCGCCCGTCCAATTTCGGATCAGCAAGTTAAATCGATTGCCCGCCAAAACACCGCGCTTTAGTTTTCGGGCGTGGCGGACCGTTTGCAACACTTGCAAATGCTCGGTTTCGATAGCTGACCAATCCGGATCGTCCTTACCCGGCAACCACACACTAAACCATTGCCGCGTTCGGCCGTGTCTATCCTTAAGACCAGCATAGCTGACATCTCGCTGCCTGACCCCGACATGACGAGCCAGCTGCCGCGCGACATATTCGGTGTTTTCACCGATTTTTTCGATATGCAGGAATATATGCTCGCCGCTGCCTTCCGGCTCGAACGATAGAACTTCTTCGACTACGAAATCCTCGGGCTCGGTTTTGATATCTCCGGTACCTGAGGGTCCGCCGTACGCGTAGGGCCATTCGGGTAAATTAAAATCTGTCATAAGGCTTATAAAATATCGTAGGTCATGTTGCCGCGATACGACTGCATGGATGCAGGAGGTAGAGCAACGCAGGAACGGTTGCCGAGTGGTGAGGTGACATTCCGAATGTGAAATTGTCAGGGAACGCTACTCGCACCATGACCTACATGGATTATCGCTTTCAATCCATAGGTTCAGAAAATTAGCTTCGGTTGAAAAAGGATAAAAAAAACGTCTAAGGCAACAATGAAAATACCGGCTTTAAACGTAAGAAAATTCGAGTGATAAAACTCTTCCTCCTTGGTTGGCGGGCGTGAGTCATTTTGAGCGTCTAAATACCCTCTGACTCCTCTTTTTTGCCTGTCGCTTAACCAAGGAATCATCCCGGAACTAATAAGCATAGCGGTGCCAAAAAGAACAATTCCGAATCCTACGCCATGACGCTCAAAGCCATAGGCGATAAATTCGCTTATTGTGTCATTTAGACTCATTGTCAATTCATTCATTTACCGAGCATCAATACTAAAGACAGTAATCCTAATCGATGCCGTATGGTGCAATTTTCAAGATTACACTAGATGGTCGAGTATCGCGGTATCGCTCGTGATCTAACGCTGGCAACGTTTTTATTTCTCTATCAACACCACCGCCTGCACCGCGATGCCTTCCTTGCGGCCTTCGAAGCCTAATTTTTCAGTCGTGGTAGCTTTGACATTGATGAAATCGACATCCACGGCCAAGTCGGCAGCGATATTGGCACGCATAGCCGGCACGTGCGGCAGCATTTTCGGTGCCTGGGCGATGATAGTGACATCGGCGTTAACCAGCTTGTAACCTTTTTCCTGGACAATTTTGTAGACGTGGCGTAGCAATACCCGGCTGTCGGCACCCTTGAATTCGGGGTCGGTATCCGGAAAATGCTTGCCGATGTCGCCCAACGCTGCCGCGCCGAGAATTGCATCAGCCAAGGCATGCAGCACCACATCGCCGTCGGAATGGGCTTCCAAACCTCTTTCATAGGGGATTTTCACACCGCCCAATATGATGTGATCGCCGTCGTTGAAACGGTGGACGTCGTAACCTTGACCGACTCGGATCATGCTTGTTGCTCCATGTAGAATTGCGCCAGCGCCAGATCTTCGGGCCGGGTGATTTTGATGTTGTCGGGTCGGCCTTCGACGATTTTGGGTTTGTAGCCCAACAATTCCAATGCACTGGCCTCGTCGGTAACGGCCGGATTGCCTTCGGTTTGCTGCAAAGCGTCGCGCAGCATGCCGTATTTGAACATTTGTGGCGTCAACGCCCGCCAGACATGTTTGCGGTCTATCGTTGCGGTAATGGTGTCGCCGTCGACGTGTTTCAGCGTGTCGTGTGAAGACAGCGCCAGAATGCCGCCGACCTCATCGTTTTTGAGCGTGTCGATTTGCAGATGAATATCAGAAGCCGTCAGACAGGGTCGTGCGGCGTCATGCACCAGCACCCAATCGTCCTCGGCGGCTTGGCCCTGCAAAGCTTTCAGCGCCGACAGCACCGAGTCAGCCCGCTCCTTGCCGCCCGGTGCGGTAATCACATCAGGATGTTTGGATACGTCTAATTCCGGCCAATACGGATCTTCAATCGATATAGCGACAGCCACGGCTTGAAACGCACCGGATTGCAATAAGCGATTTAAGGTATGTTCAATGACGGTTTTGCCGGCCAGCGGTAGATATTGTTTAGGGCGGTCGGCTTGCATACGTTTGCCGACGCCGGCTGCCGGGACTACCGCCCAGCATCTAAGAATTTGATTCATGCTCTACTCAAGCACTTGAAAGAAGGTTTCGTTTTCCTTGATCATGCCCAATTCATAGCGGGCACGCTCTTCGATGGTTTCCAAGCCACGGCGCAAATCCAGCACCTCGGCATACAGGGAATCGTTGCGTTCCTTTTTTTCCTGGGCTTCCTTGGTCAGGGTGTCGAGACGTTCCCGATAATCGCTAATCTGCGAGACGCTGGCATCACCTAGCCACAACCGATACTGGAAGTGAACGATTAATAGGATGATGATGGCGATGAGCGTTTTTATAGCGAATTCTCAACAATGTAGGTTGGGTTAGCTCTATCAGAGCGTAACCCAACATTTAATGCCAACGCGTTGGGTTACGCCCTTCGCTACCGCTTAGGGCTAACCCAACCTACGCTTTTTATTTCAGCATTTTAAACGCGCTGCGGCCGGCGTATTTGGCTTTGTCGCCCAACTCGTCTTCGATTTTCATCAGACGGTTGTATTTGGCAACACGATCGGAACGGCTCAATGAACCGGTTTTGATTTGGCCGGTGCCGGTCGCGACCACCAAGTCGGCGATGGTGGTGTCTTCGGTTTCGCCGGAACGGTGAGAAACTACCGCGCTGTAGCCGGCAGCAGCAGCCATATCGATAGCCGCCAGGGTTTCGGTCAAGGTACCGATTTGGTTGACTTTGATCAGGATGGAGTTAGCGATGCCTTTCTCGATACCTTCTTTCAGGATAGCAGGGTTGGTCACGAACAAATCGTCACCGACCAACTGGATTTTGCCGCCCAATTTTTCGGTTTGATATTTCCAGCCGTCCCAATCGTTTTCGTCCAGACCGTCTTCGATGGAGATAATGGGGTACTTATCAACCCACGCTGCCAGGAAATCGACCATTTCTGTGGAGTTGAAACTGCGATTTTCCGCAGACAACACGTATTTACCGTCATCGAAATATTCTGAAGCAGCAGCGTCCATACCCAGATAGATGTCAACGCCCGCTTTGTAACCGGCTTTTTCAATCGCTTCCAGGATCACTTCGATGGCTTCTTCGTTGGAAGACAAGTTAGGCGCAAAGCCGCCTTCGTCGCCCACAGTGGTCGCTAAACCGCGGCTTTTCAATACTTTAGCCAGGTTGTGGAATACTTCCGCACCGTAACGGATCGCTTCGCGAAAGGTTGGCGCGCCGACAGGCAGAATCATGAACTCTTGCAAATCAACGCTGTTATCAGCATGCGAACCGCCGTTGATGATGTTCATCATCGGTACAGGCAAAATAAATTCGCCGGATTTGTTCAGGAATTTGTACAACGGTACACCGGCTTCTTGTGCAGCAGCGCGCGCGGCAGCCATGGAAACGCCCAAGATGGCATTGGCACCAATGCGGCTTTTGCTTGGGGTGCCGTCCAAGGCAATCATTTTTTCGTCCAACGCGGCTTGGTTGTTGGCATCCATACCGACGACCGCTTCGCGAATTTCGGTGTTGACGAAGTTAACGGCGTTCAATACACCTTTACCCAAATACCGAGCTTTGTCACCGTCGCGTAATTCGATCGCTTCGCGTTCGCCGGTGGATGCGCCGGAGGGCACCATCGCACTACCGATGATGCCGGATGCCAAATACACTTCCGCTTCAACGGTCGGGTTACCGCGTGAATCCAGAACTTCTCTTGCCTTTACGTCTACTATTCTTGCCATTATTTTGCCCTATAGAGTGGTTTCAATCAGGCTGGTGGATTTAACAGCCCGGTCTATCGTTACTAACATTTCCAATAATTCTTTCATGCGGTGCAAAGGCCAGGAGTTGGGGCCGTCGCTCAACGCTTCTTCCGGTTTGGGATGCGATTCCATGAAAAGTCCGGCAATGCCCACTGCCACTGCCGCCCTCGCTAAAACAGGCACATGCTCGCGCTGACCGCCGGAAACATTGCCTTGCCCGCCCGGTAACTGCACGGAATGAGTGGCGTCGAATACCACCGGGCAACCGGTGTCGCGCATCACAGCCAACGAACGCATATCCGAAACCAAATTATTATAGCCAAACGACACGCCGCGCTCGCAAACCATGATTTGCTGATTGCCGGTGGCTTTGGCTTTAGCAGCGACATTGGCCATATCCCACGGCGCTAAAAACTGGCCTTTTTTGATATTCACCGGCTTGCCCAAAGCGGCGACGCTTTGGATGAAATTGGTCTGGCGGCACAAAAACGCCGGTGTTTGCAGCACATCGACCACCGCCGCAACTTCTTCTAGCGGTGTATCTTCATGGACGTCGGTCAAAACCGGCACATGCAATTGTTGCTTCACTTTTTCCAGGATCTGCAAACCTTTTTCCAGACCCGGACCGCGAAAACTTCCCAATGAAGAACGGTTGGCTTTGTCGAACGAGGATTTGTAGATAAACGGAATATTCAACTCGTCGGCTATTTCTTTCAATTTACCGGCGGTATCCATGGTCATTTGTTCGCTTTCGATCACACAGGTGCCGGCGATCAGGAAAAACGGCTTATCCAGGCCGACTTCGAAATTACATAATTGCATGTTTAACCTTGTTTCTTGTGTTTGGCGGCCGCTTCCACAAAGCCTGAAAACAACGGATGACCGTTACGCGGTGTCGAGGTAAATTCGGGATGGAACTGGCAAGCCAAAAACCAGGGGTGATCCGGCAGCTCGATAATTTCCACTAAGCGGCCATCCAGTGATTTACCGGAGAAGCGCATGCCGGCGGCTTCCAACTGTTTCAAATACTGATTGTTGAATTCGTAACGGTGACGATGGCGCTCGGTAATCACGTCTTTCTGATACAACTCGAATGCCAACGAATCGGATTTTAAACGGCATTTTTGCGCGCCCAAGCGCATGGTGCCGCCGATGTCGGAATCTTCGTCACGCACGTTTAATTGTCCTGCTTCATCCATCCATTCCGTAATCAAACCGATAATGGGATGCGGGCTATTCGGCAGAAATTCTGTACTGTGCGCGCCTTCCAAACCGACCACATCGCGGGCGAACTCGATCACTGCGGACTGCATGCCCAAGCAAATGCCCAGATAAGGAATTTTGTTCTCGCGGGCGAAACGCACCGTGGAAATTTTGCCTTCCACACCGCGCTCGCCAAAACCACCGGGTACCAGAATCGCATCGACGTCTTTCAGCTTTGCGGTGCCTTCAGCTTCGATGGTTTCAGAGTCGATATAAGTGATCTGTACTTTGTGGCGGGTGTGGATACCGGCGTGAATCAAAGCCTCGTTCAAGGATTTGTAAGCATCGGTGTGGTCAACATATTTGCCGACGATGGCGATATTGACTTCATCGGTCGGGTGAGTGAGGCCATCGACCACTTTCTCCCAAGCCGACAAGTCAGCTGGCGGCACATCCAAACGTAACTGGGCTACGACGATGTCGTCCAAACCTTGCTCGCGCAACAATAGCGGGATGCGATAAATGGTGTCGGCGTCAATCGCGGAAATAACCGCTTTTTCGTTGACATTGGTAAACAAGGCGATTTTTTTGCGTTCGCTGGCCGGGATCGGTTGTTCGGAACGACAAATCAGAATATCCGGCTGGATACCGATGGTGCGCAGTTCTTTTACCGAATGCTGCGTCGGTTTGGTTTTAATCTCGCCGGCCGACTTGATGTAAGGCACCAAAGTCAGGTGGATAAATACAGCCCGGTCGCGGCCTAACTCCACGCCCATCTGCCGGATGGACTCCAGAAACGGCAAGGATTCGATGTCGCCTACGGTACCGCCGACTTCGATCAAGGCCACATCAGTGCCTTCGGCACTGGCATAAACACGGCGTTTGATTTCGTCAGTAATATGCGGAATGACCTGCACCGTCGCGCCCAGATACTCGCCTTTGCGCTCGTTGCGCAAGACTTGCTCGTAAACTTGGCCAGTGGTGAAGTTGTTTTTCTTGGCCATCGTGGTTTTTAAAAACCGCTCGTAATGGCCTAAGTCCAGATCGGTTTCCGCGCCATCCTCGGTCACGAACACCTCGCCGTGCTGAAACGGGCTCATGGTGCCGGGGTCGACATTGATGTAGGGATCGAGCTTGGTGAGAGTGACTTTGAGGCCGCGATCTTCCAAGATGGCTGCCAACGATGAAGCGGCTATCCCTTTTCCCAAGGATGAAACCACTCCGCCGGTGATGAATATGAATTTTGTCATGAACGTTTGGCGCCCTGTTAAGCAATAGCAAGGGGGTCGAAAAGCGGCAAATTCTAACAGTTTTATGGTGCAATTGCCTTTTTAATTGCCAAAGCAAGCTGAGCTGGGATCTCGATAATTGAAAAACATCAACGACATTCGGCAGTAAACACCAACTGATTTTTGCCGCGTTGCTTGGCCAAATACATCGCATCGTCGGCACATTTAATCAACAATTCAGCTTCGGAATGATCGGTGGGATACATGGCAATGCCGATACTGGCCCCAATTTTGACGGTCTTTCCATGAATTAAAAATACTTGATTGATAGCTTTCAACACATTTTGCGCGACTTGCTTAGCCGCCAACACCGAGTGTAAAGAGGTCAGCACGAATACGAACTCATCGCCGCCCAAGCGCGCAACCGTATCGACTTCACGGCAACATTGCTCGAAACGCCGGGCCACGGCTTGCAATAACTCATCTCCGGCATCGTGGCCCATTTCATCGTTCACAATCTTGAAACCGTCCAAGTCCAGAAACAATACTGCCAAAAATGTCGAATCGCGCTTAGCGCGCAGTAAGTCTTGCCGTAAACGCTCGACCAACAAACCGCGATTGGGTAAACCGGTGAGCTGATCGTGAAACGCCAGATACATTAACTGCTTTTCCTTGCGCTCCTGTTCGCTGACATCGGTAATCGTACACATACTGATTTGATCGTTAAATTCGAACAGAGTTTGGGTGTTGATTTTCGCAACAAAGGTGGAGTTGTCGCGCCGCAACCCCAGCATTCGGACATTGTCCGCAATAATCAATTCTTTTAAAGGCTTGCCGATCAAAGCCTGATCGCTATATCCGAACAACTGATTGGCAGTCTTATTGGCGGAACGTACACATTCGTCACGACCATACAACACGATACCGGTCTCGATGGAATCGATGATATTGCGCAAGGCCTGCACATTGCCCTGCGATTGCTTGATTTGCGCCAGCAAGCGCTTGCAGACCAAGGCAAAATTCAGCAATGCCAGTAACAGCAAACTGGCTTGCAAGCTGCGCAGATAAAACACTTCCTTGGTGGCGTTCTGCTCCAATGCGGTAGTCAGCTCATTCATCAAACCCAGCAATTGCGAGTTATGCATCAACAAAGCATTCAGTGCCGGCCGCAAAATCTCGGCATCAACCCCGGCACCGCCCTGTTCAACCGGCGATAGGCGTTTGTGAATCAGCGTCCAGAGCTGGGACGCCGAGCCGATAATCATTTGCGTATTGGGGGCATCGGCGGCGGCCAGATAAACCGGTTTGCCATCACCGCTACTGGTCATACCGCCTTGCAAAAAACCACCTAAGGTTTTATCGAACAAGTCGACAGCATTGGAAAATTCGCTAAAAGCGCTGAGCTTTTCCGTATTGGTTTGCACGACATGCAACATCAGCAAAGATTTGGTCATCCGCTGCGACAACATGCGTTGGCGGCCGGATAAATTAATAGCCACCGCGCTCTTTTCCAGCTTTGCGGAAATCCAAAAATTAAGCCCCAGCGCCACCGCATCAAACACGATGAATAACACCACCGGAATGAAAATCGCCGGAAGTTTGCCGCGGGTCTTTTCGGTCATTTCAGGATGCCGCTTAAAAACCCTGGTCTACGCCATTTTGTAACTTGGGCCACGAGCTAAATGCAAACACCCAAATCATGATGACATTAAGCACCGGCACCAACAAAACCAGCGTCCAGCGCCCGTCGAATCCGGCTTTTTCCAAAATTCGATAGCCCAGCCAAAGGCAAAAGAGCATGAATGCCGGCAACAACACGAAAAATAGTTCCATGACTAGCCCTCCTTTTTTGCATTCGGCCATTCTTTGAAAGCCAGTTGCAGAAACACGATCAGCAATCCAAAGACCGGCAAAAACACCAATGCCGCCCACGCCGGATTTAGACCGGCTTTTTTATAGATCAAGATCGCCGGAATCGCGATCATCATGCCCACGATCATGGCCTGGAGTATCTCGGGAAACATCAACATGACACCTCCTATCGGTTTTCGTTAGCTATCATTACATGCTTTCGGATGCGCGCCAATCCAACTGGTAACAAGCGTCCACCGCACTAAGCCAAGCCCATTCCGCAATCCATAAGCCTGCTACCGCAGCCAGACTACCATCCAAATAAATCAATGGCCGAATATCTCTTTCCCAAGGCGGAACCCCTGCTTCCTGGTAGAGTTTTTTTAAACCATGATGACCGACCCGACCAGGCAATTTAAGCTTTTCGCCGCCGCGCCGTGGCTCCACCGTCACTATTGCATTCTGCCATAAATCTTTAGATAACCCGACCGATGCTGAATTTCTACGCAACACATAGCCATTGCTTAAAGATATTTGCTCCTGTTCTTGCGCCCAGCACTTTGCTTCAGTGTCCTTTCGTAGATTGAGCTCGGGGATGCAATACAATTTTTGCCGATATTTGCGGATGGAATGGCCTTGAATATAAATTTGCGGCAATGCATCGGCACGTCCGCCCATTAACTGATTGACTAGCGTTTGCAACACCGCCTGACTCGGCGGCTTCAATCCCATGCATCCCAACCAGTGCCGCAAAAGACAGTTCAGCTGCGTCGCCGTGATCGCTGATAAATCGGCGATATCGAAACTGCCATCGGTGGGATGGAAAGCCGCCGGCAAGTTCTGCTTCGCCCAAGCCTCTATCATCTGCGCCGCGTCGCCGCAGAGCTTAGCCGAACGCGCAACCGTTTTATCCAGCGCCGGCCAGCGCTGTTTCAACACCGGCAGAATTTCGTTACGCAGGTAATTGCGGTCGAAATCGCTGCTTTGATTGCTGGGATCTTCCACCCATTGCAAACCGCGCTGTTGCGCATAGCGCTGGATATCGACCTTAGCCACATCCAATAGTGGCCGCAGCAGTTGTCCGTTCCCAAACGCACTGGAAATCGGCATGCCGGCCAAGCCTGACACGCCGGCGCCTCGAAACAATTGCAGCAGTAAGGTTTCCATCTGATCTTCGCGGTGCTGGGCCAGCAGGATAATATCGTCGACAGCTAATAGTTGCCGCAGCGCCCGATAGCGCGCTTCGCGGGCCGCAGCTTCCGGGCTTTCGCCGTTACAGGCCCGCGCATCTACCGTTAACAATTCAAAATCCACACTTAAGCTTTCTGCTTGCCGGCGACAATGTTCGCCCCATCCCGCTGACTCAGCTTGCAAGCCGTGATCGACATAAACGGCGATGACCTTGCCGGCGAGCGCCGGCAAGCCCACGCATAAATCCAGCAGCACAGTCGAGTCTAAACCGCCGCTATAGGCGACGAACACTTTCCGGCACGTGGCAGGCAATAGAGCAGCAATAGTCTGCGGATTGAGATCGGGCATGGTTTACTCACAAAAAAGGCCGATTTGACTCGGCCTTTTGTTGATCAACTAATTATGACTGACAGTTTTATTTAACCGGCTCTTCGATGTACGAACCAAAACGCATAATGCGCTGATAACGTCTCTCCAGCAGTAAATCCATGTTTTCCGCCTGTTGCTGAAGATCGTTAAGGTGCCTGGACAATGCGTCCTGCAAATTGGCGGCAATTTTTTCGAAATTGCGATGACCGCCACCCACTGGCTCGCGAATCACTTCATCCAGAAAACCTTGCTCACGTACGCGGTCCGAGGTTATCCCCATCGCTTCCGCCGCCAACTGGGCTTTATCGGCGCTTTTCCATAGAATCGAGGCACAACCTTCCGGAGAGATAACCGCGTATGTACTGTATTCCAGCATTAATAATCTATCACCCACACCAATAGCCAACGCCCCACCAGAACCACCCTCGCCGATCACGGTGCAAATAATAGGCGTGCGGAGTTTGGACATTTCGAACAGATTACGGGCGATAGCCTCACTTTGACCGCGTTCTTCGGCGCCGATACCCGGATAAGCGCCCGGAGTATCGATCAAACAGATGATAGGCAGCTTGAAACGCTCGGCTAACTTCATCACGCGTAAAGCTTTGCGATAACCTTCCGGACGCGGCATGCCGAAATTACGATAAATTTTTTCCTTGGTATCCCGGCCCTTCTGATGCCCGATCACCACCACCGGCTGTCCCAGCAAACGCGCCATCCCGCAGACTATCGCCGGATCGTCGGCATAGGAGCGGTCGCCATGCAGCTCGTGGAATTCTGTGAATATCAGATCAATATAATCCAAGGTGTACGGCCGGCCAGGGTGGCGGGATAATTGCGATATTTGCCAGTCCGACAAATCCGCGAAAATACTTTCGGTCAAACTCTCGCATTTCTGTTCGAGTTGCTTCAAGGTTTCGGAAATGTCGAAATTGTTGTCCAGCTCTACCTTACGCAGCTCTTCTATCTTGGCCTGGAGTTCGGCAATCGGCTGTTCGAAATCTAAGAATTTTAAATCCATGTCAATCCGGCATTAGAATCAATAAAATGGCCGGCAATTCTAATGAAAAATGCCGTCATTGCCTATTTGTTTTACCGAGCCCCTGCAAATGAAGAATGCTACCGCCTTTGATAATACCGCCTATGCGCCGCTTGCGGCCAGAATGCGGCCAACTACGCTGGACGATTTCATCGGTCAGCAGCATCTGCTCGGCAAAGGCAAATCGCTGCGCGTGGCTATCGAACAAGGCGTGCCGCACTCGCTGGTATTTTGGGGGCCACCCGGAGTCGGAAAAACCACTTTGGCCAAAATCATCGCCGCCAGCGCGCATTGCCATTTCATCGAATTGTCGGCGGTGATGGCCGGCGTGAAAGAAATCAGGGCGGCGGTAGCCGAGGCGGAAGAAGTCAAACAGAGCCGCAATCTGAATACGGTGGTGTTTATCGACGAGATTCACCGCTTTTCCAAAAGCCAACAGGATTCGCTGTTGGCCCCCATCGAAAGCGGCGCGATTATTTTATTCGGCGCCACCACAGAGAATCCTTCGTTCGAGTTGAATAACGCCTTACTGTCCCGACTGCGGGTCTACGTGATGCGCAGCATCGAGACCAAAGATCTGGAGGCCTTGTTAAATAATGCATTGACTGACTCAGAACGCGGACTGGGTAGCCGCAATTTGCAGATCGACGCGGATGTGTTGACCATGATCGCCAAAGCCGCCGACGGCGACGCCCGCCGCTGTTTAAACATCCTGCAAATCGCCGCCGATCTGGCGGAAAACATCGACGGCCGGGAAACCGTGAATCGCGAAGTATTGGACGAAGTGCTGCTGGGCCATGCCAATCGCTTCGACAAGGGCGGCGATATTTTCTACGATCAAATCTCTGCCTTACATAAATCGGTACGTGGCACCGACCCGGACGCCGCGCTGTACTGGTTTGCCAGAATGCTGGACGGCGGCTGCGATCCTTTGTATATCGCCCGCCGAGTTATTCGGATGGCATCCGAAGACATAGGCAACGCCGACCCGAGAGGCCTGGAATTGGCGTTGAATGCTACCAACGCTTACGAGCGGCTGGGCAGCCCCGAAGGCGAACTATCGCTGGCGCAAGCCATCGTTTACCTGGCCTGCGCGCCGAAAAGCAATGCGGTTTACGTGGCCTACAAAGCCGCCATGGCGGACGCTCGCAACTGCGGCTCGCTGGAAGTACCCATCCATTTACGCAATGCGCCAACCAAATTAATGAAGGAACTGGGACACGGTGCGGACTATCGCTACGCCCATGACGAAAAAAATGCTTATGCCGCCGGCGAAAACTATTTCCCGGAATCGTTAAAAGCCCGGCAGTATTATTTTCCGGCGGAACGTGGTTTGGAAATAAAAATAAAAGAGAAACTGAATTTCCTGCGGAAATTATAAGAATTGAAAACTGGATGCAATCTTTTGGCGGCTATAATTTTAACTACAGCAAAACACCATTAAAAACTCGATTATAACTGGAATATATAGATAGCGGAATTAACTGATTCGCTCTGCGCTTATGGTAGCGGGCAAAAAAAACTCCCATAAACCAAGGAATCTATGGGAGCATGGAAGCAAACGCATGATGGAAGATCGTTTGCAAGTCTCTGACTATAGGAGAAAACTTTCAACTCTTAACTGCTTGCGCACGATTATTTAATAAAATCGTGCTCCATACTGCTGCCACCCCAAACATCATTGTTGACAATATAAACTGTCCTGAAACAAAAGCGACTATACCTAAAAACGATACAGAACCAATAAACATGTCTTTTTTTAATTCGTTCATTTGCGCCACCTAATATAAAAAAATAATAATTAAAACTGTTAATAATTTTTTAAATCATCCCAAAACTTCTTCAAAGCCCTGTTCGAAAACGTGGCTTAAGTAAAACTCAAAATCGGATCATCCGCCACTGGCAATAGATAAATTTTGAATAGCACTCGCATTATTTAACTTTAGATATTATTGATATCCGCTGTAACCCTGATTAACTCTGGAGTTTGCTTGTCTATGTTTATTGCGTTTTAAAACCCAATGCCGAATATGTGAATCTATTCACAATCGAATGCTCGCGCGCTGTCTACCTGCCAAGAACCCAGCGACCAAGCCAAGTTGAACTACACCGACTCCAGCTTATAATGCGCTCACCCATCCAAGGAGCTTTTATGAAATACAGTTCGCGTTTTATGTTGTTTTTGTTGACGTTTGGCTTAGCCGCCTGTTCCAGCGCGTATTACAGCGGCCTGGAGAAAATCGGCATCCCTAAACGTGAAGTGATGGTGCATCGCGTGGAAAAAGCCCGCGATACCCAGGAAGAAACCAAGCAACAATTTAAATCGGCACTCGAACAATTCACCGTGATGACTAATTTTAAGGGCGGCGATTTGGAAGCCACCTACAACAAACTTAACGGTGAATATGAGGCCAGCGTGAAAAAGGCCGAGGAAGTTAACAAACGCATCGCCGACATAGAAGACGTCTCCAGCGCACTGTTCAGCGAATGGGAAACCGAACTAAGCCAATACAGTAATGCCTCGCTAAGACGGAATAGTCAGCAAAAATTGACAGCCACCAAAGCGCACTATCAACAACTGATTGAGGCAATGCGCAAAGCCGAAACCAAAATCGAGCCAGTGCTCAGCGTGTTTCGCGATCAGGTGCTCTATCTAAAACACAACCTGAATGCTCAAGCCATCGCCTCGCTAAAAGGCCAGTTGGACTCGGTTAAATCCGATGTATCGGCCTTGGTAGTGGAAATGGAAAAATCGATTAATGAGGCGGACGGGTTTATCAAGACTATGGAAAAGCAATAGCGCTTCTCCACCAAGCTATTCTGATTAAAGCAAAGGCAGACAATTTTAGAACCGAAAACTTACCCTCTCAACGGAGAGGGTAAGATGCACGATTTTCGAATCTTATTCCTGATGAGCAAACCGCTTCCGCTCCTCGGCACTTTTACCGAGGGCTTTCGCCATCCAAGGCGGCGCGGCATCGAACACTTTCTGAAACTCGGTGAGTTTCTCCACCGCGTCGATAACATCGGGTTCCTTGATCGGATAAATATCCGCACGTATCACTTTCGCGGCCGCCGGTCCGCCGATGGATTGCACGAACAGCACATGGCAATCCTTGATCATATTAGCCCGGAACAGATTTCTGTCTTCCGCACTATCGGCTTCCACAGTAGAGCGAATGTCGATCAAGCGCATATCGCTTTTGGACAATTGATAGACCAAAAACCGAATGCAGGAACCAAAATGCCCATTCAATAGCTGACCGCTATTGGAGGCAATCGCCACCCGAATCGATTCCGGAATATCGCCGTCTTTGTAAGGCATAATCTCCGGCAGACCTTCGTCTTCCTCTTCCTCGCCCCACAAATACCTGACCGCCAGCTTGATGTTTTCCAGACCGATGCCGATATCTTCGCCGTCTTCCTCGCCATCCAGACTACCGATGCCGGTCTTCAGGTTGGTGACAGTAATCGACTTCAGTTTCTCGTCGTCCAGCGGCGAGCCGACTTTCTCGTGCAACACACCGATCAACTTCGGCACATCCACTCCCGGCAAAATCCGCGAAGCCAATGCGATACGCAAAGCCAGATCTCGTGATAATTGTTCCATAGCGTCACCCTTAAAGTTTGTGCTGTTCTTTCCAGTCGGCATAGCCGCCGGCCAAGCTGTAGACTTGTTGAAAACCGAAATCACCGAACATTTCAGCCAAATGCTCGCTGGCATGCCCGTAATAGCAATAGATCAGCAAAGGCTTGGCCTTGTCGGCTTTTTTCAGCAACGAATCGCGTAATTGCTCGTGGACATGCATGGCATTTTCAATATGCCCAGCCCGGTAATCCTTAAGATCGCGACAATCCAGAATCATCGGTTGCTGCTCCGCAATTAGCTGTTCGGAATCGGCCGTGGAGATAGTTTTGAAATTTTTCATAGCACTAACACCCTCACCAGGCTCAAGACGCCAACCCTAAACCGGCCCACCGGCTAAATCTTTCTTAACTTCGATAGTTTGCGACAGAGCAGCCTCCAGACTAATAGGCTCGGCTTTGATTTTATAGCCCTTAGCCGCCTCGTATGCGGTGATTACCTTGTCTTCGCCGGACTGGCCCTTCAGATCGGATTTTTCGATATATAGCTCTTCCAACATCAAGTTCCAGATCATACCTTCCTGATGCGGCAATAAATTGAAAACAACGCCATCTAAAACGATTTGCATCGGCTTAGCGATGTTTTGCACGTAAAACAGGGTGACGGTTTCCGGGGTCAACGCTTCTTTATATTTTTCGACAAATACCGGCAAGTCTTCCAATTGGAAAAACAGGCCGTTGATGAACAAAATCTTGTCGGCATCGGCCAATATCGCTGATTGATTAATCACCATCTCCGGGGTTTTCCGGTCACGGATATTCGTCGACCCTTCACGCAACTCACCTTCCACTAACACCAAGTCGCCGCGAAACGCGGAAAGCCCGGCAGTGCTGGTTTTGCCGACTAAGGTGGTAATCCATAAAAGCCCTTGGCTGTCGTATTTTTCAAGTAGCATTTGCTTAAATCCCCAATGAAAGGTAATGAATGAAAAGTAGTTAACAGCTTGCAAGCAAAACACTTGCCAGGACGACTAAAACCACATCAAAGCCATGGTTGATAAGGTTTTTACTTGGTTTTTTGATGAGAATAGTTCGTAGAAATATGCCGTTTGGCAGCGGCACAGCCCGACAATGTAGTAAACACGACAATTATCGAATGATGCTTATTTAAGATTTGTAGGATTTATAACGAAATTTTTATCGGGCTAGCTAACAGTCACCGGCAGGCATCAGTGCAGCCAGGATTACGGCATTGCTCTTAAATACCGCTGCCGCATTGACGCCTGGTTTTAGCGCAAGAACCTCGGCACTCGCTTGAGTAATAGTCGCGGCAATAGTTTCGCCGCTGGGTAGCTGGATGATCACTTCAGAATCCACTCCATCAAAATGAATGCGAATCACGCGGCCAGCCAGACGATTCCGCGCCGAAAACAGATGCAATCCACCATCATCAGCCAATACCAAAATGTCCGGCGCATTGACCAGCACCACTGCGTCGCCGCCTACCTTAAGCTCCAAGTTTACAAGCGTTGCCAGCGGCACGCTGGCAACTACTTGCTCTCCACCCTTCAAAGACACAAACACTTCGGCGTTTACCGAACCAGAGTTGATCCTGGCAATCGTTCCGGACAGCTGGTTTCTGGCACTGGTTTTGATCACCTGTCGTTTCAACAAAAGCATTACATCCGGATCGTCGATCAAGCTTTGATTCAGTTGCTGCAAAAGGGCGCGATGCTGATCCTCTAGGCGGGTGAATAACTTCAGTAAGGATAAACCCGCCGCTGTTAGCGTGGTCCCCCCGCCCTTGCTGCCACCCGTCGCAGTGGCTATTAAAACCTTGGGAGCCAAATTATTTGCCCGCTCTATCATTTGCCATGCGCCCTTGTAACTTAATCCGGCCTGCTTGGCCGCTTGATTGATCGAACCGCTTTGTTCTATTGCCCGTAGCAAGCTAATCATGCGATTGTCCAATATGCCGGCTAGGCGTAATTCGCCTTCAAGCCAAGGAGGCTCTGGTCTGTTTGGATTTTTCTCTGCTGTAGACATTATTCAATTTATCTATCTAATTTTTTAATGGCCTATTTAAAAAATAAACTGCCGACTACCATTATTTCCCCAATTGAAATAAGTTATTTTTGTTTTTCGTTATTTACTTTCGTACATAACGAAAAGTAGACTGCCAACACTCCCTGGCAGGAATGAAACACCATAGCAAAATCAGACAAAAGCCAGGACATTATCATAAACCCAGCGCATTTAACCGGCTTAATAGGTGAAACATGGCCCCCAAAAACCGTTATCGCAAAGCATCTTTTCTCACGGCACTGAGTGCGATCACAGCGAATAATCTTTACATTGACGCTAGCGAGGCCGCGGAAAATAAAACCTACAGCAAGCCACCCATGGCCGCCTTTTCCAGTCAGATGCCGGATGCCCTGCTGGGCAACGATAAATTCGAAAAGCCGGTCTGGAATCTACATGACACGCTGAATTTGCCAAAGTGGCTATCCGCCTCACTGGAACAGCGCACCCGCTATGAGACTATGGACGGCAGCTTTAAAGCCAACGGCAGAGGCGGCGATCAACAGATTGCCTTGCAAACCGATTTGTGGCTGCAAGCCAATCTGGGCAAGTTAAGGCTCGGTACCGAGTTTCTGGATGCCCGCGCGCTGGGCGCCGATAGCGGTTCCGGCGTAAATAACACCCACGCCGACACTGCGGACTTCATTCAAGGTTACGCCGCGTGGGCAGATCAAAATCTGTTTTACAGCGGTATCGGCGCTGAAATTGTGGCCGGCCGGCAAACGCTAAATCTGGGCAGTCGCCGCTTAATTGCCCGCAATGCGATGCGCAACGATATCAACAGCTTTACCGGAATAAAGCTGAGGCTGTTGGACTACGATTCTTGGCAATTTACCGGCTTTGTGACCATGCCGGTCAACCGCTATCCGACCGCCGCTGCGGACATTCTGAACGAGGTCCACGAGTTCGACGAGGAAGATACCCACACTTGGTTTTCCGGCGGGTTCTTGGAGCTTTACAACTTGGCCTGGAATATCAATAGCGAAGTTTATCTATACCATCTCGACGAAGGCGACAGCATCCGCAATCCCACCCGGAATCGCCGCTACTTCACACCCGGCGTGCGCTTTTATCTGAAGCCCAAGAAGGCCAATTTCGACTTTCAAACCGAAACCATCGGCCAGCTAGGCACCGTCCGTTCCAGTACTGCCGCCAGCAATGGCCGCGATTTGGAGCACGCCGCCTGGTACCAGCACGCCGATGTCGGCTATACCTTCGACGCCCCTTGGTCTCCGCGTTTCGCGTTGGAATACGACTATGCCAGCGGGGATGAAAACCCTAACAACAATCAAGACCAGCGCTTCGACACCTTGTACGGTGCCCGACGCTTCGAGTTCGGCGCGACCGGTATGTATGGCGCGTTCGCCCGCAGCAATATCAGTACGCCCGGCTACCGCATCGCTGCCGCGCCGCGCAACGATGTGCAGCTTGGACTGAGTCACCGTTTTTATTGGCTGGCATCGGACAGAGACAGTTGGACCACGGCCAGTTTGCAAGATACCGGCGGTCGGAGCGGTGATTTCGTCGGTCAACAATTGGAATTGACCGCGCGTTGGGATTTTAACAGCAGTTTGAATTTCGAAACCGGCTGGGCGCATTTGTTCAAGGGCGAATTTGCAAAAAGAGCGCCGTCGGCACCGACTATTAAAGACGACGTCGATTATGTTTACGTGCAGAGCCAATTACGGTTTTAGCCGCTACCGATCAGCTTATCATTCAGGAGAAATAGCATGTCGTTTATCGCTTTAAATCGGATAATTTTAGCTTTATCGCTTTTGTCGAGCGCGTTTGCGCAGGCCGAGACTACGCTGGTTGCGGTCGCCGCCAACTTTACCAAACCCATGACCGAGATCGCTGAGGCGTTCGAGAAAGCTAGCGGCCATAGTGCCAAGCTGTCGTTCGGTTCGTCCGGCAAATTCGTCGCCCAATTTGAGAACGGGGCACCGTTTGAAGTGTTTTTATCGGCTGACGATAAAAGCCCGTTAAAACTGGAGCAATCAGGTTTGGCCGTGGCCGGTAGCCGGTTTACCTATGCCATCGGCAAATTGGTACTGTGGTCCGGCAACCCCGGCTATGTCGACGAGCAAGGCAAAATCTTGAGCAAGGGCGACTTCAAGCATCTGGCCTTGGCGGACCCTAAACTGGCGCCCTACGGTGCGGCGGCGGTGGAGGTCCTGAAAAACCAAGGCCTATTGGAAAAACTGCAACCTTTGTTCGTACAAGGCGAAAACATCGCTCAAACTCATCAATTTGTCAGTACCGGCAATGCCGAACTGGGTTTTGTGGCCTTATCGCAAGTGATCAACAACGGCAAAGTCGGCGCGGGCTCCGGCTGGATCGTGCCGGAAAACCTGCATAGCCCGATCCTGCAAGACGCGGTATTGCTGAAAACCGGTGCCGAAAATCCGGCCGCGCAAGCTTTGCTGGCTTTTCTGAAAACGCCGCCGGCTTTGGCCATCATAGAAAAATATGGCTATGCCTTACCCGCAGCAAATTAACGTTTATTCAAACCCTTTATGTTAAGGGCGCTCCCATCCAATCAAGAGGAATTATCATGAAAGCAAGCGCACGTAACCAATTTTCCGGCACCGTCACGGAAGTCACCATCGGCGCAGTCAACGCCGAAGTGCATGTCGGTTTGAAAGGTGGCGAAACCATCGTCGCCTCGATTACCAAAGACTCCGTCGAAACCTTGGCGATAGAAACCGGCAAGAAAGTCATCGTGTTGGTAAAAGCGCCGCAAGTCATCGTCGTCACCGATTTCGGCGGTTATCGGATTTCGGCGCGTAACCAATTGGAAGGTACGGTCACTGACGTTAAGGCGGGCGCTGTGAACACTGAAGTGGATATTGCCCTGCCCGGCGGCGACAAAATCGCCGCTACTGTCACCAACGATAGCGTGGAAACCTTGGGGCTACGCAAAGGCCAAACTGCCACCGCGGTATTCAAAGCCGGCGCGGTGATTCTCGGCGTGCAGGGTTAATATCGTGATCGGCCCGGCCAACCAGACCGGGTCGACTTTAACCACCGGAGGTGGTCATGCTGCTGGAAATGAATGTCAAACTGCGTCGCGGTCATTTCGACCTCAGCACGCAATTATCGGTCGGCGACATCAGCGTCGGCCTGTTCGGACAATCCGGCGCAGGTAAAAGCACCTTACTGGGGCTGATCGCCGGCACCATCCAGCCGCAAAGCGGACATATTGCGCTGGACGGCAAAATCTTGTTCGATAGCCGTAAAGGTATCGTGATGCCGCGCGAACAACGGCCGATAGGCGCGGTATTGCAGAGCGATTGCGCCGACGCCACGGAAACCGTGCGCGACAATCTAACCGCCGCCTATTACCGCACCCTCAAACAGCGCCGACTGTTCAAACCGGACTATTTAATCAATTTACTGGAACTGGGCGCCAATCTGGATCAGCCTATCGAACGGTTATCGGTTGGTGAACGCCAGCGGGTGGCGCTGGCCCGTTCGCTGCTGAAATCGCCGAAGTTGTTATTGCTTGACGAGACTTTCGCCGCCATCGGCCACGGTTACCGTTCGCAACTACTACCGATTTTGAAACGCCTGCAAGACGAATTCGGTTTGCCGGCACTGTATGCCAGCCAGTCGCTGGGCGAAATTCTGGAATTGACCGACCAGTTGATTGTGCTGGAACACGGCCAGGTGCTGCGCAGCGGCTCTTTGCGCGAAGTGGCTAAACAACAAGGTATCTTGCGCTATCTGGGTATCCGCCAAATCGACAACATCCTGCCGATCAGTATTCGCAATCACGATGTCCAGGCAGGTTGCAGTATGGCGGATAGTTTCGGTCTGCCGCTGGCCTTGCCGCTACGCCCGCAGTTTGCAATCGGCAGCCAGAGCCAGGTATCGATCCGCGCCAACGACATCGCCCTGTCTCGGGCCTACATCGACGGCATCTCCATTCAGAATCAGCTAAAAGGCCGGATCTGCGCAATCATCCCTAGCGGCGAAAGCCTGATCGTGCAAGTCGATTGTGGTGGGACCTTATTGGTGGAAATTACGCCGGGGGCCTGCCAGAGTATGGCGTTGCGGGAAGGCGACGTGGTGTATTGCCTGATTAAAACTCACGCCATCGTCTATCTGGCCGAACTGGACACCCTACCCTACCAACGCATCGTCAGCCACGGTGACGGCTACTACTATTTGAACCATGCCGGCGCCGACACCAGCCGTGTTTTGGAATACCGTTACTGAACTCGGTATCCGCCTATACGGCGCCCAAACTGTCGCTGAGAAAAGTGTCTAACTGCTGTAGTACGATTGCTTGCGCGGCTGCAACGGCGTGGTCTGCGGCAAGGTTATAACCCCATAGCGCGAAGAATAATTTCACATCGGCCAACTCCGGGTGTTTTTTTACACCTTCCAGAGCAGGCAGGCGATCCTCGGTAAAATAAATCGGCTGGCCCGGATGCCGGGCTTTTAAACCTTTCAGGATTTCCGGTTTGCCGAGTTTGCGGTCCATCCCGAAAATTCGTTCATCGGCCAATTCAATCTGGTTGGCACTAAGGATTTCCTTCACGAAGCGCTCTTGTTTGGTGGTAATCACGCACCAAAAATGCCGTTGTCCCAAGTCACGCAGCTTTTCGGCAACACCGGGATACAAGGGATTTTTGGCTATCCAATCGGCACGATCACTGGCAATCCAATTGTCACGGGTTTCGCCGAACAGCTTTTTCAAATCGTCGATGCTTAAATGGATTTCGTCCAGCATCCTTTGCACTTTAGCGGCGTAGTTGGCGTAAATAGCGGCAGTACTCTTGCCCAAATACATGAGGCGGATAATCAGAATCGCTTCGTACCCCGTCTCGATAATCGGCCGCACTTCGCGAAACTGCTCAACGATAGCCTGAGGTACCTCGTCAGGCATGTCTTTCCAAATAGTAGTGCCGGCTTTCCAGCCGGTGATCGCGGTTTCAATCGCACTGTCGCAGACAACGCCATCAAAATCCAGCGCATAAATAATTGAATCGTTCATTGAAATAGGGGTATCCGGAGTCACGGGAAATGGGCGGTATTGTAACGGATGAAGCGGCGGATAATCTGGATTGCATCGCAAAACCCGGCGGGAATCGCGCCACTCGCAATAATCGAAACTAGAGTCAACACCGCGCAGACTATAATGCGTATATAGTTGCGAAACTACCAGCGCTCGCCTTGGACTGGTCCGATTCTGGACCGTGTCGATTTTGCTGTATGCCAGCAGTTTGAGCAAATATTGCGCCGGAAGTACGCGATACGAATCTACTGACGGATAAGCTTATTTAGTCACTTGTATACTGACAACGCCTGAATTACCCGATGTATCCGTTGCAATCACTTTGATAACATGGTTGCCTGCTGAGATTTTTTTGGCGTTCCAGTTATAACTCAAACTACTGCTGGTCGTGGAAGCAACCAACTTCGTATCGATATAAATCTGCACCTTGGCAACTGCGACATTATCTTTTGCCGCAACAGAAACCGCGACCAAACCACTGACTTTAGCGCCGTTCACTGGGGTAGAAATATTAACCGTGGGTGCGATCAAATCAGCAGTGGCTGTATTGCCAGTAGTGCCGCCGGTAGCATTTTGATTCTGTACGCTGACAGTCACGACAGCAGATGAACCAGTATTTCCAGCCGAATCGATTGCGGCAGCAGTTAAGCTAACGTTGCCATTGGCTAGACTACCGGTATCCCAACTAAATTGATAAGGCGCGACACCGTCGGTTCCGACCAGCTTGCCATTGGCAAACAGCGAGACTTGGCTGACGGACACATTATCACTAGCGGACACCGCTACAGAGGCCAATCCACTAACCACACTACCGGCACTTGGCGACGTAATAACCGCTGTCGGTGCCTGAGTATCCACCGAAATGGTATTGATAGCTGTCTTTATTGCATTAGCCGCGTTGATTCGCCCATAGCCGTAGTTCAAGTCAAAATTAACACCGGACACCTTATCGGCAGAACTTTTCAATATTTTCTCGACATTGTCAGGCGTAAGTTTCGGATTCGCCGCCTGAATCAGTGCGACAACACCAGCGGCAACAGGAGTGGCGAGCGAAGTACCGTACCAAGCAGCATAAGTGCCGCCTTTATTGGTCGTCGCGATGGATACGCCCGGTGCGGCAACATCAATGTATTTACCGAAATTCGAGAAGCTTGCTTTCACATCGTTAGTATCTGTAGCGGAAACAGCAATCAGATTTACGCTATCTGCAAGCCCAGGGTCCAAACCATCATTGCCGGCAGCCACCAATACCAAACCGCCTTTACTGCGCATGTATTGGGCAGCTGAAGCTACCGTGGCGCTATCGCTTGCGGCGTAGCTAAGGTTAGCGACGTCGGCACCATTATCTGCGGCCCAGTTCAAGCCTCGTGCTACGTCACTCCAATATGCATAACCACTGGCATCATTGGTAATTCTGATCGGCATGATTTTGGCGTTCCACGCTACGCCTGCCACACCACTGGCATTGTTGGTAACAGCAGCGGCGGCACCCGCTACGGCGGTACCATGTCCATTGACATCAGCAGTGACCGAACCACTATCTACCGCATTCCAGCCAGGCACCATATGTGCCGCTAAATCGGGATGTGAACCATCCACCCCGCTATCAAGAATGGCAATGGTAATTCCATCTGCTTTTGATACATCCCATGCGTTAGGGCTCTGAATTTTTGATAGATGCCAAGCATTGGCAAACTGTGGATCGTTGGGAACCGCACTTAGTGGCACAGCCATATCCAATTCAGCAAACTCGATATGGGGATTTTTTGACAAGGCTCGCACCACAGCAGCCTCAGCATTTTCAGGGACATTAATGATATGAATAGCCGAACTACCGATTTTTTCAGCAATACCACTGCCATTGAAACGTAGAATTTTTTTAAACTCGGCGTCAGGCAATCCAGCTTTGGGCTGGACTAATATCTGTCCGAATTTCCAAGCTTTGCCGGCCGGCAAATTGGTTGCAGTATTAGAAAATGCTTGCCCATAAACGAATCCAGCAGGCAAACTGAACAAACTTACAACCACAATCTCCTTAACTCTAAGCATGACAATCCCGTCTATCGAACAAAAGGCTTATTGTAAGATGCTCAGGCCGCATACTTTATTAAGAACACATTAAATCCCCTGGGGATCATTTGCGAATAGCCCAACCAGGATTAACCCGTTTCTTTGTTTATGCCGACTCACACAAAAAAAACAGGGGCGAAATACGCCCCTGTCTTAATTGCCTTTGAAATACCGCCGACAATATTGTTGGCAGTTTTCCAGATACGAACGCTACTTGCTGACTAGAATGCTGACGGTACCGGTTTTATTGGAGGTATCGGTGGCAACCGCTTTGATCGAATGGCTGCCGGCAGCCACTTTCTTGACATTCCAGCTATAGCTCAAGGTTTTGCTGGTTGTAGAAGACACCAGCTTGTTGTCGATATAAAGCTGTACCTTAGCGACAGCAATATCGTCATTAGCAGCTGCGGCGATATTCACTACGCTTCCACTCACTTTCGCACCATTTGTTGGGTTAGAAATGGTCACGGTTGGAGCCGCTTGATCCGTGGTGGTTACCGTGGTTTGATTTTGTACGTTCACAGTCACGGCGCTTGATGAGCCTTGGTTTCCGGAAGAGTCAGTAGCCACCGCAGTTAAATTTATATTGCCGTTTGCCACAGTCGTGGAATCCCAACTGAATGTGTAAGGAGCAGTGCCATCTGTTCCGACCAATTTACCGCCTGCGTAAAATGAAACCTGGCTTACGGCGACATTATCGTTAGCGTTAACGGCGACAGAGGTTAAACCACTTACCACAGAACCAGCAGCTGGAGATGAAATGGCAGCGGTCGGCGCCAGAGTATCTCTAGCCACTGTATTGAGCGCTAATTGCACAGCGGCGTTAGCATTGATACGTCCATAGCCATAGTTTGGATCAAAATTAACACCGGATACTTTATCGGCAGAATCTTTTAGCACCTTTTCGACATCCGCAGGCGCCAAGTTGGGATTTGCAGCTTGAATCAACGCCACTACACCCGCGGTAACCGGACTAGAAAATGAGGTCCCGTTCCAATTGGCATATCCGCCACCTCTCAGAAGCGTGGCAATAGAAGTGCCGGGAGCTGCGACATCAATAAAGGCGCCATAGTTGGACCAACTGGCCTTCACATCATTCCAATCGGTTGCTGAAACAGAAATCATGTAGGGGTTATCGGTATAACCGGGATCTACTCCGTCGTTGGCGCCTGCAACAACCACTATTCCGCCTTTGGAATTCATATACTGGGCCGCCGATGACACCGCCGAGCTACCACTCACCCCATAACTGATATTTGCGACATCGGCACCATTGTCAGCCGCCCAACTCAGGCCACGCGCAACGTCACTCCAGTAAGCGTATCCCGTTGAATCGTTGGTAATTCTGACGGGCATAACTTTCGCGTTCCACGCCACGCCAGCAACCCCTACTGAGTTATCGGTGACAGCAGCTGCTGTACCGGCAACCGCAGTACCATGACCATTGATGTCGGTAGTGTCGGAGCCTCCATCCACCGCATTCCACCCCGGAATCATATGATTTGCCAAATCCGGATGCGAACCATCAACACCACTATCCAAGACGGCTATTGTAATGCCGTCCGCTTTGGAAACATCCCATGCGCCAGGCGTTTGAATTTTTGCTAAATGCCACGCACCACCAAAGTTTGGATCATTTGGGGTGGTAGTACTCATAGGCTGAGCCATGTCTAACTCAGCGAACTCGATATGGGGGTTTTTTGATAGCGCCCGTACCACCGCTTCTTCCGCTTGCTCAGGGACGCTAACGATATGAACCGGCAAATTACCGATTTTTTCACTGCTTTTACCTTGATTGCCACGCAGAATTTTCTCAAATTCCGCATCAGCCAAACCGGCATTGGGCTTAACTAAAATTTGCCCTGGTTTCCAGGTCTTAGCGACGTTACCAGCCGAGGCGGGCAACTGCTGCATATCCCGATTTATTTGCAAAATTTCCTGGTCTAGCAAATATTTATCGAGATAAATGATTACAGGCACTGCCAGTAGTGCAACACCTAAAGTGATGTACAAATTTTTTTTGTTCATGACTGTCCCCCTGGTTTTTGTTTTGAATGTCCAAATCTTAAACACCTCATCCTTGGCTTCATGCCATGAGGCTTTCTGAACGCAAGCTAATTTGAATTTTCCGAATCAGCTTTCTGCTTGGAAGGAAGTCTAAAAAAACTGGGCCACCATTACTGTGACTTTACTTTCAGAATCACCATAACAACAATGGGGTAACACCTATTGCTATAGCTACCAGACAATTTCTGGAAAAAAAACGCCGGTTTAACCGGCGTTTTTAAGGCGTGTAAACAAATCGGACAATCAGACTTTGTTTTTACGTGACAAACCCATGCCCAACAAACCCATGCCTAGCAAAGCCACAACGCTTGGCTCTGGCACGCTCCCTTGACCGCCACCACCACCGTTGCGTGTGTAGTTACCTATCAGGAAGCCGCTATCGGAACAACCAGCACAACCTGCCGTACTTAGCGACTGCAAATGAGCACCCAATTGACCGGCAGGTAACGTAGCTTCAGAGCTCTGTAGTGCCGCTGCGGAATAAAAGTCATCCAAAGTCCAATTACGGTTTAAGGTTGCGGTAAACGACAAATTCACGGCATTAGTGACGTTGTTTCCGTTGCCTGGCGGATCAACGGCTTCAAATAGAAACGTGGGATTGAAGTTCCCCCCGCCTACTGTCGACGCTGGATTGCTGATAACCCAACCTGTTGGCGAAAACCCACCAAAACTCAAATTTCCGGGGATGACTGAAGACCCTAGATTGAAATAAAACTCGTCAAGCTTTGCATTTGGATGCAAAGGCGAAGCGATATCCACTGTCCAAGTAGCGACTGTGTCAACGACATTAATGCCAACGTTGATGAACAGGTTATCTGGATTATCAGTTCTGGGATCGCCTGTTAGGCTACCCGCTACGCTAAATGAGGCCGCTTGAACGCCGCCTCCGAAAATTGCGGTTGACGATAAAAGTCCCGCTAAGAATATGTGTTTAATCGTTTTGGTTTCCATAATTCCCCCTAATATAAAATCTGCACAATCTTTGAATGCTTTCTTTGGTTAAGTTTCCGTTAGGCATAGCACGAAACCATATAAATAATCAGCAAATAGCAAGCCAAAAAAAATTTAAATTTATAAAACAGATGTTTAAATAAAAATCATCATCTCGAAACAATTTCAAACGCCACGAGTTGTAAATTTTTATGTCAGCATTTGCTTACATTACGCGCATTACAATTCAAACCTACTTGGGCATAAACTAAGAAAAACTGAGTCGTGACATCTACTTAATCAGTTTTGTCCCAGCGATTCTCATAAGATTGTTTTTTACAAATCCAATGTCAGAGAGCTTTTACAAAGCAAGTTCAGGAAAAAATCCCGACGCATTGTCAATTAAATTTAACACTGCTCCCGACCAAAAGTTTCATTTGGGAATCCATCATTCTTGACTGTAAAAAAAACTGACACAACACTTGCACTGTTGAATGTTTTGTAAGTCATGATCGATTGACCCAATCGAAAAATTGAAACTTAGTTTTTTCAAGACAGAAAAGCTACTAGGCGCAATGCGCCTTGCAACTCGACGAATCAACTATTTCAACGATCTATGGTATAAAGCGCTGCGATTTAATCGTAGCGCTTCCATCATGCTTTAGAATACAAGCCGCGGAAGCAATATACCTAGAAAGCCAATCGGTAACGCTGTAGGTGTTAATTTGTTTTGGATTAATAACAATATTGAGGGGGACAAATCATGATAGAACTTCTAATAATCGTAGTGCTGGCAGTAGTCGGTTGGCTGGCCTGGAAAGGCAAACTAAAACTCAAACCAATCGGCAAGACGCCAGAAAACAAACAGGCGACACCACCTCAACAAGCAGCTTCCCGTGCAGCGAATTCCCCTTCGCAACCCCATACGCCTTCGCCAACGGCTCCAATAGCGCAACAACTCGAGACACTGGTAGCGCCCCCAACCCAAGCGCCTGAGTCGATTGCCGAACCAGCCCCACAAGCGCCAATCGTCACCGCAGCTACCGAAGAACCGAGAACTCCGGCGGTAGAAGCGCCGGCAATCAATCTACCCGAAGATTCGATATTAAAACGCCATTATCTGGCTGCATTGCAAGCGGAGAAAGAAGCCCTTAGCAATCCCTATCCCACCGACTCCGTGCTACGCCGTCACTACGAAACTCTGCATAAAATCACATCGCCTCAACACTCAGAAACGGCAGACTTATCGGAACCAACCCAGCAGCCAGTCACTGTTACAGAAACAGATCTTACTGAAAAATCTTCAGTACCGACGCATGACCTTGACCAATTACGCCGCGAGATTGCAGCGGAATTGCCGGCACCGCCCACCGATTCGGTGTTGAAACGCCACTATGACAGTTTGCTGCAAACCAAGCTGCAACAACGACTATCAGGACAATAAGCACTGGGCAATCGCCGAAGGTTTCAACAGCCGCCCATACAGCCAGGCAACTATGGGCCCTGTCCTCCCGCGAGAGAATGACCGAGGCCCCGTATTTCCAAACTATACTGAAGTTCCTTCCGACAACCCCCTCGCAAAAAAGGGTATTGTCACGCTATAGATTTTTGACAATCCGATGAACAACGGTAAGCTCGGTGAATATTTGTCTATGGATCTTGATCGGGATGCATGGACCTAAGAGGGGCTTTAGCCATTGCAACTCGATGGACAGCGGGATGCAAGACAAGCGCAAGTAATTCCATAACGGACCAGTATCAGCATGAATGACATATACCAATTCTCGGCCACTAACATTAACGGCGAAACTGTTTCTTTAGAAGATTTCCGCGGCAAAGTGCTACTAATCGTCAACACCGCCAGTCAGTGCGGTTTTACGCCGCAATACCGCGGCTTGGAAGCGTTGTACCAAACTTATAAAAGCCGGGGCTTGGTGATACTAGGATTTCCGTGTAATCAGTTCGGTCAGCAGGAACCCGGCGACAGCCAAGAAATAGCCAGTTTTTGCGAATTAAATTATGGCGTGAGTTTCCCGATGTTCGAAAAAATCGATGTCAACGGTAACAACGCGCATCCGCTCTACGAGTATTTGAAAAACGCGGCACCGGGCATTTTGGGATTTAATGCCATCAAATGGAATTTCAGCAAATTTCTTATCGGGCGAGATGGCAAGGTTTTTAAACGCTATGCGCCGATAGACACACCGGCAGGCATGAGCAAGGACATCGAGCGCTTACTAGGCTTGAGCGACGCGCCCGTCAAGGCGTAGCGAAACTTTTCACCCAGTCGCCTGGCCTGACTGCACCGGCAACTGCCGTTGAATCAAGAGTACCCGCCGCAGTCGTCGCACTAACGTCGGTTATCGTCAAAATACCCTGCGATTCCCCCAAACCGGCTCCCGCCACACCGCCGGCGGACGCGGAATATATCATCAGCCTGTCGCCGATTTTGATTTTATCCTGAGCGCCGGCCGCAATCACAATCCGATTATTACCGGCCTGTATTACCCGGGTGGTAAAAGGATAACAGCCAAATAATTTATGAATGTCTTCGCTGGCTTCCTGAATAATTTCGCTGATGGCGTGACCGGCCGATGTCGAGTTGAAGCGGTCGCTACCTACCGTATAGCCGCTTGGAAGCGATACATCACCAAGGATGGAATCGGTGTAACGATGTTGAAACAGCAAGGCACCGCTAAAACCATCGTAAACATATACATCAATCCCCACGCTGCGGCGAGCCACAAAATCCCTGACCATGGATTTTAAATCCGCCAGCGGTCCACTACCGCGCACATATTCGGTGGACTCCACCCGAAAGTCGCGAATCACGCCGGACAATACAAACTGCGCATTCTGCTGCTTGGCGATATTCAGAATTACCGATTCGGCTGTACCCTCGGCAAAGCGAATCTCCGGCGCCAAATCGGGCCGGCTGTATAAAGAGGTGTTGGTCAGATTACGGCCGATAAAATCGCCGGTTTCCATCAACTGATTATTAATTTCCCTGGGGATGCCGCTGTATAAATCCTGGCTTTCGGTGCCGCTGATTTGATCGGCATTCATGACCGGAAAGCCGGTGGCGACGATTTTCTTCCGATACGGCGAACCGCAACGCTGTTTATCGGATAACACGGCCAGCACTTGCACATGGTAGAGATCGGCATCCTGCCACTCGTCGACCACCTTAATATCGCTGACCAGTAGTGCCGAATTATTGTTACGTTTTAATTGTAGGGAGGCGTTACTCACTGCATCGTCGATAGCCGCACGACGAGCTGCTTCGACACCTCCGCCGACGATAGCCGCACTACCTTGCACACTAACCTGCTGACCGGACGCGGCCACACCATTCTCATCACCGCGCCGCTTACTGTTGCCGCTGCTGCATGCAGCCAGCAAGGCGATCAATACCACTGTTAGCAAGTTTCTATAAGGCACTATAAAATCCGTTGATCAACAAATACTGAAATATCGTCCGCAAACCGGTATTGGCGATCCATTCCACATCGTAAAGACCGGCTTCCAGCAAGGTATCATCCACGACATTGGCCTTTTTGGAAAAGCCTGCCACATAATATTGATCGCTACAATCCCGAGCACCACAGGCCAGGTTGGCAGAGGTCACCGTCGCGGCTTTATAACCCAGCCGCGTAAACGCCAGCTTATTATCTTCCTGCAAACACTGACCGGCAAAAGCAGTATCGCCAGACATACATTGATAAAAACGCGGGCTAAGACGTAATTCAAGAGTCGTTTTTAAACTGTCTCTGACAGTCCGATAATCGGCGGCGCGCGCATCGCGTAAGTAACTATCCAGATAAACCCGGTAGACCTCGTCGCGCATCACCTGAGCACCGACGGTAGTTTGATTGCCCAATCTTTCTTGATACAACAAATCCGCCAAGCCGCGATAGGCTTCCAGTTTGGCGGCTTGTTGCGCCTGTAACCAGCGCTGATTAACCGCCAGCTTACCGCTGTCGTCAAAACGGCTATAACCAGTAGCGCGCAGCGTTTTTCCGGCGGATGGTACGTCAGCATGCTTATCGCCCACCGCAGCACAACCGTTTAAGGCTAACGCCATCAACACCCAGCAAATTGTTTTAAACACTTTCATGACCCCTCCTCCTACTCGCCTAAGTCATCGACTACTTGGGCTTTTTCTTGAGGGCGGATGACAAATTCTGCCCTTGGTCCACTGGAAATTTCTTTCGGCAAGTCGCGGGAAAACTAGCTATGTGTCTTGTCGCCTGCCACTGACCAGAGTTTTTCCAGCTGATACAGTTCGCGGGCCTGACCGGTCATCACATGCACGATCACATCGCCCAAATCCAACAAAATCCAATCCGAACTTTGGTCGCCTTCCAACCCCAGCGGTTGCTGCCCCTGCTCCTTGACCTTTTCCATCACATAATCGCACAGCGACTTGGCGTGCCGGGACGAGGTACCGGTGGCAATGACCATGTAATCGGTAATACTGGTTTTGCCGCGCACATCGATAGTCTTGATGTTAAGGCCTTTACGGTCGTCGAGCTCGGTTTCGACCAGCTTTAGTAATGCTTCTGTTTGCATTCAATTTCCTGTGAGATGAATGGGGGGTTGATATAAACGATGCCGCCGAATCAATTCGATGACCCGGTCCGGCAGTAAAAATTGTGGATCGCGTCCGGCAGCCACCAGTTCGCGGATGGCGGTGGCTGAAATCGCCAGCGCAGTGACTTCTTGGAACGTTAAAAGCCCGGCTGTCTGCCGACTAAACTGCGTCCGGTCCTCGGCGATTCGCTCCTGTAAAAACGCCGACAGCTCCAGTCCTGCATAGCCAGGTCGGGTCATGACCACGATGTGCGCATAATCGAATAAGCGCTGCCATTGGTGCCAGCGCTCCAAACCGGCAAAGGCATCGGCACCGATAAACAGCAACAGCGGTGTATTGCCTATTTCGTTACGCAAGGAATGCAGCGTATCCACCATATACGAGGGCCCCTCCCTATCCAACTCGCGTCTATCCACGCTAAGGCCGTGAGTATCGGCGACAGCGGCTTCCAGCATTTGCAAACGCAAGTGCGCCGGCACGTCGGGTTCTTGGCGATGCGCAGGCACGCGGCAGGGAATCAGACGCAGCTGCTCCAACTCGAACAGCTCTTTCACTTCCAGCGCGGTGCGCAAATGGCCGTAGTGGACCGGATTAAACGTGCCGCCGTATACCCCAATCATTATTGGCGGATATGGCCGTCGCCCAACACGATGAATTTCAATGAGGTTAAACCATGTAACCCAACCGGACCGCGAGCGTGCAATTTGTCGGTGCTAATGCCAATCTCCGCCCCCAAACCGTACTCAAAGCCGTCGGCAAACCGAGTGGAGGCGTTGACCATCACCGAACTAGAATCCACTTCCCGCAAAAAGCGCCGCGCTAAGGTGTAATCCTCGGTGACAATGGCCTCAGTATGCGCCGAGCTGTAGGTGTTGATATGCGCAATCGCCTCGTCGATGTCCGCAACAATCTTGATAGACAAAATCGGCGCCAAATATTCGGTATGCCAATCTTCCTCGGTGGCGCGCACGGCAGTTTTGATCAAGGAACAGGTTTTCAAACAACCGCGGAGTTCCACGTTTTTTTCTGTGTATTGTTCAGCCAAAATCGGCAACACCGTGGCGGCAATGCTTTCCGCCACCAGCAAGGTTTCCATCGCATTACAGACGCCGTAACGATGGGTTTTCGCGTTCATGGCAATCGCCACCGCTTTATCCAAGTCGGCTTTGCCATCAATATAGACATGGCAAATGCCGTCCAGATGCTTGATGACCGGGATGGTCGCTTCGCCACTGATACGTTCGATTAGACTTTTGCCGCCGCGCGGCACGATCACATCAACATAATCCTTCATCGTGATCAATTCACCGACTGCGGCCCTATCGGTGGTTTCCACCACTTGCACAGCCTGCTGCGGCAAGCCGGCAGCGGCCAAACCGCTGGCGATGCACACCGCAATCGCCCGATTGGAATGAATCGACTCGGAACCACCACGCAAAATACAGGCATTGCCAGACTTCAAGCACAAAGCTGCCGCATCGACGGTGACGTTGGGCCGGGATTCGTAAATGATGCCGATCACTCCCAAAGGCACCCGCATTTGTCCGACCTGAATACCGCTGGGCTGGTAGTTAAGGTTGGTAATTTCCCCGACTGGATCGGGCAGCGCGGCAACCTGTTTCAGACCTTCTATCATCGCCTGGATGCGGGCCGGCGTCAGTTCCAGACGGTCCAACGACGCCGGATCCATACCATTCTGTTTACCGGCTTCCAAGTCTTTGCGATTTTCGCTGGCAATTTCGGCACTGCCTACGGCAATAGCCTCGGCGATTTTCAACAAAGCATTATTTTTCCGCCCGCTTTCGGCCTTGCTGATCTCGCGGCCAGCCGCTCTGGCCTGTTGCCCCAATTGCTGCATGTACTGTTTAACGTCCACAATTATCGACCCGATGATTTGGAAAAGCCGGCATTATAGCAAGCCGGGCTCAGTTGCAGCGAAAACGGCAATAGCCGCTACGATTCCGGGCAACGTCAGTCACAACCAGCCTCGTTACAGACGCCGATTCATCTTGATTAATCTAGCAATTGCCAAGTACGAATCGACCTCGTAGACTGCATTACAACGGTTGCGACACTCTCCATTCCACAGGGACACTGATATGAGTCAGCTTTTTTCTCCATATTCCATCGGCTCGGTTACGCTGCCCAACCGTATCGTCATTGCGCCGATGTGTCAGTATTCGGCGGTCAACGGCGAAGCCAACGATTGGCATTTAATACATCTAGGCAATTTGGCGATGTCTGGCGCTGGCTTGTTGATTATTGAAGCCACCGCCGTAGAACCGGAAGGCCGCATCTCACCGGCCGATCTCGGCCTCTGGTCGGACGCGACCGAAGCTGCACTGGCCCGCGTTTTAAGCGCGGTGCGAAAATATTCGAACATACCCATTGCGATTCAACTGGCGCACGCCGGTCGCAAGGCTTCCACCGCCGCGCCTTGGGACGGCGGCGGTCTGGTCAATACCGAACAGGGCGGCTGGCAGACGGTTGCCCCATCGGCGTTGGGCTTTATGCCGGACGACTCGAAGCCGACCGCGCTTGATGCGACCGGTTTGCAACGCATCCTGCAGGCATTTGCGTCGGCTGCAAAGCGCGCGCATAAACTGGGCCTCGACGCCATCGAGATTCATGCCGCTCACGGCTATTTGCTGCACGAATTTCTCTCGCCCTTGTCGAATCAGCGCCACGACGAATACGGCGGCTCGCTGGAAAACCGCATGCGTTTTCCACTGGCGGTGTTCGAGGCGATGCGGGACGCAGTGCCAACCCAAATGCCCATCGGCGTGCGGATCTCCGCGACCGACTGGGTGGACGGCGGCTGGGACTTAGCGCAAAGCGTGATCTTTGCTAACGCCTTACAAACGCGCGGCTGCGCATTTATCCATGTCTCCAGCGGCGGCCTGTCGCCACTGCAAAAAATCCCGGTCGGCCCCAATTATCAAGTACCGCTGGCGGCAAGCATCCGCGCTGAAACCGGCCTGCCTACCATCGCCGTTGGTCTGATCACCGAAGCTGAAGAAGCCGAAGCCATCGTCGCCGACGGCCGGGCCGATATGGTGGGTTTGGCACGCGGTATTCTGTACGATCCACGCTGGCCTTGGCATGCCGCCGCCAAGCTGGGCGGGCAAGTGAACGCGCCGCCGCAATACTGGCGGTGCCAACCGCGCGAGCAAAAGGCTTTATTTGGCGATATTCAATTTCGGCAGCGCTGAGCGAAATCACAGACTATTTGGCCGGGATCAATCAACCCGTTATAGTCATCACACCTCAAACTTCGCTTTTTCGATTCCCTCACCCCTGCCCCATCCATAAGTGCGAGGGAGCAGATGTGCCGAAACTTGAAGTGGGGAAACTATAGTAAATTCGACCATACAGCTGGAGCCGGCTGTATTTCAAAACTGGACATTCATGCGTTTTTTAGGCACTTCAAATCCCGCGTTTCTAAAACTCTTAATTTTTCGCGTGCTCATCGTGCTGGCCTATCAAATCGTGGCGATTGTGGTGGGTTGGCATATCTACGAACTGACGCACGATCCACTGGCACTAGGCCTGATCGGTCTGGCCGAAGTGATCCCGTATTTTTGCAGCGCACTGTTCGCCGGTTACGCCGTCGATCATTACTCACGGCGCTGGTTTGCGATTTCGGCGTGTATGCTGTTATGTCTGAATGCCCTGACCTTGACCGCCATCGCGGCGCAATGGATCCCCGACAACCCGTTAGCATTGATGTATGGCTCCATAGCCGTCACCGGCGTGGCGCGCGCCTTTATCGGCCCATCTTACAGCGCACTGTTCGCCCTGGTTTTGCAACGCGAACACTATGCGCGGGCAGCTGGGCTGGGGAGCTCGGTGTTTCAATTTGCTCTGGTAGCCGGCCCGGCACTGGGTGGCGTTCTGGTCGGCTGGGCCGGCAAGACGGTAGCTTATGGTATATCCGGAGGTTTATGCGTGCTGGCGGCGCTGGCTTTGCTGTCGTTGCGCATCAAGGAACCGCCGGCCGCGCAAAGTGCGCCGATTTTTACCAGTATCGCCGAAGGCCTGCGCTTTGTATTCAATAACCAGATCATCCTTGGCGCGCAGTCGCTGGATATGTTTGCCGTGTTGTTTGGCGGCGCGGTCGCCATGCTGCCGGCCTTCATTCACGACATATTTCATTATGGCCCGGAAGGTCTGGGGATTTTACGCGCCGCACCCGCCGTCGGCGCAGTCATGACCGGCTTATTCTTGGCCAGGTATCCGCTTAATAAGCACGCCGGACGTTGGTTATTGGTTGCGGTCGCGGGCTTTGGCCTGTGCATGATCGGCTTTGCGCTTTCAACAAATTTTTGGGTGGCTGGCCTGGCCTTACTGTTATCCGGCGTCTGCGACGGGGTATCGGTGGTGATGCGTACTACCATCATGCAATTGGCCACCCCGGATACCATGCGTGGCAGAGTAGCGGCGATCAACGGCATATTCATAGGCTCGTCTAACGAACTGGGCGCATTCGAATCAGGGGTTGCCGCGCGGCTGCTGGGCTTGGTGCCGTCAGTAGTTTTTGGCGGCGGCATGACCCTGTTGGTAGTGGCGATTACGGCTAAATGGGCGCCTAAACTACGCAGGCTGGAGCTTGATCAGCTCCAGTAAGCTTGGTTCCACAAACTAAAAACAGCTGCTTTATTCGGACTTTTTTCCGCGCATCAATAAAAAACCTGCGCCAATCGTGGCTACTACCAAAACCAACATTAAGATCGGATGCTGATAAAACATGTCAAAAAACGCGCCGGTACTTTGCGACGTACCTCTGTAATACGGTCCCATGATTCCTCCTAAAGTATCAATCAATAGCCAGCCTCTAGCTCAAAGCTTGGTTAAGGGTAGAAAATTTACCTTAGAATTTCGCTTTGTCGAGTTTTGTCTACATTGCCAAAACCGCCACTCTTTCCGCTCAGCATCTAACCAAGCGTTCAAGTTGACTGCGCTCAAGCTTACGAAACGCCTGTGCGATTAACATTATTCTTCTGCTTACTTGGAACAAGCTTATTAGGATTTCTCGATTAAAAAAGCCGTAAGCACTAAGCCTACTTTGCCTCAATTATTATTGGGCGGTAAAAAGTTTACTGTCTTTGCGGTCAATCTAGCCCTTGAATAATCAAGCGTCCTGTTTGTGGCGCTTTCTCATATAGGCACCGTCAACTTCACAAGTACGTATCTTTGCTGTTGGAAATGGTCAAGGGCCGCTTTAGCGTCTGAATCAGCCGACTAACATTCCCTGTTACTGCGGTTAGCAGCGCGCCGAATTGGCTCATTGGTTGTGCTCATGGACAAGTCGCCAGCCCAGCTATCCATTCATCAATGATCCAAGCACGACACCTGCATAGGCTCTTTCATCGTGAAGGCCACCAGCATCGACACGGCCGCGCACGCGCTGACGTAGTAGGCAAACCATTCCGCGTGACCCAGACTTTTCAGCCAAAGAGCCAGATACTCGGCGGTGCCGCCGAATATTGCCACGGTCAGCGCATAGGGAAAGCCCACCCCCAAGGCCCGAATATGCACCGGAAACATTTCGGCTTTAACGATGGCATTCACCGATGAGTAACCGGAGACAATCAGCAATGCGCAGACATACCATCCCAACGCGGATTCCATCGTTTGCGCGTGCCCCAATAGATCAAGCAATGGTGCAGTAAACAGGGTAGCGCCGACACCGAAGGCGATCAACATCGTGCGGCGGCCGACATAGTCAGAGATCAGGCCGAACAACGGTTGAATCAACATGAAGACGATCAAGGCCAGCGTGCAGATTGTGGTGGCATCGTCCTTACTAAAGCCGGTGGTGTTGACCAGGTACTTTTGCATGTAGACGGTGAAGGTGTAGTACGACAAGGTCCCGCCGGCGGTCAAAGCCACCACGGTCATTACCGGTTTGGGATAGTTCAGCAGCTCACGTAGTTTGGGGTGCCGGGCCGGATATGTATGCTGCTCGATGAAGGCCTTGGTTTCGGCCATATTGCCGCGCAGGCCCATCGCCACCACAGCCAGCAAACCGCCGACGATAAAGCCGATACGCCAACCCCAAGCGTGCAGTTGCTCGCTGCTCAATAGGCATTTTTGCAAAAGCATTAATAAACCCAGAGCCAGAATTTGCCCCAGGACAATCGTGACATATTGAAAACTGGAGTAGTAACCGCGTCGCCGTGGTGCCGCCATCTCGCTCAAATAAGTGGCGGAACTGCCGTATTCGCCGCCGATGCTGAAGCCTTGCAACATGCGGGCGAACAGCAACAAGGCCGGCGCCCACATGCCGATCACCGCATAGCCCGGCGTGCAGGCGATGATTAACGACCCCAAACACATCAAGCTGACCGAAAACAGCAAAGCGCTTTTGCGACCCTTCCGGTCCGCCAGACTACCCAGCAACCATCCGCCCAAAGGCCGAAAAATAAAGCCCACCGCAAATATCGCGGCATTGTTCAGCAACTGGGCGGTTTGATCGGTTTCCGGGAAAAAAGCCGGGGCAAAGTACAAGGCAAACGCGGCGTAAATGGCCCAATCAAAATATTCCACCAGGTTGCCAACCGAGCCACTGAAGATATTCAACAAGCGCCTGTGTTCCGAATGCTGGTCTGTGGGTTTGGACATATTGCTTAAACCGAAGAGTTTTTGACCACCTTAACCCATATCAGCGTTTAGACCAAAAGCCCCAGTTAGCCTCTTTGAATTGCCGTTAAATATCCCAACTATTTGGCTCCATTCTGGGCACCTTGTTTGCTTCGTGCCGAAACGTAGAAATCGCGTTATAAATGATTTTGCGCGCCCGATTGACGCCGCCCAGCGGCCGGTGTTCCGGCAAGGCATGCCAGGGGGTGAAGGACAAATGCTCGCCAAACGTGTTCTGCGCCTCAGTGTCGAACACCTGTTGAAAAATCCTGATCGTCGCCACTTTACGAAATGGCGAAAGCGTTTCCGGCCATTCGACGCCGGGATCTTCAATCGGCATCGCTTCCGGATCGGTCTGCAGTTGCACGGCAAAGTCAAACACCGCATCGCCAGACTGTAACTGTCTAACCATTGCCAAACGCAAATAATCGGCCGCCGGCTTGCTCGGAATGCTATCGGGAGCTGCGACATGCGGAATGGCTGAATATTTAACCGCCCGGCTACCCAACAAATAAGGCGTGGCGCTGAAATAGCGAATCTGCAACGGATTGGCGAACTTGTGCATGCTGCGCAACAAGTTGAATACCACCCGCCAATGGCTCAAGAAAAATACGATTTTTGCCAATACGCTGCCGGTCAGCGCCTTGACCAGGGCATCAAACTCTTCAACATCTTTGGTCACAAAGCGACTGGCACTGATCAACAGCAAGTCATGAGTTTGCGCGTGCTTTTCCGCGTCCAGAAGTTTCTCGCCGGGCACGCCCATCAATTTGATGGCCATGCCGCGAATATCATTGTCATGGTCAGGATTGATCGTGCCACTGGCGTTGGAAAAACGGATCCAGGCTTGATAAGTTTTTGGCTCTTTAAAAAGACCAATTTTCAGTTCTTCCGGCAAATCCGCCTCGACAATAAACTCAGCCTTGACCAAACCGTGCATTTTGGGATGTGCGTCTCGGCGCATGATGCCGGTGGGATTGTCCTGGATAATTTTGGCTTTTAGCCGCGCCGTTAGGTCTTCTATCACTTGGGATTCGTTGGGCGGGATAATTTCTTCAGCCAATTGTTTTTCACTCATAACTGCCTCCTAACCATCTTGTTTTATTTTACAGTTGTGGAGCTTACTCTAAGCCCAGTATTTCGAACGCTAGAATATTAAGCAGTTTGGATTCAACTCGCATCTAAATTATTTATCTAAAACAAGTCTGCGAGTTGTAGGTCGATCAAGACATACAATTCCTCTGTGGATTCAAAGGCTTGTAAATTGCCGAACGTTTAAGTCAATTTTTTGATGCCGACAAATTTATTCCCGGCAGCCAGTTCCATTTCAAAATGGCCCTGAATGCCTGTTTTGGTCAGATAACGCTGAATATTGCCCGCCGGAAACACGACGCGCCGCCCATCGTCGGCGACGGTCACCACGGTTTTGGCGATACCTTGATACACGGTAGAGTCGAGATGTGGCGCGGTAGAATTAGGTTTAGCTTGTCTGTTTCCGCCTCTTTCGTTTGACGGTGCCCAAATAGCCTTGCCTTAACCCCGTTTCCACACCCCGCTCATCGAACCGGACTGGCAGATTTCCCGCATCCGGCTCTCGGACAAGATGTCACGCTTTCGCCCACGGATCGTCGCGCCCCAAGCGGCTTAAGCGTACCAAACCAAAAGGGTCTGATAGAGGTACGAAGATGGATAGCCTCCGCCTGCTCGCTTTCTCACCTTATACTTGTTGCGTAACCACCGACGCAACCGCGCTGCCGTGTAATTATCAAGCGCACGATAGGCACGATTGAAGGTTCCTACCCTAAAGTAGTTCGCCCAACCGCGTAGCATGCGGTTCAATTTATAGATCAGCAACGTGGTGTCATGCCACGCCATTGAATAAGCCGTCAACGCCTGAACCTTCTCGACCATGCGCCGAATACTTTTCTTGGATGGCCGGTAGCCCAGATAGGGCTTACCGTTTTGCGGTCTATATAACAGACCGAATGTGTAACCCAGAAAATCGAACACACCTTCCGGCACTTTGCAGATTTGCGTTTTCTCCTCATTGACCGTGAGCTTCAACCGCTCCATGATCTTACGCATCCATAACAAGGCTTCTTCAGCCTTGCCACGTCGACACAAGATAACAAGGTCGTCGGCGTAGGTGACGATTTGACTGCCGAGCCCCCGTTCCAGGCCCAGTTTCTTCCATGCCAATACAAACCGCCGCATGTATAAATTCGACAGTAAGGGTGATATGGGTGAACCCTGCGGGATACCGCGTTGCTTATCTTTGGCCTCGGTAGTGCGTATCGTCCGCCCATGTCGGTCGGTTTCTTCTACCGCACATTCCAACCACATCGTGATGAGATGCAACACACGTCGATCTACAACACGGCGAGCTACCGATTTCATTAGCTCGGCATGTGGAATACTCCCGAAGTAATCCGCCAAGTCGGCATCAACGACGTCCAGATGACCTTTAAACATATGGCGATTGATTTCGCCCACCGCTTGCTGGGCATGACGGCCCGCTCGATAGGCATATTGCTCGTCGGGTAAATCCGCTTCGAAGATCGGCTCCAATATCAGCATCGCTGCCGTCATGCAGACCCGATCTCGTAAGGTCGATATACCCAGTGGCCTCAGTTTGCCATTCGGTTTGGGGATATAAACACGTCTGATAGGATTCGGTCGGTAATTCTCCTCTCTGAGCGCAAGCGCCAGTTCCGCAAGCCATCGCTCCCGGCCATACGTTTCGACATCGGCAAAGTCCTGACGATCCACGCCCGGCGCACCTTTGTTGGCCCGGCAACAGACGTAGGCATGCGCCAAGATGTCTTCCCGGTATATCTTGTCGTACAGCGCATAGAAACGATAGTCAGCTTCAGCCTTCGCTTTTGCGTGTAACGCCATCTGTAGTTTCTGAACTCTTAACGGAGTTGATAGGTTACCCAATCTCCTGTCCTTTTCCACTTATTGCGTTGATCTTGAACTAAGGCCCCTTCCCTCCACCGGCATTACCCGGCTTCCCCGGTACTACAAGCCTCTCCGCCACCCTACAGCGCCCGGCCTGTCCCTCGCGGGCGTCCGGTTGGTCATCGCTGACCACGCCGCAGGGCTTCCCGTGTTGCGTGCGCTTACCTTGTGTACATGCTGTCACCACTACCCCGGCGCAGCGACTGGGAATACTCTTCGCTCGTTTCCCCAACCGTATCAGCCTTCCCCGGAATGGCTGCCGGGTCGGCCTGCGCATCGACCTTTTCGAGGCTTGCTCAGTGTTCACTCGCGTTACGGCCTGCACACTCGCTGAATCGCCTAAAGCGATCTCTTTACATCGAAGGCTTCAGCCACTTCGTTACCTCCATGACTGCTCCGATTGCTTCCGGCCGGAGCGATTTAGCCGGGTGGGTCTCTCACCCACTGATAAAGCGCCGCCTTTGCACGGCGCACGCCAAATATTGGTCGTAACTTAAATCAAGTTTGAAGCGGATGAATTGATTGGCCATAAAAAAAGCCGCGCCGATAGATCCGGCGCGGCAGGGGAGCAATCTAACGCATGTTTTGCAAGGCGGCGATGCGTTCTTCCAAAGGCGGATGGCTCATAAACAAGCGTTGTACGCCACCACCGTTGATACCAAATGCCGCCAATTCGCCGGGCAATTCAGCAGGCTCATGCGAACGTTGTAAGGCACGCAAGGCGCCGATCATTTTCTGCCGGCCGGCCAAATTCGCACCGCCAGCATCGGCGCGGAATTCTCGGTAACGCGAGAACCACATCACCAGCATCGAAGCCAAAATCGACAAGGCGATTTGCGCGACCATTTGCGTCACGTAATACGCCGGACCGTAACCGCGTTCGGTTTTAAATACGACTCGGTCCACCACGTAGCCGATGATGGTGGCGAAGAAATAAACGAAGGTATTTACCACGCCTTGCATCAGGGCCATCGTCACCATATCGCCGTTGGCGACATGGCTAATCTCGTGACCGACCACCGCTTCCACTTCATCGGCACTCATGCTGCGCAGCAAACCGGTACTGACCGCCACCAAAGCATTGTTACGGTTGGCGCCGGTGGCAAAGGCGTTGGCTTCCGGAGCATCGAAGATACCCACTTCCGGCATACCGATTCCGGCTTGCCGGGCTTGGCGCTCGACCACGCTGATTAACCATTGTTCGGTTTGGTTTTGCGGCTGCTCGATAACGTGCACACCCATCGAACTTTTAGCCGACCATTTGGACATGAACAATGAAATCACCGAACCGGTCATACCGATGACCGCCGACATAGCCAGCAAGCCTTCGATGTTCAAGTTGACGCCTTGAGCATCCAGTGCGCCTTGCAAGCCAAATATACTAAATATGATGCTGATCGCAATCATGATGGCCACGTTGGTGGCCAAAAACAGCAATATTCTCATCATGGCGTAACTTTCCTGTGTTGTTATAAAGTGGGTTTAATCTGGGGAGCCGAAAGATTAAATTCAAGACTATAGAGTGTTAACATCTGCCAAAGTTTACTTGAGGGACATAAAAATGAAAATTATAAAGTCGCTGTTGATGCTGTTTGCCGCCGTACCGGTTTGCTTGGCAGCCACCCCCGAACAAGAAGCCGTGCTAAAACAATTACGTCTGCCGCCGGGTTTTAATATCAGAATATTTGCCGACGACGTTCCCAATGCCCGGCAAATGGCGCTGGGCGACAATGGCGTGGTCTATGTCGGTTCCCGCCAAGGCAGCGTCTATGCGGTACAGGATAAGGATGGCGACGGTGTTGCCGAACAAAAATATCTGATCATTCAACAGCTCAATCTACCCAATGGCGTGGCTTACAAAGACGGCACGTTGTATGTCGCGGAAATTCACCGCATCATTCGTTTCGACGAGGTTGGTCAGCGCTTGGCCAGCCCGCCCAAAGCGGTCACGGTATTCGACCAGTTTCCCTCCGACCGCCACCATGGCTGGAAATATCTGCGCTTCGGACCCGACGGCAAGTTATACACCGCCGTCGGCGCGCCTTGTAACGTCTGCGACCCGGACAAACCGATTTACGGCTCGCTAATTCGCCTGGACCCGGATGGTAGCGATATGGAAATCCTAGCGCGCGGCATCCGTAACACGGTGGGGTTCGATTGGGAAACCCGCAGCGGCCATCTGTTTTTCAATGACAACGGCCGCGACTATCTGGGCGATGACATGCCGCCGGACGAACTGAACGAATGGAACCAAAAAGGCGAGCATTTCGGCTTCCCGTATTGCCATGCCGGAACCATTCCAGACCCGGAATATATAGGCGACAAGCAATGCTACAAATTCAAGGCCCCGGCCTGGAAATATAAAGCTCACATTGCCCCGCTCGGCATGCGTTTTTATACCGGCAAACAATTTCCGGACACTTATTTCCGGCAGTTGTTCGTCGCCCAACATGGCTCTTGGAATCGCACCGTACCGCAAGGTTATCAGGTGAATGTGGTCAAATTCCGTGAAGGCCAAGCCTATAATGAACTACCCTTCATCAGCGGTTGGCTGACAGCGGAAGGCCAAGTACTAGGACGGCCGAACGACATTATTCAAATGCCGGACGGCAGCTTGTTGATCAGCGACGACAGCTTGGGCGTCATCTACCGGGTAACCTACGGCCGATGAACGACAAACAATTTCAAATACTGGATACGCAGGTTGTTTATGAAGGCTTTTTCCGGCTGGAGCAATACACCCTGAAACACACGCTGTTTAACGGCGGTTGGAGCCCCCCTTTAAAGCGGGAATTGTTCCGCCGCGGCAATTGCGTGGCCGTGCTGCTGTATGATCCGAACCGCGACGAAGTGGTGTTGATAGAACAGTTCCGCGTCGGCGCGGTCCTGCAACCGGAACGGGCGTGGCAGCTGGAAATTGTGGCCGGCGCCATTGAAGCAGGTGAAACCGCTGAAGAAGTCGCTTATCGCGAAGCCCGCGAGGAAGCCGGGTGCGAGATAGAAGAACTCATCGAAATAAAACAGTTCTTCACCACGCCCGGCGGCTCATCGGAGTGGATTACCCTGTTCTGCGGCCGGGTCGATAGCAGCAAAGTGGGAGGCATTCACGGCCTGGCCGAGGAAGATGAAGACATCCGCGTCACAGCCGTCAAATTCGATGAGGTATTTCAAATGCTGGAAGACGACAAAATCGAATCCGGCATTCCCATCCTCGCCATCCAGTGGCTGTATATTCATCGACAGAAGTTACGCGACCAGTGGTTGGCCAGGACCTAACTCGTTAGCCCCGTAATCAGGATTTCGGCATCCCCCTTCTGCCCCCAAGGCATGCCGATATGACAATTCCGAGAAGGCACGGGGCATTCAACTGAAGCGGCTTGCCGACACGGTAAGTTTTTATATTTCGCCATTGAACCTTTGTGCTACAAACCGGAACTCACCCACTGTGAAAGCTAGTGCCGTTTCGCTGTCAAATGGGTTGATCAGGGTAAAAAACTAACGCTTTTCAGTTAGGTAAGTCGACAAACAGCGTTGGCTAAGGCATAAACCAAGTTTTGCCAATCCGCTTCGCATTGGTTTCACATTCCTTCTTCTTTCCCGAGGGCAATACTTATGAACCGAATAATATCGCTGCAACTCCCCGGCAACATCGCGCATCAATCTATCTCCCGACAGCGCAACACCCTACCTTTCAAGACCTTGGCAACGGCCATCAGTATTGCCGCAGCTCTAGCCGGCCCAGTCAACGCCGACTCGATTCCGGCCACCGTTCTGGACCCTAATTTACAGGTCGGTGTGGCGGTCAGCGGACTTACTCAGCCGATTGGCGTGGTGTTTTTGGCGGCCAGCGATATGCTGGTGCTGGAAAAAGCCTCCGGACAAATCAAGCGGGTGATCAACGGAACAGTGCAAGCAACACCGGTGTTGGACTTGGCGGTCAATTCAAATTCCGAACGCGGCCTGCTAAGCATGGTTTTGCACCCGCAATTTCCCGAGGTGCCGGAAGTCTTTATCCGCTGGACCGAAAGCAGCACCGGGGCCGATTCCACGGCGGTTTTGGACGTACCGCTTTCGGGAAACCGCATCGACCGCTTTCGCTGGGACCCTACAGGCGGCGGACGCTTGGTATTCGACCAAAACATATTGAAGCTCCGCGCGCTGCAAACCGACAACATCCAGGTCGCCGGACAACCGCCCAGCGCCAACGCCAATCCGCAAGGCAATCATAACGGCGGGGTAATCAAATTCGGCCCGGACGACCATCTGTATGTCTACACGGGAGACCTGGGACGCCGGGGCTGGATGCAGAACCTTGCTAACGGCCCATTCCTGAAAGCACCGTTAGTAGACGATACCTATAGCGGTCCGGAGCCGGACGACGAGCACTTATCCGGCGTGATTTTACGCATCAATACCAATGGCAATGCGCCGGTAGATAATCCGTTTTTCGCGACCGGCGCGGGGATCGGCGGCGAAGTGGGCGCCAATATTCAGAAGATTTATTCCTACGGTCACCGCAACGGATTTGGCATGGCGTTTGATCCTGTTAAAGGTAATTTATGGGAAACCGAAAATGCCGACGACGCCTTCAGCGAATTGAATCGCGTGATTCCCGGCATGAATGGCGGCTGGATCCAGTTTGCCGGTCCCGCCAGCCGGATCGCGCAATTCAAGGCAATAGAAACTACCCAATTCAATAACGCCATGCAGCAGGTGCGTTACCCACCAACCCGCATTGCCTATACCTCGGCGCTCGGCAAAGCGCGGCTGTTCTCGCTGCCAGGCTCGACCTATGTCGACCCCGAACTGAGCTGGAAATACGAGATTGGCCCGGCCGGCGCGGCTTTTGTCGATGGCGATACGCTCGGGGCTGAGTACAACGGCACGCTATGGATGGGTTCTTCCAGAGGCTTCGCGCAAGTGGGTGCGAATGGCGGCAGCTTGTACCGTATCAAGCTCACGGCCGATAGATTGCATGTCGATGTCAGCGCCGACCCGCGCTTGGCGGATAAAGTCGCCGACAATCTGTTTCGTGCGCAAAAATTCGACGGCACAGAAAGCGAAACCTTAAAAATCGGCAGCGGCTTCGGCACCACCACCGATATAGAGCAAGGCCCGGACGGCAATTTGTACGTTGTATCCATAACCGACGGCAGTATTTACCGCATCAGCCGTAAGCCTTAAACCTAACAGGAGTAACATGTGATGAACACATTCAGCAACTTAAAGTCAGTGGCATGCTTGGGGATATTGATCGGCAGCTTTTCCATGCCGAGTCAGGCCAATTTGTTAGTAAACGGCGGTTTCGAGTCGGGTTTTAATAACTGGACCCGCGCCGATCAACTCGGTAGCGAAGGTAGTTTTTTTCAGCAAAGCGGGACCAGCAGCCCGGAAAACGGTTTTTCGGTAGCAGCACCCGTGGAAGGTAGTTTTGCGGCAATGACCGACGCCCAAGCCGGCGGCAGCCATGTCTTGTATCAGGACTTTGTGGTGCCGACCGGCGTGGGCATTACCAGCCTGGCGTTTTCTTTGTATCTGAATAACGCCGCTGACAACTATTACAATCCGGGACATCTGGATTGGGCAACAACCGGCACTCCAGGCTCGACTAATCTCAACCAGCAAGCGCGCGTCGACATTTTGAGCACCACGGTCGATCCGTTTAGTACCACTGTTTTACAGAACCTATTTCAAACCAATACCGACGATCCTCTTGAATCCGGCTACACCGCCTTCTTGATCGACATCACTACCTTGCTACAAGCGCATCAAGGCGAGACCTTACGCCTGCGTTTTGCCGAAACCGATAACGTCGGCCCTTTCAATTTTGGGGTGGACAACGTCAGCATCTCCCAGGTGCCGCTACCGCCGGCCATTTGGTTGGCTTTATCCGGCTTCTCCGGGCTGTTTTGGCTGGGTCGCCGCCGCGAAGCTTCGGTCTGATAATCGCTTGACGGATGTTGGGCTTGCCGGCCTCGACATAGCCCAACATTTCGATGCAAAAATTCGCCCTATTAACCCGGCCCTTAAACTCCGTGAATTAATTATTCCGGCAAAGGCCGGAGCGGCGGTATTTGATAAACAGCTAAATATGTTCATCGCGTTTGTAAAGTACCCGCCCTCTCCAGCCATTTACCGGCTTTTTCATTTAGCCAAGCCTGAGCAAACTCGTCTTTTTTGATCACCATATCCAGAAAAGCACTGGACACACTAGCGATAGCCGCGACCTGTTTATAACCCAGGTTGGGATCTTGGCGTTCCGGCTTACCGAACAAACCCAAATTGGGGCTGCCCCCACCGGAGCCGCGCCGCCCACCACCGCCATGCCCACCGGGACCGCCACCCGAATCCATGCCGCCCATGCCGAATTCTCCACGCCTCGACCCGCTCAAGCCAAACCGTCCACCCAGTTCATTGCCCGCCAGCAAGCGATGCCCGGCGCCGCGTAATAACAACAGATATTTGCCGCCGGCCGGGGCCTGTTCCCAAACCGCCGTGCGCACGGCGGCGGAACTGATCGCGTAAGGATCGTTATCTTCGCTGCCGGTAATCGTCAGCATCGGCAGACGCAAAGCTTGAAACCGGCTACGCACATTGCCTTCCGCCAAATCGACCGAGGGGCTTAACACCATCGCCGCAACCGGCTTGAGTTGGTCCGCGCGCGGCAAACCGCTGCCGAAATTCTCGCCCAAAGCCGCCGTCACGGTTTGCGCACCCAGGTCGTAGCCAGCCAGTATCACCTTGCTGAAGTCGGCGGACGCATACAAGGGTTGCCGTAAGCCGGCGCGAGTTTGCACCTGCGCATAGGCCCAAAATAATTGCGCCAAGCGAGTCTTCAAATTCTCCACGCCAAAGTATTGATGGCCGACGTAACGCAATTCGCTTTCCCGAGCCGTTCGCGATTGCCGACGCGGCTTGTCACCAAACCAACCGCCGCCAGCCGGCTCCGGTCGCAACTCCATGTTTTCATCAGCCAGCTCCGCGTTTTCGTCGTCCGGCATCTCCTCCGGGTCATCGAAACGCCGTTCCGCCTCCAGGGCCTTCAAGGCTTGGCTAACCGGCACCGGCTGCATGCTAAACACCAGATAGCCGGCCTTGGCCCAGGTTTCCCGCCACAAACGCCCGGCTTTCGCATCTTCGCCCAAGCTGGGCAGATAAATAATCAACGGGTAGCTTCCCGGCGTACTCGGCCCGACCAGTTCCACTTCCAGTTCCGTTTGCTGATAAATCCAGACATCGTGCGTAGCATCAACCGCAAAATTCCGTGCGGTTTTGTAGCCGCCATTGCCCAATACCTCGCTCAACTTTTCCTGCTGATCTTCCAGGCTGGGCAGCGGCGGTCTGGAGGAACAGGCGACAAACAGCAGAAGCGAGCAACAAAAAATCAAACGGCGTGACCTATTCATCCGGCTCTCAAACTCCCTAGACTCGTCATTCCCGCGCAGGCCGGAATCCAGCATAGCCGCGGGGCTCCCGCCTGCGCGGGAGCGGCAATATTTCAAGGCCTGGGAAATAAAAAATTTATAAGCTTGGGACATGACTTTGCAACTCCGGCAAAAAATCGGCGACAGGTGATCGAGAGCGGCATTATCGCCGACAGAGGTATCAATCGGCGCTGGTAAATTGTAAAAATGGGTAAACCCGTCTGAGCCGGCTAAAGGTGCGGATCGCGCTGCAAAACGTCCAAGGCTTGATCGAAAGCAAACACCTCGACATGCCGCATCAAAGACGCAACACCCTCGTGGCCGAAAGCTTGCCGTAGTTGCTCCCGGTGGTTTTGTACATAAATTTGGGATTGAATATTGCCCTCCTCCAGTAATATCCGAAGGCCTTCGACCACCGCACGCAGAGCTTCCTCGGAATAGGTGGACGGCGAAATCTCTTGAAGCGCGCGCTCAGCCGGCAACACATCGAGAATCTGCGTAATAAACAAGGCGAGTTGCTCAGTCAATTGTTTGAGCGGACGCTGCAAAGAATCGACCGCAGCGGCGGCTTGCTGTTTTAAGGCCATTTCGATGCCCTCGGCGGTCTGCCGGATGTGGGTTATCCCCAAGGTTGCAGCACTGCTTTTTAAGGAATGCGCGGCTCTTTGCGCGGATTCCCAATCGCCGACAGTCAATAACTGCCGGATATTGTCGGCTTCGGCCGCATGCCGCTGCACGAAATGGCGTAACTGGCGCAAATAAAACGGCAGCTTGTTTTGCAGATTGTGCAAACCGGCCTGTAAATCCAGGCCCGGGATATTCGCCAAGCGCTCGTGCAGGGCCGCGTTGCCGTCGTTTTGCTCATCCGAGGTTTTATGAACTTGGGCCGATTGGGTGGGCGGCAAAGGCGGCATCCAGCGTAATATCACGTCGTACAGCACCTCCGGATTGACCGGTTTGGGGATGTGATCATTCATCCCGGCGCTCAGGCAAGCACGTCTATCTTCGTCGAACGCATTGGCGGTCATGGCCAATATTGGTGTTTTTTCCCGCCCCGGCATGCGCCGAATCACCAAACTGGCGGCGATGCCATCCATCTCCGGCATTTGCACGTCCAGCAGAATCAGGTCGTACAGCTGTTTAGCGGCCATATCGCAAGCGCTGCGGCCATTTTCGGCCAAATCGACCAATAAACCGGCCTCTTGCAACAACTCCAACGCCACTTCCTGATTAATCAAATTGTCTTCGGCCAACAACACCCGCCGTCCTTTCAGGTTGGCTAAATCGGGGCGCCGCGCATCCGCAGGCGTTTTTTGCCGCCATCCCGACAGCACGCCGGCAATCGTATCGTGTAAGGCTGACAGCGTCACCGGTTTGGCGAGATGCCCAACAATCCCGGCGCTACGTAATTCCTCGGCGCTGCCGTCGTAACTATAGGCGGTCACCAGGACAATTTTCGGTAAGGAATCGCCAAGCAGTTCGCCCATCCGGCGCGCGGTTTGAATGCCGTCCATCACCGGCATCATCCAGTCCATCAACACCAGATCGAACGGTGAATCGGCTTGCTGGGCATCCACAACATTTTGCGCGGCCGCCAATCCGGAATCGGCCACACTCACCCGCGCTTCGAACCGAGTCAGCATGTGCGCGATGGCTTCGCGGGCCTCGGCCACATCGTCTACCACCAATACTTTTAAACCTTTGCGGATATCCGGCTTAGGCAATTGCTGCGCAGAACCCGCGGCATATTCGAACGGCAACTCCAACCAAAACGTACTACCGCGGCCCAATTCGCTCTCCACGCCCACCGTGCCGCCCATCAGTTCGATCAGGCGTTTGCTGATGGCTAGCCCCAAGCCCGTGCCGCCGAAGCGGCGCGACGTGGTGGAATCGGCCTGTTCGAAGGCTTGAAATAACCGGCTGCATTGCTCGGCATTCATGCCGATGCCGGTGTCGCTGATTTCGAATCGTGCCACAATCCCCACCGGATTTTTGGCTATCAATTTAGCCCGAAACACGATATGCCCGACATCGGTAAACTTGACTGCATTGCTGGCAAAATTAAGCAAAATCTGCCCCAGCCGCAGCGAATCTCCGCGTAACACCGCTGGTAGCGCCGGGTCGATACGATTTATCACTTCCAGACCTTTTTCGGCGGCGCGGTCGCAAATCAGGTCGTTCAAACTTTTAAAAATATGGTCAAGATCGAAATCGCCGATGCTCAGGACCAATTTGCCGGCTTCGATCTTGGAAAAATCCAGAATGTCGTTGATGATGCCCAGTAAATGCTGGGCAGCGACCGAAATCTTGGTCAACTGCTCGCGCTGCTTGGCATCCAGCGTGGTATTTTGCAGCAAATGCGTCAAACCGATAATGGCGTTCATCGGCGTGCGGATTTCATGACTCATATTCGCCAGAAAGGCGCTTTTCGATACGTTGGCCACTTCCGCCGCTTGCATCGCATCGGCCAACTGTTCGGTGCGTTCAACGACTAATTCTTCCAGATGTTCGCGATAGTTCTCCAACTCTTCGAGCATCTGTTTCTTCTCGGTGATGTCGTCCTTGATTGCCATGTAATGACTAATCCGGCCGTCTTGCTGTCGAATCGGCACAAGGATGGCCGACTCCACAAATTCGCAGCCATCCTTGCGCTTATTGATAAATTCGCCCTGCCAGGATCGGCCGTTAGTCAAATTATCCCAAAGCTCCACGAAATACTCGGGCTTGGTTTTACCCGATTTCAAAATATTGGCTTTTTGACCCAACAGTTCGGCGCGTGAATAGCCGGTGGTCTGGATCACCGCTTCGTTGACATACTCGATACGCGCATCTAGATCGGTAATAACGATGCTCTCCGGGCTTTGCTCGACAACCAGGGATAATTTGCGCAGTTCCTCTTCAGCCCGCTTGCGCTCGGTGATGTCCACCAGCGATGCCAATAAATTGTCGCCCATGGTAATGCCGGAGATGATGGCGGTGCGCACTTCGCCGTTTTTACAGGTAACCTGATATTCGTGGGACTCGATTGGCGCCTGCTGCTCCGCCGCGCGGCGCTGCAAATTCTGCCAGATGTCGAAAACCGATTGCCGGTAAAGCGGATCGGGATAGGCATTGCGCCACCAATCTTCGGCGGTTGGGATGTCGGACAAGGTATAGCCAAAAGTGCGAGCAAAAGACTGGTTCATGGCCAGCATGGTGCCGTCGGCCGCCATCAACGCCATCGGCACCGGCGCCACATCGAACAACCTGCGAAAATTAGCCTCGCTTTCCTGCAACGCGGCCTTGATACGCTTGCGCTCGGTGATGTCGCGGACAATCTTCGACGCGCCGACGACCTTGCCGTCGCTGTCCTTAATCGCCGAAACCGTCGCGGCGACGTCGATCCGGCTGCCGTCCTTACGCAACCTTTGGGTTTCGTAGTTGCTTATCCGCTCGCCGTTCACAATCCGCTGTAGCAACTCGGCTTCGGTGGCCAGTAGTTCGGCTGGAAACAGCAGCGTAATCGGCTGGCCGACAATCTCAGCGGCACTGTAACCGAAGATACGTTCGGCCGCAGCATTCCAACTGGTGACGATACCCTCCAGATTTTTGCCGATAATCGCATCGTCGGAAGAATTTACTAGTGCCGCCAACTGAGTGCGTTCTGCCACCAAACCCTGCTCAAGTAACACGTTCGCCGCTTTCAAAGCCTGTTCGACCCGTTCACGTTCGGCAACTTCCAGTTGCAAACGTTGGTTGGCCTCGCTTAACTGCGCAGGACTGGGCAATTGCAGCGCTTTGGGAATCAGCGGTATCAGCACCGCCACCGTCACCACCGAGACTATCGCCGTCACCACTTTGGCAAAAGCATCTAGTCCGTAAAGTGGTTCCCAAATCACCACGACATCCATCAGATGAGTCGTACCGCAGGCCAGAATGAACACCACAAACAACCATAACACCCGGACATACGGAAAATCCTGCCTATGCCGCGCGAAATAACCCAAGGCAACCGGCAGCAAAAAGTAGGACAAAAATATCAAGCCATCGCTAATCACGAAGGTCCACAACAAACCCGGCGACCAGCTCAGGCAATAGCCATGCGGCATAAAATTATTGTCGGTCAGAAACTTTAGAATTTCATTCATGGCAGGAATTTCGGTAAAGGTTATTTCCGCGATTTATGATCGGCTACCAGGGCACAGTAGCGTAAAAACGCATATGCGCTGCGGGCGCTCTCGATCAAAATCTGTACATGTAAAAATAGCACCTAGCTAAAACCGCGTTAGATTTAAGCCTTTAACACTATCAATTCAACTCCGGCGATACGTTAAAGAAGCGGGGTGGCACGACAAAATAACGGCGTTTTCGTTAATTTCGGCAATGCCGTCGGGCAGAGGCATTCAAGCCCTACAAGGTCTGGATCTTAGACCCACGCAGAAGACTACCGCCGCCACTTCAAAAAGGTTTGACCTACCTTTTACCGGCACGTGTTTTAGCTTGCTCCGCCGTTTTGCCGGCGGCAATACGCGCCAACAATTCGCTGGCTGGTTCGTCGTTGGGGTCTTGCGGGACCAGTTCGCCGCGAAAGGCTTTGGCCAGCAACGATGGGTTTGTGGTAATTCGCGTTGAACAATTACAATCCCCGATAATTGACGGCTTCAACACAATGGCACACGTGACATCGCAAACCCAACCCCAAAAAACCTCGTTACCGGAACATTCGGTAATTCTACCGATGATGCAGTTGATCTGGCGGCCGTTGGCGACCTTGGCCTGGATCCACAATCAGTACGGGGATCTGGTGCTGGGACGACTTTTCGGCAGAAAAATATTGTTCGTCTGTAACCCTGAACACATCGAACAAATCTTTAACCTGGAAGGCAAAGGCTTGTTGAACCGGGACTTTCTTTACGACGCCAAACAGGTACTGTTCGGCAACGGTTTGGTTAACAGCCAGAACGAAGTGTGGAGCAAGCAGCGCCGTTTGATGCAGCCCTTGTTTACCAAAGAGGCGGTTAAGCATTACGAGGCGATTATGATCGAGGAAGCCGCCGCCGTGGCGGGCAACTTGAAAAACGCGGCCGGTGGCCAAGTCAATTTGACCTTGGCGATGAAAAATCTGATTCAGCGAATTTTTATCCGCACCCTGCTCGGCAAATCGGTAGACAGCATTAGCAATAGCGCGGAGCTGATCAAGGTTATCGAAGTAATCTGCCGGGAGTTACCGGTACAGTTGGGTAGCGAAATTATCTTTGGCAGCCGCTTGAAACGCTTTATTCCGTTGAAATCCAAGCGCTATCATGCCGCGGTCGATTATCTGAAAGCCTTTATCCGCGAAGAAATTGCGGAAAAACAGCACAATCCGGGGCAAGACCTGATATCGCTGTTGATTCAGTCTAGCGACAGAAGTACCGGCTACACAATGCCTGACGAACTACTGCAAGACGAAGCCGTTAATCTGTTCTTTGCCGGCCAGGAAACCACGATCAACACCTTGTTGTGGTTTTTTTATTTAACCGGCAAGCATGCCGATGTGCGCAACAAGATTGCCGCGGAAATCCGCCAGTTACCCGAAGAGCCGCTATGCGCGTCCCACCTGAGCCAACTGCGCTATACCAAGGCCGCGTTAAACGAAACCTTGCGCCTTTATCCACCGACGTCGGCACTGTCGACGCAAACCGTGCAGGACATTGAACTAAGCGGCTATAGCATTCCAAAAAGCACTACGGTGTTGTTGAGCATGCACACCACTCACCATCACCCCCGGCTGTGGCAGACACCGGAACAGTTTAATCCGGATAGATTCCTGGAAACCGCGGCGCCGGAACGGCACACATTTTCCTTTTTTCCGTTCGGCGGCGGTGTGCATAATTGCATAGGCAAACATTTTGCTGAGCTGGAAATGTTGTTGATCATCGCCAGCTTTATCAGAGAATTTAGCTTTGAAACCAATATTACCGCTAAAGAAGCCTTTAGTATCACGTTAAAGCCTGATCAGCCGGTTGTTGGCAGAATTATTCCTTACAAATAATTTTTTAAAAAAAATATTTTGGGTTTTATATTTGCCATTGCACTCTGGTAATGAGCAACAACTATTAGAATAAAATTAGTTGCATCGGCAAAAAATAAAAACCAACTATTCTGATTTCATTCTGTTGATCTAACCATTGATTTTGAAGAAGCTGCATTACAACCGTCATCACCACACCACCACTGATCTCCACAACCGCCGAGAAACAGAGCAACCAAAACAATTAGTATATTTTTATTAATTTTCATGATTTTTTACCCTGAGTTAGATTAAGATTCGCAATACGGCATAAAGAGTTCCATGCGATAAAATAATGTCAAGACTCGACCATGGCATGTTCTGTAACAACAATCGCCACCGGTTTAAAAACGGCTACTCAGAGAAACCAGTAAGCAAGATTTCCAGACGCGACAACGGCGAATTTTCATAGCTCACTATCTTGATTGGACTTGAAAATTACCCAGGGGGCTTCCGCCTGCCTCAACGCAAAAGCCTATTCCACGGCCACGCAGGCATCTAAAATCTTCCGAAAATACACTAAAATATTTTGGTGCCGTCTCCTGCCATTGGCCGATTTGCAAACTAAATTACCGGGCGCAATTCAGCGTGTGCAGCAGTCGCAAAGACCGAAACAACGCTAAAAGCCGCAACAGACCGGCGGTGCCACACGCTTATAAGCTTTTGAAAAATCAAAATATTCCGAGAGGCGTCACTTAAAATACGGCAAGCAGCACGGTACTTTGGATTAGGAAAAAACTTAAGACATTAGGGATTTTTGACAGCCGCTCGCTACCAAATGGCCGCCAAATTAAGCTAATCGGTATTACCTGAATGTACATGTTGCTAAACTATTTCATCCGGAGATAGCAATTGTCATGCTGGCCGTTCACACTGCTGCTTGCACAAAACGCTTTGCTATCCGGCTTGTTTTAGTAGTCAATCTCTTGAACTTGTCCGGCCAGAAGCCGTCAGAATGCATCGAATTGATCGGTGCCGTATTTTCTGATTGATTTCTTGCCAAAATTACCAACCCTTAATATCAACAGTGGCAAATAAAGCCATATAACCAAAATAAAAATGAAATTTAGAGTTTTTCTGCAAAGACTATCTCATCCTCGCGTTAGAAGACGATTAAAAATTGGCCTGTCCGTTTGGGGCGTGGCTATTGTCATTAGCCTGATTTCTAAACTGGCTTATGATATTGGTTATTTTAAAGCGCAATCGTTAATAAACGATAAAAACACCGCAACACCTAATACCACCCAGATACTATCCATAGAATCAGCTCAGCGCATAGTATCCGGGGCTTTAAAAGAAGATCCTGATTATCCAAAGACAATTGTGACGCAGGTTATTGATAACAACCAAAAGCTGGCGACTATTATTGTCGAAAACAATAAACAAAGAAAAATAGGCTGGATTATCGATATGCGCTTGTTTTTTATCGGCGATCTATTTAACGACAACGGCTATAACTTAACCGAGTCTATTGAGCGTCAGCACAGTATCAGTAGAGTAGATAACAGACTAACAACGCCGGAACCCGTCGCACCTTAAACACACGGCATTATTAACCCGGCCCTTAAATACCGTCCGCCTATATGCCCTTGCGGGTACTGAGTTTATCGAATGGCACACCAGCCGGGGCTTCGACGTGCTCAGCCGGAACGGAATACCAGTGATGAATAGGGCCGGGTTAATAAAAGGGATAGAAATAATCTCCAAAAGCCTGTATTTATTGCCAGACAACGAATATTACGAAAAGCAGTAAGCACCGGCGTATTGAGCTTGCGATTGGGGCTCCCGCTTTTGCACCCTAGCCACGCAAATGCCCATCCCCATACGCCACCCACTTGTAGGTGGTGAGCTCATCCGGTCCGACCGGGCCGCGCACATGGAGTTTGTCGGTGCTGATACCCACCACCGAGCCCAAACCGTAGTCACCGCCGCCCGACAAACGGGTCGAAGCGTTAATCATCACCGACGCCGAATCCACCTGTTCTTCAAACTGCCGGGCCAGGCTCAGGCTTTGCGTGACAATGCCGTCGGTGTGGCCGGAACCGTAGTGGTTGATATGGTCTATGGCTTGTTGAATGCCGTCCACGACCTTCACCGACAGAATGGGCGCCAGGTATTCGCTATGCCAATCTTCCTCTGTCGCTGGGGCTACATCGGGTAACAGTTTTTGGGTTTGTTCGCAGCCGCGCAATTCGATATGGTTTTCAGCAAATGCGGTTTGCAGTAGTGGCAATAGCTGTGCGGCGCATGCGCAGTCCACCAGCAAGGTTTCCAGTGCGTTACAGACTTGCACACTTTGGCATTTGGAATTCACGGCCAAGGCAACGGCTTGTTCCGGGTCGGCATCGGCAGCAAGATACAAATGACAAATGCCGTCGTAATGCTTGATGACCGGAATCCGCGTGCCTTCGGCGATGCGCTTGATCAAGCCTTTACCGCCACGCGGGATTAACACGTCGATGTACTCGTCCATTTTCAACAGCTCGCCGACCGCTTCGTGGCCGGGTGTGCGGATGATTTGGATTGCATGTTCCGGCAGACCAGCGGCGACGGCGCCGGCAATCATCGCATCGGTGAGTATCGTATTGGTTTGCAACGCTTCCGAACCGCCGCGCAAGATCACCGCGTTACCGCTTTTGATGCACACTACGGCGGCATCGGTGGTGACGTTGGGGCGCGACTCGTAAATGATGCCGATCACGCCGAGCGGCACCGATTTTTTATAAACCCGCAGCCCGGCCGGATTGGTGTGGCCGGTCAGTATCCGATTCAGCGGGTCCGGCAACTGCGCCACTTTTTTCAGGCGCGACAACATGTAATTAAAGGTTTTGTCGTCTATCGTCAGCCGCTTGACCATCGCATCAGACTGCCCTTCGTCACGGGCCTTGACGATTTCCCGGGCGTTGACTTCCAACACCTGCTGCCTGACCGACTCCAGCGCCTCGGCCATTTTCGCCAACGCCAGATTGCGCGTCGATTCGGAGGCTGATGCTAGTTGGCGAGATGCAGCGCGACTTTGTTGGGCGATGGTTTGGATGGGGTTGGTAGTCATGTTTTTTCAGATCGATTGCTTTTGAGGCTGCTGATTTTGCCCGATTTCATCTGGTGTAGGAATTATGGGTAACCCGCGCCAGCACCTCGGAGGATAATTTGCACCTTCCCATCTCCTGTAACAGAAGCGCGGAAATTGTTGGTTATTTGCATTTTATACTTACCTGCCTTCATTTGAATGTAGCCAAGAGCAACATTGTTCTCGTTACCAGGATTACTCTCGCAAAGAGGTTCAAAAACGGTGTGGCTAATGGATTGCCCATCGATAGTTGCGATGTCAACTGTCAGTGCCAATTTCTGACTTGTTCTTCTCCACGGTTCAACTTGCTCTTGGGGATAGGCACAAAAATATGAAAAAAAAGATCTATGGGGATTGGACAGATCATATTTTTCAGTGGACCTAAACAGAAGCATTAGGGAATATCTTTCGTCCATGGGTACGTCGATGTTCTGGTCGAGGACAGCCCCCTTCTTGGATATATCAATAAAAGCGTCCTTAAGGGCCTGATTTGTCACGCACATAGACATAAGCCACATCGCTAGGCCAATAATTGGTTTCTTGCAAAGGACAAGGGTTGTTTCGTTCATGGCTTTTAAATCAATGAAATGGTACGGAGGGCATGATGAATTTACTAACCGCACTAATTGTTATCGATGCGGCACACATTATTTACCGTACCTTACTGACTATAAAAGCTCTCAAATTCCTTGAAAGCAAGTGAAAGAGCGATAACCTCAATGGCCGTAACAAAAAACATTGCAATTGATAACACGGCATTTTCAATGTCAGTAGCGTTTTCACGCCAAAGCATTGTAATAATAAAATTAAAAAATAGCGGAAACAAACAGACTATGGCAAACATGTTAAAACCATTACCGCGGGTAATAACCCAAGACCATTTTAAACTCACTTTTTTGTCGATTGCGATAGCGGGAAACACCAAGCTTAGCCTTGCAGTTATATATCCGCCTAAAACATGAGAAAATAGTTTTATCCAAAACTTTACATCCTCCAGGCCAATCGAGGGCAAGTTCCTGTTAAACATAAACAACGTACTCATAAAAACAATTGCTTCGACAAGACTCACGACTATAAATACCTGAAAAAGCATCCCTAAAAACTTAGCCGATCGCACACCCATTCTGAAGTCAATGTTGTTATATACCTTAAAATCACTTACAAGAACCAGACGATGACATATTATTGCAAGCCAGGACAAACCGATACCAAGTATGCCCATAAATAACAAAGCCAATGGAAATCCAATATTTTTAGCGTAATTAAATATTAATGCAGAATAAACTAATAAAATTAAAGTCGGCAGCGTAATTACATTGAAGAATTCTTTCTTAGTTATCCAAGCCGTTTTTAGGGTATTCAGAACAATTGGCCAAGCCTGAAGTTTAAATTCCAAGGTCATTTTTAGTCTTCCATAAATTTTAATAAATGGTCTTATAGTTATTGTCTATCTTCCAGTTTCGAACGCTATATATCAATTTAGACCGAACGAATGGGGCAAACAACTAAAGTCAATCAGAAACATAAGGATCGATAACCACATCGCATCTAAAACGCTGAGATAAAAGCATAGACATCCCTTTCCGATTTGACAGAAAAAGCGCTAATCTCTCCGACGCACCAGCCCGTCTAATGCCAGATACCGCACCCGCACACCCTCATCCAAAACCACTTTAAAAGCCAAATGCTTTATCATTGGGCCAGGACACGCACGGAACCCGCATAATTACAATGAATAACACTCCGCAACCCACCGCCAAAGCTTTGATTTCCCCCGTTATTTTATTCGCCGCCACCCTGTTTATCAGCGCCACGCTGATGTTCGTGTTGCAGCCGATGTTCGGCAAGCTGTTGCTGCCGCTGTTAGGCGGCACGCCGGCGGTGTGGAACACCTGCATGGTGTTTTACCAAACGCTGCTGTTTCTAGGCTACTTGTATGCGCATTGGTTGAGTTCGCGGCTGGGTAGCCAACGGCAGATTCAGATTCATACCGCCTTGCTGGTGTTCAGCGTGATTGCGCTGCCGGTGGCGCTGCCGCCGGATTCCGCACCGCCGACCGACGGCGACCCGACTTTGTGGCTGGTGTGGACCTTATTCCTGGCAATCGGCCTGCCCTTTTTCGTGGTCTCCACCACCGCGCCGCTGTTGCAAAAATGGTTTTCGCATAGCGGTCATCATAGTAGCGACGATCCTTACTATTTATATGCCGCCAGCAACGCCGGCAGTTTGCTGGCTTTGTTGAGCTATCCGTTCCTAATCGAGCCTAACCTGGGTTTGGCCAATCAAAGACTGATCTGGAGCGGCGGCTATATTGGCTTGTGCGCGTTGATTGTCGTTTGCGCCGTCAGCTTCTGGCGCAGCCAAGCAGATAAGGAAGACGAGGACGTTTTAACTGACGCCGGCATCGAACCGCCGTCGACGCTGCAACAACTGCGCTGGCTGGCGCTGGCTTTCGTACCGTCCAGCTTGTTGCTGGGCTTGACGCAGTTCATTAGCACCGATATCGCCGCCGTACCCTTGCTGTGGATCGTGCCACTGACCTTGTATTTGCTGACCTTCATCCTGGTGTTCAGCACCTGGGCCGAGCGCATCCGGCCTTGGATGCTGGCTGCACAACCGGCAGTATTGACGGTATTCATCGCTTATTCCTTCATCAACCCGGCCACCTTGCCCTATTGGCTGGATTTGATTTTGCATCTGCTGGCCTTCTTCCTAGCGGTGATGGTCTGCCACGGCGAACTGGCTAAAAGCCGCCCACATCCGCAATATCTGACTCGCTTTTATCTGGTGATGTCGTTTGCCGGCATGCTGGGCGGTTTGTTCAATACCTTCGTCGCGCCGTTTATCTTTAATGCGGTATACGAATATCCCATCATGATCGTCGCCGCCTTGCTGCTGCGTCCCGGCTTTTTCGACGGCAAATGGTTTTTGCAGCCGATTTTTCCGGTGTTGTTATTAATCATCGGCCTGACGATTTATTTCACTACCGAGCAGCTGTTCGATTACTTGGACTTAATCGGCGGCGCGCTGATTCTGTTGGCCGGCGTGAGTTATTCGCTACGGCATAGCCCCATCGGTTTGGGCGCGTTGACCGGGGTGATTTTGTTGTTCACGCTGGGCTTGCACAGTATGGCCTCCAACACCATTTACCAGGAGCGCAGCTTTTTTGGCGTGATGTCGGTGCGCGACACCGTCATCCCCGATGAAAACCAACGGCCGGAAACCGTCCGCGAGTTATATCACGGCACCACCAAACACGGTGCGCAACGCTTGACCGCCGCCAACGTCACCACGCCGTTAACCTATTACAGCCGCCCCGGCCCCATCGGCCAGCTGTTTGCCGAATTTGACAAGGAAAATCAGCATTGGCACATCGGCGCGGTGGGTTTGGGCGCCGGCGCACTGGCCTGCTATAACAAGGAAGGCCAGCTTTGGAAATTCTATGAAATCGACCCGCTGGTAGTGGAAGTGGCGCAAAACCCGGCCTGGTTTACCTATCTAAGCCGCTGCAACAAGCAGGCGGAAATGATCGTCGGCGACGCCCGGCAATCGCTGCTGAAGGAAGCCGATGGCAGCTTCGATTTATTGATTATGGACGCCTTCAGCTCCGACGCAGTACCCACGCATCTGCTGACGCGCGAGGCTTTGCAGCTATACTTTAACAAGCTGAAAGACAACGGTTTACTGGCTTTTCATATCACCAACCGCCATCTGGCCTTGAAAAAAGTCATGGCCGACCATGTCAATCAATTGCATCTGGCGGCCTTGTTGCAGGAATTTAAACCGGAAACCGATGTCCCTCTAGTCATCGCCACCGACTGGGTGGTGATCGCAAAACAGCCCGAGCGCCTGCAACGCTTGCAGCAAAGCCGGCTCGGGCACTGGCAGAAACTGCCGCTGACGTTTGGTTTGCAACCGTGGACCGACGACTTCACTCATATTATTGGCATTTGGAAATAGGATAGGACATGCTCATTACGGACCTTGCCCAGCGTTGCGACGCCACCGCCCAGGGCGGCGACTCGACAACCTTTATTAATTCTGCGGCGGACATCATGTCCGCCCTTCCCCATCAAGTCACCGTCCTCAGCGACGGTAAATACAAAAAATATCTAAAAGACTCCAAGGCTTCGGCCTGTTTTATCGCCGAGCAACTGGTAGACGGCGAAATCCCGGAAAACCTGACCTTGCTAGTCTGTAAAGACCCGGAGATCAGCTTTTTAAATGCGGTTAAGTTGCTACATCCGGAACCGGTGTTTAAACGCCAGGTGTCCGAACATGCGGTTTTGGCCGACACCTCCACACTGGGTTATGACGTACACGTTGGCCCGTTCGCCACGGTTGGTCAACAAAGCAGCATCGGCGACAGCAGCACCATCGAAGCCGGCGCCCGTATCGGCAATCATGTGATGATAGGCAAACACTGCCATATTCACCCCAATGCCGTCATCTATGACCACAGCATCATCGGTAACAATGTGATTATCCACGCCGGTGCTGTCATCGGTGCCGACGGCTTTGGTTATAAATTCCGAGACAACCAGCACGTTAAAGTGCCGCATGTCGGCCATGTGGAAATCGACGATAACGTCGAGATCGGCGCCAATACCTGCATCGACCGCGGCGCACTGGGCGCGACCAAGATTGGTTGGGGCAGCAAGATCGACAACCTGGTGCAATTGGGGCATAACAACATCGTCGGCCGCAACGTCATCATCTGCGGTCAATCCGGTATCTCCGGCTCCTGCGTCATTGAAGACGGCGCCATCCTGGCCGGCAGCACCGGCGTAGCCGACCACGTCAAAATCGGTGCACGGGCGGTAGTAATGGCCCGCAGCGGCATCTCCGGCGACATTGACCCAGGCGCCCAAGTATTCGGTAGCCCGGCCAAAGACCGCAAAGTGGCTTGGAAGGAGTTGGCAGCGCTGGCCAAATTGCCGGAACTGATGCAAAAATTTAAAGCGCTGGAAGCTCGGGTTCTCAAATTGGAAGAGTAAACGTAATTATTCAGCGAGAAGCACAACGCACCCTCTCCTGCTGGACGACTGCATGGATGCAGGAGGCAGTGCATTGCTTGGAGCAGTTGCTTAGAGGACTAGGGTTAGAGGATTAAACAAGACATTTTGCTGATTTAATTCTCCTCTCCCCAACCCTCTCCATCAGGAGAGGGAGCAATTTCGCGGCGATTTGTAGAGTTTTGTGATTCGCTGAATAATCAACACGACAGATTTCTAATTAACTCAATAGGATCGGATCATGAACGACAAACAACGGGTCGCGGAACACGCGGTACAACACGTCAAACCGGGCATGATAGTGGGGCTGGGTACCGGCTCCACCGCCAATTTCTTTATCGAAGCCTTGGCGCGTCGACGAAGCCAGGAAGGCTTGAAATTCAAGGTAGTTTCCAGTTCGGTAGTCAGCGCCAACAAAGCCAAACAACTAGGATTACCCTTACTGGGTATGGAACATATCGACGGCCTGGATTTATATGTCGATGGCGCAGACGAAGTGACTCCCGACCTGACTGTGCTGAAAGGCCGCGGTTACGATCTGGTCCGGGAAAAACTGCTGGCCAAGGCTGCTGATCAGTTTCTGGTATTAATCGATGCCAGCAAGAAGGTCAATCGCATCGGCGAGAAGTTCCCTATTCCCGTCGAAGTCAGCCCATTTGCCTGGCAACTGGTGCAGCGCAGTGTTGCAGCGATTGGCGGCCGTGGCTCGTTGCGGCAAACGGCCAATCAAGACGGGCTGGTGGTTACCTCGCACGGCAGTCTGGTGCTGGACGTGGCCTTCGAATCGACTCTGGACGGCAAAACCCTGAACGATCAGTTGAATGCAATTCCGGGCATTGTCGAACACGGGATATTTTGCGGCCTGACCCGTGCAGTATTTTGCGGACATGATGGGCAAGTGGACGAACAATGGGCTTGAGAGTAAAGCCAGTGTCCTCTCCCCATCAAGGCATTCGCTCAAGAGCCCTAGAACACCCGTCATCCTCGCGAATGCGGGGATCCAGTCTTTTGATTGTTCTGGATTCCCGCATTCGCGGGAACGACAGGATTAGGTTTTTTACGGAACCGTCCAACATATTGAGCCCCCATCGACTCACCTTTATCCCACCGCTTTTGTGGTAGAAGCCGGCTAAACAGTTGGTACATAATCGTCGCATTCGGCTTTTACGCAAATGAGTCTCGCAGTTTCAACGACCCAGCGTCGTGAAAACCTGGCGCCGCAAAACGCCGCCGACAGCCCAAGCACCGGAGCTTATCCGGTCGAAATCAAGAGGAGAACCGCATGTCACAATTAGAAAAAAACCAAGAAGCGCCTTTTTTTAGATCTGCCAATCAAGACAACAAATTGATCTATCTTTCCGATTACAAAGACGAAAAAATTGTCGTGTTGTACTTCTACCCCAAAGACGACACCCCCGGTTGCACCATCGAAGCCAACGACTTCACCGCGCTGGCCGGCGAATTCGATGCCCAAGATACCGTGATCATCGGCGTCAGCAAAGACGATTGCCAAAGCCACCGCGACTTTATCGCCAAGTACGGCCTGAACGTACAACTGCTAGCTGACACCTCCGGCGACCTCTGCGAGGCTTACGGCGTTTGGCAGGAAGTGGAAAAAGAAGGCGTGAAAAAATGGAAAATCGTCCGTTCGACCTTCATCATCGGCAAAGACGGCAAGCTGATCGAAGCCATGTATGGCGTTAACCATGAGGGGCATGCGCAGGCGGTGTTGGATATTATTAAGGGTTTGAGTGCGCCGGCTGAGGCATAACCCGACGACAAAGATTTACCCAGCTTAAGGGCGTATATGGTGCGGTGAGTAAACAAACCGCACCGCTTACACACGATCTTAAAGCATCTTTGAGAAAAGAACTTCGTTTAATGGATGTCCAGTCAACGCGGAAGATGTGCGTTTTATGTCGGTACGTGTAAAACCGCAACCAGCATACGTAGCTTCGGCTGGAGAATTGCCTTGGATGCACCAAAGTTCGATGCGGGAAAAACCTAAACAGGATGATTCCGCAACCGAATGATCCACTAGCTTTCTCCCAAATCCCTGACGCCAATAAGCAGGCGATACATTAAGCGCCCAAAGTTCAACAGTCAGTTCCTGTGTCAAATAACGCGGTGCGCCGATAATTGAAAATCCAAGCGTATTGCCTTTGTCCTCGGCGACGAACACCATGAATTCCTTTGTTGGCTTACTTAGCCGTTCCGCTAGCGAATCCAGGTTTGCTGAAGGATCTAAAGACTCCAAATATTCCAGCGGCATGAAGGGCTGATAAGCGGCTCGCCAAGCATCCACGCGAATTTGACCAATTGCACTGGCATCGGTGGGAGTTGCTAGACGTATCGACATAGGCGAAATAAGGAATCAGGTTTTTTGTTTGTCCAACTATCTGTACATGCAGATGATATACGGTTTTCGATCTGAACTACTACATAGACAGGCACTGGGAAGAAACTGCATCCGGGCGGCCTGCCGAGTCGCCCATCCGCACGCCTAGGGTTCACCGAAACTCCGATCCGCAAAACTCTCGCCAGCCCAGTTTAAAGACAACCAACCACGCCGGACATATACGCCACTATCTCTATTCCTTAAGTCGATTGAAGTCAAGCCATTGTAGCTTCGATGCAGCGTCAGCGGAATCGAGGGCGTCGGCTTTCCAAGCACCAAATCAACATCGGCAATTGAAAGGAACTGGCCTGTGAAACCTCGATTCCATCGAGGCTTGCTTCGGCTGGAGAATTTCGATTGCCTGGTTCCCAAGCTCCTGCTTGGGAACTCTATCTCGGAAGCTCCGCTTCCCGACTCGACTGGAAGCAATAGCTTCCGAGACCAAGGCTCCCAAGCCAGAGCTTGGGAGCCAGTCAAAAATTGCGCCGATACGCCACCATCTCCATTCCTAACGTCGATTGAAGTCCGGCCATTGTAGCCTCGATGCAGCGTCAGCGGAATCGAGGGCGTCGGCTTACCGACCACCATACACATATCGGCAATTGAAGGATATTGGCTTTCGAAACCTCGATTCCATCGAGGCTACTCGCTTAGAGAAGATGATTCCGAGCTTTACCTTGCACTTGTCCAGTTTCCCCATGAAGTCACGCACCGGACCTACGCCGACCGGTTTGCTCCAGTTCTTGCATTCAAATAGTCAGTTCCTGTGTCGGATAACGCGGCGCGCCGATAATTGAAAATCCAAGCGTATTGCCTGCGTCCTCGGCGACGAACACCATGAATTCTCTGGTTGGATTAGTTAACCGTTCTGTTAGTGCATCCAGGTTTGCGGAAGAGTCTAATGACGCCAAGAAGTCCGGCGGCATGAACGGCTGATAAGCAGCGCGCCAAGCCGCCACACGAATTTGGCCAATAGCTTTTGCATCGGCCGGAATGGCAAGACGTATCGACATGGGCGAGATCACGAATAAGGTTGTTGTTTGTCAGTTTAGCTTTTCGTAACAATGAGACATTGTAGCCTCGATGCAGCGCCAGCGGAATCGAGGGCGTCGGCTTACAGATCACCAAACGCATATTGGCAATTGCAGGATATTGGCCTTCGAAACCTCTACTTGCTTTTTATTTTTCTTTCGAGTTGCCTTGTAATATCCCCACAATTGCGCTTATCAATAAAACGACCAAACCCAACGGAACTGTAAAAAAAGAGCCCACTAAAGCAAGTGTTGTAAGCCCAATGAACCAATTTAAATTGATTCCCAAAAGAAAACACCCTGAAGGAGGGCCACTAGAACCACCAGTGCAGTCTGGCATCAAACTCCATATGCCAAGACCAACACCAGCGAATAATGGGCATACGATAAGTAGCATTAACACAAATTTAGAATAAGTCCTCATCGTATACCGCCTAACCTAATGTATGCGACATCATTTGCCCCATAACTCTAACTGTACTAGCTCAAGTGATTGATTTATAGCGTTAATGAAAAATTTAACTCCCCCTAGTGGCGATATACAATGCTGAACTGAGTTGCCATAAAAAGCCAACAGCACCCAACCCATTCCCACTAAACCACCTCATCCGGCAAAAACCCACCGGCTTGCATGGTCCACAGCCGATAATAAAACCCCTGCTTGTCCAGCAATTCCTGATGGCTACCATCTTCGACTATCCGGCCTTGATCGAACACTAGCACCCGATCCAAATGGGCGATGGTGGAGAGACGGTGGGCGATGGCGATGACGGTTTTGCGGCCCATGACCCGGTCCAGGTTTTCCTGAATGGTTTTTTCGGTGACTGAGTCTAGGCTGGAAGTAGCTTCGTCCAGAATTAGAATCGGCGCGTCTTTCAGCATCACCCGGGCGATGGCGATGCGTTGGCGTTGGCCGCCGGATAGTTTCACACCGCGTTCGCCGACCAGCGACTCGTAGCCTTCCGGCATTGCCGCGATAAACTCCTCGGCGTGCGCCAGTTTGGCGGCAAAGCTGATTTGCGCTTCGTCGGCATCCAGTTTGCCGTAGCCGATGTTTTCTTTCAGGCTGCGGTGGAACAGGCTGGGGTCTTGCGGAATCAGGCTGATTTGCGCATGCAAGGAATCCTGGGTCGCCAGTAAAATATCTTGGTCATCCACCAGAATCTGCCCAGCTTGCGGTTCGAAGTTGCGCAGAATCAAGTTCACAAAGGTGGATTTGCCGGAACCGGAGAAGCCGACCAAGCCCACCCGCTGCCCAGGCTCTATCACTACATTCAGATGGTCGAAAACCTGCCGCCCCGGTTCGTAACTAAAGCAGACGTCTTTAAATTCGATGCGGCCTTGGCTGATTTGCAAAGGTTTGGCGTCTGCCACATCGATGATTTCATGGCTTTGGATGATAGTATCCACGCCGTTAGCGACGTTGCCGACGTACTCGAAAAACTCCAGAAAACGCCGACTCAAGTTGCGGGCATCGCCGATCACCAAAATCGCCAGTCCGGTGCTCATGGCAAAGGCGCCAACGCTGATTTCCCTGGCTTGCCACAGTTGCAAGGCGTAGCCGATGGTGCCGATTTTCAGGATGGCGGCGGCGGTAAATTGAAACCAGCGTACCCGCTCCATATACCAAAAGGTGCGGCGGGCGCTTTTTAGTTCGGTGTCCAGAAAGCTATCCAGATATGTGCGTTCGTGCTGCAAGCGGGCGAATAGCTTGGCGTTGAGGATGTTAGTCACCGCATCGACGATCTTGCCGTTGACCATGCTGCGGGTAGCGGCAAAATCCTGGGCGTAGGGTTGGCAGCGGGTCGCCAGCCAATAGGAGATCAATACATACATCAACACCCAGCCAGCCACGAACAGACCCAAGCCTTGATGCACACCCAGCAATAGCGTGACCGACACCGTGAATGTCACGGCTATCGGCCAGAAATCGCAGATGATGGACCAGGTGGTGTGGTTGACGCTCATCGCGGTTTCGCTGATGCGATGCGCCAGCGCGCCAGCGAAATGGTTACCAAAATAGCGCGGCGCGTGGTTTTGCAGATAGGCAAACAAAGACCGCGCTGTGCCCTGCCGCAAGCGCGGGCCCATGATAATCAGCACCGCGCCGCTGCTGCGGCTGAAAATAATCTCGGCCAGATTCAAGCCGGCAAGTAGCAGCAAGGGTTGCTTGAAAGTCTCCAGCCAATCGCTAACCGGCATGGGCTGACTGGCGACCGCGTCCATCAAGGCTTTAATCGCATACGGCACCAGAATGCTGCCGGCAGCCTGACCGGTTTCCAGTATCAGCATCAACAACAACAGCCAACGGAATGGCTTTAGACAGAATAGGATGAAACGCCAGGGGTTGGCAGGTAACGGCGGTGCGTCCGCTGCGCGACGGAGACCCTCCTTGGTGGATGATTTGGACATGATGGCATTAGTTAAGAAAGCTGCCGGCCATTATAGCCAATTGCCCGGCGGCAGCGCCGTTGATGAACAGGCCAGACCCAGCCGGCAGTTAAATCAGTACCGAATCCGATACCACCACATACCTATCATTTCGTGCGCCAGCAAAAAACTGTTGGCCCAAGAGCTTGGTGATGGCAACCAATCCAATAAACGGGTTTCGCCCGCGTGGCCGATAAACGCCGTCGGTGCCGGCAACACCTCGAAACCAGCTTTGCGAAATTCCAAAGCAGCACGCGGCATATGGTAGGCCTGAGTAACCAGGACGATTTTGTTGATGCCGAACTGCTTTAATAGCTCGCGGCTGAAGCGAGCATTTTCGGCGGTATTGCTGCTGCGAGGTTCCTGCCAGGCCACGGGAGTTTTAAACTCATTATCCAGGGTTTGTGCCATCAACTCCGCTTCGGGAATATCGTCTGGTTCCAGCGTGCCGCCCCCGGAAGCCAGAATCGGCAGACCCAACTCCCCGGCCAACTTGGCGGCATAGCGCACGCGCAGCAAGGTTCTGACATGTAAAGTGACTTGCTCTGGATATTCCGGCGCCGAGTATTCAATGCCACCGCCTATCACCACCAAGGCTTGCGGTTTGAATGGCTGTACGGCGTCTGCAGAAAGAGGCGGAATCCGCTCCCACAGCAAGGCCCATTGCTTAACGACAATCGGCAAACTCAGTAACCACAACAGTGCCAGACAGACTATCGCCATGTTCTTTCCCCTTTTACGCTTGCCCAACAGCAAGCCTGCCAGCGCCAGCATTGCCAAAGAGGTTGGCGGCAACAACAGTAGCTTGATAACGTAGATCGCGACGATGGACATTGGGTACGATCATCCTTGAGCAAGTATCAGTCGATAGGGCTTTAGACCGGCCCTATTGGGAGTGAACTAGAGACGCAAGATCTTGCGTCTCTACAGACTTTCCCCCCTTACATCGCCAATCTGGAAATCCCCACCGCTTCCCGCAAGGTATTGATAAATGGCCTGGTGATCGCGCGGGCTTTCTCGGCGCCTTCCTGCAATTGTTGTTCGATATGTTTCGGCGCTTCCATTAAGGCTTCGTAACGCTCGCGGGCCGGGGCGATTTCGTCGTTGATTTTCTCGAACAACACTTGCTTCATCTCGCCCCAACCTATGCCTTCCGCGTAACGCTGGCGAATCGCATCGACTTCGTGGTGGTTGGCGAAAGCCTGATAGATGCCAAACAAGGTACAACCTTCCGTATCCTTGGGTTCGCCGGGTTCCAGGGAATTGGTCTTGATCTTGTTGATCAGCTTGCGCAGTTTCTTTTCCGGTTCGAACAGCGGTATCGTGTTGTTGTAGCTTTTGCTCATCTTGCGGCCGTCCAAGCCCAGCAAGGTTGCCGCGTTGTCGTCCAGCACCGCTTCCGGCAAAACAAAATGCTCGCCGTAGATATGGTTAAAGCGGCTGGCGATGTCGCGGGCCATTTCAATGTGCTGGATTTGATCCTTGCCCACTGGCACTTTGTTGGCGTTGAACATCAAAATATCGGCGGCCATCAGAATGGGGTAACTGAACAAGCCCATCGTGATGCCTTTGTCGGGATCGTTGCCTTCGGTTTCTTCATTTTCGGCGACCGCGGCTTTATAAGCATGGGCGCGGTTCATCAAGCCCTTGGCAGTAACGCAAGTCAGCATCCAGGTCAGCTCCAGGATTTCCGGCACATCCGATTGGCGATAGAACACTGCGTTTGAAGTGTCCAAACCCAAGGCCAGCCAAGTCGCGGCAATTTCCAGACTGGATTGCTTGACCCGCGCCGGCTCGTTACATTTGATCAGCGCATGGTAATCGGCCAGGAAATAAAACGGTCTGACGTGCTCGTCTTTGCTGGCATTGATTGCCGGCCGAATCGCCCCGGCGTAATTGCCAAGATGCGGCGTGCCGGTGGTGGTGATACCGGTAAGGACAATGGATTTGCTCATGCTGCTGCCTACGCTGTCTGGATTGAAAAGTGGCGGAATTTTACACAAATAGCCTGGGATAGTCAGGCAATAAAACCGCCGGACTTGCCTTTTGCCTGGATGCCAACTGCGTCACAGCCCACCCAAAAAATCCGCTGATTCGGGCGATATGAGCCACTATTTCCTAACCAGAGCGGCGGTTTTTTATAGTAAACTCCCTGCGACTGATTTTTTACCCAACTACTGCCAATCCGAATCGGGGGAAGCCAATGCTGAATCATGATGAAAAACGCGATTACATCCGTATGGATGTGGACTGTGACATTACCTATAAGCTGGCCGATTCCAGCGAGGTCAGCACCGGCAGATGCACGACGCTAAGCGGCGCCGGCGTATCGTTTATTGCCGAACGGCCATTCGAGATCGGTCTGGCCATGGAAGTCAGCATCATGCCAAAAACCCAAATCACCCCACCGATGACGGCCTTCATCGAAGTGGTGCGTAGCGTCAAACAAGGCGACGGCAGCTTTGAAATAGCCGCCTCGATCAAAAGCATCAAAGGCAATTAAGGACAGCCCCCGTTTCTCACAAGGACGTAGCACGCTATGTATATCATCACCAAAGAAGTTTATTTTTGCTACGGCCACCGCCTGATGAACCATCCGGGCAAGTGCCGCAACTTGCATGGCCACAGTGTCAGAGCCAGCATCTCCATCAAACAAAACCAACTCAACGACCAAGGCATGGTCTGTGATTTTTCTGACGTGAAAGACTGTGTGGATGGGTTTATAAACAAGGTGCTGGATCACAACTTTTTGCTGCATAAAGACGACCCTATCATCCCGGCCCTGGTCGCCAACAACGAGCAGTTTTTGGCCATTGACGAACATCCCACCGCCGAAGTGTTGAGCAAGATGATATACAACCACGTCAAACAACAAGGCTTTAATGTCGATCAAGTGGTGTTGTGGGAAACCGCCAGCGCCAATGCCTGCTATCGGGAAGAGTGACGATGAGCTTGGTGCAACCGGTCAACACGGCACTTTGTCTGGAAAAGATCTGCGAATCCAACTATCAAAAGCTGTTCAGGCTGATTCCGAATCTGCGTTCTTTTGATAAAACCGCCGTCGGCCTGACGCAGAACAAACCGGCGTTATATCTGGAAGTGCTGGAACGTAATCCCTACACCTTGACTATCGAACTCAGCCATTGCTTCGATCAACAGCTATCGGAACAAATCGTGCCGGCAGTAAAAATTCGGATTTATCTGGATGCGCAATTGGCGGAAGTGCTGCGCGACATCGACCGGCCAACAGTGGACAAGGTCTATCAAAATCCCGGCAGTTTGGTGGAAATCAGGAATTATAAGTGGCGCTTAAACTATTTTCTGCAGAAGTGGCTGGATCATTGCCTAAAGACCGATTACCGCTTCAGCCACGACAAGCTCAGCCAAGCTGCTGCTGTAAAGCCGCTCTGACGCAGCGCAACACCCCATAGCTGTAAGCACCGCCCAGTTGCTCGTAAACCGGCTTCAAGGCGTTGCGCTGTTCTTCCGGCAAACTTAACAACACCGCCTCGATTTCACTGACTTCCGCCGGCGACAAACTCAACACATCACCCAGAGCCACCAACCCCAACTCCAGACTTTTGGCCATGTGATTGTAAATGGTGTCCTCGCTCAGACTGCGTTGCTTGGCGACTTGCTCGACGCTATAACCTAATCGAAATAAATCCAGACTCTCCGTGACGGTATCGGTGGCCGACGCCGGCGGCTCGTCGTCAAACTCGGCTAACACGGCCAAAAACTCATCGCCGTATAATTCCAGCTTGCGCTGGCCGATGCCGGACAACATGCTCAATTGCTGATGATTACGCGGCCGGGCATCGACCATCGCCATCAAAGTCGCATCGTGAAAAATCACATACGGCGGCACATCCTGCTCGTCGGCCAATGCTTTGCGTTTGGCACGCAAAGCGTTCCACAAGGCACTGTCCGCCGCACCACCCGGCTGGCGCTTTTCGGTTTTTTCGCGCCGGGTTTTGGCGATTTGCGCATCCTTGCGCAGCATCAAGGTTTGCTCGCCGCGTAACACCGGCCGGCAAGCGTCGGTCAGTTTCAGACTGCCGTGGCCTTCAAAGTCGATTTCCACCAAAGACTTGGCCACCAATTGCCGAAACACCGAGCGCCATTGTTTCTCGTCCAGGGCTTTACCAATACCAAACGTCGACTGTTTATCGTGGCCGAATTGGCGCATACGGTCATCGGCTTTGCCCAGCAGCACGTCGATCAAATACTTCACGCCGAAACGCTGGCCGGTACGATAAATACACGACAGGGCCTGTTGCGCGGCCACGCTGCCGTCCCAGGTTTCCACAGGCTCCAGACAGGTATCGCAATTGCCGCAGCCCTGCTCCAGCACATCCCCAAAGTAAGCCAGCAGCGCCTGTCGCCGGCAACTGACCATTTCGCACAAGGCCAGCATCGCATCCAGTTTATGCAACTCAATACGCTTGTGCGCCTCGTCGGCATTGGAGGTACTGAGCATTTGCCGCAGCGTCAACACATCCTGCAAGCCATACGCCATCCAAGCATTCGCTGGCAGACCGTCGCGCCCGGCCCGGCCGGTTTCCTGGTAATAAGCCTCCACGCTTTTCGGTAAATCCAGATGCGCCACGAAGCGCACGTTGGGTTTGTCTATGCCCATGCCAAAGGCGATGGTAGCGACGATGATTAGTCCATCCTCCATCAAAAACTGATGCTGATTCTTTTGCCGCTCGCGATGCTCCATGCCGGCGTGATACGGCAGGGCTTTCAGGCCTTTGTCATTCAACCATTCTGCGGTTTCTTCGACTTTTTTCCGCGACAGACAATAGACGATGCCGGTATCACCAGGATGTTCGCTACGGATAAATGTCAGCAGTTGCTGCCTAGCATTGTCTTTCTGAATAATCCGATAGCGGATGTTCGGCCGGTCGAAACCGCTGACAAACACCTGGGCCTGTTCCAGCGCCAGCCGGGTAATGATTTCCTGGCGGGTACGCTCGTCGGCGGTGGCGGTTAAGGCAATGCGCGGCACTTGCGGAAACTGCTCATGCAACACCGACAACAACAAATAATCGGCACGAAAATCGTGGCCCCATTGCGACACGCAATGCGCTTCGTCAATAGCAAACAAAGCAATCTTGCAGCGGGCAAACAGGGCTTGGGTTCTGGCGTTGGAGAGCCGCTCCGGGGCGATGTAAAGCAAATCCAACTCGCCGTTCTGCAACTTCTGTTCGATCTCACGCACCTGTTCCAGCGCCAACGTCGAATTCAGATAGGCGGCTCTCACGCCGACTTGATGCAAGGCGCTGACCTGATCCTGCATCAGCGCAATCAATGGCGAAATCACGATACCCACGCCGTCCATCACCAAGGCTGGAATCTGGTAACACAAGGACTTGCCGCCGCCGGTCGGCATCAATACCAACACATCCCGGCCGCCGATCAATTGCTCGATAATCTGTTGCTGCTGGCCGCGAAAACTGTCGTAGCCGAACACGCTATGCAGGGTTTGCAGGGCGGAGTTATTGGTCATAAATCATTGCTTGCTAAATCTAAACCGGCAAAAAGTCGTTGAGGTATTAGACCATAGATCAGACCATCATCCGCAAACGCCCGAAACAAGCTAAACCCGCCACGGCCTTCTACGCCTTGAAATAGTAACGCACATCCCCAATCTCCTTGATTCACTTTACAGCACGCCGATTTCAATAAATCAAAATCCACCCTATATAATGCCGCGCTTACCCAAGCCGCGGAAGACGCCTAATTTTCTATGCTCATTACTTACTGCCGTTTACCCGACCGTCTTAAATATCTGATCGATAACGATCAACAATACCTGTTAAAACAAGGCCTGAAAGGCATCGAGAAAGAAAGCCTGCGCATCACCGAGCATGGCGAGATCGCGCAAACACCTCACCCCACGGCGCTTGGTTCGGCGTTGACCCACCCCTACATCACCACCGATTATTCGGAAGCGCTGCTGGAATTTATCACCCCGCCGTTTGCCGACATCCGCCAAACCCTGGATTACATGCACCAGCTCCACCAGTTTGTCTACCCGCATCTAGGCGAGGAAATGCTGCTGGCCACCAGCATGCCCTGCGGTATCGACGGCGACTTGAGCATACCCATCGCCGAGTACGGCACCTCCAACATTGGCAAGATGAAGCACGTTTACCGTAAAGGTTTGTGGCACCGTTACGGCCGCACCATGCAAGCCATTGCCGGCATCCATTTCAATTATTCGGTGCCGGAGGCGCTGTGGCCGGCGCTGTACAAGCAAAGCGGCTGCACGACCGGCCTGGAAGACTTTATCTCAAACGCTTATTTCGGTTTGATCCGTAACTTCCACCGCCAAGGCTGGCTGATTCTGTATTTGTTCGGCGCCTCGCCGGCCATTTGCAAAACCTTTTTCAAAAGCCGCCCGCAATTGATGGAGCAATTCAAGGAATTCGACGAACACACCGTGTTCCACCCCTATGCGACCTCGCTGCGGATGAGCGACATCGGTTATAAGAGCAAGAACCAGGCGGGCTTGAAGATCGATTACAACTCGCTGGACGGCTACGTGGACAGCCTGAGCGCAGCCATCAACACACCCTATTCGGACTACGAAGCCATCGGCGTTAAAGTGGACGGTGAGTATCAGCAGCTGAACGCCAACATCCTGCAAATCGAAAACGAGTTTTACAGCACCATGCGCCCCAAGCAGATCGCCAAATCGGGCGAGAAGCCGACGCTGGCGCTGAAACGGCGCGGCGTGCTGTATGTGGAAATGCGCTCGCTGGACTTGAATCTGCTGAATCCGATCGGCATAGACGAAAGCACCGCCCGCTTTGTCGAAGCGTTTTTGTTGTACTGTCTATTGCAGGACAGCCCCCCGCAAGGCCCGGACGAATTCCAGATTAACAACAGCAACCAATTGCTGGTCGCGAATGAGGGCCGCCGCCCCGGTCTACAGCTAAACCGCAACGGCGACACCGTCACCTTACAGCAATGGGCACACAGCATCCTCTATGCCATGCAACCTATCTGCGCGGTACTGGATAGAGGCAGCTTGGAACGCCCCTACCAATTGGCTTTGCAACATCAGTTGGCAGTAGTGGACAACCCGGCGCTGACGCCGTCGGCACGGATTCTGGCCTGCATGCGCGAGAACGGCCAGGAGTTTGGCTGCTTCGCCAGTAACACCTCGGCGCTACATAAGCATTATTTCAACGCCGAACCACTGGACGATGAGACGCAACGGCAATTCGAGGACATGGCTGCCGCGTCGTTGCAAAAACAAGCCGACATCGAAGCCAACGACAAGTTGGACTTTGACGAGTATTTATCCCGTTACTTTGCCCAGAGCTAAATCCATGACTGAATTCGACTTAAGCACCGCCCAATCCGAGCTGCAAGGTAAAAATCCGCGCACCATCTTAAAAGCCGCACTGGCTAATTTCGATAACATTGCCATCTCTTTCAGCGGTGCAGAAGACGTCGTGCTGATCGACATGGCCTTGCAAATCAGAAAAGACATCCAGGTGTTTTCATTGGATACCGGCCGCTTGCATCCGGAAACCTACCGTTTCATGGAACAAGTGCGCAAGCATTACGGCATCAACATCGACATCTTGAGTCCGGATCGCGAACAACTGGATGCCTTTGTGAAAGAAAAAGGCCTGTTCAGTTTTTACGAAGACGGTCACCAACAATGCTGCGGCATCCGCAAGGTAGAGCCATTGAAGCGCAAGCTGGCGACGCTAGACGCCTGGATCACCGGCCAACGCAAAGACCAAAGCCTGGACACCCGCGGCGATATTCCGGAAGTGCAACTCGATGCCGGCTTTTCCGGCCCCGGCAAACAACTGATCAAATTCAACCCGCTGCTGAACTGGTCGTCGGCGCAGGTGTGGGATTACATCGAAGCCTATCAGGTACCGTTTAACGAACTCCATAAACACGGCTACATCAGCATCGGCTGCGAGCCTTGCACCCGGCCGGTTTTACCTAATCAGCACGAGCGCGCGGGGCGTTGGTGGTGGGAGGATGCGGCGAAGAAGGAATGTGGGTTGCATGGGGGGAATGTAAAATCTTAGTCTCAACTGCAACGTAGTGAAAGCAAACAACTCCTCGATTACGTTGCGTCGTTCAGGCTAGTTTCTAGTTTGCGAAATTAAAAACTAATCAAGAAATCTTTTCAGATGATGAAACACATTCTGTTGGCTTTACTTATCTGTGTCTCTATTGGGACTGCCGCAGACGAAACGGTGCTCCCCACCAAACAAATTGCAGCAACAATATCTGCATACGCAAACTCTGTTGGATGCTTGATTCATATGGATGAACAAAATATCATCCGATTTCAAATTGACGACAAACCCGATACGGAATATGTCGTAGCGCTATACGATATTGACAGACAATGTAGTGGAGGCACAGCGATGAGTAGGCCTGCATTTGCTGCTCTCAGACGGGACTACAGTCAAAACTTTCATATAGTCCCAGAATACTCGATGCCTTCTACAACCTCGGATGACTTTCCGCGGTTTATCAATAAACTTTATGTTAAGGACAATCAGCTTTGGTACTCCGCTAAGGAATTTGATTTTAAACATGACTCTCTTTGCTGCCCTTCAATGCCAGTCGAAGCCCAAGTCATATTTAAGAATGGCTTTTGGATCGATTCTCGAAAAATTGAAGCCCAATGACTTGTCAAATCTAAAAACAATTTCGTAGGGCGGGAACGGCTTTTTGTTTCCGCGCGGAGCTCGGGTTTTGTGTCGCTATCGCGACGAATATTTTAATGTCGGTTCTCGGACCGACAACCGAGATACTTTTCTTTGCTTGTCCAAAGAAAAGTATCCAAAAGAAAAGACACCCGGACGCCGCTTATCTCCTACGTTCCTCACTTTCGCCGGGGTTTGCCGTAAGGGGCTTCCTGCCCCTTACGGCAACGCGATGCATCCCTGCATCGCCCCTTCGGGCTGTTCCCGGCGAAAGCTCCGGTACTCGGCGCGGCATACGGGAGAAAACCCTGCACGATTTCGGAGTTAAAACATGTCAAAGATCGCCACAGAAGTCTACGAACTGCTTAAAAATGCTGGCGTCAGCGAGTGTAAAGCAATCAAAGCTGTGGAAGCCATCCAACAGCACAGCAAGGAAAACCGTCTGCATTTTGTACAGAAACAGATGCTGAAATATCAAATGTACACGGAACAGGAGTTTAAGACGCTCAAGTGGACAATCGGGGTTAATTTGGTATTCACCGTGGTCATGTTTTTGAAGCTACTTTCTTGAATAGACTAACTTAACTTTAATTTATCGTTCATACGCTCTGCGTCATCCAACTGTAAAACCAGCTGCGTAGATACCGTCTTAAACCCGCTCATGCAAGGGAAAAATTAGGATCAAAAGGTTTACCGGATTTCAAGATAGCGAAAGCCAGATGAATGAGCTTACGCATGGCGGCGCAGACAATGAGCTTGCCGTTTTTGCCATTAGCTTTGAGTCGTTGGCATTGGACGCGAATGGCTGGATTATGTTGCCAGGCGACCAAAGCGGGTAGATAAAGCGCTTTGCGCAACCGAGCGTCACCGGTCTTGGCAATACGCGTTTTGCCCTGCCATTGTCCTGACTGTCGGATGGCGGGTGCGAGGCCGGCTTGGGCCACGACTTGTTTGGCGTTGGCGTAGCCATGGTGAGGACTTAAGGCCACGAGCAAATAGGCGGTCGTGGCGGGGCCGATACCCGGAATGGAGGTCAGCAGATCGCTTTGCTGCTTGAGATCGGGATCCTTNTCGACATGGTCTTGGATGGCTTGACGGGTAGCCTTCAGTTCGGCCGCCAATGTTGCCAGTACNGTGTTGATGGAAGGGACAATAGCGGTATCAGCTGTCTCCAGTCGGTTTTGCTCCATGCGCTGCATCTCCAGCAAGTGCTCCAAGCGACGCGTGAGGGCTTGCAACTGGCGCAGATTCGCGGGTAGCGGCTTCCAGGCAACCAAGTCGGCTTGCAGGGCATAGCGGGCAATCAGCTTGGCGTCGGCCTTATCGGTTTTGGCGCGGCTCAGCTCGCTTTTTCCGAAGGCATGAATTTGAGCGGGGTTCACCACGCTGACGAAGTAGCCACCGTCGGCGAGAAACTCTGCCAGGGGCAGGCCGTAAGCGCCAGTGGCTTCCAGGCAAAGGCGCCGGTCGGTGTCGCCAAAACCGTCTAGCCAAGCGGCGAACGCGGCAAAGCCCTCGAGGTTGTTGGCGAACTTGGCATGTTTATATTTGCCTTCGGCGAGCCGGGCTACGTCGAATTTGAGCTTGGCAATATCGATGCCGATGATAGTAGAAGTCATGAGCGCTATCTCTGGGTAAAAATGACAAACTTAGACTGCTTGATCAGAATGGACACTCGCAAAGTTCAGCCTTATGAATACAGGGTCAAGGCGAACCAAGCCCTTAGAATACCGTTCGAACTTTAAAGTGAGTGCGGGCGATGGAGAGAACTATCTACAAGGCAGGCTTTCAAGCCTCAGGGTGGGCACGTCTTCCCCATCGCCCCCCGATGATCAGTCGGGGATTCTGCCGCTTTTTTCGGTCAGAATCGAGATATAAGGGTGGGCTCGGTTTTTGTGCCCACGCGGACTAACTCTTCTAGTCCATTCAAGGCTTTGACACCGTACTTTTCGTCTTTTAGCATATCCAGTTTTACTTAGCCCCCAAGACCAAGTGCTCCTAAAAACTCTCGTTCCCGGCCAAATCTGGTATGCGCAACAAGCCATTCAATTCGGTCCGTTAAATCTAAGCACCAGAGCCACTTTCGTCAAACTGCGGGACGGCTCGATTTGGGTGCATTCGCCGATCGAGCCGTCAGCCCAACTGGTGACTGAAATTGCCAAAATCGGCCCGGTGCGTTATGTGCTTGCACCGAACAAGAGCCACCACCTGTTTTTTACATCGTTCATCCTGGCTTTCCCGAATGCCCAAGGCTATATCGCGCCGGGGTTAGCGGAAAAACGGCCGGACCTCGGCGTTTACCCAGAGCTGTCACCATTGGAAAAGCCGGCATGGACGACCGAGTTAATCCCCGTATTTGTGGAAGGCCTGCCCATCATCAACGAGACGGTTTGGTTTCACAGCGCAACGGGTACTTTGATTCTTACCGATCTGCTGTTTTGCTTCGGCGCTGAACACATCGGATTAGCGCGCGTGGTGGCGAGGCTGCTCGGCGTCTACGATCAACTGGCAATGTCGCGAACCATGAAACTGCTGGTTAAAGATAAAACCGCATTGGCGCGCTCGGTCGATGCGCTGCTGGCGCTGGATGTTGAGCGGATTGTGCTGGCTCACGACCAAATCATCGAAAACGACGCTAAGCGCAAATTAAGCGCGGCGTTCAACTGGCTGAGAAAATAAGGCGTCTTTTATCGTTCCTACGCTCCTCGAAGCAATCCGAACCGGCGTTCTGTTTCATGCAACCGTAAAACCTGACTAGCCATCATTCCTGTTAGAATCGCCGCACTACCCCATCAAGGAGCATCGCCCATGAGCGACTTTTACAGCCCGCAACACCGACAATTGCAAGAGCAACACGACACCGTCAAGCTGGCGGATCGCTTGGAACAAATCATCGTCGAACAGCAGGTAAGCGAGCAGCATCAGCCGTTTATCGAGAGCCGGGATTTTTTCTTTCTGACCACGATAGATCAGCGCGGCTATCCAACTTGCTCTTACAAGGGCGGTAATCCCGGACTGGTGAAGGTTGTTGGTCCGCAGGAACTGGCGTTTCCCAGTTACGACGGCAACGGCATGTTTTTGTCGATGGGCAATATCAACGGCAATCCGAAAATCGGCATGTTGTTCATCGACTTCGAAACACCGCATCGGATTCGAGTGCATGGCGACGCCCAAATTGAAACCAACGATCCGTTACTGGCGGAATATCCTGGCGCGGAGCTGATCGTAAGGGTGGCGATTAGCGAGATTTTTATCAATTGCCCGCGTTATATCCACAGGATGAGTCGCGTTTCCCGCTCAAAATACGTCCCGCAAGCCCATCAAGACACGCCGTTGCCGCAATGGAAGCGTATCGATGCGGTGCAGGATGTGTTGCCGGCTGGCGATAAGCAAGTTGCCGAGAGTCTGGGCGGGGTTATTACGCCGGAAGAGTATGGGGCGATGGTGTTGAGCGGTGAAGCTTGAGCTCTAAACCTCCCCCTTTGAAAAAGTACCCGCCGGGCATAAAGGGGATCGAGGGGGATTTATTCTAAACAAATCTCCCCTAGCCCCTCTTTTGCAAAGAGGGGAACGACAAACACAATCCGAAACACTCACTTGAAATTGGAGACCAACATGAGCGAAAGAATCATTATGCGCACCGGCGAAGCCCTGGTAGCGGGCGGACCGGCAGGTACGGCAGCGGAACCGGAAATCATCATCGGCGAACTGGACGGGCCGGTCGGCACCGCGATTGCCACTTTAACCGGCGATCAAGTTCAGGGCCACACTCGGGTATTCGCGATTTTAAATACCGATATTCAGGTGCGCCCGGTCACGCTGATGGTCAGCAAGGTGACTGTCAAGAACAGCCGTTACACCAATATTTTAATGGGCACCGTGCAAGCGGCGATTGCCAACGGCGTATTGGATGCCGTGCGCGCGGGTGATATTCCCAAGGAAAAAGCCAACGACTTGGGGATTATTTGCTCGGTCTGGCTGAATCCTTGCGTGATCAAAGACGACAATCTGGATCATCAAATTTTGTTCAACATCCACCGCGAGGCCATGGCCAAAGCCATTCATAAGGCCATGACCAACACACCGGATATTGATTGGCTGCTGGAAAACCAGGAAAAAATCACCCACAAGTATTTTCAGATGGGGTTGGACGGCAAGATTTAATTGTCTGGTCACTTGGGTTGCAAGCCTTTTGCAGCCCAACACCAAGCCATCTTTCTCGCCCCTGCTGTCGTCTTAACCGCCATTCCCGCTTAACACCGCCCCTAGCATCCAGCAACACCTCGCCAAGCAAACTAATGGCGCATCACTATTTGTTTGACAAAATCCGCAAATCCGCTTAAAAAGACCACATAGTTTCGATTCGAAATTATTTATGCATTTACTTTTGTGGGGGATACGATCATGAAAAAAAGCATTTCGATACTGCTGATGGGCCTGCTAAGCACCGTTGCCGTTACCACGTTAGCCGCCGATCAGGCCGTGCCGTTTCCGGAGGGCTATCGTAATTGGCTGCACGCTAAAAGCATGTTGATTCAACCTGGCCACGCCCTGGAGAATCCGTTTCAAGGCCTGCATCATGTCTATGCTAATAAACAAGCTGAGTCCGGCTTGAAGACCGGTAAGTACGCGGACGGCTCGGTGCTGGTATTCGATTTAATGCAGTATCAAGAGAAGGATAAAACCATCCAGGAAGGCGAGCGCAAACTAGTGGGCGTGATGCTGAAAGACGCGAAAAAGTTTGCCGCAACCGGCGGCTGGGGGTTTGAAGGCTTTGCCGGCAATAGCAAAACCGAGCGGCTGGTGAAAGACAGCGGCACTTCGTGCTTTGCCTGCCATGCGTCCGAGCAAAAAACCGATTATGTGTTTTCCCAGTATCGGCCTTAGGCTCTGCGGCTGATCCTCAGGAGAGACGCAAACTACGCGTCTCTCCATTTGCCTTAAGCTTGATCGACCAGGCGGATACCAGCTTCTTCTATCACGATCCGCCGTTGTTTGTACAAGCCGCCTATCGCTTGCTTGAAGACCTTTTTGCTGACGCCAAAGGTGTCGTAAATAATCTCCGGTGCACTTTTGTCGGTTAGCGCCACATAACCGCCGCGCTTAGCCAGTATCGCCAAAATCTTCTCTGACGTGGCATCGACTTTCTGGCCGTATTTTTCCTGGCTCAGGATCAAATCCAGCTTGTTGTCGGGGCGGACTTTTTTAATAAATCCGGTCAAAGTTTGGCCTTTTTGCAAGGGCTGAAAAGTCTCGCTTTTATACAACACGCCCCAGTATTGATTGTCCACCACCGCTTTAAAGCCCAAGTCAGTTTCGTCAGCGATGATAAGTTGCACCGCTTGGCCGTCCTTATAATAAAACGCTTGGTCTTGAATGAAATCATCCAGCATCATCGTCGCGGCGATGCGGTTGTTTTCGTCTAAAAACAGACGCACCAGATAAGAACGCCCTTCGACGACTTTCCCCTTTTGTTCGCTAAACGGCAGCAACAAATCCTTAGGCAATCCCCATCCCAAAAACGCACCGGCATGGCTGAGCGATATACATTTTAACCAAGCCACCTGATCGACTTGGGCAAGCGGCGTTTGCAGGGTAGCGATGGTTTGATTCTTACCGTCAATGTAGACAAAGGCGTTTACGGTATCGCCGACCTTTAGATTATCCGGTGCATCTTGGTCTACCAACCCAATCTCGCCAAGCTCTCCACCATCCAGACCATACTGATTATCACGCTGGCTGACGACGGTTAAAGTGTTGAATTTGCCTAGTTCGATCATGAAGATTCCGGAGTTTGATGGGCATGGGCGTCGGCACTTGCTGGCCGCACGCGGAGAAATGAAGGGCTATTATACAAACGAATCGGTAAAACGGCAGACCGCTTCTCCTTATACGGCCGGGCCTTGTACAACTTGCCAAAGGTCACGATACACACGCAAAACGAAGTCAAAACCCCGTTATTCTGCCGCCCGTCTATAATGGACGGTTTTTTCGATTTGATAAATCCTGCTTTTATCGAATATACGTGCCGATTATGAATCTACTCCTGAAGTACCTGTCCTCTTGCTGGTTTCTGAACAATCCCTCGGATTTAGTCCCGCCTACCTCGTTTATGTGGAAAAACGTGGCGTTCTATCTGATTTCCGGCATCATCGTTGAAGGCTTGATCGCCGACCCGGCTGATGGCTCGTTGGAAGTTTTGGGCCGCACCACCATGGCTTTCGGCTCGGTGGCGATCTTATTGCTGATGGAAAAAAAATGGGGCTGCTTCAACCAGTTGTACACCTCGATATTCGTCTGCGAGAATTTCATCATGACATTGGCGGTCAGCGGGGAAGCACTCGACTACTGGCTGGTACTCAATCACCACCCCTACCGCGAGGAAATCGGCATCGGCATCGCGCTATTTTTGGTGATTTGGTATATCTCCATCGTCAGCTATATCTTTCGCGCTTTCTTCAGCTACCCAACCAGCGTCAGTGTGGTTTATGCCTTTAGTTATTTCGTGCTGACTTACGGCATACCGATGCTGTTGATGGACATCTAAAAACTAAGGATTACCAGCCGGAGCACGCTAACTCCGGCCGGCGTGTCGCTTATATTTGCGCTAAGTTACCCCGATCTTCCAGCCAACTTTTCCGGTCCCCGGCGCGCTTCTTGGCCAGCAATAAATCCATCTGCTCGCGGGTGTCGTCGTTTTCTTCGATGGTCAACTGCACCAAGCGGCGGGTATCGGGATTCATCGTGGTTTCCCGCAATTGCGACGGATTCATCTCGCCCAAACCTTTAAAGCGCTGAATGTTGATCTTGCCGGTGAGTTTTTCCGCTTCGATCCGCGCCAACACGCCCAAGCGTTCCGATTCGTCTAGCGCGTAAAACACTTTCTTGCCCACGTCGATCCGATACAGCGGCGGCATCGCCACGAACACATGCCCGGCTCTCACCAAGGCATTGAAATGCTGGTAAAACAGCGCGCAAATCAAGGTGGCAATGTGATTGCCGTCGGAGTCCGCATCGGCCAGGATGCAGATCTTGCCGTAGCGCAGATTTTGCAAGTCGTTACTGTCCGGCTCTATGCCTAGAGCCACGGCGATGTCGTGCACTTCCTGCGAAGCCATGACTTCCCCGGAATCGACTTCCCAGGTATTCAGAATTTTCCCTCTTAAGGGCATGATGGCCTGAAACTCACGGTCGCGCGCTTGCTTGGCCGAGCCGCCAGCCGAGTCGCCTTCGACCAAAAACAATTCTGTTCTGCTGAGATCCTGACCGGAACAATCCGCCAGCTTACCGGGCAGGGCCGGGCCGCTGGTGATTTTTTTGCGGACGATTTTCTTGCCGGCTCTAAGGCGTTTCTGTGCACTAGCCAAGATGATTTCGGCGATCTTCTCGCCTTCCTGCGGATGCTGATTCAACCATAAGCTGAACGTATCCTTGGCAACGCCGGACACAAAGGTCACGCATTCGCGCGAACTGAGCCGTTCCTTGGTTTGGCCGGAAAACTGCGGGTCTTCCAGTTTTACCGATAATACGAAATGGCAACTTTCCCAAACGTCTTCAGGGGCGATCTTCACACCGCGCGGCAAGAGGTTACGAAAATCCAGAAACTCGCGCATCGCCTCGGTCAAGCCGGCGCGCAAGCCATTGACGTGAGTACCGCCTTGGGCAGTCGGCACCAGATTCACATAACTTTCGGCGATGGTTTCCGGCAGGCTGTCGGGCGTCCAGACGATGCCCCACTCCACCGCTTCGTTGCTGGCAGCCATGTTGGCCATGAATGGCGGTTGCGGAAAGATTTCGGCGTCGCCGACCCGGTCCAGCAGATATTCCTGCAAGCCGTTCTGATAACACCACTCGAATTGCTCGTCGCTGAGTTCCGAATTAAGGGTGATTTTTAGCCCAGGGCACAATACCGCCTTGGCCCGCAGCACATGCTTAAGCTTGCTGACCGACACCCGATTGGAATCGAAATATTTACCGTCCGGCCAGAAATGCACGCTGGTGCCGGTGTTGTTTTTACCGACCGTGCCGCTCTGTTGCAAGTCGCTGACCTTGTCGCCGCCGGCGAACTCCATTTGATACACGCCAGCGCCGCGCTTGATTTCGACCAGTAACTTTTCCGATAAGGCATTGACCACAGACACGCCGACACCGTGCAGACCGCCGGAAAATTGATAGTTTTTATTAGAGAATTTACCGCCGGCATGCAACTGCGTCAGGATCACTTCCACACCAGGGATGCCCTGCTCGGGATGAATATCCACCGGCATGCCCCTGCCGTTATCGTCCACCCGTACCGAACCGTCTTTATAAAGCACGACATTGATGGTATCGGCATGCCCAGCCAGCGCCTCGTCGACGCTGTTGTCCACCACTTCTTGCACCAAGTGGTTAGGACGGGTGGTGTCGGTATACATGCCGGGGCGTTTGCGCACCGGGTCCAGGCCGCTCAGTACTTCTATGGCAGCCGCGTTATATTCTTGGGTCATGATGTCTCGTAATAGGTGATAACAGAGTGTCAGCTGACCATTATATGTCAGCAACGGGCGCCAAGGAGGCTCCGGAAAGCCGGTCCTTATCACCCGGCTCACCACACCTCAACTTCCGCAAGCTCCATCTGAAATTATCTATCCGCTGGAAAAGCCGGACCCACGGCGTTTTCCAGGGCACTGCTGCCGTTTTTGACAACAAACCACCTGTTTGACGGCAGCCCCGGTTTCGATCAGCGCAGCCGTTGAACTTGGTCGGCGGCGAACACGATAGTTTCTTTGCCGGGCGTTGTTTCGTTGAAATCGATCGATGCCGGCCAAACGCCACCGAAGCTCCACTCCGCGATGGGCGTCATAGCCTGGTCGTAGGCGATCAGCGTCGCATCGACCCGCGACCGGCCCGACCTACCGTTGACAAACTGTTGTCGCCAAGTCCAAAAATCCATCGATTTAGTCAAACCTTTGCTACAGGTAAGATTTTTAACCGACAAACGTCCGGGTATCTTACTCGGAATGAACTCCCCACGCGGGCTAACCCTCTGCTCCACTTCGTTCTGCGAACCCATGCCTTTGCAATCGGTGAAATAGGTGGTGACACCGCCGGCGTTGAATTCGTAAAAAACCAATGGAGCGGGATTGTCTATGACATTCTCAACGGCGCCGCCGCTAGCTGACGAGACCACGACTGCACCTAATAAAACGCTGATAAAACGGCTGGTTGTTTTCATGACATATCCTCAAAAAGTTTGCTTCGGTTGAGCCTAAACGGCGGCCGAACGGTTAGATAATTTGGGTTAGAAGAAAGCCACCGATCCGATGTTTAAACAATCTGTCGTAAAAATCGATGAACTTCGATTTGTATCAGCAAATGGAATGCCATTTTCCGCGAACCCGGATAACAACGAGGTAACTCATTGAATGAAAAACACTATTTATAGACCTCTATAGACACACAGCGCCGCCAATACAACCTGTAGCCCACGGCATATCGTTTTTACACGAAATATCGTAAAACATCGAAAGACAGCCGGTCTGGATTGCGGACCGCTCGTGCAGAGCAGCATCAAAGCCGTCGAATATTTGCGTAACAGAGGAGCGGTTCTTGCGGAAACCAGATAGGGACCAAAGAAAACCCAAGCTCATAAAGAGGCATTGCCCGCTTAAACTACTTCATAGCAACTTGAAATTTCGGATGTAACCCGCTTGAGCGAGCTGGTTCGGAGTTTTTGAATGGCTAGGGAGCTGGAGCTTAGGAACCCGAGTAAACCAGGGTAAGCTCACAAATGTAACCATTAGTGTCGGCGCTTCCGTCTAAGTCGTGGTAAACGACTGGGCGAACCGGATTATGCCTTTCATTTCCTGGTTCGTTGCTGGTATCACTTCGCTAGTTACTTATTTAACTGCCTATATTGGTAAAAAATGGGCCGTTCGTACCGCCGTTATTGCCGGCTTAATAGCGCTAACTGCTGCCTTTACTGCGGGGCTTGGTGCCTTAGTGACTGCCTTATCTTATGGCGTAACAGACCAATGGTTCCGTTTTGGGCTGTCTCTAATGCCCGCTAATACTTTACCTTGCATCGGTGCTTATATTTCCGCCTCTGTCATGCGTTATATATATGACCGCAATTATTCTTTCACTGCTCGTTGGCTCGATGGTGGTTTATAACGATTGTTTTCTCAAAACCTCCGGCCTCTATATGGGGCCTTTTTTTTATCTAAATTCCGATAGGGGGAATAATAATGAAACAACATGGTGTCTATTATGTAACTGGGGGCCTGCGTTCGGGAAAGTCCCTTATTTGTACACGCAAGATTCAAGAATTTTTACAACAGGGTAGGAAAGTAGCTACTAATTTTGATTTGAAATTAGAAAACATGCTGCCCGCTCATAAAAAGGATGTAACGTGTATTCGCATACCTGATCATCCGAATGTAAACGATCTTAATAATATCGGTCTTGGGTATGATTCAGATGATCCCGACGATTACAATGAATCAAAGTTCGGTTTATTGGTTCTCGATGAGTTGGGGACTTGGATGAATAGCCGAAATTGGCAAGACAAGGCGCGGCAAAACTGAAGATGATGTTATGGTTCTACTTGCTGAAAAAATTGAGGCTTTGCATTGATATGGTGTTTTTTCGCTCTCCTGCTTATATCGGTTCTGCTCTTGACGATCAAGCTTACTGGCTCGTTTATCGCCTTCTCCTTGCTCGTCGTCGTTTCTGGTTCAATCCTGTTCTAGTTTTTAGGCTTTCGCGTGTAATTCGTTGTGCTCGTTTACGCTTGCGTCGTCGTGTCCAAAAAATGGCCTTTTTATAGTTCTATAAGGTTCTATAATGGCCGTTAAGCCTGGCTTTATGTCCTTGTTTTTTATTGTTTTTTATCGCTAATGTTCTATAAAGTTCTGCGTTTCGCAAAACATACTATAATGCTCGGTCATTTTTGAGCACCGCAAGCCACTTTATATGTCGAGACGTAAAAGCGCATCCCAATTTGAGGAAGCGATGGAAGAACTGGAGAAATTGGTCGAACAAATGGAACGCGGCGATATTTCTCTGGAAGAGTCCTTAAAATCCTTCGAACGCGGTATCAGATTAACCCGCACCTGCCAGCAAGCACTGCAAGACGCCGAGCAGAAAGTCCAAATTTTATTAGAAAAAAACGGCCAGCAAACTTTGGAGCCATTCACCGATGAGTAACTTAAAAGCCTTTCTTACCGCCTGTCAAAACCGCGTCGAACGCGCGCTGGACGCCAGGTTGCCCGGCGAGAATATTCTGCCCCAAACCCTGCATCAAGCCATGCGCTACAGCGTGCTAGACGGCGGCAAGCGCACCCGCCCGTTGCTGACTTACGCAACCGGCCAGGCCTTGGGTTTAAGTGAAGACGTACTGGACGCCCAAGCTTGCGCGGTGGAGTTTATTCATGTGTATTCATTGATACACGACGATTTGCCGGCAATGGACAACGACGACTTACGCCGCGGCAAACCGACTTGTCACAAAGCTTATGACGAGGCCACCGCCATTCTGGCCGGCGATGCATTGCAAGCCCTGGCATTTGACGTGTTGGCCAACGACTCAGCCATTCTGGCCGGTGCGGAAGCCCGAGTAAAAATGATCGCCGCGCTGACCAGAGCCAGCGGTTCGCAGGGCATGGTCGGCGGGCAAGCTATCGATTTGGGTTCGGTTGGGCGCAAGCTGACTTTGCCGGAACTGGAAAATATGCACATCCACAAGACCGGCGCGTTAATTCGCGCCAGCGTTAATCTGGCTTCGCTGTCCAAACCGGACCTTGATGCGGATGTGGCAAAAAAACTGGATCACTACGCCAAATGCATAGGCCTGTCATTCCAAGTTAAAGACGACATCCTGGACGTGGAAAGCGACACCGCCACCTTGGGCAAAACTCAGGGCAAGGACGTCGATAACGACAAACCGACTTATCCAGCATTGTTGGGAATGGCCGGCGCCAAGGAAAAAGCCCAGGAACTACATGAACAAGCTGTCGCCAGCTTGGCCGGTTTTGGCAGCGAAGCGGATTTATTACGCGATCTGTCGCTGTATATCATCGAACGTACGCACTAAGCGTTGCGAGCACGATTTATACTTCTTGCGCCACAATCCCCCCGGTTTTCGGCTTGCGTCCCTTTAGCTGGCGCGGAATATTGTGACGCAAACATATAAAGGAATTTATTAACCCATGACAGTCTCTGACTTTCCGCTTCTCAACACCATCAACAGCCCTGCCGACATCCGCGCACTGAAACCAGAACAACTCGAGCCGCTGGCCGATGAGTTGCGTCGCTATCTGACGCATACGGTCAGCATCTCCGGCGGCCATTTTTCGGCCGGCCTGGGCACGGTGGAACTGACGGTGGCGCTGCATTATGTGTTCGATACGCCATCGGACCAGTTGGTCTGGGATGTGGGACATCAAGCCTATCCGCATAAGATTTTGACCGGCCGCAAGGACAGAATGCCGACGATTCGGACTTTGGGTGGAGTGTCGGCGTTTCCCTGCCGCTCGGAGAGCGAGTACGACGCCTTTGGCGTGGGTCATTCTTCGACTTCGATCAGTGCAGCTTTGGGGATGGCGATTGCCTCGCAGTTGCGCGGGGAAGACAAGAAGATGGTGGCCATCATCGGTGATGGCTCGATTACTGGCGGTATGGCCTATGAGGCGATGAATCATGCCGGCGATGTGAATGCCAATCTGTTGGTGATTTTGAACGATAACGATATGTCGATTTCACCGCCGGTCGGGGCAATGAATAATTATCTGACTAAGGTGTTGTCGAGTAAGTTTTATTCCTCGGTACGGGAAGAGAGTAAGAAGGCTTTGGCCAGTATGCCGTCGGTCTGGGAATTGGCCCGGAAGACCGAAGAACATGTGAAGGGCATGATTGTGCCGGGGACGCTGTTCGAGGAGTTGGGCTTTAATTATTTCGGGCCGATTGACGGTCACGATGTGGAGATGTTGGTTTCGACTTTAGAGAAGTTGAAGGATTTGTCGGGACCGGTGTTTTTGCACGTGGTCACGAAAAAAGGCAAAGGCTATGCACCGGCGGAGAAAGACCCCTTGGCCTATCACGGGGTGCCGGCCTTCGATCCGACTAAGGATTATTTGCCTAAAGCCGCACCGTCGCCGCATCCGACTTATACGGAAGTGTTTGGTAACTGGTTATGCGATATGGCTAAGCAGGATGAGCGGCTGTTGGGGATTACGCCGGCGATGCGCGAAGGTTCGGGTCTGGTGGCGTTTTCCCAGCAGTTTCCCAAACGCTATTTCGATGTGGCGATTGCCGAGCAGCATGCGGTGACCTTGGCGGCGGGTCAGGCCTGTCAGGGTGCCAAGCCGGTGGTGGCGATTTATTCGACGTTTTTACAGCGGGCGTATGATCAATTGATTCACGATGTGGCTTTGCAAAATCTGGATGTGTTGTTTGCGCTGGATAGAGCGGGCTTGGTGGGACCGGACGGTCCGACTCATGCCGGGGCGTTTGATTACAGTTATATGCGCTGTATTCCGAATATGCTGGTGATGGCGCCTGCCGACGAGAACGAGTGCCGGCAGATGCTGACCACCGGTTTCAAGCACAACGGCCCGGCCTCGGTGCGCTATCCGCGCGGCAAAGGACCGGGGGCGACGGTCGACAAGGCTTTGACCGAGCTACCTATCGGCAAGGGCGAAATCAGACATCAAGGCAGCCGCATTGCGATTCTGGCCTGGGGCAGCATGGTGACACCGTCTGTGGAAGCCGGCAAACAACTGGGCGCCACGGTGGTGAACATGCGTTTTGTGAAACCGCTGGATGAAGCCTTGATTTTAGAGATGGCGAAAAGCCATGATGTCATCATCACGGTCGAAGAGAACGTGATTGCCGGTGGCGCGGGCAGCGCGGTGAACGAGTTCTTGCAAGCGCAGCAGATTTTAATGCCGGTGTTGAATATCGGCTTGCCGGATCGCTTCGTCGAGCAAGGCAGTCGCGAAGAGTTGCTGGCACTGGTAGGACTTGATGCCAAGGGCATCTTGGCTAAGATTGAAGCGGTTTGTGCGTAAAGCTGGAGAGCAGAAATGGATAGATTGAGAAACAAGATTCGGGATATTCCGGATTTTCCAAAACCCGGCATCATTTTCAAAGACATAACGCCGTTGGTCAAAGACCCGGCAGCGCTGCGCTTGGCCGTGCACCAACTGCTGCATCCTTTTTTAGGCCGCGACATCACCGCAGTAGCCGGCATGGAAGCGCGCGGCTTTATCTTCGGTTCGCTGGTGGCATGGGAACTGGGCATTCCCTTTATACCGCTCAGAAAGCCTGGCAAACTGCCTTATGACGTGCAAAGTGTATCTTACGATCTGGAATACGGTTCGGCGGAACTGGAAGTGCATATCGATGCGGTAGACAGCAACGATAAGGTATTGTTAATCGACGATTTACTGGCCACCGGCGGCACCGCCAAGGCGAGTTGCGATCTGATCGAAAAGCTGGGCGCTACCGTGGTAGCCTGCGCTTTTGTGGTGGAACTGGACTTCTTGCAAGGGCGGGAAAAACTGGGGAACTACGAAGTGCATTCCTTATTGCATTACTGAGAAATACTACGGAGACGCTTCCCTGCGTCTCTTCAAACAAAATTAATGGCGCTTAAGCGGTCTTTTTTTTTTACTCATTTGGTCCATTTTGTCCGAGGCTTTTTCAAATTCCAAAGCAGCATTATCGAACGATTTGGACATGCTATCGAACGCAGCGCTACCTGCCTTTGCGCTGCCAGGACCTACCTCAATGCTATTTTGCACGTGGCCGGGTAGTTTTTTAGCCGTATCGGCTTTTGGTTTTTGCGTCGCATTAGTTTCTTTAGGCTTTGCTGAAGAAATTTCGCCGACATCGACATCCGCGTCTATGTCCAGATCATAGTCAGTCGAATTACTCTTACCGTCATTGATCAAGTTTTTGCGGTATTGTAAAAATGACTCACGGGTAAACACATAAGGATCCAACGCCGCTTCGTCGATAAAATTCAAAGCGCCTTCGGCATTTGCTCTGTCGTTAATACCCTCGACAATACCCGTCCCCGGCACGTAAGTTCCTGGATTGGCAGCTTTGTCGACCACAATTGCCGCACCGTCACGGATAGTAGTTGGACCTAAAATCGGCAAGACCAAGTACGGGCCTTGATCGACACCCCAGACCGCGAGTGTTTGACCAAAATCTTCGACATTGCTTTGCAATCCCAGGTCGCTGGCCACATCAAACAACCCGAGCAAACCAACTGTGGAGTTGGTCAAGAAGCGCCCAGTGTCGGAAGCACCTTGTTCAAACTTACCTTGCAGCACATCGTTCAAGACAACATTGATACCTTTAAGATTAGTAAAAAAGTTGCTGACGCCAGTTTGCATAAAATTGGGCGTTACAGTCTTATAGCCATTAGCGATGGGCTTCAGCAAATGCTTATCCAAGCCCATGTTAAAACCGTACATGGAGCGATTGAAGCCCTCGTAAGGATCAGCTGCGTCTGACTTAGCTTTAGAGGCTCTGTTAGCATCAACCGGATGCTTATCCGTAGTAGCACACCCGGTTACCGATAATGCGCTTGAAAATAACACCACCCAGAACAGGGATGCCTGGCTGTTGCCTAGATAACGAGGGCTATACATTACTGACGATTCCTAACAAACTTATTGTTTTGCGTAACTTTCAATTTTCTCAGTGATTTTAACGATCAAGGCATCAAAGCCATCACGGCTTAGCACACTAGTGTAATCCGATCTTTTCAATGCCAAATCACTGACGCCATCGGCTATTATATTGATAATTTGCCAGCCATCGTCTTTTTTCTTCATCATATAATCGAACTTCACATCCTTTTCGCCGGGAATATGCAAGTTGGTGTGAATCACCACGCCACCCCTGCCGGTTTCCTCTTCGGATGCAAAAGTAAACGATTCGCCCGAATAGTCTTTAAAGTTATGAGCATACGCTGACACACTGAGCTTGCTGAATACGCTTTCTAGTTTGTTCTGCTGCTCGGTTGTCAATTCTTCCCATTGCTTTCCTACCACGATTCTGGCGATTTTAGGCAGATCATGACTCTTCTTTACCGCCACATCCAGCTTGTCGTAGCGCCCTTGAAAGCCAAGCTCTTTACCCGCCTTCATTACGCTCAGCAACTGGTTTTGAAACTCCTCGACGACCTGACGCGCAGAAATCTCTTCAGCATTAGCTAAGGAAGACAGACAGACAAGCATTAGCAAACTAAGACCGAAATACAATTTTTTAAACATAGCCGTTATGAAAACCTGTTAATGAGGATGACTTCCTGGGTTCGTCTTAAGACTCTACTTTTACTGGAATCTCGGAAATTGCCGATTTTTTGAAAGAAGCAATAAACTCCGGCTGCTTTTCGGCAACCATTTCACCGGAGGTTTTGGGGCCGCGCACCGCAGCCCAAAGTGCTTTCAATGGATGCGCCAAGGTATCCTCAACCGCCGTTGCCTCATAGCCGCAATGTGCCATGCAGTTAGCGCACTTAGGGTTTTTCACCGTGCCGTATTTGTCCCAAGGCGTATCATCCAGCAATTCCTGAAAAGAGTTAGCATTACCTTCGTCAGCTAACAAGTAGCAAGGTTTTTGCCAGCCAAACACGTTGCGCGTTGGATTACCCCATGGCGTACAGTCGTAATTCTGATTGCCGGCCAAATAATCCAAATACAACGACGAATGGTTTAATTTCCACTTACGGGTCTTGCCAATTTTGAAAATACCGCGAAACAGGTTTTTAACGTCAAGACCTTTGATAAACACATCTTGCTTAGGCGCGCGCTCGTAGCTGAATCCAGGCGCTATAGTGATACCTTCTACGCCCAACTCCATCGCATAATCCAGAAATTCCGCCACTTCTTCCGGGGTTTCCCCTTGGAACAAGGTGCAGTTAACGGTGACCCTAAAACCTTTACTCAAGGCCAACTTGATCGCTTCGACAGCGATGTCGAAAACGCCTTCCTGACAAACCGAAGCATCATGTCGATCTTTTAAACCATCAAGATGCACGGAAAACGTCAGATAAGGCGACGGCGTGTAATCGTTAATCCGTTTTCTTAACAACAAGGCGTTGGTGCACAGATAAACAAATTTCTTTCTGGCAACGATGCCGGCCACAATCTGCGGCATTTCTTTATGAATCAAGGGTTCGCCGCCTGGAATGGACACCATGGGCGCGCCGCACTCATCAACCGCAGCCAAACATTCCTCAACAGAGAGTCGCTTGTCCAGAATATCATCGGGATAATCGATTTTACCGCAGCCCGCGCATGCTAAATTGCATCTGAACAGGGGCTCCAGCATCAAAACCAAAGGGTACTTTTTTACACCTTTGATTTTTTGCTTGATCAGATAACTACCTACAGCCAATTGCTGACGTAAAGGAACACTCACAGCATTATTCTCCAAAAACTATCACGACATCCAGCGACCACTGCTGTTACAAAAAAACAACAGCCGCAAACCGATAACCATCCTAGTAGTGACACCTGCTGCGGCCTATTTAGACCATCAATGAGGCTCGAGGCGCACAATTAGATGTGGTCAGAATACCACTTTCCAACAACATACTCCAGATAAAATACGCAAAAAACAACAAGAACATGCGCACATTTCCTGAAAGCCACACAAAGCCGCTTAGCAACCACAAGAAAGCATGGCCACCAAAAAACCATAATTATTTTTCTAAAACAACAACAAAGACCGGAAGCTCGAACTCGCACATTGCTTTTGACAGCAGCATTTCGACAAATTTGCCATAAAGCAACATCACTTTGCAAAACACCAACAAACAGTCTATCATTTGGGCAACTAATAGTTAGCCTTGATACAGATGAACGGATCTCAAACACTAATCAACAATCCGGAGTTGCTCAGACAACTACCCGACGCCGAACTGCAAGCCACCCTGCTTGAAGGCGTGTCGCGCACGTTTGCGCTAACTATTCCGCAACTCCCCGGAGAGCTATATCCGGCCGTGGCCAATGCTTATTTGCTGTGCCGCATCGTAGACACCATAGAAGACGAAATATCCCTTAGCGCCGAACAAAAAAAATACTTTTGCAGCGCTTTTATAGACATAGTCAACACCGGCAATAACGCAGACGTATTCAGTGCCGAGCTAGCCCCACTGCTCTCGGCGCAAACCATTCCGGCCGAACATAGCTTGATCCAGCTGGTGCCTCGCGTGATTGCAATAACCCGCTCACTGGACGCTCCGCAAATCGAAGCCCTAGCGTGTTGCGTGAAAACGATGGCGAACGGCATGCCGGTGTATCAAGCACTGGATTTGCATGCCGGCTTGAAAACCATGAAAGACATGGATGACTACTGCTATTACGTCGCCGGCTGCGTCGGTGAGATGCTGGCCAAGTTGTTCTGCCATTATTCGCCGGAAATTGCCGCGCATCGCGAGGAGCTACTAAGGCTCTCAGTCTCCTTTGGTCAAGGCCTGCAAATGACCAATATCCTGAAAGATATTTGGGACGATGCCAAACGCGGCGTGTGCTGGTTACCGCAAGACATTTTCACCGAAACCGGCTTCAACCTGGCCGAACTGACGCCAGCGACCGACGACGAGCGTTTCCGCCTCGGCCTGAGCCACCTAGTGGCTATCGCTCATGGGCACTTGCAGAATGCATTAACTTACACCCAACTCCTGCCCAGCCATGAAACCGGCATCCGCAATTTTTGCTTGTGGGCCTTAGGCATGGCCGTGCTCACCTTGAAGAAAATCAAGGCAAACCTTAATTTCAACGAATCCAATCAGGTCAAAATCAGTCGCAACAGCGTCAAAGCCACTATTGTCGTCACCAAGTTGACCGTGCGCAGCAATATGCTGCTATCCCTACTGTTTAACCTGACCAGCCGTAATTTGAAATCGCCGGATTGGCACTATTCACCTATATCGCACACTGGACAATAAGGAATCACTATGTTTACTGAAGCCCATATAGATACCAGCAGCCAAGACATCAGCAATGCCAATACCGGCAAAACGACCGGCCTTGGCTTACTGAATGCCGCCATCGAACGCGCCCAAGCCAAATTACTCAGTTTGCAAAGCCCGGAAGGTTATTGGGTATTTGAACTGGAAGCCGACTGCACCATCCCGTCCGAATACATCATGATGATGCACTACCTGGACGACATCGACGAAGAATTGCAGCGCAAAATCGCCGTTTACTTGCGTAGCCGCCAAGCCGAAGACGGTAGCTATCCGCTATTTACCGGCGGCCCCGGCGACATCAGCGGTAGCGTGAAAACTTATTACGCTTTGAAAATGGCGGGCGACTCCATCGACGCGCCACATATGGTTAAATTGCGCGACTGGATACTCAGCCAAGGCGGCGCCGCGCGCGCCAATGTCTTCACTCGTATCGCGCTGGCGATATTCGAACAATTGCCGTGGCGCGGCGTACCCTATATTCCGGTGGAAATTATGCTGCTGCCCAGCTGGTTTCCGTTTCACCTGGACAAAGTATCCTATTGGTCGCGCACCGTGATGGTACCGCTGTTCATCATGTGTACCTTAAAGGCCAAAGCCAAAAATCCGCACAAGGTCAATGTCTTGGAATTGTTTGTCGTTCATCCGGACGAGGAAAAACATTACTTTCCGGAACGGACTCTGCTGAATAAATTCTTCCTGGGCCTGGATAAACTGGGCCGCGTTACTGAGCCGTTGATTCCACAACGCATGCGCGAACACGCCATCCAAAAAGCCGTGGATTGGTTTACCGAACGGCTGAATGGCGAAGATGGTTTGGGCGGCATTTTCCCAGCCATGGTTAACGCCTATCAATCAATGTTACTGTTGGGTTTCCCAAAAGACCACCCCAATGTCTTGATCGCCCGCCAGTCCATCGACAAACTTCTGGTGGTCAAAGACGATTATGCCTATTGCCAACCTTGCCTGTCGCCGGTTTGGGATACGGCGCTTGCAGCGCTAGCATTGCAAGAATCCGATAAGGCAGCAAATACACCCAGCCTTACTAAAGCTTACGATTGGCTAAAAAGCGTGCAATTGTCCGACGAGCCGGGCGACTGGCGAGTACGCCGCCCCAATCTGGCTGGCGGCGGCTGGGCATTTCAATTCGCCAATCCGCATTACCCCGATGTTGACGACACTGCTGTAGTAGGCTTTGCCATGGCCGATTCCAATCTGCCTGAACTAGATGAGTCTATTCACAGAGCGACGCGCTGGATCGTCGGTATGCAATCGCAAAATGGCGGCTACGGTGCCTTCGATGTCGATAACACTTATTACTATTTGAACGAAATTCCGTTCGCCGACCACGGCGCTCTACTTGACCCACCCACTGTCGACGTCAGCGCCCGCTGTGCGATGTTGATGGCCCGAGTTGCGAAAGATCACGACGAATATTTACCTGCTCTGGAACGCACCATCGAATACATCCGTGGCGATCAAGAAGCCGACGGCTCCTGGTTCGGCCGTTGGGGTACCAATTACATTTACGGCACCTGGTCTGCCTTGCTGGGCCTGGAGCAAACCAATGTACCGAAAACCGACCCGATGTACACCAAAGCGGCGGCATGGTTAAAAAGCGTCCAACGCGAAGACGGCGGCTGGGGCGAAGACAACTTGAGTTATCACGACGATAAAAAATTTCGCGGCCGCTACCATTTCAGCACCGCCTTCCAAACTGCCTGGGCCGTGCTGGGTTTGATCGCCGCCGGCGAAGTCCACAGCCAGGAAGTCAAAGCCGGCATCGACTTCCTGCTGCGCAGTCAACAAGCCGATGGCGTATGGAATGACCCTTGCTTTACCGCACCGGGCTTTCCAAAAGTGTTTTATTTGAAGTATCACGGCTATGACAAGTTCTTCCCCTTGTGGGCTTTGGCTAGATACCGTAACGAATTAGCCAAACAGTGACCATAGGAATTCTTGTTGCTTTACCGGAAGAGCTCTCCACCCTGACCCGCCTAAAGTTGGTCCAGGGTGATTGCGTCAGCATCGCCGATAACGTTCTCTTAGCATTTGCCGGTGCCGGACCGGTCAACGCGGAACGAGCCACGCATCTGTTAATCGCCAAAGGCGCCAAAAAACTGATCAGTTGGGGCTGCGCGGCCGCATTGTCGCCGCAATTGAAACCGGGCGATCTGATGTTGGCCGAGCAGCTGTTATCGGAGCAACAACAGGTGTTCGATACCGACCCCCGCTGGCGTAAGCGTCTGCATGAGTTGCTGGATAAGCAGTTTCCGATTTCCAATGGCAAGTTGGCTGAAAGCAGTCATATCGTCAGCAACAGTAGCGATAAGCACAATATATACCGGCAAACCGGTGCGATTGCCTTGGACATGGAAAGCTGCGCCATGGCCAAAATTGCCGAGCAATCAAACTTACCTTGTCTGGCAATTCGTACGATTGCCGATCCTGTAAGCATGAGCCTACCCCAAGCAGTTACTCAGGCCTTGAATGGTCAGGGGCAGGTAGAAACCAGCAAACTCTTGCGTTTTTTGGCAACCCACCCATGGGAAGCACCCAGCCTGATCAAGCTGGGATTACATTTTCATGCCGCGCAAAAAACCTTGAAAATCATTGCCAAACAACTAAACGAAATCATCGTTTTTTAGCAGAAAACCATGAATTATTGAAGGGTTAAGCAGCGGGAACATAGCGTAATCCGGAAATAAACCAAGCACTTACGAGGTATTACATGTCTTTTAGCATTGCCGATCTTTTTACTCAGCACTTCGACGAGAAATTCGACTTGCATGAGCGTCACCTGAACAACCAGATGGTGCGCGTTTTACGGACTATCGGTTACGACAGAAACTATAAAAAAGCAATCGGCCAATATCTTTACGACGAAGACGGTAACGAATACTTGGACTTGCTGAGCGGCTTCGGCGTGTTTGCGATGGGCCGCAACCACCCAACCATTATCAAAGCGCTGCAAGAAACCCTGACCTTGGAATTACCCAGCCTGGTACAGATGGATGTGTCCTTGCTTAGCGGTCTGCTGGCCAAGGAAATTCTAGCTACCTGCCCGGATAATCTGGAAAAAATGTTTTTCTGCAATTCCGGCACCGAAGCAGTAGAAGCGGCCATCAAATTCGCCCGCTACACTACCAAACGTTCGCGTATCGTGCATTGCGACCACGGCTATCACGGTTTGACCATGGGCTCGCTATCACTGACCGGAGAGCACATCTTCCGCGAAGGCTTCGGCCCGCTGCTGCCGGAATGCACGTCGGTGCCGTTCAATGACTTGGCAGCACTGGAGGAAGCCTTGAGCAGCAAAGATGTGGCGGCTTTCATTGTCGAGCCCATCCAAGGCAAAGGCGTCAACATCCCGGACGATAACTACCTGCCGGAAGTGGAGCGCTTGTGCAAAAAATACGGCACTTTATTCGTGGCCGACGAAATCCAGACCGGCATAGGCCGCACCGGCAAGTTTTGGGCTATCGAGCACTGGGGGGTTAAACCCGACATGATTCTGATGGCGAAAGCCTTGTCCGGCGGCTTCATCCCGGTCGGCGGTGTCGCCATGACCACCCATATCATGGACACCGTGTTCAACCGTATGGATAGAGCCGTCGTGCATGGCTCGACCTTCTCGAAAAACAATATGGCAATGGCTGCCGGCCTGTCCGCATTGCATGTAGTTCACGAAGAAAAACTGGTCGAAAACAGTGCCAAGGTCGGCGAAGACATCATCGCTACCATCAACGCCATGGCGCCCAAATACGAATTCCTGAAGGAAGCGCGCGGCAAAGGCTCAATGATCGCCATCGAATTCCATGCCCCGAAAAGTTTGGGATTAAAGGCCGCCTGGGCCATGCTGGAAGCGGCCAATAAAGGCCTGTTCTGCCAAATGATCCTGATCCCGTTGTTCAAGGAACACCGGGTACTGGCGCAAGTGGCCGGTCACGGCATGAACGTGGTCAAGTTTTTACCTCCCCTGACACTGACTCAAAAAGATCGCGATTGGATTGTCAATTCCGTGGAGAAAACCATCGCCGATACGCACAACGTCACCGGTTCGATCTGGACGCTGGGTAAAAACCTGGCCGGCCACGCTCTGAAAAACAAAAAATAAGGTGCCATATATGAATTTTTTCAAACCTGCTTTGTTCGCATTGGCACTGGTCGCCAGTAACACCGCTTTCGGCCACGCAGTCGTCACGCATAATTCTTTAAAACTCAACCCGGTACCGGTCAACTTGGCCAGCCAAGTGGAGCTATCGTTCAATTCCAAAGTGGAATTGGATTTATCGGAAGTCTTCCTGGTCAGTGCCGGCGACAAAATGCAAACCATTACTGCCACGCCAGGTGAAAAACCCGGCCAAGTATTGCTGCATCTCCCTGCCCTGGAGCCGGGAGAATATGCAATCAAATTAAAAATATTTGCAGCTGACGGTCATCTCAGTGAAGACCTGCTGCGTTTTTTCGTTAAACAGGCGAAGTGATCCTCATGGAAGGCATTGCAAATTATTTAGACTCACTGATAGGCGGCGTCGATCTCACGTTTTACTCCATCACTATCGGTGGCTTGCTATGGGGACTGTTCGTGTTGCGCCCCTGGCATGAAGAGGCGCTCTATAACTCGGCTTTACTGAGCAAAACCGTCAACCTGATCCATTTCGGCAGCAAAGCGCTGATCATCACTCAATTGTCGAAAATCGGCCTGAAGATTTGGTTGATGGCGGCGACCTTGGGGAAATCGCCGTTTCCGGCATTTTTCCAAACCGTGCAGTTTCAAGCGGGTTTGGCGCGAGCGACTTGTGCATTTATCCTGGCCCTGTTCATCAGACAAACGCTAAAAAGTAACCCTCGTTCCAAACAATCCTGGGTGCTATCGACAGCGATTATCGTGCCGCTGGTCATCTCTGCAGCTTGGCTGGTGCATGGCGCCAGTCGTTTAGAAGATCGCGGTCTGCTGATGACACTGACCGTCACTCATCAAATGGCCGCCGCCACTTGGGTGGGCGGTATTTTTCAGATCCTGGCTTTATGGGGGCTGAAAAAACGCAATTTGATCGCTGTCGAAGTTTGGCCGTTATTATTAAAACGTTTCTCGATAGTGGGTATCAGCGCCGTCGTTGTTTTACTAGCTACCGGCACACCGCTGGCTTGGTATTACATCCGCACCTTCCAAGGCTTTATTGGTGCGGGTTACGGCAATCTGTTATTGGTAAAAATTATCATGCTGGGTCTGGCGCTGGGCTTTGCCTGGTTGAATCGCCAAGCTGTAAATGCCTATTTCACCAGCCGTAGCCTCTATGCGCTTACCGCGCGCGTACCCTATTACATCGAAGCAGAAACCCTGATTCTGCTGACCATCCTGTTCACCGCCGCTAGTTTGGCATCGCAACCGCCCGCAGTCGATATTCCGCACCTGACCGCGAGCTTCGAAGAAGTCTTGAACATGTTCCATCCGCGCATACCGCGCTGGGAGTCGCCGACGCATGAGGCTTTGATCGCCGGCGAAGCCGGACGGGTAGCGATTGTCGGCCAGATCCCATCGGAAGCTGCCACCGCTTGGTCGGACTACAACCACAATATCTCCGGTATTTTCCTGACGACGATGAGCTTTTTTGCCATGTTGTCGTTCTCCAACCGCTTCCATCGCTGGGCGCGCTTTTGGCCAGTCGGTTTCATGGCATTGGGCGTATTTCTGTTTTTCCGTAGCGACGCGGAAAGCTGGCCGCTCGGTCCTATCGGCTTCTGGGAAAGCACCTTTAACAACGGCGAAATTTTGCAGCATCGCATCGCCACCTTGCTGGTATTTGTGCTGGGCTTGATCGAAGTCAGAGCACGGCTAAACAATAATAGCGGCTTCATGCCCTACATGTTTCCATTGCTCGCTGCGTTTGGCGGCATGATGCTGCTGGCGCATTCGCATGTCGGTTTCGAGGCCAAATCCGCCTTCTTGATTCAAGTGGGCCATACCATGATGGGCGTATTTTCGCTAATCCTGGCTTGCGGCCGCTGGCTGGAACTTAAGCTGGATTCGCCCGGCAAAAACGTTGCCGGATTTATCTCAGTATTCGCCTTATTCCAGATAGGCGTCATCCTGATGTTCTATCGTGAACCCCTGTACTGATTATGAAACAGACTAACGAATTTCCGCTGTTAGAAACCATCCAGTCCCCCGCTGACGTTCGCGCACTCAAACCGGAACAACTCGAACCGCTGGCCGATGAATTGCGTCGCTATCTGACGCATACGGTCAGCATCTCCGGCGGCCATTTCTCGGCCGGCCTGGGTACGGTGGAACTGACGGTGGCGCTGCATTATGTGTTCGATACGCCGTCCGATCAGTTGGTGTGGGATGTGGGCCATCAGGCTTATCCGCATAAGATTTTGACCGGCCGCAAGGACAGAATGCCGACGATTCGGACTTTGGGTGGAGTGTCGGCGTTTCCCTGCCGCTCGGAGAGCGAGTACGACGCCTTTGGCGTGGGTCATTCTTCGACTTCGATCAGTGCAGCTTTGGGGATGGCGATTGCCTCGCAGTTGCGCGGGGAAGACAAGAAGATGGTGGCCATCATCGGTGATGGCTCGATTACTGGCGGTATGGCCTATGAGGCGATGAATCATGCCGGCGATGTGAATGCCAATCTGTTGGTGATTTTGAACGATAACGATATGTCGATTTCACCGCCGGTCGGGGCAATGAATAATTATCTGACTAAGGTGTTGTCGAGTAAGTTTTATTCCTCGGTACGGGAAGAGAGTAAGAAGGCTTTGGCCAGTATGCCGTCGGTCTGGGAATTGGCCCGGAAGACCGAAGAACATGTGAAGGGCATGATTGTGCCGGGGACGCTGTTCGAGGAGTTGGGCTTTAATTATTTCGGGCCGATTGACGGTCACGATGTGGAGATGTTGGTTTCGACTTTAGAGAAGTTGAAGGATTTGTCGGGACCGGTGTTTTTGCACGTGGTCACGAAAAAAGGCAAAGGCTATGCACCGGCGGAGAAAGACCCCTTGGCCTATCACGGGGTGCCGGCCTTCGATCCGACTAAGGATTATTTGCCTAAAGCCGCACCGTCGCCGCATCCGACTTATACGGAAGTGTTTGGTAACTGGTTATGCGATATGGCTAAGCAGGATGAGCGGCTGTTGGGGATTACGCCGGCGATGCGCGAAGGTTCGGGTCTGGTGGCGTTTTCCCAGCAGTTTCCCAAACGCTATTTCGATGTGGCGATTGCCGAGCAGCATGCGGTGACCTTGGCGGCGGGTCAGGCCTGTCAGGGTGCCAAGCCGGTGGTGGCGATTTATTCGACGTTTTTACAGCGGGCGTATGATCAATTGATTCACGATGTGGCTTTGCAAAATCTGGATGTGTTGTTTGCGCTGGATAGAGCGGGCTTGGTGGGACCGGACGGTCCGACTCATGCCGGGGCGTTTGATTACAGTTATATGCGCTGTATCCCGAATATGCTGGTGATGGCGCCGGCCGACGAGAACGAGTGCCGGCAGATGCTGACCACCGGTTTCCATCACCCGGGACCGGCCTCGGTACGCTATCCGCGCGGTAAGGGGCCGGGGGCGACGGTCGACAAGGCTTTGACCGAGCTACCTATCGGCAAGGGCGAGATCAGACATCAAGGCAGCCGCATTGCGATTCTGGCCTGGGGCAGCATGGTCACACCGGCAGTGGAAGCCGGCAAACAACTGGGCGCCACGGTGGTGAATATGCGTTTTGTGAAACCGCTCGATGAAGCCTTGATTTTAGAGATGGCGAAAAGCCATGATGTCATCGTCACCGTGGAGGAAAACGTCATAGCTGGTGGCGCGGGTAGTGCGGTGAATGAGTTTTTACAGGCGCAACAGATTTTAATGCCGGTGTTGAATATCGGTTTGCCCGATCACTTCGTCGAGCAAGGCAGCCGCGAGGAATTGCTGGCGCTGTGCGGGCTGGATACGAAGGGTATCCTGGCGAAAATTCAGGCGGTTTGTGCGTAAATATCGGAAAGGCGTATCAGCTTTTAGCACTGACACGCCTTTCAGGTTAAGCAACCCGCGCTGCAATTTTAAAACGCGTGTGGGTAAGGTGTTAGATTTCGTTATTTAGCAACCTGGGGGTTATACCATGCTGAGCATTCTTCTCGTCCCCGCCTTAAACGATAATTATATTTACCTGCTACACGAACCAAACAGCGGCGAAACAGCAGTAGTCGATCCAGCTGTTTCCGCGCCAGTGGTTGATGCGCTTCAGCAGCAGGACTGGCAACTTGATTACATTTTTAACACCCATCACCACGGCGACCATGTTGGCGCCAATTTGCAACTCAAGCAACAAACCGGCTGCAAGATCGTTGGCTCGGCAGCAGACCAAGCGCGTATTCCGGGCATTGATATCATGCTTAGCGACGGGGATGTCGTAAAACTCGGCAATCAGAGCTTTCAGGTCATCGACACACCCGGCCATACCGTAGGGCATATCGTTTATTACAGCGCCGATAGTCAGGCTTTGTTTTGCGGCGACACTTTGTTTTCGCTCGGTTGCGGTCGATTGTTCGAAGGCAGCGCGGAACAGATGTGGTATTCGTTGCAAAAACTGAAAGCCTTGCCTGCCGAAACCCGCATCTACTGCGCTCACGAATATACCGCCGCCAATGGCCGTTTTGCGCTGTCGATTGACGCAGACAATCCACAATTACAGCAGCGCATTACGCAGGTTGTCGAATTGCGCAGACAAAATCTCCCCTCCATCCCATCTACTATTGGCCTTGAGCTGGCGACCAATCCCTTTTTTAGAGAACACGATACTGGCATTCGCCACAAGATCGACATGACAGAACAATCAGACTTAGCGGTTTTTAGGCAATTACGCCTTTTGAAAGACCAGTTTCAATAAGTCTGGCCCAGCTGTCGATAATATTTAATTCTGCTAGACTGTTTTCCACATTTCGGCATGTTTCCCTGCCAACCTTTGGATTTTCATGAATAATACCCCGTCGATCAGCATCGTAATCCCTGCGAAAAACGAGTCGAAAAATCTGCCGTCCTTTTTACCGATGTTGCACCTGCTCTATCCGGATGCGGAGATTCTGCTGATAAACGATGGCTCGACAGACGATACCGCCGCCATCGCGCGCGCGGCCGGTGTCACGGTTATTGATCATCCTTACAGCATGGGCAACGGCGCGGCTATCAAAACCGGCGCCAGACATGCAAAAAACGATATTTTGGTATTTATGGATGCCGATGGCCAACACGATCCCGGCGACATTCCGGCATTGCTTAACAAACTGAACGACGGCTATGACATGGTAGTCGGCGCCCGAAACGCCGGTAGCCACGCCTCGTTATTCCGACGTCTGGCAAATAACTTTTACAACAAACTGGCATCAATGATGACCGGACACAAAATAGAAGATCTTACCTCCGGATTTCGTGCAGCTCGGGCCAACAAATTCCGTAAATTTCTTTACCTATTACCCAACGGTTTTTCTTATCCAACCACCAGCACGATGGCATTTTTTCGTTCCGGCTTCCCGGTGGCGTACATTCCCATCCACGCCGGTAAACGTAGCGGCAAAAGCCATATCCGGCTGATGCATGACGGTTTTCGATTTTTTATTATTATCTTACGGATCGGGGTACTGTTCTCGCCGATGCGGCTATTTTTACCCATCAGCAGCATAGTGTTTAGCTTGGGCGCAGGCTATTACGGCTATACCTATTTTACGGAAAACCGGTTTACCAATATGAGCGCGGTACTGTTTTTGTCGTCTTTATTTATTTTTCTAATCGGCATTGTGTCCGAACAAATATCCTCACTGCATTATAAAAATATCGAATAACTCAGCTCTTTATACAGCTGAAAATCACGAATTTAGCATTGGCTGCGACCTGCCGGCAATTTCCGAACAGCTTCTTCAAGGGCAGATGGTAATTTAAATGGCGATTGCCGATTACCCGTAACTCACCGCCCTGACGCAAGACCTTATGCGCCTGCCGGAACATCTGCCAGGCAATATGATCGCCTATGGTGTGCTGTTGATGGAACGGCGGATTACAGACTATGCAGTCTGCACTGTTCTCCGGGTAATCGCTTAAACAATCGGCGACTAAAAAATCGGCCTGCCGACTATCGGCAAAAGCTGCCGCAAAATTTTCCCTGGCTGAGGCGATAGCCATAAACGATTCATCGATAAACCCAATTCGCGCGCTTGGGTTTTGTTTTGCCAACATCACGCCGACAATCCCATTGCCGCACCCCAAATCGATAAAATCGTAATATTCGGAATTCTGCGGTAGATGCTCTAATAAAAAACGCGTGCCTATATCCAGACTATCGCGGGAAAACACATTGGCATGATTACAAAACGTAAGATCGCTGTTCTCCAATGGATACCGCGTCGGGTAAGGGTTTGCAGGTAATTGCAGATTTGGATCCAACCGGGCAAAAATCAGTCGGGCTTTTTTTACCGCCAAGGAAGGTTGCGTAGGCCCGATCAAACGTTCCAGCAATATCCATGCGGTGGGCGGCAAACTCTTCACCATGCCGGCGGCTATCAGTTGGCAATCGGCTTTTAACAAAGGCTTGAGCGCGTGTAGCTGATATTCCAGCAACGCCAGAGTTTTGGGGATTTTAATCAGCAGGTAATCAATGCCGGCTTCCGGTAGCGACAAGCTATCCAGCAACCGCACTCGCTCGTGGTCAATGTCATTCAATGCCAGATTAATACGCGTCGCCTGCTGCGAAAGCCAGGAATCGGAAACGGCGGTTGGTCGATAAGCGCTTAGTGAAACCGCCAACGCGCCGAAGCTATCGTTGAGGATGACGATATTGGCATGCTCGGCAATGCCTGCGGCAGCCAATTGATTCAACAGATATTCGTCTGCGGCGTCCCACGCCCGCAACAATTCGTTTTTGCGAAACGGTAAGCGCTGGAGTTGAAAATTTCCTAGCGGACTAGCTAATTCCAGATCCATATTGCGAGAAAAATAACTTTGCTATAACCCAGGACATAAAAGGCAGATTGATGTAATGACGGCATTTCAAGGAATTATGTTAACCACCAGGCCAGCGACAATTTGCCACGCGGCAATATGCCACATTTTCAGGACTGTGCCGCTTCAGTAAACTGCAAGCAACTCTTGTATGCGCCCCGTTTGGGGAATGAGAGTTATACCCCACCTCTCTAAACGGCCGCTCCATCACACATGGGGCCGGCCGTTTTTTTTAGCTGGCCTGACGTAGCTTATCCGCCGAAGATCCGGCAAATAGGCGATAAAAGTTTTCGGTTGACTGCTCGGCAATAGCTTCGACAGAGGTCCCGCGCAAATCAGCAATATGTTCCGCCACATAGCGGACATAGGTCGGATAATTCGGTTTACCGCGATACGGCACCGGCGCGAGATACGGCGAGTCGGTTTCAATCAGAAAACGGTCGGCTGGTATTTTACGCGCCACATCCTTGATGGCTTCCGCGTTCTTGAAGGTCACGATGCCTGAAAAAGAGATATAGAAATTCAAATCCAAAGCTTTTTCCGCATACGCCCAATCCTCGGTAAAGCAGTGAATGATGCCCCCAACCTGATCCGCGCCTTCTTCCCGCAGCACATCCAAGGAATCGTGGCCAGCTTCGCGGGTATGGATAATTAAAGGCTTGTTGAGTGTCTTGGCTGCGGCAATATGGGTGCGAAACCGTTCAAACTGCCATTCCAGATCGCCTTCGCTACGAAAATAGTCCAGTCCCGTCTCACCAATGGCGATCACTTTTTCGTTATCGGCCAACTGTAGCAAATCATCTAGCGTGGGCTCACGCCCATCATGAACATTAGGATGCACGCCCACCGACAAGGAGATATCCGAATACGGCATGACTTGCTCCAGCATGGCCGGATAGGCTTCCATATCGATGGCAATACACAGCATATGCCGGACCTTGGCCGCGCGAGCCGCTTGCACAAAGGTATTGAAATCATTAGCGTAGGGCGCTAAATCGATACGGTCGAGATGACAGTGTGAGTCGATAAACATGAGTTTAGGAAAGTAAAGACAGCGGCAAAGCCCGCCCGCCAAACAGTTTACATGGTATGCGTGGAACGATCAGATTCTAATGCGCCAGCCAAATAGGTTTCAATTTTGTTACGCGCCGCACCGCCATCCTGATCACTAAATTGCACGCCAATGCCGGCTGCACGGTAGCCCTCGGCACCCGCCGGGGTCTTCCAGATAATTTTGCCGGCAATCGGCAAGCGCTCGGTTTCGTCCATTAAGTTCAGCAACATGAACACTTCCTCACCCATCTCGTATTCGCGCTTGGTCGGAATAAACAAACCGCCGTTTTTCACGAACGGCATGTACGCCGCATACAGCGCATTTTTATCCTTGATCGATAAGGACAAGATACCTTGTCTGGGTGCTGCTGATTCTGCCATACGCTTATTGTCTATTCAGTTGCGACCAACTAATCAATAGCTGCTCGACCATCAATTGTTTATTAAGTTGCGTGTTCAGTTGCGACTTGGTGGTAAGCACATTATCGTAAAACCGATATAGGCGTTTCAATTCTAGCCGCTCGGCAAGGGCTTGCAAGGCATTTTTCAGATCCGGATTGGCAAGCGCCGGCGATTCCGCCCGGTACGCGTATTTGACTATGTCCGCGACCCAGCTTGCCATCCACAGCAAAACCACTGCCAAATCGATTTTTTCCTGCTTTTGCCAGAGCTCGGCTACCGTCAACAAATTTTCCTTGCCTTGCGCAATCTGCAACCAAGCCTCGAAATACTGCTGCCTGAGCTGAATCATATTCTGTTCGGCGTAATGCTTAGCCAACAGCGGCGAGCCTTGGGCCAGTTTTAATAACAACTCGGTTTGTTCTCCGACACCCTGCTGCTGCAACCATAGCATCGCCAGTTCGCGCGCGGGCGTTGCGCAATCGATTTTCTGGCAACGGCTACGGATTGTCGCCGGCAATCGGCTCGGTTGCTCGCTGATCAACAACAAACAAGTCCGTTCGGTCGGCTCTTCCAGACACTTCAAAAACGCATTCGCCGAAGCTGTGTTCAATGCGTCAGCCGGCTGAATGATCACGACTCTATAGGCATGATCGTACTGCGGTTTCAAAGCCAGCTTCACAATCAGTTGCCTGATTTTATCGATACCGATGGCTTTGCCGGGTTCGTCGGGCGCTATCATCAAAAAATCGGGATTAGTTTGCGCATCGAATAAATTGCAACCGACACAATGACCGCACGCGCTAGCATCGGCTAACGGCGCGTGACACAACAAGGTCCGTGCATAATACTCGGCCAAATGCTGTTTGCCCTGCCCGACCGCACCGGAAAACAGCAAGGCTTGCGGGATGCGTTGCTGTTCGATATAACCGTGCAACTGCCGCCAGTTCTCGTGTTGCCAGGGATAAAGCCCGATTCGGCTAGGCATTAATGCCCCACAATCCCGCCAACTCGCGGCGCAATTGCTGCTGCACTTCGCTTAACGGTAAGCTGGCATCGATGATCTTATAGCGCTGCAAATCCGTGGCGGCGCGTTGTAAATACGTTTGCCGGACCCGGTCGAAAAACGCCAACTGTTCGGTTTCGAAGCGGTCCAACTCGCCTCTGTGCTTGGCGCGCAGCATACCGACTTCTATCGGCGCGTCGAACACAAATGTCAAATCCGGCCTCAGGGTACCTTGTACGGCTTTTTCCAACCAAGCGATGGTTTGCAGATCCATATTCCGGCCACCACCTTGGTAGGCATAGGTGGCATCAGTAAAACGGTCACACACCACCCACTGCCCTTGCTGCAAAGCTGGCAAAATCACCTGTTGAATATGTTGGGCGCGGGCCGCGAATACCAGCAACAACTCGGCCTGCTCGGTCAAACTTTCCGCTTGCCGTTCCAACAAAATCCCACGAATCTTTTCGGCAATGCCGGTGCCGCCCGGCTCACGCGTCAGCACGAAGGGAATACCCCGTTCTTCCAACAGTTGCTTGATAAATTGCAGATTGGTGGACTTGCCGACGCCTTCGCCACCTTCCAGCGTGATAAATCGTCCGCGTGTCATCGTTGATATTGATCGACGTATTTTTCGTGTTCCGCCAAGGTCGAAGAAAAGGCATGGCGGCCATTGCCGCGGGCGACAAAAAACAAGGCATCGCTATTATCGGGATGTAAAGCAGCAACGATGGCTTGCTTACCAGGCATCGCAATCGGTGTAGGCGGCAGTCCTTCGATGACGTAGGTGTTGTAGGGTGTATGTTCGCGCAAATCCTTATGCCGGATATCACCGTGGTAGTCATCGCCCATGCCGTAGATGACAGTCGGGTCGGTTTGCAACAACATGCCTTTCTTCAAGCGCCGAGCAAATACCCCGGCGATTTTTCTCCGCTCTTCGCCGGCGCCGGTCTCCTTTTCGACGATAGATGCCAAAATCAAAGCCTCGTACGGATTTTCCAACGGCACGCCATCGTCGCGCTTCTGCCATTCTTCGTTCAATACCGCTTGCATTCGATCGTGTGCGCGCTTCAGTAAATCGACATCGGAGGTGTTTTTTTCAAAGAAATAGGTATCGGGAAAAAACAAGCCCTCCGGATGATTCTTATCCGAGCCGATTTGCGCCATCAAGTCTTCCAGTTGGTTATCGGTCAGTGTGTGTTGCAGATTGGGGTTGTTCTTGATTGTGTTAAACACTTGCTTGAAGGACCATCCTTCCGGAAACGTAATCGAATACTTCCTGGTTTTACCGTCGGTCAATTGTTGCAGAATGTCAGCGGCGGTAGAACCTTTAGCCAACACATACTCACCCACCTTCAACAAATGGTCGAGATTTTTCCGATAGGCAAATAAACGAAACCATAAGCGATTTACCGTCACCTGCTGCGCACGCAGATTTTTCACCACCGATTCCAGCGTATCGCCTTTTTTAATTTCAATCACGGTCTCGGTCATTACTACCGGCTTTTTGAGAATCAGTTGATAGTGCATACCGGCCCAAATCGACACCAAGCCCAATACCATTAATAACGTAAATGCGATGATGCTTCTGAACACTGCTATACCTCCGCCATGCGGGCTGTGCTGAGCAGATCTTGCAAACGCCGAGTGATGACACCGACCTTAAAAACTTGCCCTTCCAGCCGTTTGATCGGCCAAATACCGATTACCGAGTTACTGACAAATAATTCGTCAGCTTGCAAAACGGCAGCTTGATCAATTGCTTGCTCAAATAACGGTAGTTTGATCCGCTGCGCGAACTCCATAATCAATTGCCGCACAATACCCGCAACTCCGCATTGCCCTAACGGCGGCGTGTATAAACTGCCGGACTTGACGATGAATAGATTAGTCATCGTGCCTTCCACCACACGGTCTTGAGTATCCAACATCAAACCCTCTTGAATTGAATCATCTTGCCATTCCGCTCTGGCTAAAATCTGCTCGAGTCGATTCATGTGCTTGATGCCGGCCAAGCTCGGGTTCAAAGACAAACGCTGGCCGCAAAAACGCGCGGCTATGCCGTCTGTTTGGAACTGATGGGGGTAATCGGGATAAGGATGCAGACCGAATAGTCTGGTAGGGATAATGTGATCCGGCTGCCGGTAACCGCGACCGCCGCTGCCGCGCGTCACCATCAACTTCAACACGGCTCTCTCGCTGGACTGACTCAATTGCCGCGCTTCAACGTCGAGCAAGGCAGTATCCGGCATCGGAATTAGCAGCCGGCGACAACCTTCGGCTAAGCGTTTTAGATGACGATCAAAAAACAGCGGCTTGCCCTGCAATACTTCGATGGTCTCGAACAGACCGTCACCGTATTGAAAACCTCGATCAGAAACATCGACACAGTGTCTGTGCTCGCCGTTTAATAAAAACATAGCCAGACACTGCGGAAGCGGAAGCGCTTATTGGTAACGTTTGAAAACCAGCGAACCATTGGTACCGCCGAATCCAAACGAGTTGGAAATGGCGACATCGATGCTCATGTTTCTGGCTGTATTCGGAACGTAATCCAGATCGCACTCGGGATCGGGATTTTCCAAATTGATGGTGGGCGGTGCAATTTGATGCTGAATAGCCAAGGCGGTCAATACCGCTTCGATACCACCTGCCGCGCCCAGCAAATGACCAATCATCGATTTGGTGGAGCTGACAGCCACTTTATAAGCCGAGTCGCCCAGCGCTAATTTCATCGCATGCGTTTCGCCAATATCGCCGGCCGGTGTCGAGGTACCGTGCGCGTTGATATATTGCACGTCTTGCGGATTCACTTTAGCGTCACGCATCGCATTGCGCATGCAGCGTGCCGCACCTTCGCCGCCTTCGGATGGCGAGGTGATGTGGTAAGCATCGCCGCTCATGCCGTAACCGACCAGTTCCGCATAAATTTTCGCCCCACGCGCTTTGGCGTGTTCCAGTTCTTCCAACACCACGACCCCGGCACCGTCACTGAGTACGAAGCCGTCACGGTCTCGATCCCAAGGCCGACTGGCGGTGGTCGGACTATCGTTACGACGCGACAAGGCTTTTGCCGAGGCAAATCCGCCCATCGCGGTCGGCGAGGTCGTGCAGCGTTCCGCGCCACCGGCGACCATCACATCGGCGTCGCCGTATTTGATCAATCTCGCCGCGTCGCCGATATTATGCGTACCGGTCGAACAAGCGGTGACGATGGCAAAGTTAGGGCCTTTCAAACCGTATTTGATCGACAGATTGCCGGAGATCATATTGATGATATTGCCCGGCACAAAAAAAGGCGAAATCCGTCTGGGACCACCCGCCACGTAGGTGGCATAGCATTCTTCAATACCGGTGATACCGCCAATACCGGCGCCGATGGCTACGCCGATGCGCTCGGCATTTTCTTCGGTGACTTCAAAACCGGAATCCTCAATCGCCTGGCAACCGGCAGCAATGCCGTAATGCACGAAGCCGTCCATGCGTTTGGCATCCTTATCGGCTATATAATCGCCGATATTAAAATTTCTGATGACACCGCCGAACGTCGTTGCAAAAGGGGATATGTCAAATGAATCGATCGGACTAATGCCGCTCTTCCCGTTGACAATGCCATCCCAGGTATCGGCAACATTATTGGCTAACGGCGTAATGGCGCCTAAGCCCGTTATAACAACTCGACGTGTGCTCACAGTAAACTACCGGTAAAAAAAGAAGACAACCAGAGAAGGGGGATAAACCGGCTAGTGGATGGAAACCACCCACTAACTTTTGGAAACAACTTACTGCAGATTGGCGTTGATATAATCGATAGCCAATTGGACTGTGGTGATTTTTTCAGCTTCTTCGTCTGGAATTTCGCATTCGAATTCTTCTTCCAGAGCCATGACGAGTTCAACTGTGTCTAAAGAATCAGCACCAAGATCGTCAACAAAAGACGCATCGTTCGCGATTTCTTCTTTTACGCCTAATTGTTCTGCGACAATCTTTTTTACTCGTTCTTCGATATTACTCATATTTTTTTCCTCGAACAATGCAAATGCCTGACTGCGAGCACTTACCTTATCTTTAGTGTTGTATTAATTGAATTTGCAATCTCGTCACTGGCCTTGCCTAACGACAGCGCGGATTATACTTTATGTTCCAAAAAATTCACAACATTCGCCCGCGACTAGGCGATTCGCGGCCTGAGGCTATGTCTTCCCGCTCAAATTTTTAATAATTTCTTCCAACGGCACCAAATTCAGTTTGATACGAAACAAAACCGCCTTGTTCTCCAACACCCCGAAACATTCGTAGGTGCGCAACATGATGCTGGTGTGATTCAGGGTTTTATCCGGAGACTCCGGCAATTGCTTAACCAGAATATGCAGCTTGTCGTTGTTTTTTAGCTTAGCCAAATGCACGCGATCGACCGATATGTCGTGCGAGGTATACACCATCGGATTGCGCTTGAAATCGTGGTTTTCCAGTTGCGCTTTCTCCAGCAAAGCGCCGGAAGTCAAACTGCAAGGAAACACTTCCGGATACTGTGCCACTTGCAACAACTCATCGAAATAGTCGGACTGCTCCGCAAACGAACCCGACAGAAAGTTCTTCACATTGCCGTTATTCATCCACTTACGCTTCAAAAAAAACTCGGTGCCGGGCACAACGGTTTTATCGGGTAGCGCATTTAAATCCGGCAGACCGCTTAAATCGGTATCCGCTAAAAACAAAGGCTGTTTCGTTTCTTTTTTATACCCGAGCAAGATGGTTTTACCTTGCGACTTGATCGCAATCCGATTGGTTAAAGTGAGTTCCGGTATCGTCGCGATGAGCGTCTTTTTGATATCCAGCGTCATTGCCTGCCGCGGCCGCAAGGCATTGACGAAGATGATCTGATAATTACTAAAACGCAGCTGATTGTCGGCGATAATCTGGTCTTCGTGATGCGCTTCCCGGTATAAGCGCATCTGATATTCGATCAGGGTATTCAACTGAAAGCCCAACACAATCGGGCCTTTAAACGGATTATGCGTGACCTGCAACCATTTATGCTTGTCATGAAACAGGTTGAAATCGTCGGACGCGTTGCGGGCGACTTCGATATGAATTTGTTCGAAAGTAAACGACTGGTCTTTCATCGATGGCCAATGACAGTAGATATTGACCGGCTATTCTAGGCCGATTGCGATAAATCAGAAAGTAACGCACCAAACTAGCCCATTCACAGCCGACAACAATACTCGGCCTAGACCGGAAAATCAGGTTACTATCCAAGCATATCCTCACTTACTTGGGCAACGAGAAGCCGCATGCATATCGAAAGACATAAAAATCACCGCATTGGCTGGCTACGGGCGGCCGTGCTGGGCGCCAACGACGGCATAGTGTCCACTGCCAGCCTGATTTTGGGCGTCGCGGCAGCCGGCGTGGATGCCAAACATATCTTGATCGCCGGCATTGCCGGCCTGGTAGCCGGCGCGATGTCCATGGCCGCCGGCGAATACGTCTCGGTGTGCTCGCAAGCAGACACCGAACACGCCGACCTGGAGCGCGAACGCCGGGAACTCGCCGCCTATCCGGAACACGAGCATGAGGAAATGACCGCAATCTATGTAGAACGCGGCCTGGACGAAGCGCTGGCCGCCGAAGTTGCCCGCCAGCTGATGGCACACGACGCGCTTGGCGCGCATAGCCGCGACGAACTTGGCATTACCGACACCTCCACCGCCCGCCCGGTGTTGGCAGCATTTTCATCGGCTGGCAGTTTTTCCGTTGGGGCAATATTGCCTTTATTGCTGGTGTTGTGGACGCCGGCACCCGTATTGATTTGGGCCGTAGCCGGCGGCTCCTTGCTGCTGTTGGTATCGCTAGGCGCCCTATCCGCCCGCGTTGGCGGCGCTTCAATGTTGATTGCTGGATTGCGCGTCAGCTTTTGGGGCGCGTTGGCCATGGGCTTGACCGCTGGAGTTGGGGCTATATTTGGGGTGGCCGCCTGAGACAAACCAAGCCGAAAAGTGTATCCGGGGATTTGCTCAGTTAGTCATTTGCAAAAGTGCCGTCACTTGCTGACGTATTTGCTCTGCTAACTCACCATCCAACCGTTCCAACCACTGCTCAGGAATCCGCTCCAATCCATACTTCGCACCCGCCAACATCCCCGCCAAGGCGCCGGTGGTATCGGCATCGCCGCCTTGATTGACTGTGGCGATCAGGCAAGATTCGAAGCTGTCGGTGTTGAAAAAATGATGCAGCACCGTCTGTACGGTATCGACGATGTAGCCCGAGGCTTTGCCCGGATACGGATTGTAGGCAAATTCGCTGTGCTGATTGATCAAGTGTTCGGCTTCCAACAAACAGGCCTCAAGGCCTTGCCCGTGAATCAATCGATTGGTCATTCGCCCCAATGCCAGGGTCGCGGCATCGGACAACGAGTTGTGATGGGTGATGTGACTCTGCTCCAGGCTCCAAACTTCGAAATCGTCCGGCCGGTCCAAAGTTGCCAGCACCACCGGCAAATTGCGCATGCAGGCACCGTTGCCGGCATCATCTTCTCGCGGCAAGCCCACCAATAAACCTTTGTCGCGATATCGCAGGATGCCGCGACGGCAAGTGTTGCCGACATCCGGCGGATCACTTGCCAGCCAAGCCAAAAAATTGTCGGCTACCGCCCGCAAATTCCAGCCTTGCTGATCGATGATGGCTTCCCCCAAGGCCAAGGACATTTGCGTATCGTCGGTGACTTGCCCAGGCTCCAAGCCGAGCCAGCCGCCACCTATCATTTCGGTATGCACGCCGTAACGTTTCTGGATTTGCTTCGGCGACATGAATTCCACCGTCGCGCCCAATGCATCGCCGCAAGCAAAGCCCAAGTAAGCCCCCAAAGCCCGATTCATTAACTGCTCGTTCATCGCTGCACCTTTACTCGATAATCGCCACCAATCACTAAGTATTCGCCCTCCCCACGCAAAGCGTGATGCGGCAGCAGGTCGCTAAAAAACACCAGTTTCACCATCGGCACCTCCACTTCTAATATATACCCGCCAAATTCGCTGGCGATATTAGGGCGGTCGGTAAACGACACAATACTGTTGAGGCGGACGATTTTATGCTGTTTGTCTTGCTCGGTAACGACCCAATCGTCCAGGGCATTGACGCCGCGATACAGAGTTTTATGGGTTGCAGCCGGCACCTGAAAACGCTCTATCACCCATTGGCAAAACTCGTAGAGCAAATCCAACTGCATATAGATGCAATTGTTGTGATAGCGGCTGTTCATCTTTTCTTCAATGTAGACAATCCAGTCCTTGCTCATAAAACTGCTGATCTGCTGCTTATGGTAGCTGGGAAACAAACCGAAGCGACTCTCCACCCAACCCTTCAACACCGCGCCCTGCGCATTATTGGAATCCAGCCCCCAATCCTGAATCAGGCGCAGATAACTGTTGCGATACCGGCGCCGGCCCTCGGCATCGTCGCGCAAGCGCTGCTCGGTTTCGAAACCGAATACCACGCACATATAATCTTGAAAGATCCGCCCGCACTCGGCCAACGTGGCTTGGCCGGCCAACTGTTCGAACAGTCCGGGTGCCGACTCCCGGGTACCGGCGATATGTAAGGGCTTGGGATAATCATTGAATAGATGACTGGCCATACAAGCGGTCGCCATGCCGATCAAATTGGTACTGTGGCCGTGTTGGGAAATATCGGGCATGGATAAACCGGCAAGAATGACAGGCAAGGTGATAAACCCTAATTTTCACATCGAATAGGGAAATTAGCCATACAGAACAGATTTGCCCGGACTAATTCTTCGGTAATTTTTGACGCCACAAAACCCACTGTCTTCCACGCAACCGAGTCGCTAGCCAAAAATAGCAAGCACCAAGCAAGAATCTAGCCGTTTTTTGTGATTGACATCACACAAAGACACAGAATACAGTGCGCTAGCCGATTGATTATTAAACAAAAAACAAGTGATCGATGACAGGCACAACAATAACAACACACAGGAGAGTCATATGAAAAAATATGTTGCCGAGTCCTTTGGGACATTTTGGTTAGTTCTTGGTGGCTGCGGAAGTGCGGTATTGGCGGCGGCGTTTCCGAATGTGGGCATTGGCTTACTCGGCGTTTCACTGGCGTTCGGTTTGACGGTGCTGACCATGGCTTACGCCATCGGTCATATCTCCGGTTGCCACCTCAATCCGGCGGTGTCGGTCGGCCTTTGGATGGGCGGCCGATTTCCAGCCAATCAATTGTTGCCTTATATCGTCTCACAGGTGATCGGTGCGATTGCCGCCGGCGGCGTGTTGTATTTAATCGCCAGCGGCAAGGCCGGCTTTGATGTGGCGGCGGGATTTGCCTCCAACGGTTACGGCGAACATTCGCCAGGCGGCTACTCCTTGTTATCCGCGCTGATTACCGAAGTGGTGATGACCATGATGTTTTTACTGATCATCCTTGGTGCCACCGACGCCCGCGCTCCGGCAGGCCTGGCACCTATCGCCATTGGCCTTGGTTTAACGTTGATTCACCTGATCAGCATTCCGGTCACCAACACTTCAGTCAATCCAGCGCGCAGCCTGGGTGTGGCGGTTTACGTCGGCGACTGGGCCTTGGCGCAACTCTGGCTATTCTGGCTGGCACCGATTATTGGCGCGGTTTTAGGCGCGTTGGTTTATCGCTTTATCGGCAGCCCGGACGAGTAACCCTGAGCTTACTTGAGCGCAGATCAGCAACCCTTCATAATTCCCGCGAAAGCGGGAATCCATTGTGGCACCGGGGCTCCCGCCTGCGCGGGAGCGACAATATTAGGGCCGGATTAATTCAGGCATCGCCGACTGGCCACCTTTCTTGAAATCAAAATTTCGCCAGCGATTCCGATATGGATATAAAAACCTACAAAGGCCGATCGAATGTATCCGGCGCCATTGCCCTAAATGACCGTTACTTCATCGTTGCGGACGACGAAGACAACGAACTCAGCGTATTCGACAAACACGCAGAAAAAGCCCTAAAGCCGGCAATTGCCCTGTCAGAAGTTTTCGATGGCGAAATCAAAGACGGCAAGCATCAGGAAATCGATCTGGAAGGCGGCGCGCGCATTGGCGAGGTCTATTTCTGGATAGGCTCGCACAGCACCAACAGCGAAGGCGACGAACGGCCGGCTAGGCGGCGCTTATTCGGCATCCATCTAACCGAAATCGAACCGGGCAAATTCAGCGCCCAGCGTTATGGGTCGATTTACACACAATTAATCGCAGACCTAAAGCAGGACAAACGCTTTGCCCGCTATGACTGGGAACAAGCCGAACGTATACCACCCAAAGACACGGGCGGCTTGAGTATCGAAGGCTTGGCGGCCACCCCTGAGCACGGCTTATTAATCGGCTTTAGAAACCCGCTAGCCGGCGGCAACACCGAAAACGGCTACCTAAAAAACGGCAAAGCCATCCTGGTACACTTACTCAATCCATTGGCACTGCTACAAGGCCAAGCCGCGCAATTCGCCGAGCCAATAGAATTGGATTTAGACGGCTTAGGCATCCGCGACATCGCCTGGCACCAAGACCACCTATACCTAATCGTCGCCGGACCTTTCCATGCTAACGAAAAGCGGCTGGAGAAACATTGGTTGTATTTATGGGATAGTGCTTCAGGAGAGCTGGAGCGGCTGGAGCATATCGATCTGGGAGATTTGAATATCGAAGCAGCGTTCTTTTTTCCGAGCCAGAATGATCGTGTCGAATTGCTAACTGACGATGGCGCAAAGAAGGAATTTCAATGCATTTCGGTGACGCTTTAGCCAAAACCGGCTTTATCAAACAGACCTTAGAAGCTAAGCATAAACAGTATTCTTTCTCCTGAATCGGGACGAAGGATTCAAATCTGCTCTGCAATTCTGTTAGGATTAAAACCTTGTATTACCTGCCTGGAATAGGCACACAGAAATCCTAAATTACTAGTTAGGCAATTTGAAACGATGTTTTCACTTAGAACATTAACTTGGTTTTGTTTGCTTGTTAGCGGTTATGCTAGCTTGTGGTTATTTGTCATCGGCCCAGGCCCGCTCATTACAAGCTTTTTATTTTACACAATGGGCTTGTTTTTCATTCCTGCATTTTTGCTGCAAATATTTGGCGCGCCTATGTTTATAGATGATGGCATTTTTCCTACCCCAACTACAGTTGGCTGGGTAATTACAAGTATATTTGCCACCATTGTTTTTTGGATTATAGCATGGGGCTTTGCACGCCTAACCCAACGATTAACCGGAACTAGAGCTAGCAGGAGGTTACGCGATAAAGCCGGGCCAGCCGGTTAACTCAGAGCGTCGCGATTAATATGAACTCTGTTTCAATTAAATCATGCGATAACTCCACTACATTGAGCTTTCGGCTGTTGGGAAGCACAAGCGATGCAATTGATTTTGTTGCTTCGATTTCTGGCGCGCCGTTCATTGGAGAAGTTCAATCAACAACATATTTTTCGGGCCCACCTAGTCTCCTATTCCGAGAAATGGCTGAATCATGGAAAGGATGGAAAGGTGAGAAGGTATGGTCCGCACTCGACGGCGAACTCTATCTCTCTGCGGCGACCACATCCCTTGGTCACGTCACTTTGAAAATTGAAATGACGGAGCAATCTGCTGATTTTAAACTTTATGCATCTCTTGGTTTAGAGGCGGGGCAATTAGAGGATATATACAACGATATTGCGTCCGTATTCCCACTAAATGACCTTTAGTTCTTAGTGCACCCTACAGACTGGTTGGAGCAATAGCGGAAACCCAAAGCGAGCGATGAATTTGGGGGCGGTTCTGTCCCATATGCCGCGCCGAGTACCGGAGCTTTTGATAGGAATCGCCCGCTAGGGGTGCGGCATGGATGCCGCACGTTGCCGAAGGGACAGGAAGCCCCTTTCGGCAACCCCTATCAAAAGCGAGGAACGCAGGGGAAAAGCGGCTTCCGGGCCGCCTTTTCTTTGGATACTTTCTTTTGGCGGAGCAAAAGAAAGTATCTCGCCCGCCGGTGCGAGAACCGGCCTTAAATCAAGGCTCGCGAAAGCGAAACATCATCCAAACAAACCTACACACCCCGCGTGGGCACAAAGCTCGCGCCCGCGCCAACAAAGCCAACGTAGACCCCAGCACCACAACAACCGCAACCAAAAAATTTGGATTTAAACTAACAACGCCGACTTCGATAATCGCATAGCCAAACAACATCCAAACACAGCAAACCAGCAGCCCTATCAGCTTTTTTATCCCAGCTTGTTCATTTTTGCTACAGTTCCCCTTAAGATACGACTAAATAACTAAAAAATGAATGCTTGAAATGTTCGAACGGCGTGGTAACTTTAGCCACTTAACCATAATAATAACTAGCTTAAGAGGAAACATCGCATGAGCCTTGACGAAAACAACAACGAGACCGAAGCCCAAAATCAAGCTGAAGAGCCTAGGCAACCGGAAACAGCTCCAGCCTCTGATTCCGCCGCCGCGGCGAAAGATGCGGCCGGCAATGTTATCGCTAACCTGCTGGCCCTGAAAGAATCCAACCCTAAAGTATTTTTTGGCGGTGTCGGCGCAGTTGCATTGATCGTGGTAGCCGTGTTTATGGGCGGCGGGTCTGATGCCAAATTGCCGGTTCACCAAGCGAAAGCCATGGTCCCCGGACAAAACTACGTGTTGAAAAGCCCCAATACTTACGATCCTAATGCAACTGTCAGATTAGTCGCTGTCCCCGGCTCCATGGCGGCTTACGATGATACCGAAGAAAATGATCGTGACGGCGCGTGCAAACACATGCCGCTTAATACTCCTGTCAAACTGATCCAAGCTCAGGCAGATACTACCGATAAAAATGTTCTGTGGGCTGAAGTAGAGATCACTGAATCCGGCGAATGCCAAGGCCGAAAAGCCTGGACTTCGGCAATAAACCTGCAATAACTGTTGACACAAAAAAATATCTTTTTATAATACGCAGGATAGTAAGCCAAGCGGGAATAGCTCAGTTGGTAGAGCACGACCTTGCCAAGGTCGGGGTCGCGAGTTCGAGTCTCGTTTCCCGCTCCAAATTTAAAAAGCCGCGGCAAATCGCGGCTTTTTTTATTGTCCTTATAAAGGCTGCGTAGCAAAATGGTTATGCAGCGGCCTGCAAAGCCGTATATACCGGTTCGATTCCGGTCGCAGCCTCCATTACTATATTTCTGCGGGAATAGCTCAGTTGGTAGAGCACGACCTTGCCAAGGTCGGGGTCGCGAGTTCGAGTCTCGTTTCCCGCTCCAAATTTAAAAAGCCGCGATTTATCGCGGCTTTTTTATTGTCCGAAGATAAGTACATTCCTCATCATGGACAAATTAGAAAGCAGAGCCGACTGAAAAATCAGCCGGCCGCCATCGACAACACTACATCACACCAAAACCCGCTCAATACCGCCTTTGCTGACGCGTTCCAGATACCCGGTCATCCAGTTTTCACCCAATACATGCTTGGCGATTTCCACTACGATGTAATCCACTTCCATCTGATCGACCTCGTCCTCAAAGCGCTGCAAACCTTGCATGCACGACGGACAGGAGGTCAACATCTTCACCGCGCCGTCGTAGCCATCGGTACGCAATTTCGCCGTATCTTTTTGCAATTCTTCAGCCTTGCGAAAGCGAATTTGCGTGGAAATATCCGGCCGCGCCACCGCCAAAGTGCCCGACTCGCCACAGCAACGCTCGGATTTGGCGACCGGCGCGCCAATCAACTGATTGACCACTTTCATCGGATCTTGCTGTTTAAACGGACTATGACACGGGTCGTGATAGAGATAACGCGCACCATTGACGCCTTCCAGCCTGACGCCTTTTTCCAGCAGATATTCGTGAATATCGATCAAGCGACAACCGGGAAAAATTTTCTCAAATTCGTAATCCTGTAACTGGTCCTGGCAAGTACCACAACTAACCACCACGGTTTTGATATCCAAATAATTCAGCGTATTGGCGACACGATGAAACAATACGCGATTATCGGTGGTGATTTTCTGCGCCTTATCGAACTGGCCGCCCGCCCGCTGCGGATAGCCGCAGCACAAATAACCGGGCGGCAATACAGTTTGTACGCCAATCTCGTACAACATGGCCTGCGTCGCCAAACCGACTTGCGAGAACAAGCGCTCGGAACCACAACCGGGGAAATAAAACACCGCTTCGGAATCGGTCCGGGTTTTAGCGTGATCGCGAATGATGGGCACGATTTGTCCGTCTTCGATGTCCAGCAACGCCCGCGCCGTTTTTGTCGGCAAATCGCCAGGCATTTTCCGATTCATGAAATGAATCACCTGTTCGCGCACCGGCGGCTTGCCGACCGTAGCCGGCGGCTGCGCGATCTGCGCTTTGCTCCACGGTTTCAACAGCGTATTGCCGATGCGTTGCGCCTTGTAAGTCCAGTCGATCATCGCCGTCCGCATCGCCTTGACGGTGTTCGGGCTAGATGCGGTCAAAAATGCGATGGCCATGGTTTTGGCCGGATTGAAGCTTTGTTTGCCCATCTTGCGCAGCAGATTGCGCATATTCATCGACACATCGCCGAAATCGATGTCCACCGGGCACGGATTGAAGCATTTGTGGCAGACCGTGCAATGATCGGCGACGTCTTCGAACTCTTTCCAATGGGTAATCGAAATCCCGCGCCGGGTTTGTTCTTCGTACAAAAACGCTTCGATCAATAACGAAGTCGCCAAAATCTTATTGCGCGGCGAATACAACAAATTGGCCGGCGGCACATGCGTTGAACAAACCGGCTTGCATTTGCCGCAACGCAGACAATCCTTCACCGAATCGGAAATCGCGCCGATGTCGCTCTGCTGCATGATCAGCGATTCGAAGCCCATCAAACTGAACGAGGTAGTGTAAGCAGAGCGCAAATCCGCACCCGGCATCAACTTGCCGCGATTGAAACGGCCTTCCGGGTCGATGCGGTTTTTATACGCATGAAAATCGGCTAATTCGTCCTCGGTCAAGAATTCGTACTTGGTGATGCCAATACCGTGCTCGCCGGAAATCGCCCCGCCCAGCGAACGCGCCAAAGCCATAATCCGCGCCACGGCGGCATTGGCTTCTTGCAACATTTCGTAATGATCGGAGTTGACCGGCAAATTCGTATGCACATTGCCGTCACCGGCATGCATGTGTAAAGCCACAAAAACACGACCGCGCAGGACCTCTTTATGCAAAGCCTCGATGCGCTCGACAATAGGCCGGAAATTATCGCCTTCAAAAATTTCCCGCAAGCGTGGCAGTAATTCCTGCTTCCACGACACCCGCAGCGAGTAATCCTGCAAGCGATGAAACAGAACCGGCTCGGCGGCGCGATTGCTCAGTTCGCCGACCTGGATACCTTGTGACTCGAAGGCTTTTTCGGCTTCGGCCAACGGCAAATCCAGACTGTCGTATATCCATTGCCAACGCGCTTTTACCGTGCCCACCGCATCCAAAGCCAAGACTCTGCGCTCGTCCAGCAGCTCCGACTTGTTCACACCTTCTTCATAGGCTCGTAACGGCAGATCGCCGCTCAGCAATTCGGTTAAGGCTTTGCACAAGCGCAATTTATTGTTTAGCGACAATTCGATATTGATACGCTCGATACCATCGCAATAGTCGCCCATGCGCGGCAAGGGGATCACCACATCTTCGTTGATTTTAAAGGCGTTGGTATGTCTGGCAATCGCCGCTGTCCGACCACGATCCAGCCAGAATTTTTTACGGGTTTCCGGATTGACGGCAATAAAGCCCTCGGCTCCGCGCGCATTGCATATTCGCACCACTTCCGACGCCGCCATGGCCACCTGGTTTTCATCGTCGCCGACAATGTCGCCGATCAATACCATTTTCGGCCGGCCGTGGCGCTTAGCTTTGGTGGCATAGCCAACAGCCTTCACGTAGCGTTCGTCCAGATGCTCCAGACCGGCCAACATGACCCGATTCGCCCCTTCTTTCGGCAAATCAGCCAGATAATCGCGAATCTCGACTATCGACGGCACAGCCTCGCGCACCTGCCCGAAAAACTCCAGGCAAAACGTGCGGCTAACCGGCGGCATTTCATGCAGAATCCAGCGCGCGGAGGTGATGATGCCATCGCAGCCTTCTTTTTGAATCCCCGGCAGACCGCCGAGAAATTTGTCGGTCACATCCTTCCCCAGCCCGGTCTTGCGGAAAAAGCTGCCGGAAATTTCCAGCGTTTCTTCACCCAGCAATTGTTTACCGCTGGCATCGAAACGTCTCAGCAAAAACCCGGCTTTGCCTTGTTCGTGGATCTTGCCCAGATTGTGATTCAGGCGCTCGACTTCCAACCAATTGCCGTCCGGCGTCACCATCCGCCAGGACGCTAAATTGTCCAACGCAGTCCCCCACAATACGGCTTTTTTACCGCCAGCATTCATCGCAATATTGCCGCCGATACACGATGCATCCGCGGAAGTCGGGTCACAGGCGAACACCAAGCCGGCCTGTTCGGCGATTTCCATTACTCGTCTAGTGACTACACCGGCACCGGTGTGGATCGTCGCATAGGTGCTGTCCACGCCCGGCAATAGCGTGTGCCGGTCAACTTGCCCCATCGCCAGCAGCTTTTCGGTATTGATCACTGCGGAATAAGCATTGAGGGGCACCGCGCCACCGGTGTAACCCGTACCGCCGCCGCGGGGGATGATAGTCAGACCCAATTCGATGCAGCCGCGCACCAAATGCCCGACCTCATCTTCGGAGGTCGGGTACAGCACCACGAACGGATACTCCACCCGCCAGTCGGTGGCGTCGGTAACGTGACTGACCCGGGCGAAACCGTCGAAGCCAATATTATCTTTACGAGTGTATTGCGACAACAGCGTCAGCACGCTGCGACGCAGTTGCGCGGTGCGTTCGAAATGGGCTTCGAATTCATTCACCGCCTGATGGGCCGCAGCAATCAATTGTCCCACGCGCTCGGCCCGCTCGGCGTGTTGGTTCTCCAACTCGGTTTGCCGGCCTTCCATCTGCCCCAGACGATGCCGCAAGGCTTGTAACAAGGCGCGCCGCCGCTTGGCGTTATCGAGCAGATCGTCTTCGAGATAGGGGTTGCGCTGCACCGCCCAAATATCGCCCAATACTTCGTAAAGCATCCGCGCGGAACGCCCGGTGATCCGCTCGTCGCGTAGCGAATCAAGCACCCACCACATGTCTTCGCCCAGCAGGCGAATTACGATCTCGCGATCAGAAAACGAAGTGTAGTTATAAGGAATTTCCCGCAGTCGCGCGGGCGTTGCATCATCGGATACTGGGAATAATTGGGAAGCCACTGGCAATCGGCGCATAGGAAGTCATAATGCGCCGAATTCTAGCATGGCAGCGGGTAGCGCATGATCGAAAAATCCGCTTACAAACCGCGAAATATCTGAGGTTAATCGATTGGCTAATTGAATCTGAGCTTCTCGCGCAAACTCTGCAAGCCCTTGTGCACAGGATTAACTTCCAAGCCTTCCTGCACCTTTTTCAATGCCTCCGAGCGGTCGTTCTTTTCGTAAAACTCCCACGCCTGCTGTTCCAGCGTATCGGCGATTTTATTGATACCGTCCACAGCCGCTTTATTGTAAGGATCGATTTTCAAAACCTCCTGGTAGGCCCAGAACGCGTTGCTACCGGTCGGCGCGGTGAGATAACCGACATCGAAATGGATGTCCGCCAACTCCAGCAAATCTTTGATTTTTTGGTTTTGCTCTGGATTGAGCTCAACGGCAACTTTTACCACTTCGGTAGCTGTTTGTTTTTCGTTTAAGGTCCAATAGACGTTCAAGCCAATCAAACAGGCTATAAACAATGCTGTTGACCATAAGCCGTAATATACCGAGGTATGCGGACCGATGGCGGTCAAAAACTCATCGATACTGGCGCTACGATCCTCCTGCCTAAAGGCCAGAGCCTTTTGCAATCCTTTCCATTGCCGCCGCTTCAGCTGAGCGATGGGTTTGGGCTGTAAATTGACTTCCATGGCTTTTTCCGCCGACAGCCGGCCAAACGGATGCTTGCCACTCAACAATTCGTAAGTGATACAGGCCAAGGCATAAATATCGTCGCGCGGATCGGGATCGCTATTTTGCAGTTGTTCCAAACTGGCATAGGCCGGGGTCATCGCGCCCAGCGACCGGGCATTAAATATCGTCGCGTCGTGGCCGTCTTTTTCACTACGGCCAATGGCGCAGGCGATCCCGAAATCCAGCACGCGGATTTCGCCGTCGTCACCGACAAACACGTTGCCCGGTTTAAAGTCGGAGTGAACGATATTTTTTTTATGCGCGTGCGCCAAGGCTTCTGACATCGCGCTGATGATAGGCCAGGCTTTTTTGAAGGGTAAGCCGCTGTCGACATGCTCACGGATCAAGTGACTGAGCGGCTTGCCCTGCAAGTACTCCATCGACATAAACACGTGAGTGCCGTCCCGATCAAAGTCGTAGACTTTAATAATATTGGGGTGAGACAGGGTTTGCGCACGCTTGGTCTCCCGCTGCAAGGCCACCAACGCCATCGGATTGAATTGAAAATCCTGGTTCAACACTTTTAAAGCCACGAACGGCTCTTTATCCGCGGCCTCCACTTTGCGCAAGTCGGTGGCTTTAAACACCATACCCATGCCGCCCACCCCGAGCAATTCTTCGAGCACAAAACGACCTTTCAAGGTGCTGCCGACTGTCAGCTCGGCGCGCGGCTGCGAGGGGTCCAAACCTTGCAATAAGGATTCGGTCGTCAATGTAGGTGTTTGCGTAGCGGGTGAAACCGGCAGTACCGTCGCCGATTTAGCCGGCGCGGAAACTATACTGGTCGCATCGTCTTGATTGGATACCCGCGAGGGCGCCATTTGGGTTTGCTCGCCGGCAATCCGGGTTTCGTCTTGCATAGCAGCTTGCAAACCGCGATAAACATCCGCGCCAATTTTTCCGTTCCGATATTCGTTTTCCAAGAATTGTCGAGCTGCATCTAAAACCTGTTCGGGTTCCGCGCTTAACGCGGCTGCCACGGCCAATAAATCTTCATAGGCTAGTTGAGCCTGCTGAAAGGCTTTCAATGCGAGCTCGAATCTGGACATGGCAAACAACAGTCAGGGAAAGTGTAAGGATTTTAGCCGAAGAGCTTGTTCGTGTCGCTGCAATTGCCCTTTACGGTCTAAAAACCTCCAGCCCCAAAATCGGCCGGGATAAATCCCGCCCAGGCCCGGAAAATTCGTTCCACCACTGCATTTGCTACTTCCCGAGCCTAACGGTCATCAGAAATTTACTGACCACGATTGAGCATGAACAAGCTCGATTGGTCTATGCCGAATCTCCAAACAAAATTTAATTACTATTGAAAACATCGACATGCATCTATAATAAGTTGCAAAAATTATTTCGGATAAATGCTCATGAAATCACTGTTTTTTTTTGAACTATTCTGTTCTAAAACCGCTGTTGCGCGATGGAACAAACGGCAATCCCTAACCGCAAGTTCGCTAGTGACTTTGCTGCTGGCGTCGCCACTCGCGGCAGGCGTGGAATTCGCGAGCGGCACATTCAATCTAACCGGCTCCGGCACTGGGTCGGTCGGCTACCTGCCCTTTTCGCTGACACAGACCACGCTGGTCGATATTGCCACCAGCGGCCCGACAACAGATCCCTATATTTTCCTGTTGAGCGGCACCGGCAACTTTACCAGCCTCTCCGTGCTCACTCAGGACGACGACGGCTGTAACCAAATAGACTGCGGCGCGGCGGGCGTTTCTCCGAATTTTAACTCGTTGATTAACGACTACCCCTTGAGTCCCGGCAGCTATACGGTCGCGCTGGCAAACTACCCGTTTGGGTCAGCCGACGCCATCGCGGGTTCCAATATAAACAGCGACACGGGCAATGTGTTACTGATAGTCGGCGACTCGGGACTGATCATTCCCGGCACCGGCACCGGCTCGGGCAGTGCGAGATTGATTAGCTATGCCGGCAGCGGCGGCGCAGTCATTTCCCAATCGCAAATTATCGAATCCACCTCTAATGCCAGCGCCACGTCCCTGGCAATCAACAGCTTATGCGCTTCACCCACCAGCTCCACGGTCATTAGCGACTGCGCCAGAATCGCCAGCCTAGGCACCGCAGCAAAAGCCGACGTTATCGATCAGATCACCCCGGAAGAGATCAATACGATTGCAGCCACCACCGTTGCCACCTCCCGCGCGAATTTCAGTAGCGTAATGGATCGCATCGCCACCTTGCGCGCCGGTAATGCGGGCGGCATCAACCTGGGCGGCACCAAAATTGGCGGCGCCAGCGGCGATGAGCTGCCGGAAATATTCCAACGCCTGGGCCTATACGGCAACATCGACGGCAGTTTTGGTAGCCGGAACCGCTCCGCCAACGAACAGGGTTACAGCTTCGACAACCAAGGAGTCACGGTCGGAGCGGATTATGCGGTCACCGATAATTTTTTTGTGGGTCTGGCCTTTAATAACGCGCACAACAAAGCCGATTTCAGCAACCGCGCCGGCCAGCTCTACACAGCAGCCTATACCGGCTCGCTATACAGCACTGTGAATATTCAGGATTTCTATATCGACGCGCTGGCCAGCGTTGGCGGCATCGATTACGAATCCGAGCGGGCCATGAGTTTTTTCAACACCTCAGCAAAAGGCAGCACCTCAGGCATGCAGTATGCCTCCAGCTTGGGCGCTGGTTATAACTACCACATCGACAAGGTGGTGGTCGGGCCATATATCGGTTTCGACTACGCCAAAACCGAAGTGGACGGCTATCGGGAATCCGGCGGCGCCAGTTTCGGCACCAGCTACGGCAAACAAAACATAGAATCCATGCTGACCAAAGCCGGCGCCAGGGCTTCCTATGCCTGGAGCTTGCCTTGGGGCGTCATCGTGCCGCAAGTCAATGCCGAATGGGTACATGAATCCAGTTATAACGCCCAAGTCAGCGTCGTACGCTTCGTGCAAAACAATGCCGGCTTTAACATCCGCTCCGACAATCCGGACCGCGATTTTATGCAACTGGGATTCAACGTGGCTGGCCAATTTGCCGATGGCATGTCGGCTTTCGTGGCCTACAACACCATCATCGACCGGGAAAACGTTTCAAACCACGCGTTTTCCAGCGGTCTGCGGCTGTCGTTTTAAAACAATCCAGCCATTTAATAATCCGGGTCGATTGTCAATCGACCGCGCACCAGGACCACGCTGCAAACCTCGCCAGCAGCGTGGTCTATTTCAAATCGCATTTTCCTCATGCCTGTCAAGCAACTACATTTGCTGATTAAACTGGGGCTGCTGCTTTTCCTGACAGCTTGCAGTACACCGGCGATGCGCCTGTATGAGCAAGCCACGGCGTTCGGCTTTCAGGCCTTAGAATCTGAAGCCGCCGGATTCAAACTGACATCTTTTACCCGTTTACCACCATCCGCCGCTAAACGCCTGCATGTTTATCTTGAAGGTGACGGCCGCCCTTGGGAACGTGGACTGTTTCCGGCCGCCGACCCGACTACCCGCACCTCCACCGCTCTGTCATTAATGGCTTCCGACCCCGAGCCGGCTTTGTACCTGGGACGGCCATGCTACAACGGCCACGCCGGCGACTCCGGCTGCTCGCAAAGCTTGTGGACCGGCGCCCGCTACGGCGAACGCGTGGTAGCGGCTATCACCCAAGCACTAACAGAGTTCTGCACACTAAAAGGTTACCGGGAAGTGGTATTGATCGGCCACAGCGGCGGGGGCACGCTGGCGCTACTGATAGCCGAGCGCTTGCCGCAAACGGTCGCCGTAGTGACGCTGGCGGGAAATTACGACATCGATATCTGGGCCGATCATCACGGCTATCAGCGCTTGAGCGACTCGCTAAACCCGGCTACGCGCGCCGTCAAACCCGGCATTGCGGAATGGCACCTGCTGGGGCAGCGCGATAACAACATTCTGCCGGCATTATTCCAACAAGCCTTACAGCAACGTCCCAACAGCAACGTGCAAATCGTCGATGCCGATCACGGCCATGGCTGGCAAGCCATTTGGCCGCAAATGTTAAAACGCCTGGACCACCTGCCCTAGTCATTTGCGGGCTAGCGGATTTCTGCTATGGTTGGCGGATAAAACCATTCATTCGAAGGCGGCACCCCATGGCTACACAAAGAGTATTGAACCGTACGCTGGCATTGGCAATTGGCGGCATTTTAATGTCCGCCTGCGCCCGCGACGTCAGCCAGGAAGAAATGGCCAAGGCTACCGAAGGTTATATAGTGGCCGACACCAGTAAACTGTTTGTAGTCGATTGCTTGCTGCCCGGACAGGTACGCAAGCTCGGCTCGCAGATGACCTATCTCAGTGCCCGCCGCCCGATTCGGACTACCGCCGCCGATTGCGAAGTACGCGGCGGCGAATATGTCGCATATGATCGCGCCAACTACGCCAGCGCCTTAAATATCTGGCTACCCAAAGCCCAGGAAGGCGACGCCGCCGCCCAACTGTATGTCGGCGAGATTTTCGAAAAAGGCCTAGGCACGCAAGCCGACTATAAAGCCGCCGCGCAGTGGTACGAAAAAGCCGCCAACCAAGGCAACGCTCAAGCACAGTTGAACTTGGGCCATCTCTATGAAAAAGGGCTGGGCGTTACAGAAGACAAGGAAGCCGCGTTGCGTTGGTATCGCAAATCGGCCGGCCTGGAGGACGCCGGCATCCAGTTCGCCCCCGCCGTGAATGCCCAAGCCATCGCCAATAGCGAAGAATTAGCGACACTGCGCAGCGAAGTAGCCGAATCACGCCGCGAAGCAGAACAACTGCGAGAGCAATTGCAAAGCACCCGTCAGCAAACCCTGGATCAACAGGACAGTTTGCGTAAGGCTCAAGATGAATTGGAAGCCTTGCGTAACAAACTACAACAACAAAAATCCGTTACGCCTAGCGGCTCCAGCGACATTGAATCGCTGGAAAAGCAATTGCACGAAAAAGAAAGCCAGTTAAAAGACCAGCAAGCCAAATTGGGCAGTCTGACACAGTCGCTCAGCCAGGAAAGACAACGCATGAAACGCGAACTGGAAGCGGCGCGCCAGCAAAGCCCCAGTGCGAAAGCCGCTGAAAGCAAAACCAACGACATCGAGAACAAGCTCAACGAAAAAATCGAAACCTATCAAAAACAATCAGCGGAACTGACCGGCTGGCTAACCTCATCGGACAAACTGGACAGAAACCAAATAGATTTGCGCAAGCAGGCCTTACAACAGCAAGCCAAGGAAATTGCCGCGCTAAAAGAAAAATTGCAACAACAATCATCCAACGTGGTGGCATCGGGCAACGGTCCGAATATCGAATTACTGGAACCCGCCGTCACCGTCACCCGGGGTATTCCCAGCATCCAGTTTGGCTTGGGCGAAAGCAGCAAACGTATCGTCGGCAAAATCGACGCAGCGACCGGCTTGAGCCGTTTATTGTTGAACGACAAAGCGATAAAAGTCGATGCCAACGGCCGCTTTGAAACCGATGTTAGTTTAAAAGGCGACGAAACCTTGGTGCGCATCGTCGCTACCGACAAACGCAATCAAAGCAGCGATTTAAGCCTGCGCCTGCTGGCGTCCGGCAATGCGGCCGAGGCAGTGTTTCCGAGCAGCAACGGCAGCGAATTGAAACGCTCCGGCGATATTCAGTTCGGCAAATTCTATGCAATCATCATCGGCAATAACGAATACGGCGCCTATCCTTCGTTGAAAACGCCGATTGCTGATGCGAAAAGTCTGGAAGTGCTATTACGCGAACGCTACGGTTTCAAAACCAAATTGCTGATCAATGCCAATCGCCACACGATCATGTCCGCGTTTAACGAACTGAATCAAAAACTCACCGAACAAGATAATTTACTGGTCTATTACGCCGGCCACGGCGAGATAGACAAGAAAAGTCAGACCGCCTATTGGCTGCCGGTCGATTCGGAAACCGGCAATAGCGCCAACTGGATTTCCAGTCAAAGCATCACCGAGTTTTTGAGCATCATGCCGGCCAAACATATTATGGTGGTGGCCGATTCCTGCTACTCCGGCGCACTGACAGGTTCGGCTGTAGCAAAATTGCCGGAAGGCATGGACGACGCGAAGCGCGAACGTTGGTTAAAGGCGATGAATAGCCGCAAAGCCCGCACCGTGCTGACTTCCGGCGGCGTGAAACCGGTTATGGATCAAGGCGGCGGCGACCATTCGGTGTTTGCCAATGCATTTTTGAAAGTATTGCGCGGTAACAAACGGATTATCGAGGACTACGACATCTTCCGGGATGTGGCCAATCAAGTAAGAGCGTCGGCGGCGCGCGGCGGTTTTGAACAAATGCCGCAATACGCCCCCTTACAGCATGCCGGCCACGAAGGCAGCCCGTTCTTTTTTGTGCCGGAAGTTTAGACAGCTTGGTTATTCAGATTCCCCCCCTTGTTTCGATGATTGCTCGGCTACCTATTTAGATAGGGTGGCCGAGAAGAGAACAAAGTCTTGGGTAAGAAGCGAATTGTAACTAACGGTAGAGTCGAGATGTGGCGCGGTAGCATTAGATTTGGCTTGCTGTTGCCGTCCCTTTCGTTTGACGGTGTCCTAATAGCCTTGCCTTAACCCCGTTTCCACACCCCGCTCATCGAACCGGACTGGCAGATTTCCCGCATCCGGCTCTCGGACAAAATATCACGCGTTCGCCCACGGTTCGTCACACCCCAAGCGGCTTAGGCGTATCAAACCAAGAGTCTGATAGAGGTACGGAAGTGGATAGCCTCCGCCTGATCGCTTTCTTACCTTATACTTGTTGCGTAACCACCGACGCAACCGCGCTGCCGTGTAATTATCCAGCGCACGATAGGCGCGATTGAAGGTTCCTACCTTAAAATAGTTTGCCCAACCGCGTAGCATGCGATTCAATTTATANATCAGCAACGTGGTGTCATGCCACGCCATTGAATAGGCNGTCAAGGCATGGATCTTTTCGACCATGCGCCTGATGCTTTTCTTCGATGGCCGGAAGCCCAAATAGACCTTACCGTTTTGCGGCCGATACTGCAGGCCAAATGTGTAACCCAGAAAGTCGAACTCATCTTCCAACACATTACAGACTCGCGTTTTATCCTCGTTTACCGTCAGCTTGATTTGCCCCATGACCTTGCGCATCCATTGCAATGCTTCTTCGGCTTTACCTCGTCGGCACAAGATCACTAGGTCATCGGCATAGGTGACAATCCGACTGCCGAGCCGCTGTTCCAGGCCCAGTTTCTTCCACGCCAGCACAAACCGTCGCATGTACAAATTCGACAGCAGCGGTGAGATAGGCGATCCCTGTGGAATACCACACCGATGATCTTTGGCCTCGGTTGTGCGCTTCGTCCGTCCTCGCTTATCGGTTTCCTCTACCGGACATTCCAGCCACATCGTGATCAGATGCAGCACACGCCGATCCACAATCCGGCGTGCTACCGACTTGAGTAGCTCGGCATGGGGTATTGTCCCAAAGTAATCTGCAAGGTCGGCATCGACGACATCCGGGTGACCGTGATAGAGATGATCCTTCACCTCGATCACCGCCTGTTGAGCATTGCGGCCCGAACGGTAAGCATACTGCTCGTCCGGCAGATCGGCTTCGAAGATCGGTTCTATTACCAGCATGGCTGCCGTCATACAGACCCGGTCTCGTAGCGTCGATAGACCTAGCGGCCTCAGTTTGCCATTCGGCTTGGGGATGTAGACTCGTCTGATGGGATCTGGTCGATAAGTTTCCTCTCTGAGCGCAAGCGCCAGTTCACCAAGCCACCGCTCCACGCCATACGCTTCTATATCCGCAAAGCTCTGACCATCCACACCCGGTGCACCCTTGTTGGCGCGGCAGCAGGCATAGGCATGCGCCAAGATGTCTTCTCGGTATAGCTTGTCGTACAGCGCATAGAAGCGATAGTCAGTTTCAGCCTTCGCTTTTGCGTGTAACGCCATCTGTAGTTTCTGAACGCTTAACGGAGTTGATAGGTTGCCCAATCTCCTGTCCTTTTCCACTTATTGCGTTGATTTTGAACTAAGGCACCTTCCCTCCACCAGCATTACCCGGCTTCCTCGGTACTACAAGCCTCTCCGCCACCCTGCAGCGCCCGGCCTGTCCCTCACGGGCATCCGGTTGGTCATCGCTGGCCACGCCACAGGGCTTCCCGTGTTGCGTGCGCTTACCTTGTGTACATGCTGTCACCACTGCCCCGGCGCAGCGACTGGAAATACTCTTCGCTCGATTTCCCAGCCGTATCAGCCTTCCCCGAAAGGGTTGTCGGGTCGGCCTGCGCATCGACCTTTTCGAGGCTTGCTCGGTGTTCACTCACATTACGGCCTGCACACTCGCTGAATCGCCTAAAGCGATCTCTTTACATCGGAGGCTCCAGCCACTTCGTTACCTCCATGACTGCTCCGATTGCTTCCGGCCGGAGCGATTTAGCCGGGTGGGTCTCTCACCCACTGGTAAAGCGCCGCCTTTGCACGGCGCACACCCGTTGCGGTCTGCCGCTCCAATTGGTTGAATGCCTGCAATCAGGCCATTACCTGTAGCAATTAACGTTGCCGATGATATATGGATGAAAAAATACGATGGTAATCAATAAAATAGCATGCCACATGTCATTTTCAGGTAGATGTGCAGCTGACTATCTAATTCCTAATTGAGCGAACAAAGGAACAAGGACTGGAGAGGAATGACCCCGCACCGCCACTACCACTGGCTTGCCGTCACGGTACTCGCGTTGCTGCTAGCGACTCTGTTACTGGACCGAGTTATTCCCGCGTCGACGAGTATGAAGCTTCTTGGCTGGGAACAACAGGCGAAGCAAATACAGGTTCGTGCCCTCTGGTCTTGGATAATAATGATGGGAGCTCTTCTCCCTCCACGCAAGAACGATTCCCGATGGATAGTATGTCGGCTACTGGGCAAGATCCCAATTTTTCTCCGTCTCATCCTAGTGTGGTTGACTGTACTCTATCCATTCTACTACTCGGAACATCGATTCTGGGAAACAGCGGCCTACGTCCATTTACGCAACGAGACCCAAATGGTTATACCAAGTCAGATTGATGTAGACTTCTTTTTAGTCGTGCCCTCGCGATTTCCCGGGCGCATCTACTACGATGTCCGAGATGGTGGTAATCGAGAAGCCCTTTTAGTTGCGCTCAAGAAAGTAGGCCTGGAGCCAGTCCAATAAGCCGATACACTATGTGGTCCCAGAGCGTCCTATCTCAGTTCGCGTAAAAGTAAGTAGCCTCGATGGAATCGAGGTTTCGAAGGCCAACACACTTCAATTGTCGATAAGGGCTTGATGATCGGCAGGCCGACGCCCTCGATTCCGCTAGCGCTGCATCGAGGCTACAAAAGTTCCATTACATTGCGGTCAGGGCCACAACATGTGCTGAACAGCGCGAAGCCGATCGTTCTCGACCTGTGCGCCTCGTAAACTCGGCACACCCTACAGCTGCTTTTGGTTGGAAATTTCCCATTGGTACTTTTGTTCCGTCCGGCAGGTGATGGCCGTCCGGAGCCAATGGCAGGTTTCAATTTGGAATTGGTGGAGGATTAACCAGCCGGGCAAGCAACGCTACCTGGCTGGCCTTTAAACGGTTAGAAACATCATTTCCACTTTTTAAGCAGCCCTTTTAGCCCGGCAGGCTTCGCGGGTTCGACTGCGGAGACGACTGTTTCGGCAATTGGCTCGGGTTCTACCGCTACCGGTTCAGGCGCAACGGCAGGCTCTGCCGATTTTTTACCGAACAAACCTTTCAGCTTACTGCCAACGCCTGCTGCCGGTTCTTTAACCGCTTCGGCCGCAGTTTCCGCGATTTCCACCACATTGTCTTTAAGCTCGACAGCCGCTTCCACTATAGGTGCGGCGATTTCTTCGAACTCTTCCTGGATGGCCTCGGCAGCAAGTAGCCTCGATGGAATCGAGGTTTCGAAGGCCAACACACTTCAATTGTCGATAAGGGCTTGATGATCGGCAGGCCGACGCCCTCGATTCCGCTAGCGCTGCATCGAGGCTACAAAAGTTCCGTTACATTGCGGTCAGGTCCGCAAAATGTGCTGAACAGCTCGTAGGATGCGGTAAAAACGTGCACCGCATCGTTCGCGATTGGTGTGGTTCGTAAACTCACCACACCCTACGCCTGCTTTTGGCCGGTTCCGCCCATGGCGGGTTTCGATTGGAGTGCCTGCGGTTTAGAAACAGGAACGGTGGCGGATTAATTGGAATGCGCAACAGATTAAGCGGCCGGGCAAACAACGCTTACCCGGCGGGTCTTTAAACGGTGAGAAACTTCATTTCCACTTTTTCAGCAACCCTTTTAACCCGGCTGGCTTGGCTGGCTCAACTGCGGAGACGACTGTTTCGGCAATCGGCTCGGGTTCCGCCGCTACCGGTTCAGGCGCAACGGCAGGCTCTGTCGGTTTTTTACCGAACAAACCTTTCAGCTTACCGCCAACGCCGGCGGCCGGTTCTTTAACGGCTTCGGCCGCAGTTTCCGCAATTTCCACCACATTTTCCTTAAGCTCAGCGGCCGCTTCCACTATAGGTGCGGCGATTTCTTCCAGCTCTTCCTGGATGGTCTCGGCAGCGACTTCGGTCTGTGTTCCCAGCTTTTGGTCCAACTTGGCCATCTGCTGCATGGTGTTGTTCAACATTTGCTTGAACTTGCCGAAACCGCCGCTTTTTTCGGCCAATTTATCGACGGATGACTGCTTCGCCGGTGCCGGCTCGGCAACCACTGCTTTGGGCTTCTCGACAACCTGCGCAACTTCACGCTCGACTAGCTTTGGCGGCTCGACAGGTGCCTGAGCCACAACAGGCTCAGCAACTATAGCCGGGGCGGGTTGGATGGCGGCGGGAGCTTCGTTGATAACCACTTTGGGCTCCGGCTGAGATACCGGCTGCGAGTAAGCCGCTGCTGGTGCCACCGAATGTTTGGCCGAGTCGGCGTAACGCGCCAACTCGGCTTGATGTTTGGCAATGGTGTCCGCCAACAATTTTTCGGCGCTGGCTTGATCGCGCTCGCGCAGAATTTTTTGCTCTTCCACCGCCAATTCCAGTTTATTCAGCTGTTCGGTTTGCGATTCCAAACGCAACTGCAATGGCCCAATCAGCGCATCTTTTTCGGCCAGTTTGGAGGTTTCCGCCCACAGAGCCAGTTGCAGCTCGGTTTTGCCTTGTTGTTCGGCTTTAAAGCGTTCGGTAATTTGCGCGGTAAGCGCGAAATATCGTGTCCACAGATCGGTCGATTGCAGATCGTTAGCAGCCGGTAAGACTGGCTCGGTCAATTCGAAACTGGTGGCCAAGGTTTTGACGCTGTCGATCACCTGCCGATTTGCCTGTATCAGTTTTTCTTCCAGACCGGCTGCCCGTTGCGCTTCGTTATCAGCAACGGTTTTGGCTGCTTCCATCTGCTCGGTGTTCGCGGTTAATTGCTCTTGCAAGGCTTGCTGCTGCTGTTGCGCTGCCTCTAAATCGGCTTGTAAGGCGAGGCACGCTTTTAAATTGATGGCATTGGTTTTCTTTAAGAAATAAATCCTGATACTGTAAAACATCGCCGTCAGCAACCACACGGCTAGCGCTAAAGCGCCGGCATATTCCTGGTTTTCCAGCGTAAATCGATACCAATCCGACAGTATGCTTTGAATCATGGGCAAATAAGCTTCCATAAATAATCCTGGCTAATATAGTTTTTATAATAATGACGTAGGCTTCCGACCCGGAACAGCAGATAGCTAAGCTGAGACAGACGAAAGCCAGTATATCAGTTTGACTCTGCAACTTTACCGTAAGCTGCTGGAATACGACAGAAAAATGCCGATCCAAAAACTGCTGCTCAGTGTCAGCAACGATGGCCGGCAACCTCAGAAAATTCAAAATGGATCGTTTATGTCCGGGCTATATCTTATGTAGATTCCCGGTACGGCTTAACCTGAGGCATTAAGTGTCGGTTTGGGGATGGGGAGCTTGGTTCTTTTCAGCTAGCGCCAAATTAAACAGCTTAAGCTTGCTCGATATGTCGTTAGTAGAGCTGGGCAAGTAAAGACTTAACGAAGAGCCGCGACGTAATTACTTTCAAAAGAGGGAGATTACCGGGAATATTTATGAGGGGTTTAAAAACCCAGCCTCGCGGACGGCAGTTGCCGCATGACGTAAGGGCTGTCTGCAAGCTAACGTTCACGGCATCAGTGCCGGCAGTAGTCGGTGTATTCCAATCTGGCAGCCGCGCAGCCAAAGTTTAATGGGTCGCCAGCGCAAGCTGGGCTTTTTTGGATGCAAGAAAAAATGGTATCTGAGAAAGGAATGATCGCGGGCCGATATCCTAGGCTCTTTGCCGCTTAGCCACAGATTGCTCAAGCAATTCGGAATATTTGCGATAATCCTCTTGATAGTCTTTTTGCCACAAAGGATTGGCAAGAATATGTTCAACATCCAAGGCGTAAGGAATACGCTGGCCGCGGTGGTCACACGCGCCGCCTACTTGTTGCATTTCAAAACCCTCTTTCTTAACCGCGTAAGCCAAGGATGGGGTCACCAATATGTACCACTGTTTAATATCGTTCTGCGCCGAATAGACGACCGCAGCCCGGTACAGGCCCCACATAATGCTGCGAGTCTGATTTTTGATGGTATGCAGGTATCTGATGTTACCGCTGTCCTTCGCAACTTGTTCCGCATCAGTATCCTGTTGCGGGAAAGCTCTTGGTGCGAAGCGTCGGGCTTCTCTCAATACGCAGAGGCGGGATATTTCTATTGATTGTTGGTATTGCTCAGCACTGATCGGCTGGTCGGGAACGCATTTGGCTTCGAAAGGGAAAACTGCTTGATTCTGATAAACCAAACGTAGTGCACCCAGCCATTGCCCGGTGTATCTGTGTCGGACCATGAAATGCACGGAATGGCGATCCCATTCGTCGAATTCCATTTGTTCCGGAAAGTTTTCTTTATCCTCATAACCCATTTCGTCGCAATAGACTTGGTATCTGAGGTTGTAATGAATGCGTTTGCTTTCAGGCGTGTCAGCTAAAAAAACCTCAAAACAACTATCAAATGAATGCTTTTCAGAAATCAAGATGAAACTCCATAACGTAATTAATCAAATTCCCTAAACATCCGGGCACTACTCTTCAAACTCAAAGAATTGACAACAAATATGTATCTGTTATCCCCGCTCTATCGGTACAAGACGCTATCGTCCTGCAAGCACTTCCAACGGTGTGTTTTTACTAATTTTCGCTGAACCATACTGGCGAGACGCCTAGCTACAATTAACAGAAAAAACCGGTTCGGACCGGAAAAACACAATGTTGGTTAGGAATCTACAGAGTCAAGATGAAGAAAAACTGTAATTTAGATTAGGATTAGATGAGGATTGGATTAATTTTAGAACCAGTTTTGCCGTTATTCCGCGGAAATACTGGCTTAATTGATGTCCGGAAATTATCGCGTTACGATCTGCCGTTACCGCTATTTTCAGAAATAGCGCCTACCCAATACGCTTTATGCAAACTAAAGCATCTGTTCACACTCTGCGGCATTCTAGCGTGCATTACCCCGCCCATTTTATAGCCCAGCCATTTCAGAGCGGTGCGCAAACCTGCCGACGGTAGCAGCCAAGGCGCATTTTTCAGCAGATACGTCAGCTCTGACACGACAAACCGCCGGCCCTCGCCCGCAGCACCGCCAAAGGTTTTCTGCAACCAAGCAGTATGCGCATGAAACACGCCGATATCGAAATAGCGCTTAAATTCGTCGGAAAACCCGTAATCGTGCGAATGAAACACGGCGGCATCCCCGCAATATGCCACTTTCCAGCCGTTTAGCAACATCTTGCCGACCACAAAAGTATCTTCGTTCATGATGGTGTTCAGCGGAAACCCGCCAACGCCCATTAATGCACTACGCCGATAAGCTGCAAAAGAATTGGATATAAACACAGTCTTGATGCCGAATTGCGCCTTATCTTGCAGGCTGCGTAACTGGCTTTGCGGCGGATAATTGAATAAACGAGCGTGTGCGCCAATTGGCCCGGCGTTGCGGTGCGGCAATTGCCGGCCGTAAGCAGCGCCAACGCTGTCGTCTGCAAACGCTGCCAATAACTTTTCGATAGCATCGGGGGCCGCCAACAAAGCATCCTGAGTCAAAAACACCAGAATATCCGCCTCAGCCAGCAAATTCACGCCAAATTGCCGAGTGCCGCCGTGATTAAATTCGGACTTAGGTATCACCTGCACGTCAAAACCCGCCTCAATCGCTTGAGCCACCGTGCGGTCAGTGGATGAGGAATCTATCAGCAATAAATAATCCGGCTTCACGGTTTGTGCGGCAAAGGCCTGTAACCACGATTCCCAAAGTTCGCCGGCATTCAGGGTCGGTACAATCAAGCCCACTTTATTCATAAGAAGAACCCTTTATTAAGGACTGCGGTAGTTTAACTTGATCGATTTTTGTCAACACCTTCCAGACTTTATCGCCCAATTTAACCGGGTCCAGCTGCTGTTCGACATATTCACGGCTCCGCAGTGACATTTCTTGCCAGGTCGCTTGATTGAGCACGTGCGTTTGCCGCAGCACGGCACAGACCGAAGTCTCGTTGCGCTCAAACACCAAACCCGCGCCATAGCTTGCCAAATGATCCCAAGCCAGGCCTTTCGCGACCAGCACCGGCCGGCCGGCCGCCATCGCTTCGGCGACCACATTGCCAAAGTTTTCGCGCATGCCGCCAGTTTCCTCCAGACCGGATGGCAATACCAGGAAATGACTGTCGGCCAGCAACTGCTTGACATCAGCGACCGGCAGATAACCTTTATAGCTGATGGCACCTTGCGCCTGCCCCAGCAAATCCTGAAACTCTTCAAAATAAGCGCCATCGACACTGCGGCCGGCCACAACCAAGCGGTCATTTGGCCGGCGCGTTTGCAACCAGGCCCGGATAAACGCATTGATGCCTTTTTCTTGCTGCACATGGCCCAGAAAACACAGCTGCGTGCCCTCGCCTTGCGGATAGCCCGCGACTTGGAAATCCCGACTGTCTATGCCGTTCGGCACCAGTAAGACCCTGGCGTTCTTTCCCAATACATCGGTTACGCCCATCGCTTCGGTTTCGCTGGTGCAATGCACCGCAATAGCTCGGCGCAGGGTCGGAAAAGTCAACCACTTGTAAAACAACCATTTGTGCGGCTTCTGCCGCCGAATCAGCGCGACATGTTCCGACATCAACCCGCCGTGTACCGCCACCATAAACGGCCGGCGCAGCAACACACAAAACACAGCCGCCAAGGTCGAAGGCCAAGTGGCAATCCCGTGAATATACAGGCGCGGCGCTTGCCAGCAGAGTTTAAATATCTCCGAAACCGCACCCAAGCCAAAGCCCCAACGCCGGAAGCCGTAACAACGATACAGCCTGACATCGACTTGCTTGCCCAGCTTCACATCTTCAGCGCGCAAGCGAGCGTCTATCGACTCGTCGGCAGCGACCAGCGCCATGTTGTGACCGCGCTCCGCCCAGGCTTTGGTCAACACGCCACAGGTGACCGATACCCCGCCGTAGCCTTTAGCCGGCGGCACGTGGGTCGTGACAATACCTACATCCATTTCATTTCTCCTGAAACAGTCTTTAAATACATTTTTCTGATTTGCCATATGCCAAAAACCCGCGCCAGATACCGACCAGGTTATAGAACGAATACGCCAGTTTTTGCGGATTGAAGGTGACCAGCGCCAAGGCCATTTTTAACACCGGCGCGACAAACATCTTGCGCAGGATGTAATACCAAATGAACACATCATGCTGATTGGTAAACTTGCGGATATAAGCGCCGATGCCGGTGGAATACATCAGCATCCTGGCGGTACCGAGTTTGTAATGATCCTTGTTGGCGTGAAATATCTTGATCTCCGGCGTGTAGAACGCGTTACCGCCGGCTCGCAACAAGCGGTACAGCAGTTCGAAGCCTTCCGCGCCGGAATATTTGGAACCGATGCCAAAATCGTGATCCAGATGAAACTGCCGCCTATCGACCCGTTGCAAATCAAAAAACTGGGTAAATTCCACCCCCATCATCCGGAAACGATTGAAATAGCCGGCTTTGTGGCTATTCACGCCGATGCTGAACCGGGTGGCGGAAAAGTCGTAAGAACCTGCCACCAGAATGGCAAGGTCTTCGCGGCGCTTAAACTCAGCGACCACTTTTTCCAACACATCCTTGTCGTAGGCGCAATCGTCGTCCGGAAAGGCGACAATGCGGCCTTGCGCCAGGCCAATGCCGTAATCCCTGGCCCGGGCGTTGCCGGTAAAATCCACCTTGATGTGCTTGATGTCCATCAGCGTTCGGTAGGACTCCAGAATGGCGTCGAGCTTACCGTCGCGATTTTGATCGATGACGATCAGCTCGAAGTTTTTATAGGTTTGAAACAACAAGGACTTCATAAAATCCAAGACTTCGCAGTCCCTGCCCAGCGTTGCCAACACCAACGAAATTTTCATATCGCACTCCCCGCCCAGTTACGAGCTTTTGCTTGCAGATAGATTGTGGCTTCGTACCAAGTAAACATCAGCGCAAACTCCAAACCGGCCGCGCCGTCCAAAAATCCGCCGCGCAATAAATAGTGGTAACAAAACCGCGCAAGCACCCGGAGCCAGGAGCGCCCCAGCAATACGCTCAAGCGACCGCGCGTGGTCATCACCGCGCCGGCGGTTGGTTGTAACTGCACTTCCTGTGCGGCCTTACCGACGTGTTTGTGCATCCATTCGATTATTTCGCCGTGATAAAAATAATGCTCGTAAGGAATTTCGGAATAACCAATACGGCAAGTATCCAACACCGCTTCGCCATGTCCGGTGTGATTGCGTACAAAACGGGTAGTCTCGCGGCGCACCAGCCTGGGGTGATAGATCGGATAGCCGGGCGCATGATTCAGACGTTTGCCGCGCAGATACAACACCGACGGCACCATCAATACATCGATGCCCTGCGTCTCGGACAGCTTGGCCTCAAACCAGTCGTAAAAGGCTTGCGGATAGATTTCGTCGGCATCGACGAACAAAATCCACGGCGTATCTATGCCGCACTGCCGAATCGCGAAATTGCGTTGTTCGGCAAAACCGGGCCATGGATTGCGATGAATCGCGCAGCCCCGTTCTTGGGCAATCGCCAGCGTGTTATCGGTACTGCCGGAATCGACGATCACGATGGGGTAGCGCTGCGGTATGCCCGCCAAGCAGCGCGGCAGGTTGGCTTCCTCGTTTTGGGTCAGAATAACGACGGTCAACATAGCTTATTTCTTCACCGCATAGACGTTCAGGTAAATGCCCAAGCCCAACGCATCCATTAACATTGCGAACGGGATCTGCGCATACTTAACCAAGGTGTCGGCCAATCTTGCCAACCCACCTGTCAGGCCCAAGCGCCTGGATAGCGCGTTGTACTGAATCCGGGTAACTTGCTCGGTTTTAATCACCTGCAAGCCGTTACGTTCCAGCAAGCTTTTCAGGCCTTGTTCGGTAAAATAATTCACGTGCTCCGGCACCCACAGACAGGCGTTTTCCTTGGTGCCCAGCAGTTTGACCAAGAATGACGCATAGTTGGGCACAGCGCACGCCAGCACCCCGCCACTGTCCAGCAAACTAGCCACCTTGGCTATCGCCTCATCCGGCTCGAGCAGATGTTCTAACACTTGCGACATCACCACCACCCCAAATGTTTGCTCCGCTTGATATTGCTCGAACATAATGGGCAAGGGCTGGTCGCCGTTTAAATCCTGAAACACCCGGTTTTCATACTGGCCGGGATTGATGCTGACGGTGCGATAACCCAGCAAACGCAAGGCTCTGGTATAAAAGCCAAAGCCGGAACCAATATCCAGAGCCCGGTGATTGCCGGACTTGTTCAACTGATCGGCGTGCAGCGCCATGCGCTTGGCATCCACGGTGCAGTTAGGAAAAGCCTCTTCCCTTACCAATACTTCGTCCAGCGTAATTGCCTGCGTCAGCGCCTGCCCCGAGTATTGATAGATGGCTTGTAACCACTGCCGATGCGGCGGTTGATTCAAAAATCCGGTGCCGCAGCACGCGCAGCGGTAAATCTGAAATGCTTTGCTGCTGGCGCTATCGGTGTATAGATAGTCTTTTTGCCGCCAAAAACCGATTTTTTCCCCGCCGCAAGCCACGCATGCGCGCAGCACTTCGCCGTAAATCTCTGTTGTCATTGTTGCGTATGTCATCGTGTTCACCGTTGTCACTTTTAAGCATCCGCCGCTAGCGGCTCTTGTCTCAATGTTTGAATAGTTCCAGGCATGGCGCTGTGATTCGCTTGCCAGGGTTTTGCCAACAGCGCCAACACCAAGGCTTCGATACCGAAATAGACCGGATTGGCCCAAGCCGCGCCAGGCAAGCCGTATTGGCTAACGAGTAAGGGAATCGTCATCGCCGCCGTCACCGCACCGCACAAGCGCCCTTTCAACAAGGTTTTGGTGCGTTTATGTGCCAGCAAGGGTTGCGCCACTGCGGTACCCAAAGCATGCAAGGCACAGCCCAGCGCCATGGCCGGCATTAAATCCACCGCGGCGTGATAGGATTTTGCCAGCACCAGCGAAGCCACCCAATCCTTAGTCAGCAGCAACAGCAACAAACCGACCGCGCCCAAAGCTGCGACACTGGCTATCCACAGCCATAAAATCGAAAAGGCCTTTTGCAATTGCTGTCCAGAAAAGGCTTGAAAATAAGCCGGCTGAAAGGTGCGCAGCAACACCATCGCGCTGCGGTTGAAGGCCTCGTTGACGATCATATACGTTGCGGCATACAGGCCCACGTCGGCGGCAGTCAGCAAATAGCCGATCACATAGCGATCGCCCAAACCGTTGATCCAGAAAATCAATTCCATCGGGATTAAAGGCAAGGCATAAACCCACACTTCGCGGCGGAAACACCGGCTGGCAGTCGCTGGCATCCGCACGGCCTTTCGGCGTTTGACGACAACCCAAACCAGATTGGATAGCAAGCTGGCCAGGATATAACCCAGCAATACCCATTCCGGATTGCCGCCCAACCACCAGACCAGCGCTATTGCCAAGGCAGGCCGTAAAATACTGTCGCTGGTTTGCCAAAGACTGGCCAGGCGCTGTTTGCGCTCGCCTATCGCCAACTGTATGCCCAGTTCGCGCTGTACCGTACTCGCTAACAATACACCGGCCAACAAAAACAGCACGGAGCTGCTATCGGTAAAATAGCCGTAGGCAAAACCGCCCAATATCAACAAACCAATCGACAGCGCGGTGGCTTGCAACGTCAAACATAAGACAGCAACATGTAAACCGTTGCGCTCAGCCGGATTTTGGCATTCCGGCACCATCCGCATGCCGGCACAGATAAACGGATAAGAAAACACCGCCACGCCCAACGCCACAAAACCGTTCAACAACGCTACTTGACCGTAAACCGCAGGACTAACCAGTTCGGTCAGCAAGCGTGTTCCCAGCAACAAGGCTAGCGCCGACGCCGCCTGGCCGAACAAAGCCCAAAAGGCATCGCCGCATAACTTGGAATTTTTTAAGGTACTAAACATATGCAAGGGTTATCGCCAATGCTGCGAATAATTGGTTTGCGCGGATACCGGTGCTTGCAGGGTGTCCGAAGAAGCAACTCCGTGCTTTCTCGCCGCGGCACCTACCATCATGCCCCACAACAACATCAACAAGGCATTCTGCGGAAAATACTCCCACATATTGAAAGTCAGCCCAGCCGCGAAGATAAACATGGTCACCAGACCTTTATTGGGGTGGACAGACATCCGTGTCGTGATCCATAAAAACGTCAGATACGCCAACAAGCCGATCACGCCGTAGCCGTTCAACAAGAACAAATACAGGCTATCGGAATCGAATTGACCCGGAAAATACTCGGCACCAAACAGCAGATTGACGGTGTTGGAACTCAAACCCAAACCCCAACCGAACAATACATCCATCGGATCGTGCACATGATTGGCAAACACTCTTTGCCACAAGTCGATCCGGCCGTCCTGGGTAGGGTCAGCATCGTCGCGGCCGCTCAATAACGGGCTGGACGCCAAAATCAACGCGCCTACCGCCAAAATTGGCGCCGGCATCACTAAAGCCCAGCGATCGCGCGGCCGCAATGCGGCGTAAACCTGAAAAAACACCACCAACAGCGAACTGATAAACGCGGTACGCGAACCGCTCAACAACGCTAAAAATACGCTCAGCGCCAACCAGCGACGCATGCCGGGCACCACGGCAAACACCAGCGCGCAAGTCGCCATCGTCGCCCCGAATAAATTAGGACTGACGAAGGTGCCGAACGGCCGGCCACCGCCCAACATCGACACGCCGAACAAGGGCGGCGCCCACAGGGCTTGGGCCAGGGCCAGACCGGTTTGCAACACCAGGTAATAGCGCAGATAGCTGGCGAACTTGTGCAACACGTAATCGCCGGCGCCCAAGCGACTGGTGACAAAGCCGATCAGGGCCACCGGCAGATATTCGAACACCCGCAAGCCGGTCAGCGGCACGACCAGCGGCAAATCCAGGTATAAGGCGTAACCCACTTCAAACAACACATAGCTACAAATCACGCCCAGAAACGCCAACACCGAACTGGTAAAAATCCCGTTGCGCAAACGCGGCTCCAGCCAGGCATACACAATCAGTAAGCCCAACAAAGCCTCACGCAGAATCCGCAAACCCATTTCCTGTTCGCCGTAGACTTCCTTGATACCGGCCCAAGCCGATTCGACTTGCGGCAACGAAGCAACCGTTGACGCACCGACCAGTGCAATCAACAGCAAAGGCAAATCTTTTTCCAAGCGGAGTCTCATCGTTGCTCGTTAAACCCGCTCGTCGGTTTCGGCGGGAACCGGCAACAACTCCCTATCCAACTGCTTGCCCAACCAGTCACCCACTGCATGATATTTATCGCTCCAGGAGGATTCGTCCTTCGGTTCCTGATCGGCGCGTTGATAGGCGTAACCGTAGTACGGATAGTAAGACGAACCTTCTTTCATATCGTTGATGATGAAGCCATTCGGTTTGATGCCCACTTGTTGGAAACGGCGGGCGCTAACTTCCAATTCCTGCGCGGTGTACCGGCCTTCTTTCACCACCAGGAACGTGGCGTCGGCGTGCTTGCCTAGAATCGCCGCATCGGTGGCACCCAGAATCGGCGGCGAATCGATGACGATATGGTTATAAAAGCTTTTCAGTTGCTCCAGGGTTTCGGACAACTCGCCCAGCACCAGTAATTCGGCCGGGTTTAACACCATATTGCCGCGCGGGATCAAATCGATTCCCACATCCGGCAAGCTGACGATCACTTCGCCCAGAGTGGCCCGGCCTGCCAGCAAATCGGACAAGCCCGGTTGCTTGCCTATCGAAAATGTATCGTGCAAACGGCCGTTGCGCATATCGGCATCGATCACCAACACCCGTTTTTTGATGCTGGCCAGCAAAGCCGCCAAGTTGGCGCTGACAAAGGATTTACCCATGCCCGGCGCCGGACTGCTGACCATGATCACCTTGCTTTCATGCTGCGCCAAAGTGGCTTCCAGCGTGGTGCGCAGACCGCGCAGCGACTCGACGGAGATATCCAACGGATCCTGGCTGACTAAAATGCCGTTGTCTTTATCCTTGCCCAGCAAGCGTCCCAATTTATGCTGCTTTTTGCTGTGCGGAATCGCGGCGAACAGCGGTAAACCAACTTGATATTCCAGTAAGGCCGGATAGTTATCGTGGCGTTGCAAGGAATGTCTGAGGAAAATCAAAGCCGAGCCCAGGCTCAAGCCCAACAGACCGGCAATCGCCAACAACAAGCCCGGTTTGGGCCAATAAGGTTTTTCCGGCGTGACCGCAAAATCGACGATGCGCGAATTACCCAACGAGCCAGCGGCAGCGATGCGTTGTTCCTGGGCGCTATTCAACAAAGAGGTATACAGCTCGGTGTTGACCTGCACGTCGCGCGACAAACTCACCATGTTTTGCTGGGTTTTCGGCAAATCCTTGATGCGCTTTTCCAAAGCCGCCAGCTTGTTATTCACGCGTTTGATCTGCGCGTTGGTAGAGATCATGTCCGGATGCTCGGATTCCAAGCGCTGGCTTTGTTCGTCGTATTTTTGTTTGAGTTGAATGCCCAGGGTTTCCATATCCGAAGCCTGTTTCAACAGGATCTCGGCTTCCGCGGAAATGTCCACCGCGCCATGTTGCTGGCGATACGCGCTCAAACCTTGCTCGGCTTTTTCCAGACGTTCCTTGACGATGGGCAACTGGCTTTCCAGAAAACCCAGCTTTTGCGAGGCTTCCGCCGACTCCCAATTCACCGTGGCATTCACGTAAATTGCCGCAATATCGTTCACCGATTTGGCCAGTTGCTCCGGGTCGCGGCCTTTCAATTCCACGCTCAGAATATCGGTGTCCTTGGACACTTCTTTGACCGCAAAAGCTTTTTGCAGGGTTTCGATAGCCGACAGCGCGGTGCGGCGGGTTAATGCGAAATGCGTACCCGGATGTGCTTCCAGGGTTTCAACTTTAATGGTCACCGGAGTTTTCTCGCCGATTTCGGCACTCAATACTTCGCCAACTTGGCCCGCCAACAATTCGTCGCCGCGTGGATCGATTAATTGGAAACGACCGGCTTCCAGCGCGATCAAGGTAAATTCCTTTTCAAGATAGCGATCCGGCACGCTGAACGCGGCAATTTTCAGCTTTTCGCCACCCCAGGCCCAACGGCTGAAACCCCACCAGGCATCCGCGATACCGTCATGGGCATCGTGCCGGCGCGCCAGCGTTTCGCCGATCAACGGAAAAAAGTAAGGCTCGGTTTCTATGGTCAAATTCAGGTTATCCACGACTTTGCCCAACACCGAACGCGATCGTAAAATCTCCACTTCCCGCTGCGCGCGCGGGCTTTCCGCTTCTGCCGGCGCTTGATTGTTTTCGCTGCGCAGCGTCGCGGACAGCAACGCCTTGTTTTTATCGATCCGCAGCAAGGCATCGGCCTTGTAGGTGCGCGGGGCCAACACCAAATAAACCGTGGTGACCAGCAACACCGAACATAGCGCGATAAAAATGGTTTTCCGGCCTTCGATCAGCAAATCGACGTAGTCGCGAATACTGACGCTAGGCTCTGCCATCCGCGACTGATTCAGCGGCTGCAAGATCGGAGTAGCTTCGTTTTGTGAGTAAATCATTGGTTACATCCCCATCATCGCGGCTTGCGACATGATTGCGGTAAACGAGCCAGGTAAAATCTGGTTCAGCACCCGCGACCATTGCGTGACACCGGCGGTACCGATGAACAGCGTGTCGTGGGCTTGCAGCGGAAATTGGTCGGCTAGAATCATCGCGTCGGGCGATTCGGCATCCAGTTGGAAAATTTCCGGATGCATGTCGCCGGCGCGAATGACATAAATATCGCCGGGCCGCGAGGTATTGAAATCAACCCCGGAGGCTTCGGCCAAGGCTTGCGACAGAGTCATCCGGCCTTTGTTGATCTGGATGGCTTGCTGGCGATTGGCCTCGCCCATCACAAATACCTTGCTGTCTTTTTGATCGCCGACATTCAGCACGTCGCCGTCTTTCAACAGCAGGTTCTGGGTGGTCAGGCCTTTTTCGTACATGGACTGCACATCCAGCTTGTAAAGTTTGCCGTCGCGGGCCAGCGCCACATTGGCAAAATCCGAATCTTTAGTAGAACCGCCAGCGCGGGTAATAGCTTCCGCGACGGTTAAAGGCGTTTCGTTCATGGTCTGCACGCCGGGCCGCACCACTTCACCCACCACCGCCACCCGATGCGCCTGGAAGGACAGCACGCGGATATCCAGTTTGACCTTTTTGAAATACTTGGACAGCTCGCGGGTCAAGTCGGCGCGGGCTTCGCTGACGGTTTTACCAGCCACGTGAATGCTGCCGACATAGGGGTAATACAGGTCACCGTTCTCATCCACGACTTTACCGGCCAGTTCCGGCATGATTTTCTCGCCGCCGGGATCGTTCAGTTCCGGATGCTCCCAGACCGTAATCTGCAATCTATCTTGCGGACCGATGCGGTAGCTGGTTTTGTTGGGGTCTACAGGTGGCAGGCTATTAATGGCCTGCTGACGGTTATTCTCCCGCTCGATGATCAAATCGGCGGTAATCGGCACGATGCGGACTTTTTCCTTAACCAATTGCCCGTCTTTTTTCATCGGCATCTCGATTTCGGTCAGACCGTTATCGGTATTCATATCCATGCCCGGCGCCAGGAAACAACCGGGCAAGGTTAAAATCAGCATGATGGGAATCAATCTAAACATGTAAGCGTTTCCTTAGTAGGCGTTTTTATTGATAAATCCGGTCAGCACAGTGCGGAAGGCGATCTCCAGATCGAACCACAGCGACCAATGCTGGATGTAATACAAATCATGTTCGATGCGGCGGTTCAAATCGGTGTCGCCGCGCCAGCCGTTGACTTGCGCCCAACCAGTAATGCCGGCTTTCACCATGTGTTTTTTCATGTAGTTGGGGACTTGATCCTTAAACACTTCGACAAAGTCAGGACGCTCAGGGCGTGGACCTACCAGAGACATATCGCCACGCAACACATTGATCAATTGCGGCAGTTCGTCCAGGCTGGTTTTGCGCAGGAAAGCACCGAATGGTGTAGCGCGATTCTCGCCGGGCTTGGCCCAGACCGCTCCGGTTTTGGCTTCGGCATCGACCGGCATGGAGCGGAATTTCAGCATCGTGAACGAACGATTATTCCAACCCACCCGCTCCTGACGATAAAACACCGGGCCGCGTGAACTCAGCTTCACGCCCACTGCCAGGAACAACATTAAGGGGCTGATCAACAGCAACAGAATCAAGGCCAGCAAGCGATCCTCAATTTCTTTGATATAGCGATTGATGCCATGCAATGGCGATACCGAGAAATCCAAAGTTGGAATGCCGGCCACTGTGTTCAGGCTAAGGAATTTGCTTTGTTTGAAGGCAAAGCAGTCGATCACCAGACGAATGCTGACCGGCAGATGACGCAGTTGATACTGGGCCCGCTCGGTCAAGGATTCGCCTTGATAGGCCACCCACACTTCGTCAATAGATTGACTGGAAATAATGCTGGGCAAATCGTCTAATGTACCCAATCTTGGCAAGACGTAATCGCTGATTGCCTGCCGCTCTTCTGAGCGATCATCGACATAACCGATAACTTGCAGGCCAGCCCAAGATGAATGATTCAACTGCCGAGCAACTGCCACCGCCATTTGATTCAAACCGACCATCACAATGCGGCCCTGCGACCAGCCGCGAGCCCGCAAGAAAAGTAAAACTTGCGACAGCACCCCGCGTGCCACCAGCACAAACACCAAACCCAGCACACCCCAGGAAGCAATCCAGCGATAACTGGAACCGAACCAAAAATGCATCCGCACCAAGGCAACAATGGATACCACTGCCACCAAAGCCGAAATCCAGGCCCTGACGATACGGGCAATTTCGCCGCGCATCGCATCGTTACGCCAAGGCCGATATACCTGGCCTATTTCAAAGAAGATGATGGCGCCGAGTATGCCCAGCGCGATAACGATCCGATAATCCTGATCGATAACATATTCGCGTAACCAGAAATAATGAGTCACCCAAGCGGCAGCAAACAACATGGCGACATCGATGATGCGCAGTAACAGAATCACCGTGTGACCGTACTGTTTAAAAAGCCCGTTGAATATATTTCCCAAACCGAGTGGCATGTGTGTAACCCCTATATCGTCTTTTTCCAATGACAAGGGTCACCGTCCCTGGAAACCCAACCTGATGCGAACGGCTTGATAATCGCCATTCGCTTGGGTAGTAGATTACCGAGACAAGATGAGAGAAAGCCTGAGGGTTTAATTAAGAATGTATTAGGAACGGCTTAACTTTGGATGAAGGGGCTTTCTGAAGATAGTGTTGTCAGATTCCGGAATGGGGTTGCATCCGATTGTTGGCACTTTTCCAGACTCATGGCCCGGAAAGTCACTATTTTTGCCAGGGGATTTTTTCGGACATCCCGCTAAAAAATTGGCACAAACTACACGACAGCTTATGCCTTCGGCGTAGCGATTCGTCCGCGTCACCTCGTTCCGACCCAACAAGGGGTCGAAACATAGGCTCTTGTTGACTTGACGCCGGGAGTCCCGATGCCGTGCATATTTTCGTAGCTAATCAAAGAAAATCTGTCCTTAGCAGCGGTTATCGAGGACTAAAACCTTCTCGCTCGGTTTCCAGGATTTTCAGCGGTAGCGGGTGATATACCTTTTTACTTATCCTGGAGCGCTTGTGGAACGAGGTAATCGACGATAGGCACTTATTGCCCGCAAGCCATTTCTCAGCCGCTTGCCCTTTCGCCGGGCCGATACGGCGAACGCCATCGTCACCAGCCCAACGCCAATCAGCGCCAGCAACGAGGGTTCGGGAATATTGCCGTTTGCGCTTACGCTTATACTTGTGTCGGTAACCGGTGGCAGAAAATTGACTAATCCTGGGTCTTCCGGAATAAGTCCTTCCGTGAAAAAGAAATTCAGATCGTCGGCCAAGAGGCCAAGAATCCCGGTCCCGATACCGACTGCCTTGAGGTCTATCGTGCCGAGCAGGATGCCATTTCCGAAAATGCCGGGTCCGGAGAACAAATCGCCGTTCGACGCACCGCGAATACCGTCGCTATCACTGAATGGGGCCAGATTTAACGGGTCGTCCGCGAACTGAGCTCCCGGGGTAAACCCTATAAAATCAAATACCCCGCCCGGACTCAAAGACAGGTCGAAACCGAATCCGATGATAGCTTCCGTTGCATCAATATCCGCCGAAATTGCCACCTGTACGGTATCGCCGAGTAATGCCGTCGTACTGGAGGGCGTCAAATTAATGAAGGCCGCACTTGCGGTTTGCAAAAATGCGCATCCGCTTAGAAAAAGAATTCCGCAAAGAATTGATTTTTTTGACATGAAATACCCCATGGTTTGTTTATGCTCGTTCGATCAACAAAATGAAGCGGCCACGACGCCGGCTGCTCCCTACATTGCGTTACAGTTTGGATTTCTTAATCAAATCGCGAAGTATGCGCAGATCATTCACCGTAACCCGTCCGTCGCCATCCAGGTCCGCGTCCGGATTGTATTTCGGATCCCCGACTACGCTGCCCAGACTTTGCTGGAACAACGCCACGTCGGCCTGATCCAGTTTACCGTCGAGGTTGATATCGCCCGGCATTTTGGCTACGTAACCTTCAAACTCGCTGGCCTTATATGCCGAAGTCGCGGCCACATCGGTGGCTACCAGATTGGTGTTGGTCCCGTACATCAACAGGCTCTTCACGAAATAAGGCCCGTCTCTACCATTCTTGCCGATTCGGGTGCCATCGAAGACAAAATCAATTTGGCTGTTGCCGGCATTCAAGGACGCCCTTCTCGTATAGAAACCGATCTCCGTACCGCGCGAATCGACCAGTCGAGCACTCCATTCGTAAGTACCGCTGTTTATCAGTTTCACGGCGACGCCGACATGAAGTTGATTAAACAAGCCGTTTCCATCCGTATCAACACCGTTGTCGTTCGAAGCACCAGTCAGGGTAATCGCCGATACATTTCGAGTCGGATCGAAGTCGGTATATTGGTATCCTTTGGTTTCTTCCGGCAGCGCCAGCCGGTCGATGACTTCCTGACTCGACGGGTCGCGAAGTGAAACCTCTATGCGGTAAGGTCCGTCGATACGCTGCCCGTAAATATCCGGACCTGCAAAGTTAAGCGTCACTTGCCTGACGCCGGGCGTTACCGTGATCAACTGTTCGCTAAACACGGTGTTGGTCCCAGCAGCATTACCGAGCGTACCGGTCAGCAGGAAGGTACCACCACGGGAGAACGACGCGCCAAAGGAGACGGAGAGGGTGTCGTAAAGCCCGTTACCATTGCTGTCGACACCTTGATCGGACTGAGCCCCAACCGGCTCGATCACCGAGGCGAAGTCCTTGGCCGGATAGGCCGCTGTGACGAAGTCGAAGTCGGAAACGGTATGACTGTTGCTGTCGATCAGCGACACAACGCCTTCATAGGGACCGTCCTGCCCGGAGCGCTTGAGCGGCAACCCGGGGATAGTCAAGGATATAGTCTGTTGGCCTGCCACGATGGAGACCTCTGCATTGGCGTTGACCAAAGTTGTACCGTTTTTAATCAATGCGCCTAGCAAACGATAGTTGCCGGCCGCGCGCCCACTCACGTCAACATCGGCGCGAATCCCTTCGAACTTGCCGTCGTTGTTTTGATCAATACCTTGATCGCTGACTGCGGTAATAGCGGTCAGTATCTCGCCGAAGGAACGGTGATCATAAGCCGGGGTTTGCAGGGAAGTATTGATGTTGTTACCTCTCAACACCAGATCATAAGGGCCGTCTTGCCCGGACTGGTAAATCAGTTCCCCGGAAAAGACAATAGTGACCTTGCGGCTACCGGTGGCGCTCGCTTCAAAGGTAACGCGACTAGATAACTGAGATTCGTAAGCCGGCCGGTTTGCCACCACATTGCGGTTTTTTTCCAGCCGTCCAACTATGGTGTAAGTACCCGCGGTCAATACCTCCACGTCAATATCGGCGGCAAGGCCTTCATATACGCCGTCGCCATTGCTATCCAGCGTTCGGAAACTTGCCGTACCCGGAAGTTGCAGCTCAGTGCTCACCATGGCCATGACCACCGGTGCTAACAGCCTCGGAGCGGGAGCAGCCGGCAGCGTATATTCGTAGTCGCCCCAACCGTCATAGTGGCTGCTGAAAAGGTCGTAGACCCTGGCTCCTTCCGACGTAACAAAATACTCTCTCCCCCCGGCATCATTTGCGGTTGCGCCGGTTAGGTTGAATGCGATGAATTGAGTTTTGTTGCCGTAGACTCCATCAAACGTAGCATCGTAGTAATCCGGAAAAAACCATCCGCGCTTGACGAGGCTGTGGCTCGAAAAATAGTAGCGATCAAACGCTCCGCCACCGAGAGGTTTGGCACTACCGCGAAATGCCGGGTCAAGCGAAGGTGAACCGCTAGTTATGAAGTGATTGTCACCCGGCGCCGTTACCGGTGGCACAGCTGACAATCCACTCACACCAAGGGTAGCAGTCATATGGGTCAATACATCGCTAAAAACATAGCAGTCGGAGTAGTTGCACGTAATTGGATCCACAAGCAGCTCTTCCCACATACATTTGGGAATAACAGGGATAGGCACACCAAAGGCGTTGATGCATCCATACCGGCTGGCAATTGCTCCGGGCACAAAATTGCAGTATCCATATCGCCAATTAGCACCGCCAAAGCTATATAAGCCGTCCAGCACACCCTTGATGATGGCATCGTCGCCGGATTGACCCGAAGCCCAATCGGTAGCTTTTTCGTACCAAGTTAATCGGGGCGGGTCGACAATACCTAAAGGCGTCCCCTTGGTGACAAACAATTTGCGGCTTGCGGTAAGGCTCTGTGTGCCGTTAACGGTATAGGTGAAATCCACGGTATAACTACCAACGTTACCCGGCATTTTAACGGTAACATCGCCTTCGAAACCGTTCCAAGTAGTGGTTCCGCCAGGCCCTCCGCCGCTGGTGGTCCAATCGGCTTTGATTTCCGGCGGATCGATGCTGTTTTCGGGACAGGTTTTGAGTTTGGCCCGGAGCTTCGATTCTCCGCTGAACCAGCCAAACAGTCCTGAAGTCGCGGGCCCGGAAAAGGGGTACTCGTTAATCGGCCCTATGCGGGTACTCACATTGCAGGCCGCATCGAAATCCTGCTGGTAAATCGTGTCGATCGTCGCAGAGCCGGCATTCTGCCTTATTTTGTTGCCGTCAATAACCTTGAGCTCCAGCGCCAGTTTAGGCCGCACCGGTATGACCAAGGCAACCCAGTCGATAGCGGCGCACCAACGACCGCTACTCAAAGTGTCAACATTGATTTGAACTTTGTTGATTACCGGAACCACGTTGCCGCCACTGGCGGGACGGGAAGGAAACTTTATTTTACGAATATCTACGCTGAAGCTGTTCAGCTTCCAAATGTTGTTGTCGCCAGTTAAAAAACCCAGGCTTTGCCCGTTGAACAACGCTTCATCTCGTTCCGGCGGTGGCGTTCCATTAACATCAATGTCGTAAGCAGGCATAATAATGTCGACAGTGGCGGGAATAATACCGGCCGAAACCAGCGGCGCCGGATTGACCAGATAACCGTTGGCATCAACATCACCCACAAACTTGTCTATGACCACACTGATTACCAGCGGGTGCCCGGGGTCGTTATTGAAGGTGCAACCGGTATCCAACCCTGCACCGCCATCCGTAAAAAAGACGTCTTGCGTAGGCGGATCGAAAGGTGAAGTTCTTGGCCCCAGGGCGCTACGGAATAATATTCTAGGAGCTTGCGGCACTGTCGCCCTGTCGTCGCCATCTTGCTGGGCCGCGCGCGCCACCGGAACCAACAGCAGCAACGCGCTAAATATGAGTAACGGCAAAACTGATCTGTCTATAGCGTACAACCAGCAAAGATGTCGACGGATTTTCATAATCCCTCCATTTGTGTTGAAAGTTATTGATGCATTCGTGCCTTGATTACGTAAACTTTAAAACTACTGCGAAACCTTAATTTTGGGATAAGCGCTTGTCCGCGCTGCGGTTGAGCCGCAGATAAACAACATTCAGGCGAGCGCCGGGAAGATCAACAGCTTTAGGCATATAACCAAGTGTCCGCTACGCTCTAACATTGCCGCTAGGGTGATAGGTTTGTCAGCCGACAATAGACAGTCTCCGGGCAACCGTACGCTTGATTTCGCCTTACTGGGCTGAATACGCGGCTATTCTCGATGGACTGTGGGGCTAACACTTACGCCCCCAAACGACCATGTCGGCCGAGGTTAACAGCAAAAAACGATTCTCGCTTTGCGACGGACTTGATTAATTTTTTGCAATCTTTATCACAAAATTCTCTGTAAATCTACTGAACTTTTTAATCAACTTTTATCGACTGGCGATATTTGTAAAAATCACTTGAAGGTGATCTTTTGTATACAACGGCGGCAAGTCTGAAAATGCTGAACGTTCTCGTGGTTTAACCGCCGGTCTCACGCGAGTTTGTTATCTTCAGGAAGAAGAGTTTGTGGTGGCTGAAATGACGCGAGCTCGAATATCGAACTCAAAAAAATAGCCCAAATCAATGCGCCCGGCCGAATCACTCCGGGCTTTAAGACAATCGCAGAACTACACCCTATCGGCCAACAAGCGGATCGGATGCACCAGCTTTCGCGCGGTTTCGGCGCGATCGGCATTGAGGTAAAACGCGCAGCTAAAATTACTGCTCACTACCACATCGGCCCCTGAGCCTTCGATGGCTTGGCGCTTGGCGTTGCGCAGTGGCTGGGCATTTTCGGGATGACTAAGCATGTAGCTGCCGCCGGCACCGCAGCAGAGTTGATTGTCCGGCAAGGCTTCGATATTCAAACCGGGGATTTTCCGCAGCAGCTCGTGAACGGCGCGGCCGTTTTTCAACACATTGCGCTGGCTGCAAGGCTCGTGTACCGCGACATTTAAATTGGAGGCAGCGGGCTCTAGGTTATCCGGCCAATGCGCCAGCAAAAATTCGTTGATGTCCTGCAAGCGTTTGCCAAACCACCCGGCGGTTTCGCTATCGTCACCTTGATATTCAGTCAGCATGGCGCCGCAACCGCTGGCGACATAGATCACCGCGTCCACTTCCAGCTCGTAGAACGCTTCGATATTTTTATCTTTCAAGGCTTGCGCGGAGCAGCCGTTGTGCTGATGAATCGCTCCGCAACAGCCTTGGCCTTCCGGCACCACGACTTCATAGCCTATGGTATTGAGTAGTTTGATCGCGGCGCGTTGGGTGGCGCGGTCGAAATGTTCCGCCAGACAACCGGTAAACAAGGCTACTCGCCCGCGCTGACGCTGGCGTCTGCCGACCGGATAAATCCCTGCCAAGCTGCCTAAGGCCGGCTCGTTCAGCAAGCTTTCGGCGGTGGCCAATTTTAATTTGCGCAGCAAGCCACTGGCTCTCAGCGGTTTTCGCAAACCCGAACGCAAATACAAAGACATTAGGGGCAAGAGCATACGCCGCCGACGTTTATGTTCTATTAGGTACATCGCCAGCTTGGCTAACCAGGACTGCGAAGCGGTTTGCTGGAGTTTCGCTCTGGCCTGATCGAACAAGGCGCCGTAACTCATCCGGCTGGGACAGGCGGTTTCGCAAGCTCGGCATTGCAGACAATTATCCAAATGGGCGCGCTCTTCAGCGCTGATCGGTGCCTCCTCCACCAAGACTTTGCTGATCGTACGGATGCGCTGCCGGGGCGTTTCGGCGTCGATTTCGAACAACCGAAAGGTCGGGCAGCTGCTGACACACATACCGCAGCGCATGCATTCGCTGGCTTCGGGGATATACGGACCGTTGGGCGCAGGCGATTCCGAGCCGTTATCGCCCGTGAAGTCACCAATGCCAAAATCCATAATATCGAACATATTAGCCCTCCATCATTTTGGTGTAAGCCCGACGCAACAACTCCATTTCGGCGGGCGGACGCCCTCGAAGTTCCGGTAGTGTGCGCATCTGGCAGCCTAAGGTCTGCATCAAGCGATGCGGCGGGTCCAATAGTTTGAACCTAGCCATGTAGACGGTGACGACGCCTCTCGGGGTATCGACGTATTCCTTATAACCGGCTTCGGCATACAGTAAATCGTTATCGAACCCCAGCAGACGATTGATGGCGCTGATCAGCGTTGCCGGATGCACGGTGATTTTTCCTTCAGTTACCGTCGCGTCCTCATCGAAGGCGACAGACAGCGGCGGCAAGGACTGCGGAAAGCACACGCTGCCGCCTGCCTGCTGAGCGAACAGGGTCAGTGCGCTAATATCGCCTTTGTACATCAATAACAATCGGTGACTATGAAACGCCTCCGGTACTGCGTTATTCATTGCTTATCCAGGCGCACAGCTATCCCACAACGATTTAAAGCTGCTATCCAAGCGCGACAGCCGGCTGTTAATTTGGTCCAACAACGAGTAATGCGGGAAACGCGCCTTATTACCGTCGCGATACCATTGCTCCATCGCTTCAGTGAGTTGGGTTCTTTCGTTGAAACAGTCGGCGATTTGTTGTTTCAGCCAACTGATACTGCTTTGCGGCGCCAATTCCGCGACGCGATAGCGCAAACCGTTATTAAATATTCGCACACCGCCGCCCTGGGCTGCGGTGTGGTACAAGGCTTTCTGATCGACAATTTCCACGCCAGCCAGATAATCGATGCCAAACTCGTGCAACTGCGGCAGCCACGGTACGGTGGGTCCCATCAATACGGTTTTGGCGTGACTGGACAACTCTACCAAACGCGGAAAGGTTTTATTCGGAATGCTGCTGGCAGTCAGGAACACCCAATCGGCTTGCGGCAATAAAAACTCGCACGCGGAATCCGGCAGATCGGCTGCCGACGGCTGCCGCTCCAGAATGGTTAAATTCATCTTGTCCTGATAGCGTTCGATCCCCGGATAGCGGCCGATCACCACCACGTTTTTGGCCTGCAATTGCGGCAAAAAATGCTCGAACACCGCCAGATTAGCGTGCTCATCGTGACTGTCCAGCACCACCGATTCCGGTAAAGGTCGGGCGTTAATACAGCTATTAATCGCTGCCATCGCCACGGTGGCCTTGTATGGCTCCCATTCGGTAATCCAAGCAGCCAAATCCGTCACCGGTTTACCAACCAAAGTACCGGACCACGGCAAGGTGCGCGTGCTTTGACCCGGACTCATCGCCAAGCCGGCGGTAGCCCTGCCCTGGGATTGGCACACAGTCCAGACTAAACCAATCATCAGGTTGTCCACCACGGCATCGCTGCTGCAATAATCCAACAGCAATTCGTACAAACGTTTTGGATTAGCCATTGCCCCCCCTTATTGCGGGATGTCTAGCAATTTTGCTTCGGTTTTAATGTTGTCTTGCTGCCCCCAGGCATTGATCGCTTCGACAAACCACTGCTTTTTGGTCGGGTGCGGCTGCACAACGTCATATTCGGCATAAAAACTGCCGTCGCCATGAAATTTGATCTGGCCGATGCGCTGTTTACCGGCGCTGTACCAGTAGCCCACCAGATCCTGAGTTTGAGTAAACGGGTCGGTCACCAAGCTGAATTCGGCACTGTCAAATTTCGGCAGACTGAGTTCGGTTTGTACCGGAAAACCCAGCTTGACGATATTTTCAGTGATGCGTTGGCAGACTTTCTCCCCAAAAACCCGTCTTGCCGCCACATGTTCTGCGACCTGCTCGGCACTCATGCGGCATCCTCCATCACGGCGTCGGCCAAATCCATAATCACCGACGCCCCGGAACGATCTTCCGGATCGAGCGCGCGCATCAACACCAGAATGGATTGGGCTTCTGCATCCAATTGCCGCCGTAGCTTTATAAAAGCCAAGGCCTTTAGACTGTATAGATAAAACAGCGCGACTTCGCTGGCATACATATCCCACTGCTCCAACTCGCGCCCTAATTGCCGGTAGTCGGCAGGAAATCCCCCCTGTCGAGCAGCTTCATTCAGCGCAGCCATCACTTCACACTCGGCTTCCAGCAACCGGCCTTGGTAAAAATAAAACTTATACAAGGCAAAATAAGTTTGCAGACAACTCTCATCCAAGGCTTGCGCCTGTCTGAAATACTTTTCCGCCAAGGGCTTGTCGGCATGACTGGCGGCCACCGCCATCTGCAACAGCTTATTCACCTCTTCCGGCACATCCGGACTGAATAAAACCCGTTCTTCAAAAAAGCCGAGCTGACTCATGGTTTACCAAACCTCGGCTGGCGCGACCAAGGCGGCGACCGGCTCGCCACCCAACAAATGCTGATCGATGATGGTTTTGACGTCATCTTTGGTCACTTTGCCGTACATGACGCCTTCGGGATAGACCAGCACGCTGGGTCCGAGCATGCAAGGCCCCATGCAACCGGTGTTGGTTAGGCCGATTTTCTCGAACAGATTCCGCGCTTGAATTTGGTTCATGAACTCGTTCATCACCTCGGCACAGCCACTGGCAGTGCAGGAGCCGCGCGGATGGCCTTGCGGACGAGCTTGAGTGCAGACGAATACGTGTTTATCGGGACGAGGCATAGTGGGATTCCTTATGGTTTAACTTAAAAATAAGGTGTCGCTAACGCGACGAATTCTTTGATGTCGGTTCTCGGACCGACGACCGAGATACTTTCTTTTGCTCCGCCAAAAGAAAGTATCCAAAGAAAAGGCGGCCCGAATGCCGCTTATCCCCTGCGCTCCTCGCTTTTGAACGGGGTTGCCGAAAGGGGCGTCCTGCCCCTTCGGCAACGTGCGGCATCCATGCCGCACCCCTAACGGGCTGCTCACTCGGTACATCCGTGTACCTCGCCCTTCGGGTACTTCGCATGCAAATCGGCTATCCTGCCGATTTGTCCGTTCAAAAGCTTCGGTGCTCGGCGCGGCATACGGGAGACAAGCGTTCTACTCTCAATGCACGTACATTTACATCCAGCACCAGAAAACTAAAAAGGGCTTTTACAAAACATTGTGAAGCTTCTTCAATTGGCGGCAGCTAGATCCCGAATTTATTCGGACAACCTAGTAATTCCGGGACAAGCCCCATCCCCTATGCCGCGCCGAGCACCGTAGCGTTTATCGAGATTAGCCCGAAGGGGTGCGGCAGGGATGCCGCACGTCGGCGGAGGGGCTGGGAAGCCCCTTCTGCCGACCCTCGATAAACGCTGCGGCGCGCAGGATCTGAGCGGTATCGGGGTGGCCTTTTCTTTGGATACTTTCTTTTGGCCAAGCAAAAGAAAGTATCTCGGCCGTCGGGCCGAGACCCGACTTCTAAAAAGCCGTCGCAACAGCGACACATTACCCCTCACCGCGTGGGCACAGAAAACCGTGCCCACCCTACGCAACTAAATAAGCGGTCGCGCTAGCGACACAAACTAAGCCGCAGCCTTATGCTCATGCGTAAAACAATCCTTAGGACAAACCTTGGAGCACGCCTCACACCCAATGCAATCAGCCGCGTTCTTCAAGCTCATTACCATGGTGTTATCGTCATCGTCTTCAAAGTCGCCGTAGTCGTCACCGAAATCTTCGGCTGACAACGCTTCGTCTTTTTCGATCAAATCGAACACATCACGCGGACAGACCTTAAAGCACCGACCGCAGCCAATACAGGTACGCTGATTGATATCGGTAACGTACGATGGTGTCCAGACTGTGCCGCCGTAGGTAACGCCGGTTACAAATTCGCTCATGATCGTCTCCTAGGCCGTTTCTTTGCTGGCAGCCAAAAATTTCTTGTTGGCATCGTCCCAGGCTTTGCAGGCGTCATAAGTCGCCTGCGCGATGCCCATCAATTCGCCATAGGCATCCGGCAGCCTGTCTTCGATCAAATCGTGCAACACGGATGCCGCTTCGCTAGCAATACGTTTGGCTTTCTTGACGTCTTTTTCCAATACTTTCAGTTCTTCGTCGCTCATAAATCACCTCAAGCTTCGGCTACTTCTCTATATGTTGCGATCAAACCCAGCGCTTTTTCGATCGTTGCATCGGTTTTTGCCGCCAAATCTTCCAGGCTGGGAAAACCAAAGCGGTGCACGTCGCGCAAGACTTTATCCACGACAATCAATTTGCCCACCAATACCAACGCGCGGCCAAAGCCCTCGTGGGTGATGTTGATTACCGGCACTGCCATCAAGCCGCCTTTCTTCTCGATCAACGACGCGATGGAGTTGTAATAGGCTTTAACGCGCGCCAAAGTGATTTCATCGGGATCGCCGATGATCGGAATTTCACGCTTACGTTCTTTGGTCATCACTAGCGGATCGATAATCTTTTCTTCCGACCAGCCTTCATAGGTATCGTAGGTATCGAGTGCACGCAATTGTTTAACCATCTCGACGACGATTTCCGAGTTCATGAACGGGTCGCCTGCTTCGACGACTAATGCGGGTTGGGCCATGGTGGTTCTCCTTTGGTTTTTTGTTTGGTTAGGTTTGTGGCCTAACTGAAAAGTATTCATTGCGTGTCGCTAACGCGACGGCTTTTAATGTCGGTTCTCGCACCGACAGGCGAGATACTTTCGCTACGAAAACCATCCTTGGTTTTCGCCCTTCGGGCCAGCCTATCGGCTGTTCAAATTCGTCCCAGACGAATTTGTGCTTGTCCAAAGAAAAGTATCCAAAAGAAAAGACACCCGGATGCGGCTTATTCCCTGCGCTCCTCACTTTTGAACGGGGTCGCCGAAAGGGGCTTCCTGCCCCTTCGGCAACGCACCGCATCCCTGCGGCGCCCCTACCGGGCTGCTCACTCGGTAGATCCCTATACCTCGCCCTTCGGGTGCTTCGCATGCAAATCGGCTATCCTGCCGATTTGTCCGTTCAAAAGTTCCGGTGCTCGGCGCGGCATGCGGGGCAAAATCACTCCGACGCGCCAAGGCTTTTAACTATTCACGAGCTACCCCCAACCCAATCTATTCATCCCAGCCTTCCTCTTCCATCGCATTAAAACGCTCAGGACTCGGTCCCTTGTGTTGGTTGATGGCTTTTGCCAACCAACTGGACGGGCCGGCTTTCATTTCGGCCTGTAAATCCGCTATCAGATCCTTGATGGTGCTGCCTTCGTGAACTTTGATCGGCTGAATGCCTTGCGCGACGATTTGTTTCACTGCCGAGGCGCCAATGGCCAGGCAATACACAGCCGCGCAGCCTTCCAGCAACTGAATCTTTACAGACAACTTGTCTTCGTTGCCGTCCTGCGCGAGTTCGCCAAATTGCGCAGCTTCCATGAATTCGGACTGTTCCGGATCCACAGCGTAAACAGCAAACGATTTGGCCGAACCAAAATGCTGGTCCACATGCGCCATGTCGGTAGTGGCAAAAGCAACTTTAATAGCGGTTTCCATAGGCATCCTCTGTTCGTGGGTATGCAAAACGTGAATGCGGCGGGCTAATGACATGACGGCGAGCACGCTTGACGTTCGGATTCGGGTTTTTGCGCATAAGGCGAGTAGTACGGCTCGATCTCTTCGTGAGCAAAATTAATCACCAGATTGGCTAAATCGAACAAGGTTTGTCGAGTACCCCGATAGCCAATCCAGGTTTTTTGATAGCCGCCAATGATGTCGTAGAGCGGAAAGCCGATACGCAAAATCGGGATGCCCAGCCGTTCGGCACTAGCGACGGCGTGCGAGTTGCCGATCAGCAATTGCGCTTTGCGCTCTTTCGCCATCACTTCCAAATCTTCCAGGTCGCCGATCTTGATGCTGTCCACTGGTGCGGTCGCCAGCACCGGGGTATTGCCGGCGCAGATCGCGGTAACCACCTCCGCGCCCATGCCTTGCACCAAATGAATCAAGGCATTGAGCTGATCCGGATCGGCAGCGATAGCCACCCGCAGTTGACCGAGCATGAAATGGGTATCTAGCATCGCATCCTGCAATTGCGCACGTTGCCGTTCAATCTTTTGCGGCACCGGCATTTCGCTGATGTCAGCTAGCGTAGTGATCAAGGCGTCGTTAGCCTGCAGGCCATAAAGATGATCAAAATAGAAACTGGGGACGCCGGTTTTTTCCTGCAAGAGTTCGCCGGATTTACGCAGTGACGCACCGATTATCAAGCTGGCTCTGGCCTCGCCCAAGGTCGCCAGTTCGGAGACCGGCGTACCGCCTATAGTCACCGGCGAAAAGTCATCGTCGGTTAAGCTCCCATCCAGGGAGTCGGATAAGTCAGGCACCAGCACAGGCCGTAAATTGAATTGCTCGATCAAATCGCGCAAGGCTTCCAGATCGCCCGGCGTCAACATGGGGCTGACCAAACAATTGACCTGGCGTTGGCGATTACAGGGTTTGGTACCGGCAGTTTCCGCGTCCGGCACCAAGGCCTTGACGATTTCGTAAATAGTTGCTGCGTAACCGGTTTCCACGCAGCCGGTAAAGTCCGGAGTATTGACTGCCACCACGGCGACATGCGCGTATTCCGGATAACGTTCACGAAACTCGCGAACGTTGCGATGTACGTCGCAGCCTTGAGTTTCTGCCAAACCGGTAGTCAAAACCGCGATCAAGGCTGGGTTGGATTTTTCGGCAATCGCTTTGATGCCCTCAATCACATTTTCGTCCGCACCCAACACCGAACTAGCTTGATCCATCGCGGTGGTTTGCAACGGAATAGGTTCGCGAAAGTGCCTGACAAAAAACACCTTGGCAAACGCGGTGCAACCTTGTGAACCGTGCAGCATCGGGATCGCCCGATCAAAGCCCAAGCAAGCCAAGGAACCACCGGTAGGCTGACTAGCCTTTAGGGGATTGACCGACAGGGCTTTATTGCGTTTGACGATTTCGGCCATGTTATGCCGCCTGAGCCGATAAGGGCTCTGCTTGAATCTCTGCGGCAGCTGACTTTTTCAGGCCGCCAGTGCGCCAAGGCGGTGTGGCCCGCACGGCTTCCCAAACCGGGCTTTCCAAGGTCAAGGCCAATTGTCTGACCAGCTCCAGCATACCTTGATAGCCTTCGTAGCCGAACTCGCGCTCTTGGTTGATGTCCAGGAACGGGATGCGCGCTTTCAACGCTGTGTACATATTTCGGCCACCGGCGATCAAAATGTCGGCTTTGTAATCGGCGACCACTTTTAACAAGGCTTTCGGGCTGCCGTCTTCTATCATTAAGGTGTCTTCGCCCATCAGCTCACGAATCCGCGCCTTGTCTTCTTCGGTGGATTTTTTGGTACCGGTGGCAACTACCACCATGCCCAAATCCTGTAGCGCCGAGATCACCGACCAGCTTTTCACGCCGCCGGTAAACAGCAACACGCGTTTGCCTTTTAGGCGTTCTCTCCAGGGCGCCAAGGCTTCGCGGATGCGGTTTTCTTCCCTGGCGATGATGGCTTCGGTGCGCTCGATTAAATCAGGATCGTTTATTACCCTGGCGAAGTCGCGCAAGGCTTGGCTAGTATCGGTAATGCCGTAAAAACTGCCTTCGAACCACGGCGTGCCGTAGCTTTGTTGCAGCTTGCGGGCCACGTTGACCATGGCTTTGGAGCAGACCATCATATTAACTTCGGCTTTGTGCATGGTTTGCACTTCGCGGAAACGGGCATCGCCGGACAGGGTACACAATACGCGCAGACCCATTTCGTCCAGCAACGGCAGCACATGCCAGAACTCGCCGGCGATGTTGTATTCACCCACCAGATTGACGTCATGCACCTTGATGCCTGGCCGTTCGGTACCAGGCGGTAATGGGTCGGGATCGCGGGTGCCGATCACATGGTTGACCATCGCGTCACCGGCAATCCGGTTACCCAAGTTTTTGGTGCCGTAGAAACCAGCGCAATCAATAGGCACAACCGGCACACCCCATCGCTCGGCAGCTGATTTGCAGGTGGCATTAATATCGTCGCCCACCAAAGCCGGCACGCACGTGTTATAGATAAACACGGCCGGCGGGTTATAGGTCTCGATGGCTTGTTTGATGGCGTGGAACAGGCGTTTTTCGCTACGCCCCATCACCACGTCTTGCTCAGTCAGATCGGTGGTCATACCGATTCGGTATAATTCCGAGCCGGAAGAACGGGTGCCGCGGTTGTCCCAAGAACTTCCGGCACAGGCGATAGGGCCGTGGACGATATGCGCGACGTCGGCGATCGGTAATAGTGCAATCTGTGCACCATCGAAGGCGCAACCACCTGCCGCTGAACCGGGTTTGGGTTTGGCACAGCCGGACTTTTCCTTCTTGTTATGCTCGCAAGCCGGTTCGTCCAGCAGTTCCGCAATATCTTTGGTCGATTTCATAACACAACCTCACGTTTTTATTAAAACTTGAGCAACGGTTGTGCCAACTCATAAATAATTGAATTATCTAAAGTTTGATGCGGATTGATTTGTAGCAAACCCGACAATCCGTCTTCAGCGCCAAACAAAAAATTGTCTGGATTAGTCCGACCGCCAGGCTGGATTTATACTTTGCGGACCAGTCCACCACAGTTGAGCGCCATGACAGCAACGCCTAAAGGCCAACAATGCTATCCAACAGAATTGTTCCGGGCGGAATGGTGGTACACAACTTTACTCAGACGCGAGTGCGCGATGCGCCTGAATTGCCAGTACCGCCAGTCCAGTTTGTAGACAAATGTTGGAAGAATTTTGGCATTACCTGGGCGTACGGGCCGTCAGCCGCGAAGCACGTATATTGGGTTACGCTCGGGAAATGGCCGCGTTGCAAGCCAGGCATCGCCGCTGTCGACAGGCTTGGCACCCACATATCCTGGCGACTAAACGCGCTGTATTGAAAGCCGCCCAAGGGCGGCATAATCAAGGTGGCGCCGCCCTGATTATCGGTGGAGGCAGTGCACACGACCTGCCCATCAAAGCGTTATTGCAACAGTTCGAACAGATAGTCCTGCTGGACATTGCTTTCAGCTATCGGACTCGCCGCCTAGCCAAAATCTGGCCTGGTCGTGTTTTCTGCCATCTGCATGACGTGACCGGCACCGTAGACTGGTTGGCGCAACACCGGCAGATACCGCCGCAAGCATTAGTAAATAAACCACCGCATCCTACGCTACCGATCAAGCCGCACTGGATCGCTTCAGTTAATTGCCTGACCCAACTGCCATTGCTACCGCTGGATTGGCTGGCAACTACCGCCCCAGAACCCGCGCAATTAGAGACTTTTGGCCGGGCCTTGATCTTGGCCCATCTCAATTGGTTGGATAGCTGGCAAGCGCCGGTTTGCCTGATAACTGAAATTGAAGATCAGCACCATGGCCGCAACGGGATAATCGATCGAACCGACTACCGGCCCATTATGGCTGGCTATATTCAACATGCTGATCAGCTGGCGAGTTGGAATTGGACTGTTAATCCGCCGGGTGAAATGGCGGACGGGATGTGGGAATCGCAAACGGTGGCGGCTTATTTAAAATAGACCCGTGGCCCTTCAGAACCACATCTGACCACCCCTCCCCGCTTCGATCACAAAGTAATATTAGGCGCAAAAAGGTGGTAGGCGAAAAAGCCGGATCGTTGGCCTGCGAAAATCCGGCTCTTTATATTTAACGCATCAGAATGCGCAGCCCGATTTGACGCCGAGTTTTTTCAGAATAATCGCCAACGGACAAAAACCGCTGAACGATGCTTGCAACAGATTGGCGCCAACGAACGCGGTAAACCACAGCCAATTCGGCGAATGCCAGTGCGCCAGCGCCAAACTGATTAGGATAAACGAGCCGGCAAACGCCATTACCATGCGATCGATAGACATATAGCCTCCTATTTCAAACGAACCACACCGAGGAATTTCAATATCATGCGTTCGTAAAACGGCTCGCTGATGCCGTTTTTAATCTTGCGCATAAAATATTTTTCAAAACCGATTTTCGCCAGATGCACCCATTTGCCATGGTTGGACCAAGTCGTATTTCTGGGTGGAATTTGCGGCACAGCCAAGAACGCCACGCCGGTGTCGCCCAAATCGGCCAGGCACAACGCGCTTAAACTGGGTATATCAGACGGTTGTTTGCCGGCCAGTTCGTCGCGAATATTATGGGCCGTGGCGGTAACCATCGACTCGATCATGTAACCGGTTTTCGGGGTGCCGGTCGGCACCGGGGTTTTTTCCACCGGCGGCAAGGCGATGCAGACCCCGACCGAATAAATGTTTTTGTAAGTCGGATTGCGCTGATGTTGATCGACAATCACAAAACCACGCGGGTTGGTCAAACCTTCCGCGCCGGAATGGCGCACGGCATCGACGCCAGTAAAAGCCGGCAGCATCATCGAGTGTTTAAACGGCACTTCGTGTTTTTTCTTGTCGTTACCCTCTTCATCGACTTCGGTGACATACATCATGCCGGCTTCGATACGATCCACCTTGGCATTGGTAATCCATTTGATGGTTTTGTCGCGCAACGCGCTTTCCAGCAAACCTTTGGTATCGCCGACCCCACCCAAACCCAGGTGGCCAATATAGGGCTCGGAGGTGACAAAAGTCATCGGCACTTTGTCGCGGATTTTGCGTTTGCGCAGCTCGGTTTCCAGAATCATCAGATATTCGTAAGCCGGGCCGAAGCAGGAAGCGCCTTGCACCGCGCCAACCACAATCGGACCGGGATCGGCCATGAATTTAGTCCAATCCTCGGCAGCCAATGCAGCATGATCGACATGGCAGACCGATGAGGTGTACCCGCCGTGCGGGCCCAAACCGGGCACTTCATCGAAGGCCAGGCGTGGACCGGTAGCGATGATTAAAAAGTCGTATTCAACCGAAGAACCATCAGCTAGATCAATTTTGTTATTGGCCGGATCGACTTTGGTTGCGGCCTTTTGAATAAAGTTGATCCCCTTTTTCGCCATCACCGGCGCCAGCTCAATTTTCAAATCCTCGGGTTTGCGCCATTTCGGCGGCACCCAGGGATTGGAGGGCACAAAGTGGAAAGTCGGCGAGTCGGAAATCACCACGACTTCATGCGCATTTCCCACTGTCTCCTTCATTTCGTAAGCCATCGGCACACCGCCGATCCCCGCACCCAATATTACAATTCTTGCCATGACCTTCTCCTCGCTGCTGTTTAGATGAACACACTCTGCGTATTTATTATTTTTTATATTGTTGTTATAAGCTTCAAAACCATGCAGCTCAAGAATATTAGAACCTCCTGATGTAATCAACCGAAATATTCCCGGCTTTTGATTGCTTTTGATGCCGAGGTAGACTGAGTAAAATGCCCACTACACCTAGCCTGCGGAACACCACCATGACCGAGAAACACGATAATGAACAAGCCTGGCGCGAGAAGCTAACTCCCGAGCAATATCATGTCTGCCGGGAAAAAGGCACCGAACCACCATTTACTGGCAAATATACCGACTGCGACGAAGCCGGTATCTACCGCTGCGTTTGCTGCGGTCACGCCTTGTTTACCTCCGAGCAAAAATTTCACTCCGGCTGCGGCTGGCCCAGCTTTTGGGACCCGCTAAATTCGGAAAGTCTGGATCAGCATCCCGATAACAGCCATGGCATGCGCCGGGTTGAAGTGACCTGCCAATCCTGCGGCGCTCACCTCGGACATGTATTCGAAGACGGACCGCAACCAACAGGCCTGCGCTATTGCATCAATTCCGTGGCACTGACGCTGGAAAAACAATCATGACGGCTCAGCAACAAGCGCAAGACTTACTGGATTTCATTGACGCCAGTCCCAGCCCTTGGCATGCGGTCGCCAGCATAGAAGGACGATTGCAGGCGCATCAATTCCAACGCATCCAGGAAAGCGATGCATGGTCATTGGCTAGCGGCGGGCGCTACTATGTGATCAGAGACGATTCATCCATCGCCGCATTCGTCATCGGCAAACAAGCCTTGGCGGAAACCGGCTTCAAAATACTCGGCGCCCATACCGATTCGCCGGGTCTGCGCGTGAAACCGCAGCCGCTGATCGACTCGGACAAGCTTTTGCGTTTGGCTGTTGAAGTATACGGTGGCCCGATTCTCGCCACGTTTGCTGACCGTGACCTGAGTCTGGCCGGCCGCATTGCCTATCTGGATAGCGACGGCAACATCGCCAGCCGGCTGCTGCGCTTCGCCGAACCGCTACTGCGCCTGCCGAATCTGGCGATTCATATGAACCGCGGCGTCAACGAAGACGGCCTGAAACTGAAAAAGCAAAGCGAGTTGCCGTTAATTTTTTCGGCCAGTGTCGAGCAACAATTACCCACAGACAAGTTTCGGCAATTGCTGGAACACGCTAGCGGCATTGCTGCCGAGCGAATTTTGAGCTGGGAGTTGAATGCTTACGACACCCAGAAAGGCACTCTTTGGGGTGACGGACAACTTTTTTACGCCGATAGCCAATTGGACAATCTGGCCTCCTGCCATGCTGGATTGACGGCATTATTGGATCCTTCGACCCTAGATGCCGACAGCACGTTGGTCTGCGCGTTTTTCGACCATGAGGAAATCGGCAGTGAGAGCTGCAAGGGCGCGGCCGGCAGTTTCCTGCCCGATGTGCTCGAGCGCATCGCCAACGCAGTCGGCAATACCCCGGACGACTACCGGCGCTCGCTAGCCAATAGCTTTATGATCAGCGCCGATATGGCGCATGCGTATCAACCAAACTTTCCCGGTGCCTACGAACCCGGCCACAAAATCATCGTCAATCACGGACCGGTCATCAAGGTAAATGTTAACCATCGTTATGCCTCTGAATGTATTTCAGAGGCTACTTTCATCCGCATTTGCCAACAAGCCGGGGTGCCTTATCAAAAATACGCGCATCACGGCGACTTGCCCTGCGGCAGCACGATAGGCCCGATAGCTTCGGCGAAATTAGGCATACGCAGTGTCGATGTGGGGTCGCCAATGTGGGCCATGCACAGCATTCGCGAAAGCGCCGGCGTACTCGATCATGCCTATATGATTCGGGCCTTGCGGGGATTTTTCAGCAACCGATAATTTTTCAACTATCCTTGCCTGATGATTTTATCCGGTAGGGAATAACCTTGGTTTCCGTCTTTTCCACTGATGACGCATTGTCGTTGCGGCGCGCTTTTGAGCTCGTAAAGTGGGTAATATTATTTTGCTTTGTCAGTCAGCCTTCGCCGGCAGACGAACTGAACCTGGAATATAAGGTCAAGGCAGCCTATCTTTATAACTTCACCAAATTCATTACTTGGCCGGAAAAAGCCAACCCCACCTTTAATATCTGCATTATCGGCCACGACCCCTTCGGGAGTCTGCTGAGCCCGCTGGAGAGCAAGACCGTTCAGGAAAAACCCATTCGGTTGTTCAAGTTCGATACGCCCAAACAGGCGAAAGATTGCGATATCGTCTATTTCGACAATCCCGAGCAGCGCTCAGACCTTGCTTTACCAGGCGTGTTACTGGTCGGCTCCCTGAAAAAGTCACTAACGGTCAGCAGCGAGCCGTTTTTTGCCGAATCCGGCGGCATGATCGGCTTTGCACTCGACGACGGCAAAGTCAAACTGCACCTCAACCTCAAGGCTTTGAAACAGAGCGGTTTTAACGTCAGCGCCAAACTCATCGAGGTTGCCATACTGGTGGAGGGGGCCGAGCATGAGTAGATTCTTCTCGCGGCTATCCATCAAAGGCAAATTGTTTAGCATCGCCATTACCTCTAGTCTATTTTCCATGCTGTTGGCCTTGGTGATTTTGGTAACGGTGAACGTCACAGAAGTAAAGCGCAAAGCCCAAAGCGACTTAATCGCCGTTGCCAGCCTGATTGCCAACCGAAGTGTCGCCGCAGTGATGTTTGACGACGCCAATTTGGCCAAGGAAAACCTGGTGTCCTTGAATAATCTCCCCGATTTGCGCAGCGCTTGCGTCTACACCAAAAGAGGTCAGTTATTCACCTCGCTGGACAAGCAATCCGCTACCTGCCCGGTCGTATCGCATGGCTTGCGTAATTATTTCGATAAACTCAACCTTTATGTTTATCAGCCCATGCGCCTGGATGACGAAATTGTCGGCGGGATTTTTCTATCCTCCGACCTCAGTGCCGCGTTCTGGCGAGAATTGCAATTTGTCGGCGTCGTCCTGATTGTGTTGTTTGTCGCGTTGTCTATTACGTTTTTTCTGACCGCACCCTTGTTAAACCGGGTGGCCAAGCCCATCGCGCAACTGGCTAAAACCGCGCAAAAAGTCAGCCAGGAACACGACTATTCCTTGCGTGCAGCCAAGCACAGCAATGATGAAATGGGAATTTTGGTCGATGCGTTCAACGGTATGCTGGATACCGTGGAGATTCAAAACAAAGCCTTGATTAGCGTCAAAAATAACTTCCAGGCCTTGTACGACAACAATCCGACCATGGTGTTTAACCTGGATATGCAAGGGCAAATCATCTCGGTAAACCGCTTCGGCGCCCGCCAGCTGGGTTTAAGCGTTGAGGAACTGCAAGGCTGCTCTATTTTCAACTTCGCCCATCCCGAAGATATAAACAACTGCAACCAGTTCTTCCAAATCTGCCGTAATCATCCCGAGCAAGTACATAAGCTGGAAAGCCGCATCATCTGCCGCAACGGCAATATTATTTGGGCCAGGGAAACCGCGCGCTTGGTGAAGGACGAAAATAATCGTTCGCACCTGTTGCTGGTTTGCGAAGACATTACCGAAACCCGACGCCTCTCGGAAAAAATCGCCTATCAGGCCAGCCACGACGAATTGACCGGCCTGGTCAACCGCCGCCAATTCGATATCCATATTCAGAATTTGGTGTTAGAGGCGCAAGCCAACGATAGCCACCACGTTTTATGTTATTTGGATCTGGATCAATTCAAAATCGTCAACGATACCTGCGGCCATCTGGCGGGCGACGAGCTACTAAGGCAGCTCGGCGAAGTATTGCGCCAACAAGTGCGCAGAATGGACATATTGGCTAGACTGGGCGGCGACGAATTCGGCATCCTGATGTCGTATTGCTCCCTCGAACAAGCCATCATCACCGGCGAAAAACTGCGCAATGCGGTATGCGACTTCCAATTTGCCTGGGAAAACCGTAGTTTCAACATCGGGGTGAGTATCGGCATCGCCCCAATCAATCGCGCCTGCGGCAATGCCGTGGATGTATTGAAAGAAGCCGATGCCGCCTGTTACGCCGCCAAGGAAAAAGGCCGCAACCGGGTACATATATTCAGTCCGGACGACGAAGAGCTCACACTCCGCCAAGGTGAAATGCAATGGGTGGAAAAAATCCGTCTGGGAATCGAGCGAGACCGCTTCCAGTTATTCGGTCAATTGATCGTGCCTATAGCCGCTAATCGCGGCGGTCTACATTTCGAAACCTTAATCCGGTACCGAGACGATCAAGATAAGGTGATTCCGCCCGGTGCTTTTCTACCTGCCGCAGAACGCTACAACATGGCTTCGCCTTTAGACCGCTGGGTGATCTCCCGTTTGTTCCAGTACTTGGCGACTACGCCCGGCTTCCTGGATCGTTTGGAAATGTGCTCGGTCAATCTGTCCGGTTTGTCGCTGTCGGACCAAGCCATGCTTGGCTTTATCGATGAGCAATTCCGCAAATGGCAGATACCAACCCACAAAATTTGTTTCGAAATCACCGAAACAGCTGCCATCAGCAATCTTTCCTATGCTCGGCAATTTATCGATTCGCTGCGCCAAAAGGGCTGTTCTTTTTCCCTGGACGACTTCGGCAGCGGCTTGTCGTCATTTGCTTATCTAAAGAACCTACCGGTCGATTATTTAAAAATAGACGGGCTGTTTGTAAAAGACATACTGGATGATCGGGTGGATTTGACTATGGTTAAAGCGATTAACGAGGTGGCCCACGTGATGGGCAAAAAAACCATCGCCGAGTTTGTGGAGAACCAAAGTATTTTCGATCTACTACAAACCTTGGGAGTGAATTACGCGCAAGGCTACGGCATTGCCAAACCGGTACCCCTGCGGGAATTATGAGAAATCCTATGCTGAAAACAGTCAAGAAGCAGCTTTTCAAACACTCTCTAGTCCTTAGCCTCATCGGTCAGCAGGCCCATGCAGAACAAACCGTAAATGAACTGCTGGATTTATCGCCTGCGGAGTTAGCCAATATTTCAGTGAGCATTGCCTCGGGCACCGCCAAATCGGTGTCGCAATCGGCAGCAGTGACCACCGTTATCACCGCCGAGCAAATTGCCACGATGGGTGCTACCGATCTGCACGAGGTGCTGGAAACCGTACCTGGCATGCATGTTACGATCCAACCGGTCACTAACGATTATAGTTACACGATGCGCGGCATGCGCAACGAAACCAATGCCGAAGTATTGCTCATGCTTAACGGCACGCGTTTCTCCGTGCCTTATCAGGGCACGCATATGGCTGGGATGATTATTCCCGTCGAAAATATTCAACGCGTCGAGGTAATCAGAGGGCCGGGGTCGGCGCTTTACGGCGCGGACGCCTTCGCGGGGGTAATTAATATTGTTACCAAAAAGGCTGCGGATATTGATGGCGCAACAGTCGGCGCACGCGGCGGTAATGCCGATACTAAAAGCACTTGGGGCCAATACGGTGGCAAATGGCAAGGCTGGGATGTAGCAGGCAGCCTGCAATATAGCCATAACGGTGTCGATCCGGATCGGGTCATCACGGCCGACGCGCAAACCCAAGTCGACCAAGTATTGGGCACGAATATATCGCTCGCCCCCGGCCCAATGCAAACCCAAAACGAACGTTGGAACGGCCATCTCAGTTTGCAACGCAAACATTGGGATTTGGGATTTTGGGCTTTTAACGAATCAGATTACGGCTTTCGCTCCGGCGCCTATGGTGCCCTGGATAACAAAGGCAAGGGCAATGGCAGCAATTACTTGGCGGATGTGCGTTACTCGACCGAGGACGACCTGGAGAACTGGGAATTGCAAGCCCACGCCAGCTTTCTGCATACTGATGTCTCGGCCAATATTTACGGTTTCCCGGGTGGCTCGATTTTACCGATCGGCGCGGACGGCAACGTCACCGACCAGCTGGCGTCGACTAAAGGCTTAATGCTATTTCCGGAGGGGCTACGTTTCGTAGCCGGTTTTAAAAATACCGTACCCAGCTTTGAGTTCACCGGTATTTACAAAGGTTTCTCCGATCATTTGATCCGCATGATTGCCGGTTTCCGCTATGAGGAAATGAACACGCAAGAAGCACGGAATTATGGCGTAGGCGTTATCAACGGCGCCGGGCTATCTGCATTTCCCGCCATCAACCTTGCCGGCGGCTTACAAGATTTAACCGGAACCCCTCTCACATTTATTGACGACCATCATCGCGACATTTGGTCCGCAGCGATACAAGACGAATGGCAATTTGCCGAAGACTGGCACCTGACCACCGGTTTGCGCTTTGACCACTATTCCGACTTTGGCGGCACATTGAACCCCCGCGCCGCGCTGGTCTGGAATATCAATTCACAATTGACCACTAAATTGCTCTATGGTCAGGCTTACAGAGCCCCAAGCTTTCTCGAACAATATCAGCAAAATAGCCCGCTTTTCCTTGGCAACCCGGCTTTAAGTCCGGAAACCATTTCTACTACCGAACTGGCATTCGATTATCGTCCGACGAAGAATCTGAGAACCGCGTTGAATTTATACCATTATGAGATCCGCGATTTGATTAGCGGCCCGATTTCCGGCGCAGGCACCCTGACCGAGCGTAACTCCTCAGGTCAAGACGGCTACGGCAGCGAGTTTGAATGGGATTGGAAGTTTCACTCGGATTGGAATCTACGCGGTAACTATGCGTGGCAATTTGCCCGCAACGAAGCGACTCATACCCGGGTTAGCAATGTCCCCGAACATCATGTTTACACCGCACTCGCTTGGAATTTCATGCCGAAATGGCAGATTCAAACGCAAATCAACTGGATAGGTCACCGCCTTAGCAGCCCAGGAGATACGCGCGTTTTGAAAGATTATGAAACGGTCGATTTAACTTTAAATGCTAAAAAACTGATGGGCTATCTGGATCTAACTGCATCGGCTCGGAACCTATTCGATAGCCACGGCAAGGAACCGGCTACGTCCAGCTATCTTTACAATTTGCCCATCGCCGGACAAACTTTTTATTTCGAAGCGGGTTTGCACTTTTAGCTAATTGCTTGAACCGAATAATTCCGGTGAATGGCGTCCAGAAGGTAAGCGACGATCTTACGGCTCAACCAAGCCTCGCCCGCGGCGACTGCATGGATCATTCTGTTGATATAGGCCGCCAATGACAGACTGTTTTGATAGCCCTTGGCGCCAGCCAGCACGCAGTGCAGAATTTGCTCTTCATGTAAGTCATCGCCGATGATCACGATATTACTGGTCGGACTGGCCGCTAATAACAAGTTGGTATAGTCGGGCGTTTGGCTACCGCGCAATGCAAAATTCAGCAAAATGATGTTGGGTTGGAGCTGTTCGGCAGCATTAAGGGCCTGAATCTCATCCGAATAAAAAGCAACATCCGCTTCCGCCATCAGCATCAGTGGCTGGATTTGACCGATGTTATCGATTACTTGTATTTTCATGATAAATCTTGCTGTCTGTTAGCGGACTGGCTTGCAACTGTAGCCTGCGGAACTAATTGGTTAAATTCCTACGGCATTGCCCCTGACTATTCAATTCAGTTGGTAACATCGATAAATCCGTGCAATCCACGTTTGGAATCGACTGCCAACCAACGCCGTAAGTATTGCAGCTCTTCGGTAGATTGCAATTCTTCAAGGCTTTTTTTATTTTTCAACAATCTGAACGCGGCGGAAAGTACTTTGTAATTCTCGCCCACTATACCGGCTCGTCTTAATCCCACGATGTTGAGCCGATAATGCTTCGCGGGCCGGCCACCTATCAGCATAAACGGGATCACATCCATGTTAATCCCTGTTGTTCCTTGCACGATGGCGTAAGCGCCGATCCGGCAAAATTGATGTACGACTACCGCGCCGCCCATAAACACGTTATGACCAACCTCTACATGGCCGCCAATCGCCACATTATTGGCAAAAATAGTTTTATCGCCCACCGAGCAATCATGGGCAACATGGCTGTTATTCATGAAATAGCAACCTGACCCGATCCTGGTAGCGCTGCCAGCTACTGTAGCCCTATGCGCGGTAAACCCTTCTCGAAACACGTTATTGTCGCCAACCTCCAGCCACGACTCGGTTTGGGCAGCAAACCCCAAGTCCTGCGGTAATCCGCCTAGTACCGAGTGCGGATGTAACACATTACCGTCGCCCATTTTGACATGTGCATGCACTACGGCATGGGCACCTATTTGACTATTCGCGCCAATCACAGCCCCCGCCTCTATCACCGCAAACGGCCCAACGCTACAGTTTTCTCCAAGCATGGCGCCAGTTTCGACAAAAGCAGTTGGATGAATCGATGCAGTCATAGTTAGCCTCTTGGATGATGTTGAGTGTGTAACGCTTTCAAGCGCTGTTGGGCAATATGCGTATAAATTTGGGTAGTGGATAAATCCGAATGACCGAGCAATAGTTGTACGACTCGAAGGTCAGCACCATGATTCAACAAATGGGTGGCAAACGCATGACGCAGAGTATGCGGCGACAAATGTTTGTCGATACCGGCCAGCGCGGCATAGCGCTTGATAATATGCCAAAAAGCCTGTCTGGTCATAGAAGTGCCCCGGCTGGTAACAAACAAATAGTCGCTTTGTCTATTTCCCAGGATTGCTTGTCTGGCAGTATTCAGATAACGTTCGGTCCAATCCATGGCTTCTTCACCAACCGGCACCAAGCGTTCTTTGTCGCCTTTGCCGACGATACGCACACAACCCTGCCGGAAATTGATTTGACCGAACTTAAGTTCGACTAACTCTGAAACCCGCAACCCGGTAGCGTAAAGCATTTCTAACATAGTTCTATCCCTGAAACCTAACTTATCGGTAATTTCCGGAGCGTTTAACAATAACTCTACGTCGGCTTCCGACAACGAATCCGGCAACGTGCGGCCAAGCTGTGGCGCATCTATCAATTGAGTAGGATCGATATTAATCTTACCTTCGCGCAGCAGATAACCGTAAAAGCGCCGCAAACAGGACACTATTCTGGCCGACGAACGACTGGTTATACCTTGTTGCTGTCGGTTAGCCAAAAAGCTCTTGATCGTCGTTTCGTCAACAGTCGTTATATCCTTATCCTTCAGCCACTTCGCAAACAATTTGAGATCGCTGCCATAAGCCGATAGCGTATTGTCGCTTAATCCAAATTCCAGCCATAACGCGTTTAAGAAAGACTCTATGGTCTGCGCCGAATTCATTCCCCGCCCAATCCCAAACCACGTTCGTACTCAAGTAAACGGTGTTTAAGCGCGACAAACTCGCCATCAGCCTGCCCCATAAAACCGCCGATGCCACGCTTTGCCACCACCCGATGACACGGGATAATCCCCGCATAAGGGTTATTGCGGCAAGCCCCTGCTATTGCCCTAGGTCCTGAGCCCAGCTTCTCCGCTAACCCCGAGTATGTTTCTACTTGCCCGACGGGAATAGCCAATAGCGCGCTCCAAACGGCATTACCGTATGCGCTACCTTGGCTTAGCAAGTTGACATGCAGCTCAGTTTGCATCGGGTTTAACAGATAGCTTTGCACGCGGACAGCCTGCGATGACAAAGTCTTGGTTAACTCACCACCAACATGCCAAGAGGCATCCGTAATGATTTCACCAACCATGGTTAATCTCAATTCCGCATCGAGTAGTGGCACGGCGAGCAGGGACTCTTCGCCATCCGCAACAGTTTGCCAAACGATATGTAAAGGCATCACTTCTCTCTTGCTATCGGCAAAAAAAAAGGCAGCTAAGCAGGCCGCCTTTTCTAATCAACTGATTCGCTATAAACGAACCAGATCGCAACGTATTAAGAAAGTTTCTCTTTGATACGTGCGGCTTTACCAGCCAAGTCGCGCAGATAATAAAGTTTAGCGCGACGAACGTCACCGCGACGTTTTACTTCGATACTGCCAACCGATGGACTGTGGGTTTGGAAAACACGCTCAACACCCACGCCATGCGAAATTTTTCTGACGGTAAATGCTGAATTCAAACCGCGATTACGTTTAGCAATCACGATGCCTTCAAAAGCCTGTAACCTTTCCCGCGTGCCTTCAGTTACTCTAACTTGCACCACGACAGTGTCGCCAGGTCCGAATTCCGGTACATCTTTTTTCAGCTGTTCAGCTTCCAATTCTTCAATAATTTTACTCATAACCACACCCTATTAAACAACTTCAGTTCTAAATTCTTTCAACAAAGCATCCTGCTCTGCGCTTAATGTTACTTTTCCAAGCATATCAGGGCGCCTAGACCAAGTCCGCCCCAACGCCTGTTTCATACGCCACCGTTTGATGTCAGCATGATTTCCGCCGAGTAGTACATCCGGAACGTCGCCAATATCGCTATGCTCGGGCCGCGTATAATGCGGGCAATCCAACAATCCATCAAAATGCGAGTCTTGTTTAGCAGATTCTTCGTCACCAAGTACGCCAGGAATTAACCTGGTAACCGCATCGATTACTACCAAGGCTGCCAGCTCGCCACCGCTGATGACGTAATCCCCCAGCGACCATTCTTCGTCACAGGCATGCTGGATAAAACGTTCGTCTATACCTTCATAGCGACCGGATACGAGGATCAATTGGTCATAGCAACTCGCATCCAACAACAACTCCTGATTAAGCAAACGCCCCTGCGGACTCAAGCAAATCACTTTGCTATTAGCCAAGGCATTATGCTGTTTGGCTGCATCTACCGCGTCGAGCAAAGGTTGGCATTTCATTACCATGCCCGGCCCGCCGCCATAAGGTCTATCATCCACTGTCCGGTGTTTATCGTGCGTGTAATCACGAGGATTCCAAACGGACAAATCAACCAAGCCTCGCTCAATTGCTCTACCAGTTACCCCGTAACCAGCGGCATCCGATACCATATCAGGAAAGAGACTGATAACATCGAAACGCATGCCTTGAGAGTTAAAAGTCAGGATCCCAATCGACGATAATCAGACCATCGTCAAGATCAATTTTTAAAATAGTACTCTGCTGCAAAAACGGAATCAGGCGCTCTACGTCGCCATCAACTACTACCAACACATCATTAGCGCCAGTTTCTAACAAATGATCAACCTTGCCTAATTTGCAACCTTCTTGATTGCGTACTTCCAGTCCAATCAGATCGGCCCAATAATATTCGCCATCGCTGGCTTTGGGTAGTTGTTGCTTGCGTATCAGAATATCAGCCCCCATCAACTCAGCGGCAAGATCTCTATCGTTAATGCCTTGCAATTCTGCGACAACTAAGCTGCCTTGCCGCCTGCCACCAAGCAATTTAACTTCTTGGATTTGGCTATTCTTCTGGAGAATCCACGGCGAATACTGCAATATATTTTCGCGGGGATCAGTGAAAGAATAGACTTTTACCCATCCTTTTACACCAAAAACGCCGGACACTTGACCGACGTTCAACAATTCCCCTGCTGGCAAAGCTAAATTAAGCGGCTGCTTTATCGGCGTCTTTGATCAATCTAGCGACGCGATCAGTAGGTTGCGCGCCATTGGATTTCCAGTATTGGACGCGTTCGCTATCCAATACTAATCTTTGCTCACCACCGCGAGCTAAAGGATTGAAAAAACCTACGCGCTCAATGTAACGACCATCGCGACTGCTTCTGCTGTCGGTAACAACAACATGATAGAAAGGACGATTCTTAGCGCCGCCTCTGGACAAACGAATGCTTACCATTTGGATACCTTAAATAACATTGAATCAAAAAACTTAATCAAACTATTCTACGCGATTTTCACAATAAGTGAAGGACAAATTACGACAATCACATTCTCATGCCGCGCATATTGCTCTTCAAGCCGCGCATCATGTTGGCAATATTACCCTTGCTGAATTTTTTCATCATCTTTTCCATCATTTGATGCTGCTTCAACACACGATTTACAGCCTGCAAGTCCAAGCCGCAACCATCGGCGATACGCTGCTTCCGACCGCCTTTAATCAGATCAGGAAAACGCCGCTCTTGTTTGGTCATTGAGTTGATTACGGCAATCTGATGCGCCAGATCTTTGTCGTTGACTTTATCCTTAATATCTTTGGGCACTCCGCCCATACCCGGCAGCTTATCCATCATCGCGCCAAGCCCGCCCATATTCTGCATTTGTTCAAGCTGCTCCTTCAGATCGTTCAAATCGAAGCTTTTGCCTTTTTGCAGCTTTTTGGCTAATTGCTCGGCCTTTTTCTTGTCGACATTTTGCTCGATATTCTCGATCAGCGACAACATATCGCCCATGCCCAAAATGCGGGAGGCAAGACGATCAGGATAGAAAGGCTCCAAAGCATCGGTTTTTTCGCCGACACCGATAAACTTGATAGGTTTGCCGGTAATATGCCTGATGGACAGCGCCGCACCGCCACGCGCATCGCCGTCGGCCTTGGTCAGAATTACACCAGTCAAAGGCAAGGCATCGTGAAAAGCTTTAGCGGTATTAGCAGCATCTTGGCCTGTCATGCTATCAACCACGAACAAGGTCTCAATCGGCTTGATCGCGGCATGCAACGCCTTGATCTCAGCCATCATCTCGTCATCGACATGTAAACGACCGGCAGTATCGACGATAACCACGTCTAAAAATTGACGCTTTGCCGCATCTATAGCTCTATTAACAATGTCGACCGGATTTTCGCTGGCATCGCTTTCGAAGAACTTCAAGCCAACATCAGCGGCTAATGTCTCTAACTGCTTGATCGCCGCAGGACGATAAACGTCAACGCTAACCACCCCAACTTTTTTCTTTTTCTTTTCTTTCAGATGGCGGCCTAATTTTGCCACCGTAGTGGTTTTACCGGCACCTTGCAAGCCGGCCATCAATACAATTGCCGGCGGATTGGTACGCAAGTTCAGCTCTTCGTTCGCCGAGCCCATCACTTTGACTAATTCAGACTGCACCACCTTGATCAGTGCCTGCCCGGGAGTCAAACTGGTTTGAACTTCCTGACCCAACGCGCGCTGAGTAACTTGATCGATAAAATCGGTCACCACCGGCAAAGCGACATCGGCCTCCAGCAAAGCCATTCGGACTTCGCGCATGGTGTCCTGGATATTGCTCTCGGTCAGACGACCTTGGCCTTTAATTTTTTTTAGCGTGCCACTGAGGCGATCGGATAAATTATCAAACATAGCTGCGTCTTTATTTTTATAGGGTTCCGGCGGATGTCTGCCAACACAAACGGATTACAACAATTGGTCTGCTTAGTTTAACATAACCCTATCGCAACACCTTTTGATTATTCCCCTGCCATCGCCATGTACACCACACCCGTCGGCCTGTTTTCGATATTAAGCTATGCGATTGCCGCGACATTCATCGTTAGAGAAATCTTTGGAGCCAGACAGCACCAGTTATCCATGCAACTAGCTTGGCTTGGCGCAGGGCTGCATAGTGTCTATACCGTGATGAACGTGCAAAATCATGAAGGATTCAACTTCAGCTTTTTCAGCACGGCATCGCTAGCAGGTTTGGTTATTTGCCTTCTACTGTTAATTGCCTCGCTGGACAAACCAGTAGCAAAACTTGGCGTATTGATTTTCCCAGTGGCGGGAGCGATGCTGGCTTTAGATATGAGCTATCCGGCAACACCACACCTGCTGATCAATCATAATTGGCAGATGAGCACCCACATCCTGACATCGATATTAGCGTTCAGCCTGTTAAATATCGCTGCTTTACAAGCCATTTTATTGGCCGTTCAGGATCAACAATTGCGCCATCACCACCCTAAACGCTTTATGTTGGCTTTACCGCCTTTGCAGGCCATGGAATCGCTGTTGTTTCAAATGATTGCGACGGGATTACTGTTTTTGACCGCATCTTTGGTCACCGGCTTCTTTTTCGTCGAGGATTTATTTGCACAGCATTTGGTTCATAAAACCGTACTATCAATCCTGGCCTGGATAATTTTTTCCGCACTTCTGTTCGGCAGGATTCGCTATGGCTGGCGTGGACAAAGCGCAATTCAGTGGACCCTTATAGGCTTTACTTCATTATTACTGGCCTATTTCGGCAGTAAATTGGTTTTGGAATTGATATTGAAAAAAGTTTGACCCTTTAAAAATAGCCCAAGACTACGAGGCACCATATCCGCAGCTAAAATCCAGCGGAAACCAACGCAGCCTTCATGGTGACAGCAACTTCAAGATCAGGTTTTTGAGCCAAAATATAATCCAGCATCATGATAGCCGCATCATAAATCCCTTGCTCCGTATACAAGTTAGCCAACTTTATTTGCACCAACGTATCTTGAGGGAATTGACCGATGTAATTATTGTAGGCGTCTATCGCGACCATCACATCGCCATGCAACCTTTGCATTTCCGCATACAAGGGCAAGTAGAAAGGATTCAATTGCGACAAACACTGTAACGCTAAATTGGCGGTATGAGCGTCATCGCTATCGATACCAATATCCGCAATCCTTATCAGAGCCTGCTCGACCAACACACCACCACCGTCAACAATTTGTCGATATGCATCCAGAGCCTGTGCGGGTTTTTGCTGCAACTCAGCCGAGTAACCGGTAATCAGCTGCCGATAAGGCTCAACCGCCTGCTGATCCTGATGCTTGTTCAAACTGATCAGCAAATCACTCAATTCTTCGATTTTTTTATGCTTGAATAACAAGCCCGCCCTTTGCTTCAGACTGGAAAGATTTCCCTGACTTTTGGCCTTGGCAAAATGCCGAGTATTTTTATCATGAACAATCTCTACGAAGTGTTTTTCAAAATCGGCAAATTGAACCTGAACATCTGCCGGTAGCTCGGCAATAGCCTTCCACAATCTTACACGACCAAAACTTCTGTCCTTTCGATATTGCTCGATTACCAAACCAAAATTCGGGGCATCCGCATATTCCTGCTGTCTGGCTTGAACTCTTTCGACAGCGCCATCCAACAAACACATCAATTTTGTAGCACCTTCCCGATAGGCGTCGTAGAAAACGTTGCCAAGTTGCTTCGCCTCTTCCGCACTCCATTCTTCATCCGTAAATGCCTTAGTCAACTTGATAAAACTTCTGATACCAAAGCTCTTTACCAGCTTGCTGAAATGCCTATGTTCGCGTTTAAACTTCTTTTCGATCTGATCGAGTCTTTTCTTATCCTTATAGTTTTCAATGACTCCATCGGCACTATACATCTCGTCATTGACACGGCGGGCATTCTCCGCCAGACGGGCAATTCCTTTGATCTGAAATTGGGCACGTCCTAACTCGTCAAGAATTTGTTTATGATATTTACTCTGTTCAGCGGCGTCACTAATCCGCTCGGCTACAATTTTAGCCACATTAATGGCGCCATCGCCAAACTCGATTTCGGATATGGGCAAATACTCGATATTGTCGACTTTGGCAGAACCGGCGGAAATATTGAAAATCCGACATCCCATTTCCGATAACTGTTTCGCCTGGAAACTTAGCGAGAGAATGGCTTGAGCGAAGTCGCAACTTGTAGGCGCCATAAAACCGGCATTTGTCTCTACTTGCAACGATGTCAAATTAAAGCGTGGCCCGGCCATTTGCTCGTCGCTACCGGTGGCGTGAGTGAAGCCTTCCCTGGTGAAGCATAAGTCTACGCCGGCGAGCACCATTCTTTTGAAGCCAAAATGATACGCCACGCTCAACGCAGTATTGGTCACGGTAGGCCCCGCACTGCCAATATTCGCTACGTTCAGTGGCGACGGCCAAGGCAGTCGCGGACCAAGATAGAACCCAAGACCATGCCATTGGTTAACTAAAGTGGGGACAGTGTGGTAGGAATACACAAAAATCGGCTTGCTGCTGAACTCGAGCATTTCCTTGCTGATATCAAAGCTCAGCTCAGTCGGATCCACCGAAAACACAAAATCCGGCTCGATATTGGCCTGTAATAACTGGCGAGAAATTCTGGAAACAGCAAAAACCACAACTTCGTTGCGATGCAATCTGAGCCATGGCAAAACCTCGTCAAGCGAGGGACCACCCGCCAAAATTAACACCGTCTTATCGACAAAGGCCTTTTCGAGCAATTTTGCCGGCCTTTGGTTATCGGCCAAATTAATAATCTGTCTGGCAATAAACGCCTCGCTACCCAGCTCGACACTGATTTGCCAATGCAGTTGTGATAGTACTTCCGTGATATGCCAACTTAGCTCTGCATACTCCTCTATATAATCGTCTTGCGCGCAAATTGCGTTGTAGGATCGTACTGCGTTGATATACAGATAATCGTTTATTTTGAAACTTTTAATAGCCTCCGGCCATTGTTCCAAACCGATACACAGAATCTTCTCATCCAATCCATCAAGCAATTGGTTGTATTTTAACCCCTGCAACACGCCTTCCGGCTCAATGAAGATGTAGCGCGTACCCTTTGGTAAAGGCTTACTTTGTAGGTATTTTGGCAGTAACCCGGAATCCGTACCGATAATCACATTAAGCGCATCTTCAGCAAACAGATCCTTACCGTACTTCGCGTCAAACAGCGCTTCGGCACTAACTTTATCGAAGCTATTTCTATTTAGGTTGAAAAAGTATTTTTCGCCAAAGTTATTTACGCTTATTGGCCCTAAGTCATATTGGCCCACCCGATCAAGTTCATCAACCATTTGCTACTTCTTGATTAAAGTTTACGGAATCTCACTAGCTAGGTATCAGCTTAGCATTCCTATACTCAAATGCACCGTCAATCCAGGCTAAATACTGCGGTTACTTTTATTTCAATAACTGCAATACGCCTTGGGTTACTTGATTAGCCTGAGCCAACATCGCCGTACCCGCCTGTTGCAGAATCTGACTGCGGCTTAAATTTGCCGTTTCGGCAGCGAAGTCGGCATCCATAATCCGCGAACGAGCTGAGCTTTGATTTTCAATGGAAGACTGTAAATTCGATATAGTGGTGGAAAACCGATTTTGAATTGCACCTAAATTCGAACGAAATGTATCAATTCTTCTGATTGCCGTATCGATAGCGTTGATTGCTGAGCGCACATTTCCAGAGGTAGCAGCTGATCCAATTGAATGCTTGTTACCAAAAAGCGCGCTTAAACTTGTCACAGCTAACAAATCCGATACCGTAACCGATATTTGATTGTCTGCCGCAGTATTAGCTCCAATTTGAAAGTTCGCATTCTTTAGAGAACCGTTTAGAATTTTTTTGCCGTTGAATTCGGTATTTTGAATAATCCTTTTAACCTCTGCACCCAATTGCTTAAATTCGGTATGGAGCTTTTGCCTATCTTCACCGCTAACAGCCGCTCTGTTGGCCGCCTGAACCGCTAAGTCGCGCATTCTCTGCAAAGTTTCAGTGATTGTACCCATCCCAGCTTCCGCAGTTTGCGCCATGGAGATACCGTCGTTGGCATTGCGCATGGCAACAGTCATACCGCGAATTTGCGATGTCATCCGGTCGGCAATCGCCAAACCGGCGGCGTCGTCTTTAGCACTGTTGACTCTAAGACCTGATGATAAGCGCTCCATAGACATTTGCAGGCTATCGTTAGTCCGCGTCAAAAACTTCTGACTATTCAATGACGCGATGTTTGTATTGATGACCATTGATGATGGCATGATCGTTCTCCCGGTTGATACTAAGTGGAATAGGCATTATTGCCGCCACTAAACATCAATCACTTTTTATGCCAACATATAAAAATCCCTTTTAAATTCAATAATTAAAAAAATAAAACGCTATTAATATCATCAAACACGGCTGAAACACACCAGATCAAAGGCCGTTTCGCCAATTAACCAGCCTTAAGACAATTAGAACGACATTTTTTTGACTCGTCCCTCCGAAATCTATTGTCTAGAAAACCCAAATGCCAAGCACACCCAATAAAAATACAAAATATCAAATTAAATCAACAATATGCATACCATTCACACATTTTGAGAATCGTTAATTCAATATACGAAAGGGTTACAAAAACGTCGAGGAAAGCTGTAAGCTGAAATCAGACAAACAATTGATGATCACAAAGGGGAGCGGCATTTCATTGCCGCCAAGACCACAGTCAAGAAATTAAGGGGTATATCGATACGCTGAACAGCGTGTTGTAACAGGATGATCTGGAAAAAACGAGGATAGGTATGAATCAGATGACTTAGTAACTGCTATAAGCCTGCATTGCCTTGCGGCCGCGATCCAAGACAGATTGCTGAGCAGCAGAGAGCGACTTTTGCTCTTCGATATAAGAAATAAAAACAGCATCCTGCTCAAGCATGGACTGAGCTAATTGCTTGATAAGTAGTTTTTTATGCTCGGGTAAGGACGCTACGCCCGCAAAAAACTGTTCTAAACAAACTTGCCTTTTATCCAAAATATCAGCCAGACTCTCCCATTCCGACTTTAGTATGCACTCTTGGATATTGTCGGCAAAACCTTGTAACTGCTGTTGCCACTCCAAGAAATTAGGATCAGGGAAATCAACAGACATTAGGCAATCGCATCCCAGGCCTCTTTAACGTCTTTCATCAACACAGTCACCTCATTTAGGATGTCTTCGCTGTTTTCACTGCTTGCCTGTAACAACCGAAAGTTGATGTAATCATACAGTTGGCGAAGATTGACAGCAATTTCTCCACCCTGCTCTAAGTCCAGCACCTCGTTCAGCCCACCTACTATGCCAATTGCCTTGGATATATAGATACTTTTCGCTTCCATATCGCCATGAGTAATTGCACCTTTAGCAGAATTGATTCGCGCCAAAAATCCTTCCATTAACATTTGTATCAATCGATGGGGAGATTCCTCGCCAAAATTGCTGGAGGTATGAACCTCAGCATATTGTCTAGCACCTTTTCTATGAGCATCAACGTACATGGGAAAACCTCTTTATTACAATTTGCTGATCCAGTTACTTAGAAAAGAACCGGTTGATTTAAATTTACCTACATTGACGTCCATGGCTGTGAATTGCTTTTGCAAAGTCTTTTGCAAATTATCTAATCTAACTTGCACGTCGGCTCTGCGATCTTCCAAGGTAGACAATTGTTTTTTCAGCGATGTTTGCTGACTATCCAATGGTCCACCCGATTGCAACAAATTATCTAATTTTGAGTAAAGCCGAGTCGCCACACCGTCAGACGACGAAAACACATCGCTAACCGACTGCAAGCTGGCACTCAGTGCAGTGTTAAGCTGCGTGCTATCCAATGACATCACACCATCTTTATCTATTTTCACGCCTATCATGGCTAATGAATTGTAATTGCCGGTCGCTGACGAAACTGGATTTGCCGAATCCTGTCTGACTTGGGAAGTCACATAACGCAACGTAGCGTCGCCGATTAACGCGCCATTTCCGGAACTACTACCGCTGGAACCGCCACCGTATTTACCCAAGTCTTTGGCGGTAGTGTGCAGCTTGTTGTATGCGGTTACGAAACTTGTCAGAGTTTTGTTGATGGCTTCATTGTCCAAACTGACATCAACGTTCACCTTGGTACCCACTTGAGCAGATTTCAAGTCTAAAGTCAGCCCCTGTACTACGTCTGTTATCGAATTGGTGCTGCGCGTTGCGGTCTGACCATCGACTTTGATAATAGCGTCGGTAGCAGTCGCCTGAGCACTCAAATTAGACGAAAAAATTTGGGATAATCCCGAGGTATCGGTGTTGTTTCCATCATCATCAGTACCCGTCACGGTAAATGCGTTTGCAAGTCCGGAATTTTTGGCTGTGAGGACCAGCTTGGAAATTGTACCGGTGCCGGTAGAGTTGTCGACGTTAACGATACTCGCGGTAACGGCGGTATTACCGGAAGCGTTGTTGATAGCATCCCTTATACCTGTTAACGAATTACTACCGGAACCAATCGTCACGTTGAACGAGGCACCTGCCGTAGTAGCAATAGTCAAAGATCCTGTGCCTACAGTGGCAGCTGAGCTGGCAAACTCGGCCGAAATGGATTTTTGCGCCTTTGCCAACTGGGTAACCTCCAAGGCATAAGAACCCGCCACGGACCCCGCGCCCGCGGCAACCTTTAAGATTGATTCGTCGGCAGATGCGGCTTTATGCGTTTTGAATAGATTTCCATCTTTCAGTTTATTGACCGCAGTCTGAAAATCCGACAACGCACTTTTCAAGCTGCCGATTCCGCTTAATCTGGTATTTGCCGCGTCTTCTTGCCGCTGAATCGCATTTAGTGCCGGCTGACCTTCAGCGGTCACTAATTGACTAACCAGTGTGCCAATATCGATACCGCTACCAATACCCGTTGACGACACGATGCTCATGACACTCTCCTCACCCGACTAACTTGCTAAGCACGATCCTGAATCATAGAGCCTTGCTGGCCATCCAACTCCTGCATTCTTCTGATAAACGCCAGCATTTCTTCGGACGGAATTTGCCGCACGACATCACCCGTTTCACTATCAACGACTTTCACCACTAATTCCTTGGTTGAATCATCTACTTTGAATTGGAGATTACGGTTAACCGATTGAAGCAACGAATTTCCTTTATCCGCCGCTTTTTTTACCGAATCGAAAGAAGGCTTAACTTCATTCTGTTTGTCCTGATCTTGGTTCGAAACTGAAGAGGATACAGTCGAGTCATTTTGCAACGCGGAAACACCAGGGTTACGCTTGTCAGCATCGACCCTGGCTCCCGCAAATGATTTTTCATCCGTTTGCTTATCAGCTTTAGCAACAGTCACGGGAGATAGCTTTAACACATTTGAAATCTCACTGTTCATGACATTCACCTTATGCTTTTCGTATTAAACGGGAGGTTACGGTCCGCAACCCCCCTATCAAAACTACCTTAGCAAACTCAACACGGATTGACCGGACTGATTAGCCTGCGCCAGCATCGCTGTACCGGCCTGTTGCAATATTTGCGTTTTGCTCAAATTGGATGTTTCTGTAGCAAAATCGGCATCCAGGATACGGGATCTCGCGGCGCTTTGGTTTTCTATCGAAGACTGCAGGTTGGCTACAGTAGTAGTAAACCTGTTTTGAATAGCACCCAATGTTGAACGGAAAGTATCGATCTTTTTGATCGCACTATCAATAGCTGAAATTGCCGATCTAACTTTGGCGGAAGCCGCACCCGAACCGATCGAATATCCCGCAGCGCCAAACAAGGCACTAAGACTGTTAACTTTTTCCAAGTTCGAAACAGTAACAGAAACTTGGTTGTCTGTCGTGGTATTGGCACCTACTTGGAAGTTAGCACCCGCCAATGAGCCGTTCAAGATTTTTTTACCGTTAAATTCGGTGTTCTGAATAATCCTTTTGATCTCAAGACCCAGCTGTTTAAACTCGGTTTGCAGTTTGTCCCGGTCGGAACCACTTACCGCCGCCCTGTTGGCCGCTTGAACCGCAAGGTCACGCATACGTTGCAACGTATCGGTAATAGCACCCATACCGGATTCCGCTGTTTGCGCCATCGAAATACCGTCGTTGGCGTTTCTCACTGCTACGGTCATACCGCGAATTTGCGATGTCATTTTATCGCTGATGGCTAAACCCGCCGCGTCGTCTTTTGCTGAGTTAATCCGCAAACCAGAAGACAAACGCTCCATTGAGGTTGCTAGCGAATCATTGGTTTTATTCAAAAAACGTTGACTGTTCAACGAATTGACGTTTGTGTTGATTACCATTGCCATGATGTTACCCTCCAAATTTCGAGAACGTTCAGCGCTTCGAAGATTTTGTGTTGTGTTGAATTAAAAAGATTTGTTTCAAACTCGAATGATGTATCGGCCCGGGTTTGGAGAACTTTAACCCTCTAATTCAGAAATACTTGGCGAATTCGCCCTGTGCTCTCAGAAAATCGGCTTCGCGACCTATATCCAACCAATAGTCATTGACCGGAAACATAGACACTATCTCGCCTGCAGCCACTTGTTGGTTTAATAAGGTCGGCATATCCAGCTTTTGCTGCATTGCGATGCTGTTGATCAAACTGTGATCCAGCACATAAATTCCCGCGTTGGCCAAGCAGCTTTGCAAGGGCTTTTCTTCTATCCCTACGACTCTTTGCTGCTCCAATCTCACGACGCCGTAGGGAATTTGGTATTCGTATTGGCGTACGCATAAGGTAGCGATAGCTTGTTGCTCGTTGTGATAGGCCAATAACCTGGAAAAGTCGATCTGAGTCAGAATATCGCCGTTCATCACAATCAAGGGTACGTCCGGCAAATTGTCCGGCATTAAACCAATCGCGCCCGCCGTACCCATAGGCTCGCTCTCGTCGATATAATCGATTTTGATGCCCCACCGCCCCCCGTCACCAAAGTAGTCTTTGATCTGCTGCGCGCGATAATGCACGGCGATGTAAAACTGCCGAAAACCCGACTTAACGAAATTCTCAATAATGGTTTCCAAAATCGGCTTGCCGCCGATTTCTAAGAGTGGTTTGGGGCATTCGTCCGTATACGGCCGCAAACGCGTACCGAACCCACCCGCCATCAAAAAAACCGGGTTTGGGTATGCCGGCTGCTTGTACAACGCTTGCAACGACTCCAGCCGCACCACCCTGCCATGTTCATCGACAACCGGCAATTGGTAGAGATGATGGCCTTCCATAATGGCTATCAATTGGGTCTTGCTGTCATTTAAAGCGGCAACTTTCGGCCGCTTATTCATCACTTCAAAAACCGGATGCTCCAAGGACAATCCGCGAATCAAGGCCCGACGAATATCACCATCCGTGACGACACCCAGCAATTTTTCTTGGTCGTCTACGACTAGAGCAATCTGCAAGGCGGCACGATCAATCACCTCGATAGTCGCTCGCAACGTCGCTTCTGGTCGAATCAAAACCTGCTGCCAATGCTGTTTCATTTATTAATCCAGTTACAAATCCTGTATATGCGAACGCGGTGGATAGACAATCTGCTTACAACCGATATCGCGCGTCACAACGCTGCCCGCGCCCACCACGCTGCCGGAACCGATTCTTAGGCCTTGAATGATGGTGGCGCCGGTGCCAATGTGCACGTTATTGCCCAACTCCACCCCCCCACTCAGCACCGCACCCGGCGCTATATGCACATCACGACCAATGCGGCAATCATGCTCTACAATCGCCCCGCTATTGACTATGCAGTTTTCAGCAATTTTTGTGCCTGCCTGAATAATGGCGCCGGCCATGACCTGTACGCCCTGTGCGAGTTGCACGCCACCGGCTGTAAACGCGCGCGGATCAACTAACGTTTGAAACACATACCCTTGCTTCACAAATTGTTCATATAGGTTTCCGCGCAAGCCAGCGCCGCGTGGCAGAGAGCCTATGCCGTTGACTAACGCGATATCGTTTGCTGCGTAAGCCCGTATTGCCGAATCATCGCCCAGTATTTTGACCCCAAAATGCTCGCTTCCTGGCAGTCGGTGCGGATCGGCCATGCCCAGTATTTCGATTTCCAACCGCCGTAACATGTCGAGCAACACCCGCGCATGCCCACCGCCTCCCAGTAAAATGACCGGTTTACTCATTCGATCAAATCATCCACGTCATAGCTACGATGACTGGTTTGACCAAGTAATCGCCAATATTCCATCGGATTCAGACCGGTTCCGGGCCGCTTGGTCGTCAAATTTTCGGCACTAAAAATTTCACCCGCGGCTATTGATGTATGCGCCACCAAACTTTTGCGGGCGACCGTACGATTTTGTAATTCCAAGGCTTGCGGCATCTTGCCCGGACGACCAAGCGCCTGTTCGACGGCGCGAATATCCCGCACCATGTGTTTTAATTCAGTCGGTTCCAGTGATACTTGGTGATCGGGACCTTTTTGACTACGATCCAAGGTGAAATGCTTTTCGATCAATATTGCACCCCGCGCCACAGCGGCAATCGGCACGACCAGCCCCTCGGTGTGATCTGAATAGCCGACCGGCAGGCAAAAAGCCTGCTGCAACACGTCCATCGCCCGCAAATTCACATCCGTCATCGGCGTCGGATATTCGCTGGTGCAATGCAGCAAGGTGACTTTTTCATGTAAAACCGCTTGCCCCGCTTCCGAGCCGTAGGCTTGCTGAAATGCCGCCAGAGACGGTTGCTCCCAACCTAGAAAGCCAAACGCCAATACACCCAGCGCCGCTTCCACTTCACCGAGAGTGGCCATGCCGGTAGAGACAATAATATCCTTCCCGGTTTGGGCATGGGCCAGCAAAAACGGCCCGTTGGTAATCTCACCCGACGGAATTTTCAATCTGGATAGACCGAGTTCGTCCACCAAAAACGCTAAACTATCGAAATCGAACGCGGTCGAAAGAAACTCAATGCCTTGGCGATGGCAATAGTCACGCAACTGAAAATGAAATTCGTATTTCAGCTCCAACTTGCGCAGCATATCCAATTGGCTCTCGGCTGCACCAGTGGTTTGTTTCTGATACTCGGCCTTGCTCGCAGCCCGAGTCACTAATTTCTCGGCTTTAAAGGTCTGGAACTTCACCGCATCGGCACCGGCAGCTACCGCCGCATCGACCAGTTGCATGGCGGTTTGCAAACTGCCGTTATGATTGACACCTGCCTCAGCAATGATGAAAACACTCATACAACCACCTTCAAATCGTAAAAACGCTTCTTCAGCAGCCCATCCACAGGCGTGTGTTTCAGAAGCTCTTTAATCTGCGCCGAAGCGCCGCCCTGACCGTAGGGGTTTTCGACACACTTCAGGGTATTCGCAAATTCGCCGGAAAATATTTTTAGCAGGGCGGCGCGGATCGCATCGGTTTGCGGCGCGCAGTGGATTACGCTACTGGCACAGATCCGTCCTCGCTGGCGATCACCAATATTGACGGTGGCAACCTTAAATGCCGGCGCTTCTAAAATACCGCTGGAAGAATTGCCAACCACAGCGTCGACCAGCTTCAATGCAGATAGATAACGCTGAGAGCCCATGGAAACAAAGCTGGTCACCCGATCCGCATGACGTTGCCGATAATCTTCTATCATCCCAGCTATGGCCCTGCCATCGGCATCGGCATTGGCGTGGGTAAATATGATATGAACGTCATCGAACTCATCCAAGGCCCGCAATAACTGATCAAACTGCTTGGTAGCGGTTGCCGTTTCCAAGGTAACCGGATGGAAGGTAACCAATAGATTGCGCTTGCCAAACTTAAAACCAAGCACCTGCTCCAACTGTTCTTTGTCGAGCAACGGCAAGCGATAAACATTATCCAGTCCCGGCGCACCCACATTGAATACCCGATCAGGCTGCTCGCCGAGTTGAACCACCCGCTGCCGATAAACCTCGGTTGAGGTGAAATGTAAGTGAGCCATTTTGGTAATGGCGTGACGGATGGCATCGTCCACCGCACCTTCGGTCAGTTCGCCACCGTGGATATGGGCAAGGGGCAAGCGTAAATTCATCGCCGCCTGCGCAGCTGCGAATATTTCAAATCGATCCCCCAAGACAACTACGATATCCGGTTGCAATTCATTTAAGGCGTCGGCAAATCCAATCAAGCCCAAACCCATGGCCTTACTGATACCCACCGGCGTATCCGAAGATAACAGCATTTCGACCTTGCGATTGATAGCAAAACCGTCGGCGGCAATCTGTTGCCAGGTCAAACCAAACTCCGGCGACAGGTGCATGCCGGTTACGATTAATTGCAACGCCAATTCACTATCATCCTGAATGTCTCGTAACAACCAGTACAACAAACCGTACTCAGCCCTGGAGCCCGTGATAACGCAAATTTTGCGCGGCACATTAGCCATCACAAGACCACGCTACTGGGGACATTGACCAGTCGCTCTGCCAAACGCCTTGATTGCACCAAGCTGTGGTGTTGGCAATCTTTATACATCGGCAGGTCCACCATCAAATCCCATAGCGGGCGCGTCATGACGCCTTGAGCGTTGCTGTATTCAAGGAAGGCATCGCGTTGCACCACATCATCCAGTAACAAGGCATTCAGCCAGTAATTAGAACAAGCATCGCTCGGTTCCGAGACGATTTCCACACCAGCGCCCGCAGCCCATTCCAGGTAACTCTGCGCCAACACGCGTTTGCGTTCGACAAAAATCGGCAATTGCTCAAGTTGAGCCAGCCCCAACGCCGCATTGAGGTTTGGCATCCGATAGTTAAAACCGATTTGATCGTGCGTAAATTTCCAGGCGTGCGGCAGCTTTGCGGTGGTTGTGAGATGTTTGGCCCGCCGCGCGAGATCATCATGGTCGGTCAAGATCATCCCACCACCACCCGTGGTGATGATTTTGTTGCCGTTGAAACTGAGCACGCCCAGTTTACCGAACTTCCCACAATGCCGGCCGTCAAGTCGGCTGCCCAAGGCTTCGGCGGCGTCTTCCACCAACGGTATGCCGTAGTCGTCGCATACTCGTAACAATCCAGCCATATCGCACGGATGACCGAAGGTATGCATCGGCAAACAGGCGGCGATGCGCTTACCACTGCTTTTGTTGTAAACGCCATCGTCACGGCGCTCGCAGTATTGCTCTAAAAATTCCGCCAGGGCTAGCGGCGACAAACCCAGCGTCCCAGCCTCAATATCCACAAACACCGGCTCTGCACCGCAGTAATGAATGGCGTTGCACGTGGCAACGAAAGTCACCGCCTGGGTAAGCACTTCCTCGCCAGGCTGAACGCCGGCAAGCAATATGGCAATATGTAGCGCAGCCGTGCCGTTGACGGTCGCTATGGCGTGTTTGGCGCCTGTGTATTCGGCGATTTTGATTTCAAATTGGCTGACGTAAGGGCCAACGCTGGATACGAAAGTACTGTCGATCACATCAAACAGATACTGCTTCTCGTTGCCGGCAAAGCGCGGTTCGTGTAGCGGAATAAAATCATTAGTTTGATAAATCTCGCGGACCAGGCGGATAAAACTGTCAAACATTGTAAATATCCGCTTTGTATCTTTTCAGATTGTCTGCGTTGCCGAACCAAGCCACGGTGCGGCGCAAACCTTCTTCCAAACTCACTTGCGGCGCAAAATCCGTCAGTTGCTTGATTTTGCTGTTGTCGCACCACAAACGGTTCACTTCCGACTTTTCCGGCCGCAGCCTTTGCTTATCGACCAAAAACTCGACATCGCTGGCCATGATGCTTTTGATTATATTTAAAGTATCACCGACCGAGATTTCGAAATTGGAGCCGATATTGACCGTTTCGCCGATAGCTTGCTCCGCTTCGGCTAAGGCGATAAAGCCGCGGCAGGTATCTTCCACATAATTGAAATCGCGAGTCGGCGACACATCGCCTAGTTGGATCTGTTTTTTACCGTTGGCAATCTGCGTGATGATGGTCGGAATCACCGCCCGCGCAGATTGCCTGGGGCCATAGGTATTAAAAGGCCGAGCGATCGTCAGCGGCAGATTGAAGGCGTTGAAAAAACTCATCGCCATCGCATCGGCGGCGATTTTCGAGGCGCTATAAGGCGACTGGGGCTGTAACGGATGCTTCTCGTCTATCGGCACATATTGCGCGGTGCCGTAAACTTCGCTGGTGGAGGTATGAATCACTCGCCCGACGCCATTATCGCGCGCCGCCTGGCATATATTCAGCGTGCCGCGGATATTGGTATCGACATAACTGTCCGGGGCCTGGTAGGAATACGGGATGGCAATTAATGCCGCCAGATGGAACACCGTATCAACATCACGGCAGGCAAGCCGGCAAAACTGCGGGTCGCGTACATCACCACAAATTACCTCAATTTGGTCTTTACAGACCACATCTTCGAGCCAACCCCAGTTGTTGAAGGAGTTATATTGCGCCAGCGCCCGCACCTGAAAGCCGCGCGCTACCAACATTTCCGTCAAATGCGAGCCGATAAAACCGTCGGCGCCAGTGACTAAAACCTTGTTCATACCAGTCCTTGTTTAATAAAAGCCTCGGCAATAGCCCAGTCTTCTTCGGTGTCTATATCCAGACTTTGGATTGCATTCATGATCAGCGGCATTGTTCTTTCGGGATATAACGATTTATGTTCCAACAGATATGCCGTTTTACAGCAATACATCGCGCCATTGGGCGTCAACAGCGGCTGAATCTGCTGGCGAGCGGTCTGAGTCGGCTTGGTTTTGTTCAAGGGCGATAAAAAGCCGTCATCGCAACGAAACAGCGTGGTCAAGTCGCGATGGATTTCCTTACAGCCTATCGCCGCATCGGCCTTTCCTGACACCAGCATAGTCCACGCCTGATGAATTATAGCCGGGGAACGGAAAGGGGACGTCGGTTGTAACCACATTAGCTGGTCCGGTAAATAGCCATGCGCTTGTTGAAACCAATGTAAAGCATGTTCTGCAACCTGAAGGGCCGATGCGGTATCCGTAGCGTAATCATCAGGACGAATAAATGGCGCCTGCAGGCCGATTTGCTCGGCCTCCTCTACATATTTCTGCGAATCGGTCGATAAGATGCTCAGACAACCGGTCAAACCAGCTTGCGCTATAGCTTGCGCGGTCCAGGCAAGCAATGGTTTGCCGCCGAGTAACTTGATATTTTTATCCGGCAAGCCCTTAGAGCCGCTCCGAGCCGGAATGACAACGAGTGTGTTAATTTGCATTCCCGTGGTTTAATTTGTCCTGAAAAATTGGAACTCAACATAAGAATAGACCAATCTGCTTTAGCTTTCGGGTCCGCTAACGGCCCCATCAAAATTGGATTTGATACGCTGCAATTATGACTTCGCGACGCTTACGCGCGGCAATATTCATGCCTCGCGCCAACACATTCTACTTATCTTTACTATTCGGTTTAAAAAGAGGCCTGGAACAACACGACGTGGAGGTATTTGCCTCCGTCAGCCATTATGACGAACCCTGTCTGCTGGAATTTTGCCATCAGTTCAAACCCGATCTGATCTTTGAAATGAACCGTGCCCGCAGTGCCTTACCCAATCTGCCGGCCCACATCAAGCATATCGCCTGGATTGTCGACACCCTGGGCCATACCGTAGATTACTACCATGGCAGCGATATAACCTATTTTTTCGGCGGCAATTGGAAGCGCGCGTTTACGGCTGACGGCGGCTTGGTTGACTGGTTACCGCCTGGCACATGTGAAATTAGCTATAACTTTCAGCCGCAACAACCGCTCTCGGATTTTTCGTTTGTCGGCCATATTCCCAAACCCTGGACCGAGGAAGAGTTGTCGCGAGAAATTTGCCGACATCAGCAAGAACCCATCAACTTCGGCAGGCTGCACGACGAACTGATCGATTATTGGCAAAACATAAGTTTCGAAAACTTTGAAAACGTAACCTATCTTAATTCTGCCTACCAATTGATCGAAGAACGTTACGGCCATGCGGTGGAGATCGCCGACCAAAGGCTGCGTTACGATCTGGGCTGTCGCATGATCAGACTACGAAATCGTCATCAGTTGATGTCGCTAGTCCTGGAAAACTCGGCGTCAGTGAGGATTTACGGCTCGGAAAATTGGATGGACTGGCCGCAATACCGCCCGCACTATCACCATTTTGTCGATCACAGTCATGAGCTAAAGCAGATTTATCAGTCCACCAAATTGAATCTGCACGAAGGTGTTGGGCCGCATTTTCGGGTATTTGATGCCATGTCGGCCGGAGGCGTGATGTTCGTTAAGCGGACACCGGACGATAAAGCGGAGGGCGGCATCCTGGAAATCTTCGAACCTTTCGTGCATTACGTGCCGTTTTCGGAACACGATTTTGCCGAACACGCCGAAAGATACCTGCACGACGCACAGGCTCGACAAATAATCGTCACTAACGCCGCCGAACAAATCCAGGCCAAACATACCTGGACTCAGCGCGCCGCCAAGATCATCAAGGACTATTACCATGTGGTCTGATCCCGAACTACCGGCACAGTTGGCTATGACCGAGTTTTACGCCGAACATGTACACAGCCATATCCACGCCGATCCGCAGCAAACCTTGCAAAAGTATCGACGCAGAATTTGCGCCGAACTGGCCAAATTCGGGATATCAATAGAACAACTCCGCGATAAAACCATACTCGATATTGGTTCCGGCTGGCAGGCCATCGTCTTCCAGGAGTTGGGTTGCCGGCAGGTTTACCACCTGGACATCAATTCCAAACATGTCGATTTTCTAAATCGGTACGTCGCTGAAAACGGCATAAAAAATATTATTAGTGAACAAGCTGATATCAGCCACTCGTTGGGGTCCGCGCACGATATTGATCTGGCCTTCGTCGCCGGGGTTTATCATCACCTAGCCGATCGCGAAGGCTTTCTAGGTAAACTATTGCCGAACATGGCCGCAAACAGCGACATTTTATTCAGGGTTTACCGCGCCGGAACCTGGAGTCGCTGGCTGGTGGCGATGTTAAGGACCGCCAGCGTCGGCAGATTGACACCCGAACAGCTGCTACGCGCTTACCGGCTGTTACATCCCTATGCAATGGACAATCAGTTTGTCGGTGACTTAATTGATGACCTGCTAACCCCACAATGGCTAGCATTTCGGCCACAGCAATTCGTCGCCGATGCTGAACGACTACAGTTACAGTGGCACTGTTCGGCACCGGCATTTGACTTCGACTTCTCGGACCAAGACGAAAACTTTCGCGTGAAATGGCATATAGACCACCCTGCCGCCTTCAACCTAAGCAACGGGGTGATCGCAACCGGCCAAGCCCACACCGAGAACGCTATAGCCTCACCACAAATCGCTGATCTGGCCGGCAAATTGACCGATCTTATGGCAAGCCTTAGCCATTACCCCAAGCGCGACGCGGCCACCGTACTCGTAGCATTATATTTTTTGGTCAGAACACACAGTGGCGTCGATGCCTATCGCGGGCAAATCGCCGATGCCACACCCAATCCCAACCTGGCGGATTGGCGTATCGAGCAATTACACGCCTCGTTAACCTATTTCCGCGACTGGCTTAATCAATGAATATACTGGGCATTACCTCCGGCAGCGAAAGCGGCGTTTGCCTGTTTCAGAATGGTCGAATAGTACTGGCAGTGAGTGAAGAACGTTTAACTCGCAAAAAATTTGACGATAGTTTCCCCGCGCGCTCAATAGCCTGGATCCAGCAAGAAAGTGGCTTGACGTGCAGCGATATTGACTTGATCTGTTACGGCTTCAGTCAAGACTTTATTGATAGCGATGCCGAACAAGCCTATATCGACAGCTTACTGTCAGCGGAAACCATTTCAGACGAAACCACTCGTTCAATAATCAGGCAACGCGTCGAAACCGAGCGGCAAATCGACAAAACCAAACGTCGGGCATTTTTCGCGGCAATCCGCGACCTGTTTCCGGATACGCCGATTTACAATTGCAGCCACCACCAATCCCATCAGGCAGCGGCTTTTGCACCGTCGCCATTTGTCCAGGCGCTCGTGATTACCGCCGACGGCCGCGGCGACTTTAAATCGCTGACCATTAGCCGCGCCGACCGCAGCAACGGTATCGAAGAGCTCTATGTCAGCCCCAGTTGGCGCAGCCTGGGTTATTTTTACGGGCGTATCACCCATTTGTGCGGCTTCAGCGCCAATCGCCATGAGGGCAAAGTCACCGGCTTGGCCGCTTTAGGCGATCCACAAGCCGCGCAAGACTTTATCGGGCAGATCATTCGTTTGGAGGATGAGGTAATTTGTCCGGCTTTCGGCGAACTCTACACGCCGTTTTTCAGCAATTATTCTGCGGCATTGACCGAACAGGCAGCGCGCTTCAAACGCGACGATTTGGCCGCCGCCGCGCAGCAACAGCTGGAAAATATCGTCTGCCGCTTGATCGAAAAACATGTCAAATCCTCCGGCTTGAAGCAAATCTGCTTGGCAGGCGGCGTCTTTGCCAACGTCAAATTAAACCAGAAAATCCGCCAGCTCGACTGTGTCGATGAGGTATTCGTCTATCCAGCCATGAGCGATGGTGGTATCTGTGCAGGCGGCGTTTATCACTATTTGTTATCTAAGGCGGAAGCGCGGACCGTGCTTGATCATGTCTATCTGGGTCCAAAGTGCGAATTATCGACCGATGCCAATACCTGGCTCAAACATGGCGTTCGCGCAGTGGTCGAGGTCAATGCAATCGAAAAGCTGATAAGCATTCTGCAGAACCAGGCTATCGTTGGCCTCGTATCGGGTCGCAGCGAATTCGGCCCCCGGGCTTTGGGTAATAGAAGTATTCTGGCTTCGGCCTGCGATAGGAATATCACTGCCCAAATCAATCTGCGCTTGCAACGCGATGATTTCATGCCGTTCGCACCCAGCATAGCGGAAGATTTAGCCGACCGATGCCTAAAAAATTATCAGAACACCTGTTTATCCGCTGAATTTATGACTTTGAGTTTTCCAGTGACAGATGAATTCAGATTAAATTCGCCCGCAGCAATTCATGTAGACCAAACCGTCAGACCACAAATCGTGACCCGGAAAGCCAACCCATTTTTTTATGATTTGTTGATGGCCTGGTACAAAAAAACAGGTGGGTTATGCCTATTGAATACGTCTTTCAATAGACACGAAGACCCCATCGTCAACAGCGCCGAAGACATCATTAAAGCGCTCGAACATGGTGCTGTTGATTGGGTATTCAGCCAACCCAATCTGTTTCTGAGTTATTCAGAAGATGGTATGAAATGAACAAACCGGCGACATTCTCGGATTTGCAAAAAACCGCCGAGCATCATCATTGCGTACACCCCTGGGCCGATCTCTGGATCAATGCCGCAGGGCACGTCACCTGCTGCCCGCAAAACCGTAGCCGGTTCGGAAATATTCATCAACACAGTATTGAACAACTGTGGAATTCGGACGCCGCACAAACTGTTCGAAGACTGGTAGCAGAGGGGGATTACGTAGCCGCCGGCTGTGAAATCGAATGTCCCTATTTGCGTGGCCGCAAATCCGCGCCGGCTGAGCCGCCGCCAGCGAATGAATTGATTAACTTGGACTTCGAACTGCCCACCGAAGAGTCTGACCTGCAGCGCAATATAGCCACAGTCATCGCCGATTACAGCAACAAGGCGCAAATACTGTCCGGCTTGCCAATCTATGTGGACACCCAGCCGGTATTACGCTGCAATGCCGACTGCATAATGTGTCCGCAACCACACATGAGCGACATGCGGCATTCGGAGGAAATATTGCAAAAACTGGAAACACTGCGAGCAACAGCCAAAGTATTCCGTTGGCAAGGCGGCGAGGTATTCAGCAGCAAGCGCTTTTTCCATTATCTGCATCAATTCGACACGACCGACAATCCCGATCTCGTCAAATATGTGATCACCAACGGCAGCCTGCTGACCGAAGAGCGGATTGCCGCGCTGACCGAGCATGACAATCCGGTGTTTTTTCTGCTGTCGATAGACGGCGTTCAGCAATCGACATTCGAAAAAATACGGCTAGGGCTGAGTTACCGGCAAGTGATGGCGACATTGCACTTTTTGGCATCGGCTCAAGCGACTAATCGGAGCGGCCGTAAACTGGTCCGTTGGAACTATGTGGTGATGAACAGCACCTTGGCTGAGATGCGTACCGCCATAGATCTGGCAGATGACTTAAAAGTTGACTTGAATTTTGCTGCGCTGCAAGGCGATTACCCCGAGGAAAACATTTTCCGCTATCCGTTGCACGATATTGATACTTTGCTGGATAGATTTGCCGACCTGGCGACTTACAGCAGCAGCAAATCCATTCAGGTAGACGGGCTTTCAGGGCTAAGTTACCGGCTAAGACAACACCTTTCAGAGCCGCACGGCTAATAACTTTCGGAAAGGCGGTTCAATTCGTCCTTCAGACTGAATTTGGGTGAGAACTGCCAGGTCCGAGACTCAAGCCGAATCCGCCCAATATCCTGCACCACACCGTGCACAGCGTAATCGATACGCGAATTGGACTTAAAACTGGATACGACCAAGGCCGCCAACTCTTCGGCGGTGTAAGACTCATCCGACCATAATTCGAAACACCGCTGCCTATGTCCTGATGTTTGCAGCAGCATAACAATATCCAAAATCGAATCGATGACATCCTGGATGTGAGTAAAATGAAAGCGGGTTTGGTTATTCAACACTCTTACCGCCTGATTTTGCTTGGCGCGTTTTACAAACGTCGGCAACAACTTGTTGACGTGATCGCGCTTTCCACCGTAAACATCCGAAAGCCGGCAAATCGCTAAAGGCATCTCATAACTATTGGCAAAAGCCAACAGCAGTTGCTCGGCAGATTTCTTGGATATTGCATAGATGTGATCGACATTGACCTGAGTGTCGTCCAACGTATCGTAGTAACTGACTTCGCGGGTGCTAAGATAGATAATCAAAGGCTTGCGAGCCGCTCCGGCGAGTAATTCTATCAAGTTAGTAGTCGCCAGAACCGTGGAGTTGACGCATTCCATCGGGTTGGCTCGTGCATCACTAACCCGTGATACGCCGGCAGCATGCACCACAATGTCTATATCGGTGAGTAACGGCGCCAAGCCACTCCTGTCCAGTAAATCCAAATGATGAAACCGAATACCTAGCGTGGCAAACTCGCCGGCCGTGTCGGCATGCGGCATCATTCTGTCCACGCCCGCAACCCGATAACCTGCTTTCGCCAACGCGATAGCCAGTTCACTGCCTACGAAGCCGCAGATACCGGTAATGAAATAATTAACAGCCACCGGCAAACTCCCGGACTGACGCAATCACATAATCGCATTGCGCATCGTCCAGAAATGGATGTATCGGCAATGACAACACTTCGCGGGCCACCCTCTCGGTCATGGGCAGAGAAACCGGTGCCAGCCGCAAATGCGGATTTAGGTGTAAGGGCTGCGGCCAATGAACGAAGCATTCTATGTGCCGTGATTGCAAATGTCTGATCAATCCAGCCCGGTCCCGGCAAAGTACCGGATAAGCGCTGAACACATCAAAATACCCACTGGACTGACAGGAAACCGGTAAATGCACACCACGGCAATCGCTAAGCCCGGCATGGTAGCGAGCAGCTATCTGTCGGCGTCTATCGATATCATCCGCAAAATACCGCAAATTCACATTCAACAAGGCGGCTTGCAGATTATCCAGCCGGGAATTGAAACCAAATCCCATCAAATCCTTGTTTTCATTCTGGCCGTGGTTGCGCAGCATCCGGATTTTCTCCGCCAGTAACGGATCGTTAGTGGTCACCAACCCGCCGTCTCCGTAACAATGCAGATTTTTCATCGGATGCAAACTAAAGGCGCCCAATTTGCCGAAACTACCGGCATACCGACCATCAATGCGCGCTCCCAGCGCTTGGGCAGCGTCTTCAACCACTGCCACCCCATATTGTTCGGCTATTGCCAATATAACCGGCATGTCGCAGCAACGACCATTCATATGCACAGGAATGATCGCCTTGGTAGCTGGCGTAATTGCCGCCTGTAAAGCGTCGGGCGCGAGGTTAAAGTCCTGGCCGATATCGATAAGCACCGGCTTGGCGCCGCAATGCACAATAGCCGCCAGCGTTGCCACAAACGTATGCGCAACGGTTATCACTTCGTCGCCGACACCGATACCCAAGGCTTTCAACGCCAAAAACAATGCGTCGGTACCGCTGTTGACACCTATCGCAAACTTCACCGCCAGTTTATCGGCGATGGCCGTCTCGAACGCTCTTACGTCATCTCGCAAAATATAGCTGGCGGAATGCCCTACCGACTCGAAAGCGGCTGTCAGCAATTGTCGGCGTTCGGCAAACTCCTGCTGAAGCCCGACGAAGGGAACAGCACTAACGTGATATTCCTGTAAAGTTTTTTTTGAATAATCTATTAACACTCGGTCGCGATTCAATTTAAAAATTAATAACTAGTCCGGACGTACTACAACGCTTGAATATGCTCGAGAATCTGCTCGGCGCGGACACCCCAAGTATGATGATTTTTAATAAGCTCCAGCGTTTGTTTTTGCGCCTGACTGCCTTGATAGCGGATACTTTTCAATTGCTGGTAAACATCGTCAAAATCCAGCCATTTAAACTCGTAATAATGAAATTGCGGCGTGAAAAAATCGGAAAGTCCGCGAGTATAAATTGCTCTTCCGGGATTATAGCTATCGTACTTATCGCCATCGCGATAGTCATACCACATCAACAATCCGCCCGAGGCCATGCAATCGATGGCGCGAAAATGAAAGGAAATCCCATCGTGCAAATTGATATTGGATTTTTGATGAACCCGGTTTAGTTCCAACGGATTCTCTATAAAACGGCGATAATACTGCCGGTACTTACTCCACACACGCCAGTTCTGACTACCGTAAATCGCAATTGACTCGGAATATCGCAATGCAAAATCGATCAATTCGGTACGATTACTCATGCGTTTTATGCGAATTAGTAGATCGTAATAAATATCATCACTCAGCGCGCACGAATACCCCAGCAATTCGCTTGCGATCCGATCAATTATACCGACACAGGACTCGTGAGTTTGCTCACAATAGGTATTGATATCCATATATTCGCTATATCGTTTGAGCAACATCTCAAAAGTGACGCGCGGATTATCCGGATGCAAAACCCGCGATAACTCTTGTGTCGTCCACGGTTGAGGAATATGACCAATAAAGCTGAACTCAGTATTGCTATCGCTCGCAATATTTTCAGGAAAATAGGTTTCAACACAGGTACCGGGCGGCATCCAATCCAGATACCCGCCAGGATTAAAACTTTCCAACCATCCTGGATCTAAGGCATAGGTAATATCGCTACCGGTAATGTCACTTTCACATCGACCCTGCATATCCACCACCCAGGAAATATGCAAAATATTCAGCTCGTGCAATATCGGAATTTCATCCTTGACCCGGTTCATTTCAAAAATAGCACACGGTTTTTTCTCCCTGACCCAGTCCCTTATTTCCGTCTCGTTCAATAATTTGCAAGCCCCGCTGACTAATAAGCCCTGCTTTTGAAACGCTAAACCTATAAAGCCGAACAGCCGCCGATGAAACGCACTCTCGGTGGGCATGAAAATAGAAATATGCTTAATCATTCCTGTAATATCTGACTTATTTAACGAGTATCCAGTCTGCTTCTTGTTATGTTTGTAAAATAGCTTAAGCGGTTAAAGCCGCATCTCGCCAAAAATCTCTCACTTCACCGCCTGAGTTAGCATAGCTAATGGATTCATCTATTTTCTCAAGAGAATAATACTCCAGCGCTTTTTTTCCGAAATGATCGGTTACTTTATCCAAGGACATAATCTGGCAAAAAGTGCAGGCCTGACAAATCGGATTCCCGGGCTCGGTCACTTGGCGCTTATAAGTGGCGTAAGTATCGGAAACGATCAGCCCTTCCAGGCCGTTATGGAATATATTGCCTAATTTCTGTTTGCCATAGCAGGTCCAAAGATCGCCGGCATGGTTGACGTATAATCTATCCTGATATCCGGTGCATTGTTCGCGCCGTAACAAACCGACGCCGACTTGAAAAATACTGTCATCAAAATGCATGGCTTTTGGATGGCACTCCACAAATTTTCTGACCCGCGCCACAGTCTCTATCGCCTTCGGAATATCGTAAATCAGCAGCTCTCCGACCAAGTCGTTATTAGGTTGCCGCAACTCCAAAAAACCAATGCGAAATGAGCAAAAACCGTTATCAAGCAGATAGCTCGCCAGGTCCGGCAGTTCATCCAAATTACAGCGCATGGCAACCGCGTTACTAGCCAAGTGCGGAGTGCTTGAATTCAAACGCAATTTCGCCTCGTTGATTAAATCTATAGCCCGGGAAATTTCACTAAACCCCAGGCCGCCGCGGATTTTACGCACCGTAGCGTCGTTGACGCCGTCGACCGAAAGCGACAACAGCATCAATCCGGATTTAACCAATTGCTCGGCATCGGCAGCGGTCCTAATTAACTTGGCATTAGTCTGCACCGAAACTTTGGTACCCATATCGCTTAAATAGCGGACGATTTCGAATAAATCCGGATTGATATACGGCTCACTACCGTCGCCAATATGAACTTGACCGAAATAATCGAAACCCGATTTCAAATTTTTAACTTGAGCAGCGGACATCACTCGGAATTTTTTCAAATTATCGTGAAAAGTACACATGGCACAACTGATATTGCAGCCCAACGATATTTCCAGATGTAAGTTTGGCAAGGGTTTCACCCCCAATAACTCGCCAAACTCTTGACCACTCATCAACATACCATTACTCCGCTATCCTGAAATACACCAACAAGCTAATTACCACCGAATCTATTACATATAGAATCCAAAACCCGCCCGGAAATAGCCTGATAAGAAAATAACCCGATAGTTTTTTGATAAGCTCGCTCGGCCATTTTCCCGCGTATTTCGCCGTTGGCTAGATAATACTTAACCTTCTCGACGAGATCGGCTTCATCGTTGTAATAGGCCACTTCATGCTCGTCATAGTAATCGGCTAGTGGCGCGCCATCTTTGTAGATGGTCCTGGACAGCATGAAGGCGCCAGACGCCATAATTTCCAAAGCATGCATATGTAGCGTCGTTCCAGGACTGCCGTTGAAACAGATTTTCGAGCAATTCATTAGGTGGTTAATAAATTCGCCGTTGTCGGCAATACCTTTGGCATAAGGCAAAAATCGGTCAAATCTGTCCCAATTTCTGCCATAGAGCGCCAATTTAATATTCAAATCGGCATCGATCAAGGCGGCAATCGGTGCCGTCTTCATTCTCAGCAAATAGTCAAAATGAAACCGAGTAGCGCTTCCGGCCAACAATAAATTCACTGCCGCAGCGTCCACCAAAATACCTTGGCTTTTCAACAACGCCACAATGGCGGCAAAGCCGTCACTTTGACTATCTACCCTGAGTTGATGAAACTGGTTGGCCGACAATCCTTGCAAATAAGCGATTACGCAGCGGTAGATGTCGACTAACTCGGCACGCTCGAATTTTCCCTGATCCAATAGCGCAACTTCATGATGATCGAAACGCCAAACTTCGGAGGGAACGTTTTCAAACGCTAGAAACGTCCGTTCCGCATCAACCAAATGACTGATCACCAGAAAGTCGTATTCGAAAACGTTGCTCTGCTCGGGATGATAATAATGATCGTTGAATCCCACAGGCAAATACTCAACCGGAAAATCTTTGTATAAAGATCCACCGTTCATTGCCAGCCAATGTTGAGAAAACACGAAGGTAAAATCCATTTTAGTCATCGGCAGTGTGTTACCGGTGATATTGGGCAACATATCCTGTATCCAGTTTACAAATGGCACGGACTCGGGAATGCCAGCAAACTCATGCCGAAAATGATCTATGGTCAGGATAATGTCCGGCTTGAAACAATTGATCTCGTCTATTAAATGCTCGATATTGCTTAAGTAATAATTTTCAGTTTCGCTACAAAAGCGGATCGTCGCACCCAAGCGCTCGAAGCCGTCCAGCCAGTCGCGCATACAGTATTTGAGAAAACTGGAGAAACGCGAGATATACCCCAGTACGCGCAATTGGCCGGCATGTTCCGGACTAAATTTCCGTCGCCACTCATCTGCGGTTATACCGCGATAGTAATCGGCAATTTGCTGCAAATTTACAAGATGCCGCTCGGCTTTATCTTGCTTGGCTAGCATAGATAATTGATAAACTCGCTGTGCCGCAATCTGCGCTTGAGGATCGAGATTGAACAACACGTCAGGTACAGCGGCTTCGAATTTCGAAAACTCGACAAATAAATCGGCCTCAACATGTTCATCGTGATAAATGCGTAAGCGCGGGACAAGCAATAGAGGCCGTAAATCATGCAATAGCAGATTCAATAGCCATATTTCCGGCTTGGATTCGAGCAGATAAACGGGTACTTCAAATTCTGCCATCTCGGTGATCGGTAGAGCGGTCGCGTTAAATGTTGCCAACAACTCGTAACCAGAACCCAAGCCCACCAAAGCATAGCAACAGGTATTTTCGCGGGTCATCTCGGCAATGTTATTCTCGATCAAGCCTTTATGCTCGAGCAATGCAATATTGTCGAGCCGATAGCTTTCTTTGCCATCCCTCTCCACCGAAATCCGCCAGTATTCGCCGGCAATAGCTTGATCGACCGTGATGGCTATCTGCTGCCGCGGCCAGGCGGCCAATAAGGCTTGGCCTAACGCGGGGCGGTATTGGGCCAGGCATAGCAGATTATTTTGCAAATTGGTAAGACAGGTTTGCCGCGCAGACTCCAAGCTACTGATTAGCAATACGTTCTCGCCACAGAGTGCGGGCAAAACTGCTACCGGTTCCGGCTCCGGTGTTTTGGTATGTTCACCATTAGTCAACGCGCGTAAATCGGTTAAATCGATTAGACGCCGGACAGCGGCCTTATAGGTAAACTGTTGGGCCAAGCCTTCCGGCGGCTTGGCCGGCTGCAAGCGCTGAAGTAGGATGTTTTGCAATTCTTCGGCAGTTTTGAAGAACAGGCAATACTCGTCCCAATGCGGCGGCTCGGCGACGTCCCGGCAATCGTATACCAGCGGAATACAGCCGCAGGCGGCTACTTCAGCAAGGCGTTGGGAGTTGATTTCGAAGGGATGGCAAACCAAGGCATAGCGGGCCGCACGATAAACATCCGCCACCGCCACGCCATGCTGCAATTCGCCACGATAATACGCCGCCACCTCGGGGTCCTGATCCCAATAGCGGCCATAGATATCCACCGGCAAACCGGCACATCCCTGTGCGGCGCATAACCATTTCACGGCATGGTCGCGGATTACGTAATGCAGCAGCTTCCAGAATACGAACTCATAGCTTAAAGAACTGGCTGCGGCTATTTGGGTAACCGTCGCTTCGTCAAAGCGGCCACCCTGCTCCATAACCGCAAGTAGTGCAGCCAACGCTAGTTTATGCTGAGTGTTTTCCGGATCTATCACCGGCAGATAGGAACTGCCGACAAACACAATTCTGTCTGTCCGGGCGGTTTGCTGGTCGCCATGGAATATCTCGTCGTCGATCACGAAATGTAGACGTTCCACTTTCGATGCCCCGCATTGCTCCAGATAGCGGTCGAACAAGGGCGAAATCGACAAATTGAAATCCCGGGCTCGCCATTTTAGTGGTTGCCGATTCTTCAGCTGCGGCATCAAATCTTGCCACCAGACTAGATTGACGATGTCATCGTGCATGAAGCTATTGTTCAAACTGTTGACATAAAAACAGGCATGCGGATCGAAGCTGATATATTTTTCCAGCATATCCACCATATTGCTGCCTTCCATTTCATTGTCTTGAACGTAAAGCAGCACATCCCAACCCAGATCTGCAAAAGCCTTGGCTACACCCCGCGAGCTGTATTGCATGACCGTAGTCAAACGGCTGGTAGGAATGAATATCCTGGGCGGTTTATTGCCGACTAAGCGCGGTTTTAAGATTTTGGCTTTGTTCAATAGCTGCTGAAGCAAGATCCGACGCTGACGTTCGACCGCACTACGGACGGCGGCAATATCTTGTTTGAGCTCGGCTTTAACGTCCTCGTCCAACTCTTCCGGAATCTCTAAATTCTCCGGGAACCGCATGCGCGAACGAATAAAAAAATCCTGCAAATCCGGTAGTTCCAGATGGATCAGATTCTCAAAACCATGCGAGGGTAACTCGCCCCGGTAATAACAAACCTGCAAGCCATCTATGGTCGGATGATCGCAAGCCACCCGATTGCGCTGCTTTGCCGCATTCAGCGCCTGCAGCGGATCTATAAAATAGGTATCGAAATGTACATAGTCCGGCACCCTATATTGACTGCGATACTGCGAGATTTCCTCAATCACATCCGCCGGCATGTCATTAAAATGCACGACACCGTCTTCAGAAATCGCGATGAGTTGGGGTATCGGTAATTGGTTGTGCGAAAAAAATTCGACAAACTTGTCGGCGGGGACCTGAATAAAATTCGGTAGTACGATGTCGGTGAGCAAGCCGTCGTAATAGCAATATTGCAGGCGCTCAACACCATTGACATCGCGCAGCCATTGTTGCTTGGCCGCCTCAGCATAAGCATCCTGGATATCCAGAAAAAATATATCTGCCAACACCGAGGTCATCAGAGCGTCCGGGTCGATCAAATAAAATTGATATGTTCAGGCGGATTTTTTAAATCCCACAGAAACTTGTTCACATAATCCTGCCGGCAACCGATGGCGCAATCTTTATGCACATCCACCGACTCGGCGACGTCTTTATGTACCTGCCAGTAGCGTTCGCTGGTAGCTACCAAATCGTAAAAAGAGTCGGTATGTAGATCACCGATGTAAAAGCGCTCTTTATTGAAAAACGGTCCACAAGGATAAATTTTGCCGTTACCGGAAATCTGCAATAAGAACGGCGTGCCGAAACATTGGTCGTATTTGCGGTAGCCGTCCTTATAAAGATTGGTTTCACCGGCCGCATTGATCTTGTTCCATTTGGCTTGAACCACGTAGGTGTCATTACTCAGCGCCTCGGCTTGTTTCAGGGTATCGCCGATTTTTAGATAGGCGTCGTAATCTATACCGATTTCCTTGTATTCTGAATCTGAACAATGCTTGATCACGAAATAATCGACACCCAATTCGGCGCCCAGTTTGGCCTCGGCCAACACTTCGTCAAAACATTCCGGGATTAGCACCATCTGCAAGCCCAGCGTGCATTTGTAATTGTTTTCTTTCTTGATTTTCACCAGTTCGCGGATCTTGTCGATCAGCAAATGAAAATTGACTTCTTTGGATTGATGCACCCGCCGAAAACCTTCCGGGGTACCGGCGGATAGATTGAAGCGGATGTAACTCATGTTTTTCAGTAAGTCGTGAGCCCGATCCATATCCAATAACAAACCATTGGTGGCCATCGCGGTGTCTATGCCCAGTTCGCCGGCCAGCACGGTGGCATCGTAGAGGGTCGGATTCAGCGTCGGTTCGCCATCGCCGATAAATCCTAACGAGCGCACCCCTAATTTGCCGCAATCGCGCACAAAATTCAGCAAAGCATCCCGGCCAATCATGGTGCCCTTGGTCATGTTCTGTACCACGGCGTAGCAATACAGGCAGGCGGTATTGCAAAACTTGGTCAACCCCATATCGATATGCACCGGCGCAAAACGTTGGCCGTTTTGCCAAGCCTGCACTCTGTCTAAATGGTGCATCATTTTGTGACCGTCAAAACGAAACCGTTCTCGCTGGGTGCGGAAACTGGGACCGGTGAACTGGTTGGGAACGTGTTGTTCATGCTCACTGCCCGCTTCCAGACGAATGATGCCTTCTTGATCGTCGTGGGAAATGCTTTGTAATTTCTGGCCTGGCAATTTAGCCAACTGGCTGGTGTCGATCACCTGATAGTCGCTCGACAAGGCGCTACGGTCCACGATGTTATTGGACGTGCGCAGTTTATGTCCGGGTTGGCTGAACATGGGCACGTTGTCGGGTATATCGGTCACGGCGCTGTTGCCGAAGCGATTGGTTTGTTCAATTTTTGCCATGGTCTGATGCTCTTTTTCGTTAAAACGGGCCGACGAAGCTGCGGTCGGGTTGATCTTTGGGCAAATCGGACTGCAAAGCGCCGATTACCGAGGCTGTTAATTCTGATCGACCTAGCATTTCCAGGACGGCACTGGCGATCTGCTCGGCTCCCGGATAATAGTGGTTCGCGACATAATGCGAGGTCGGTACCGGGTGATTAGGATAAACAATCAAACGCGGCGCTTGCTTCAGGCTATCCCCGTGCGCCAACACGAGCTTAGATAGCAACTGATGGCCGCTCGACGCCATTTCCGGCGCGCAATCCGCTATTAACAATTTACCGCCGGTTTTAGCCAGCGATGCGGCAACACTCTCTATGTCCAACGCACTGACGCAACGCATATCCAATACTTCGGCATCAATGCCGTGTTCGGCCAGTGTCGTTGCCGCCTTCAAGGCTTCAATACTCATGTGCGAGAACGCCGCCAACGTCACATCCCGGCCTTCGCGCATTACCGCCGCGCCGTCCAAGCCAGCCGCCGGCGCCTGTTTATCCACCTCGCCAATGATATGGTGCAACCAGCGATGTTCGATAAACAGCACCGGATTGTTATCGGCAATTGCCGCCAACATAAAGTGGTAGGCATCGCCGGCGGTGGTCGGCATCACCACTTTCAAGCCCGGCACTTGCGCGAACATAGCTTGCAGACTTTGGGAATGCTGCGGTCCCTGCCCCCAGCCGCGGCCGATGATCACGCGAATCACCAAGGGTACTTTTTGTTGACCGTCAAACATGTAATGCCACTTCGCGGCGTTATTGACCAATTGATCAACCGACAGCAAGGCAAAATCGATACGTTGATGCACCAGCACCGGCCGCATGCCGGCCAGCGCCGCGCCGATGCAGATGCCGGTCATGCCGTTCTCAGCCAGCGGCATATCCAGCACTCGCTCGGCGCCGTACTTTTCCCTTAAGCCCTGGGTGGTGCCAAAGATGGTTTTTGGATCTGGTACGCCTTCGCCGATTAATAACATGTCCGGAAACTGGGCCAAAGCATCGTCCAACGCTTCGCGGATCGCCTCGCCATAAGTCATCATCTTTAAGTCACGCATACAAATGCTGCCCCATGCTATCGATAGTCGGACGCGTACCTTGCAAGGCCCACTCGAACGCTTGCTCGATTTCTTCGGCCAACTGGGTTTCCATCTGTGCTAGTTCGGTGTCATTGCTCAATTGCTTTGCGAGTAACATCTGCCGGGTTTGCAACAAGGGACAACGCAATTTCCATTCTGCCAACTCGCCGGGGCTGCGATAACCCAAGTCGTCATCTTCGTTAGGTCCGCAGTGTTCCGGCCAGCGATGGGTATGCAATTCCAAGAACTGCGGACCTAAGCCATTTCGAGCATTGGCAACAGCTACGCGCGCCAGTTCATAGACCTCATCGACCCGATTGCCGTCACCGTTGACTGCGGTTAAACCGTGGGCAGCGGCAATCGGGTAAATATCGCGCTTGGGTTGGCGCTCTGCTAGCGCCGTCATCACCGAATATTGATTGTTCTCGCAGATAAATAGCAACGGCAGTTGTTTTAACACCGCAAAATTCAAGGTTTCGTGCATCACCCCTTCTTCGAAGCAACCATCGCCGAAGAAAATCACCACCACGTTGCGATGTCCCTCAACTGCTTTTTGTTTGATCTTCTCAGCCCAAGCATAACCGGCGGCTAATGGCACCGTGCCGCCGACGATGGGCGTGGAAGCGACAAAACCGGCTTCCAGGTCGGTCAGATGCATGGAGCCGCCCCGACCACCACAGCAGCCTTCGGCAAAGCCATACAACTCCGCCAACAGGCGCGGCAGATCGCCGCCTTTGGCCAAATAGTGGCCATGGCCGCGATGATTGCTGAACACCTTGTCTTGCACCGTCAAATGCGCGGAAACCCCCACCGCAATCGCTTCTTCGCCGATACAAAGATGGGTGGGACAACGCATTTGCTGCTCCGCATAGCGCCGAGCAATCGCTTCCTCAGCCCGGCGGATGCGCAGCATTTGATAATAAAGGTGCTTCAGATCGGCCGATGCGGGACTCATAACTGTCATTTCAACAAAGTGGTAATGTATTTAAATAAAGCCACTGCCCGCACCGGTTCGCGGTTACAGACAATTTGCACATCCAGCGCGGCGGCGGCGCTGCCGGCAAACAAGGCTTGCTCCGGCGACAGCCCTCCGCCCAAACATAAACCCGCCACGGACAGAAAAGCATCACCGGCACCGATCCGATCCACCACTTTGGACGACAAAGCGGGAATCTTGTATGCCGTTTTAGCTTGATCCAGCATTAACGCGCCTTTAGTACCGCGGGTGATGGCGATATGGTTGGCGCTTAATTTGTCGGCCAACTGGCCGGCCAATTCCTCGATGACACCACCTCTATCGTGGCTCGCCAATCGTAATTCCGGTTCGTTTAACGACAAGAAATCCGCGTTCGGATAACGCGTGATTAAGTGATAACCCCGATTGCCACTATTGACCTGCGCGTTCACCGCCAAATATTTAGCGCCTTTGGACAAGGCCGCGACCATTTGATTGGAGATGAAGCCATTACCAAAATCCGGCACGATCACCACATCGTAATCGCGCAAATGCTTTTCCAGCCAAGCCACGATCTTGCGATTGGTTTCCTCCGGCAAGGGCGCATCGTTATAAAAATACACTTCAAATAACTTAGCGATGTCGGCATCGACATAACGTCGCTTCACGATCGTCGGCCGATCCTGACTGAAGAAGAACACCGGATCAATCGCCGGGTTCAGATTGGTACGGATGAAATCTTCGTGACTTTTGGTGGCGCCCAAACCCGACAGCAAAGTGACGTTGTGGGCAAATTCCGCGACGTGATTCGCCACCGCTATCGCGCCACCGGCAAAGCGTTCGTAGTCGTTGTATTTCACCGAAAACACATTGCCCTTGCCGGTCTGCCCCAGGGGCGAGGTGTAATGGTATTCGTCGACTATCGCTTCGCCCACCACCAATACGTTCAATCCGCTCAAGGCCTTGAGTTTATCGATAATCTCGTTGGCGCCGACAGTTTCCTTGAATTGATCCAGGTACGCGGAGATTTCCGGGGAAAACACCTCAAAATATTCGTTCAATAAGCGTGTCGAACTGGACGTCAATTCATCGGTAAAGTAAATCTTGCCGCCGTGCCGTTCCACAGCGTCTTTTTCGTGCTGGATATTGCCGGTCAGATCGTCGCTGGTACTTTTGTAATCGCTACCCTTCACATATAAATCAGGCTTCACCTGATCCAATACTTCCACGGCGGTAATCGCATGGTTGATCGCCACACTATCGACGCAAGCCAGTGCCGCTATGTTTTCCGCACGCAAATATTGGTTGAACACCGGCCGCCCAGGACCCTTATTAACGTATTCGTCGGCAGTAACACTCACCAGCAAGGCATCAGCCTGCCGCGCGCCACTTTGCAGGTGGCGAATATGGCCGATATGCAATAAATCGAAGGTGCCGTGACATAAAGCCACCGATTTGCCTTGGCCTTTCAACTCGGCGGCACGTTTTGCCAGTTGTTCGATGGAGACAATTTTTTCCGTGGACATGAGCTTATTTCCTGAGCAGATGATCGGTAATATGGTGCAACACGAACAGATGCCCCAACTCGACCATGCCGTAATGACTGCTGTTCAGCCAGCAATTCCAGCGCCCCAGTTTACGGAGCGGATTGTCGGACTTAAAGCCACTTAGCGTCATGACCGGCAAGCCTTTGGCGTTGGCAGCTTGTACCGCGTTGACGATATTCAAGGATTGGCCGGAACTGCTGATTGCGATCAATAAATCGTCCGGATTCGCAAACGCGGTAATTTGTTTGGCAAAGGCCTGCTCGTAACCGAAGTCGTTAGTAAAACACGTCAAGGGCGCGGCTTCGTGTAAGGTCAAGGCGCACAAGCCGCCAACATTCCGCAAGTCGGTAATCACATGACTGGCAATCGCCGCGCTGCCACCGTTGCCCAGCACCATGATCTTAGCCTGCTGGTCGCGGACTCTGGCAAACTCGGCAAGCAATTGCTGTATCACCGATTCGCCGTCCAGGGTTTGGCCCTGCGCGTCTGTAAATACGCTGCTGTTCAGCAAAGTCGCAAAATCCGCTGCCGCTTGTCCGATAGCCATGGGCTTCTCCCTATTTGTCCAGGTACTTAAACCAGCCCGCAGTAGCGTCAGCGATAGAAGCCGAAGTCCACAGTGGCGCGTTTTGCCAGTAATCGATGTGCGCCAACATATTGGCCACACCCTGCTCGAAACTAACTTGCGGCTTCCAGCCGAGTTTTGCTTGGATTTTACGGGTATCGGCAAAGGTGCAATCGGGCTCGCCGGGCCGCTTGGGAATGTATTCGATCGCACCGCCCAATAATCCCACCAGTTGATTGACACTGTAGGTGCCGCCGCTACCGACATTCATGATCTCGCCACAAAGTTCCGATTCCGCTGCGGCGATAAAGGCTTTGGCCACATCGGTGACATAGGTAAAGTCGCGGGTCTGGGTGCCGTCGCCAACCACGGTAAAGGGTTTACCGTTAATCTTTTGCGCCAGAAACACCCCGAACACCGCGCCATAAGCGCCAGTGGTGCGGGCATGCGGGCCGTAAACGTTGAATAAGCGCAGCGACACAGCAGGCAAGTCGTAGAGTTGTGCCCAGTGCATCACTAGTTCCTCACCCAGATATTTGGTCAACGCGTAAGGATACTGTGGCTGAACGGGTGCAGATTCCGGCGTGGGAAACTGATCTGGGATGCCGTAGCAGGATGACGACGCCGCGTAGACAAATCGCTTGATACCGGCGGCGCGGGCCGCTTCCAATACATTGAATGTACCGCTGACATTGGTCTCGTAATAGGCGCGCGGCTGCTCGATGGAGGGTACGATGTCGGCTAGACCGGCCAAGTGAAAAACCCAGTCAATGCCTGCGAACAAAGGTGCGATGGTTTCGGCGTCGCGAATATCGGCCTGATGAAACTCAAAACGCTCCTGGCCGAGCAAATCAGCGATGGTTTCTTTGCGGCCGCCAACCAGACTGTCGATCACGCTGACCTGATGGCCTTTTTGCCATAACTCCCGGCTCAAATGACTGCCGATGAATCCCGCACCGCCGGTAACCAATACTTTCATGCGTTCGTCCTAGATAAAGTTGATATGGGCCGGCTGGTTGGCCGTGAGTTTGTCCAAATATTGATTAACCGACTCCATCCGACAGTTTTTACGGCATTGGCTAATATCCAAGTCCTGGGTGATGTACTGCCAGTTCTGCCGGCGTTTCTCGCCTTCCCAGATGGCTTGGAAAGACTGCTGATGGATATTGCCGTAAGCAAAGCGTTGATCGGTGAGATAGGCACTGCAGCCATAGACTTCGCCGTCAGCCATGATATAGCCCCAAAAATAAGGCGTGGCGTGGCAGGTTTTGTAACGCTCGGTTTCCGATTGGCTGTAGTTCTTCATGGTCTGTTCGCGAAATACCACGTTAAAGCCGTCGCCGTTGAATTGGGCCAGTTCCTCGGCCATGCCCAGCAGATTGTCGTAACGCAGGCTTTCGTAGCGGCGGGTTTCGCTGAATAGATGTTGGGAGTAAGGTTTGACGACCAGATAATCCAAACCGACATCGCGGCAGATTTTTGCCAGCGTGGTTACTTCATGCTGATTTTCCGGCAACAATAAAATTTGTGCGCCTAGAGCGCAGGACAGTTGCTGGGCTTTTTTATGTTCGACCGCACGGCGCAGATTATTCAGCACCAAGTCAAAATCGGACGCCTTGGTTTGATGAATGGCTGCATAATTTTCGGCACTGCCAGCATTCAGCGACACCTTGATCCATGATACCAGCGGCAAGGATTGCTCGACAAAACGTTGATTCATCAACGTGCCGTTGGTGGTGAACGACACGTCGATACCGGCATCAAAAGTCCATTTGACGATTTCGTTAATCTCCTTATGCAACATCGGCTCGCCCTCGCCGGCATACATGATGCTTTTTACGCCGAGCTTGCCCATCTCTGTCAAACGCTCCGCCAAAATTTTGACATCCAGCCGCTGCGCTTTATAGCCTATGTAATCCACCGCGCAAAACGTGCAGCGATGATTGCATGCACCTACCGGCGACACCTCCATGTAGATAGGATATACGGCTTTCGCTTGCTGCCAATCGTGCCTGCCATCCAACCATTGCGCCACCCGTTGCGGGTGATACACCAGTTTATGACTGTCTATGCCGTATTTGTCTGCCATGTTTTTGTCGTTTAATGTGCTTTCAGAGTGAAAAACCGCTTTTTAACCGGATAAAGCGATTTCTATGCCAATAACCGGTTCAGGTAACGTGCCGCTGTTGATTGTTATATCGGCATCACAAAGCTTAGCATTAAACAATTAGTTTCAAGCCCGGCGGCAGCGCTTCGCCGAAGACTTGCTTTTCCTGTTGTTCATCCAGTTGTTTGAATTCGGCAACCATGTCTATCCACGACACAGGGGATTTAGCTTGTTTTAGCTTGTCGATCACCTGCGCTCGCAGGCTATCGTCGATATCCCGAGCCCGGTCGTCGCAGCGTCTAGCCAACAAGGTGGCGGCAAAGCCGGCTTGGGTTAGCTTTTTCCAATCAGCTTTCAATAGCTGTTGCAGCCAGATTTCGGCAGTCTCCGCTGGAATTACCTGATGATTGTTGCCGTGAAACAGAATCCGCCCACCGATACGTCCGACCGCCCACCAACTCTGTTCAGGCTCTCCAGCTTTTTCCAGGCGCTTTAACAGCCAATTGCCCAATTGAATTTTATCGACAAGGTTCAACCGCTCTAGTGCCGCCGCCAGTCGCACCATATCTTCGTAACCTCGTGTCGCCAGTTGCTTGCCGACACCCGGCTGGCGCGCGGCAGCCGGATTGATGAATTTGGCGATGTCGTTAAAGATACGTTGCTGGGCATCTGCGGCTAACCCGCCGGCAACGCGCCGCCATAAAGTCCACCACTCGGCCCAGTTTTGCTTTTCGTTAACGAATTGCAGCCCTTCCGAATACAGCTTCCAGAGTTGCTCTACCCGCCAATCGTCGAGCGGATAACCAAAGCCTGGGCGCAAGCAAAAGCCGGCCAGACTTAACCAGAGGCGTTCGTGCTGTTCGCTCCGCCGCCGATATTTACTGCCTGCCAATAAGGCCGTAAACAACTCGCGCAACAACGGGGTTTGCCAGTCGCCGCGCGGCGCGGCGAGAACTTTTTCAAGCTCGGCGCGTAAGGTTTTTACCGCCTGCGGGTCGACTTGTTTGGATTTGGCACCGAATACGGCCTGGACTTTCTCCAGCGCTTGTGGCAATTGACTCGGTAATTCGGCATTGATGGATGTCTGGTTTTTTTTGCGAATTTGAAACTCTACATCCCAACGCTGGTTGGAGTCTGCCACCGCCACGCACTGCAATTGCAAAGTACCGACTTCGGTATATGTTGCCAGCAATTGCACCGCAATTTCGGTTTTCAGCTGGCCTTCGAATGCCACTGCCAGCGGCGGCAGACTGTGAAACCGCTCGTCATCGAGTTCGACTATTTCGCCTGGCTGGTAAGTACCGTCTCCGCTGCTGGACAACAAATGAAACCGTACCGGTTGTCCCACTCGGAGAGCGAATTGCCGATCACTTAACAAAATCTCATGACCTTCTTCGCTACCTTTTGGCAGGATACAAACACCACGACCGCCTTGCTTACCGTCACCAGTTTTGACCGTGGCATCAACAAGCAGAAAATAACTACGCGCCGCACCGCCGCCGATTTTCAACTTCTTCTCGCGGCGGGCAACAGCATAACTGACCGCGCCGTAAGCCACCGCCAATTCCGGATGACTATTTTCCAGCAATAATGGCGCTTGCCCGCCACGCCACCCAGCTAATAAATCGATTAGACGTTGCACCATGGCCGAGCTACGAAACACGCCGCCGTTCAGCAATAATGCATCGGGAACTATTTGCTGCTCAGCGCCCGTGCTACCCAACGCAGTTTGTGCCGCTTGCGCATGCAACTGCAAAAAGGCAGCAATATGCTTACTGATAGCCGGCTCCGCCGCGTAGGGCAAACCAAACTCCACTACGCCGCTACGTTTCCTATCCGGCAGTTCTTGCAAGCCGGATAGGGGCAAAAAGCCATCCAAGGCAATTTGCTTAACCTCCTCTTTGCTTAGCGTGGTGCTTTTAGTGCCGCCAATCAACCTGGAACCGCCGCCCAATAAGGTTACAGCAACGTGCTCCGGTGCATCGTCAGCCAACAGCAATTCCTTGGCGATCCGACATTGCTCCAGCAATTGCGATAAATCGGCGGTAGAGAGTTTTTTATCCCCCGCTCGCAAGCGGCTTTCCGCTAAATGCGCCAGAGCCAGATCAATATTGTCGCCACCCAACATCAAGTGATCGCCGACACCTATGCGCGTCAGCCGCGGCTCATCTAGACCCTGCTCAATCTTGATCAAGGTCAAATCGGTAGTACCGCCGCCGACATCGCAGACCAGCAATAACCGGCTACCGGCCAGACTGAATTTGATGGTACCGGCATGCCGGCGCAGCCAGTCGTAACAAACTGCTTGCGGCTCTTCTAGCAACCTGACGCCGTTCAAACCGGCCATCTTTGCAGCTTCCAGGGTCAAGGATCGCGCGGACTCGTCGAAGGATGCCGGCACCGTAATCACAACTTCCTGCAGAGCAAGTGGCGCAGAGGGAAAACGCTGCTCCCAAACGGAACAGACATGTCGCAAATAACTAGCACTGGCTTCCAGCGGCGAGACTTTAAATACTGATTCGTCGCTCCCCCAAGGCAAAATAGCCGCACTGTGATCGACGGCGGTGTGCGACAACCAACTCTTGGCGCTGGTAACCAAACGGCCCTGCGACTTGGCACCCAATAAGCGCGCCGCTTCACCCAGCACAGCGCCATTTTCCTGAGTCAAAAATCCGTCCTCGACGGTGATTTCGCCAGGCGCAGGATGGTAACGGACCGATGGTAATAACGGCTTGGCATTCACCTCCCCTGGCGCGATCAGCTGAGGAATCTCGAACAAGTGAATTGCTTTCGCAGGATCGTGGATGTCGGAGTAGGCGACCACGGTATGGGTCGTGCCTAGGTCGATTCCGACCGAATAAGTAGCAGCGTTGTTTTTCAAAAGTACTTAGTATGTTTATTCTAATTATGAAGAGCAGCCTGCCAAGTATTCAAGCAAGCAAGCTAGCGACGCGCCTATTTTAGTCGGCTTTCTGATCGAACACTCTCGTTTTTCTAGTTAGCACTATTCAAGCAGCGGTTGCCAAGTGTAATAAATTTCAGCAAAGAACAATTTTTCGACGTGTTTCGAATAAAATGCTTGCCTGGCGAATATTTGCGATGTTACTTTTCGCCTACGGCAATCATCAGTGCATTGCATTACTGAATGCGCCCACCGAGAACAAGAACTAGCGCTGCACAGTGCTCGAATCTAAATCAAGACCGAGCTAACCGCAGCAATTATTAACCAACTTGAGCGAGTTAAATTCATGCTTATTAAACCATCCGCATTCGCCGGCGTCTTGTTGCTGGCCGCCAGCCAATCAGCTGACGCTGTCGTCATCAATTTTGACTATACCTACGATGGCGGCTTTTTCTCCGGCAGCAACACAAGTAGACGAGACATCCTAGACGCCGCCGGCGGCTTTTTGGGAAGCATCTTGACCGACAGCTTGACAGCTATATCATCCGGCGGTGCCAATAATTTCAGCGCGGTATTTAATCGCCCGGATACTGGCGCCGAGACTACATTAAGCAATTTCAGTGTAGCAGCCGACACACTCACGGTGTTTGTCGGCGGACAGACCATGGGCGCCGGCAACTTGGGCTATGGCGGCTACGGCGGTTACAACGTCAGCGGTACCCAAGATTTTTTGACCAATGCAGCACAACGCGGCCAATCAAATCCTACCTCCGGCCCATTGGCAACTGATTTTGCACCATGGGGCGGCCAATTGACCTTCAGCAGTTCGGCAAACTGGTATTTCGACGCCGATCTTTCAACCACAGAAGCCTTTAGCGGCAACGATTTTTATTCGGTGGCTCTGCATGAGTTAGGCCACTTATTAGGTCTAGGCAGTTCCGACTCTTGGGATAATCAAGCCTCTGGCTCCGGCTTTACCGGTGCCAATGCAGTAGCGGCTTATGGCAGCAATGTGCCGCTGGAAGGAGATAAGGTTCATTGGTTAGACGGTACAAAAAGCACGGTAAACGGCATTGAGCAAGAAACCGCAATGGACCCTACTATACGCATCGGTACGCGCAAAGTGTTTACGCAACTCGATCTCGCCGCTCTGAAAGATGTGGGCTGGCAAGTTTCGGTAACCGCGGTGCCGGTTCCTTCCGCCGTTTGGTTATTCGGCTCTGCTTTATTAGGATTTATAGCCAGCAAACGTAAGCAGCATTTGAATTTCTAGCAAATTCATCACCGTCGCGCCGGACACGCCAATTGGCTAACAAAACCGGCGCGATAAAACGATTAAAACTTATTGACTGACACCTGATAAAAACGGCACAAAACTGACGCGCTCAATCACTTCATCCTCAAAGCCATGCTCTGTGCGGGTTACCCGATGCAATTCCTGCATCCCTTCCAGCCCGACTGGAATCACCATCACGCCTCCCAGCGCCATTTGCTCAAGTAGGGCTTCCGGAATTTCGACCGGCGCGGCAGCAGCTAAAATCCCATCGTATGGCGCATGCTCCGGCCAACCCCAACCGCCATCGCTATGCTTAAAACCCACGGTCTTAATATCCAACTCCCATAGGGTATCTCGGGCTTTTTTCATCAACGGCGCAATCCGTTCCACCGAATATACTTGCTCTACCAACTTCGACAATATTGCGGTTTGATATCCGCAACCCGTACCAATTTCCAGTACCTTATGCAGCGGACCTTTTTCCAATAGCAATTCCGTCATTTTGGCGACAATATACGGCTGAGATATAGTTTGATTGTGGCCGATTGGCAAAGCGGTATCTTCATAAGCGCGACTCTCCAAAGCTTCGTCGACAAAAATATGCCTCGGTGTGTCAGACATTACCGCCAAGACTTTGCTGTTATAGATACCTTGCTCGCGTAGCCGAGAAATCATCCGCTCTCTGGTCCGCCGAGAAGTCATGCCTATACCCTGGATGCGTCTACTCATAAGCGCGCCTCCATTGCCAGCCAATCGCGCAATCCCTCTAGTCGTTCGTAACGCGTCAAATCCAGCTGTAACGGCGTTACGGACACGTACCCGTTTCTTATCGCATCAAAATCGGTACCCGGCCCGGCGTCTTGTTCGCTACCTGGCGGTCCAACCCAATAAATAATGTGCCCGCGCGGATCCTTGGAGCGTATCACTGCTTCCGCCTTGTGCCGCTGTCCGAGTCGGGTAGATTGATAACCTTTTAATTCAGCGATCGGCAAATCAGGCACGTTGACGTTTAACAAAGTGTCTTCGGGCAATGGATGAGCGAGGATTTTTTGCATTAATGTCACAGCCACATGTGCCGCCGTATCGAAATGTTTAGGATCGCTGGATGCCAAAGATATAGCTACCGCAGGCAGTCCAAGAAAACGCCCTTCTGTAGCCGCAGCCACAGTGCCAGAATAAAGCACATCGTCGCCGAGATTGGCGCCATGATTGATACCGGCGAATACCATATCGGGCTCGTGCGCTAATAGCCCGGTAATGGCCAGATGAACGCAATCCGTCGGTGTACCATCCACCCTGACAAAACCGTTTTCGCATTGTGTAGCACGCAAAGGCATATCCAGGGTTAAAGAATTGCTTGCGGCACTCCGGTTTTTATCGGGCGCCACAACTGACACGTTGGCGTATTGACGCAGAGCTTCGGCCAGTGTGTTGATGCCTTGCGCTAAATAACCGTCGTCGTTGCTGATTAGTATGTGCATACTGCCGTGAAACGCTTTAAAATTCCCGCATAGTAGCAAAAAAACCGCAAAACCAGCAGCTTACGTGACAAAAAAAACCACTTCCGCAGACGATGCCCTCTTGTTTCGAAACTCGATCGGTAAAGTCCAGACCATAGACACCAATACCGTTATTCTTAAGCCAGACAAGAAACCGCGGCCTATACCCTTATTTAAGCCGCTGGAGCAGGTTGATCCTTTACAAAAAGATGTTGAGGGCAGTTTGGAGACCCTGTTCCAAGAAGACAAGATAGCCTTCCTGGTACCAGGCATGCAAAAAAGCGTCATCAAAAAGCTTCGTAAGGGATATTACGGCGTGGATGCCGATATCGATCTACATGGCTTAAGTAGCCGCGATGCGCAACAGCAGCTATTACGATTTTTACACTATTGCGTTGAAGACGGTTATCGCTGCGTACAAATCATTCACGGCAAGGGGTACAACTCTACGGACAATCAGCCAGTCTTAAAAAATGATATTAATCTCTGGCTACGCCAACATAAAGATGTCCTGGCGTTTTGCTCAGCCCCTCCCAAAGCTGGCGGTACAGGTGCCTTGTTCGTGCTGTTACGCTTATCAGAAAAATTTGTGACATCCGAAGACGAGCCTCAATAAGAATAAGCCCATTTGGCTAGACTCTCCAATCTACCGCACCCGAAACAGAAGCAGCCCCTCCGTTATATTTTACTTTGCCTTGACTTGGGCGGCTTGTTGCTCTAGTTTTTCAAGCATTGCTATTCCCAATCTTGACAAACAAAAACATAAACCAACGCCATGACCATAAATCAACACCTGCGACCTCTCCAAACCACTGGCGCTATTGGCGTTTTAACGCAAAGCACTATCAAAGCGGAGACTTTAAACAATGGGCCTTAACATAGGGATCGTCGGTTTAGGCAGAATTGGTCGCGGGGTATTAAGGGGAAATTTCGCGCAAGAAAAAGGCGGCAGATTCGATATACGCGTAGTCTGCGACGTAATGGCTATCGATCACGTTGCTTACCTATTAGCAAACGATAGCACCTATGGCCGCCCACCGTTTAACGTGGACTGTGATGGCAACGACCTGATCATAGACGGCAAAAGAGTTCGCTATCAGAAGGTAGACAGGCGCCGTAGCTCACCCGATGACGACAGCTTCGGCGTATTGCGCCAATTTGATCTTGATGTATTATTTGACGCCACGGGCACCGCCACGATCCATGATTTCCGTTCCTTGATAAAGCAGGAAGTCGCTAAAAAAGTCCTTTGTACCTGGAATGTGAGCGGTTGCGACATCAGCGTGGTATTCGGAGTAAATCATTCGGCATACGATCCATTGCACCATGATGTCATCTCAGCCAGTACTTGCACGGGTAATGCGATGGTTCCTATCTGTCATGTGCTTGATAAGCATATCGGCATCGATTACGCCAGAGCCATCACTATCCATCCGCAACTTTCAGATCAACGCGTATTGGATGGATATCACGCATCATCCCAACTTGGCCGCGGATGTGCGTCTTCCATTATCCCAACTAGCACGAACGTAGGTAAATCCACGACATTGGTATTACCGAGACTCGAAGGCAAACTGGTAGCTATGTCTTACAGAGTGCCAACAGCAATTGTCTCAGTCATTGATTTAACGGCCAATCTTTCGCGGAAAACGTCGTTAGAAGAATGCGTAGAACTGTTTGAAGATTACGCCAACAAACAATTAGCGGGACTTATTCATTGTGACTATGGCGCATGGGGACATCAAAAGGCCAGCATAGATTATATGGAAACCCAATATTCTTCTATATTATTGATGCATCATCTAACTGTCAGCCAAGGCCGCCAGCTCGGCCTATCTTTGATGCATGACAATGAGCACGCATATTGCTGCCGAGTATTAGACGTATTGGGCATTTTACAAAACTAGTGCTAGCAAGTTTGCAAAACGCCTAATGCGACCCCATCAAATTCCGGCTGAATGAACCACATAACAAGCTTCTCAGCGGAGTCATCACCGGATGCAACAGTTTTGATTCTTGGCAGCATTCCGGGAAAAGCTTCACTGGAGGCTGGTCAATATTACGCACATCCACGTAATCATTTTTGGCCTATCATAACTGAGCTCCTGGCAATCGATCCCGCCAGCCCATACTCAGCGAGAATCGAATCATTAAAATTAGCTGGCATAGCACTATGGGATGTAGTCAAGTCATGCCATAGGCACAATAGCAGTCTGGATACGAAAATAGACAAAAACAGTATTGTTACGAATGATTTTCCAGACTTTTTCCTAGCTCACCCTAGTATTACGCATTTATTCTTTAACGGGTTAACGGCAGAAAAAACCTTTCAAAAGCTTGTTCAACCTTATATTTCCACAGATGGATTAATATACCACCGATTACCGTCCACAAGCCCAGCGCATGCAACAATGCCATTCCAAAAAAAACTGGAAAGTTGGCGCATATTAACAAGGATAATAGCAAAAACCTCGCACAGCGAAAAATGAGAGCTACATCAGAAAGAAACAAAATAATCAGCCCAAGGAATGTATTTTAGGAATCTAGATGACACCGGAGGGCACAAAAACAAAAACGGCAGATTAGCTGTTTAGCTAATCTGCCGTCTAAAACGATAGATTTAAATACCTAATGGTACTTATTCCTCGGTTTTAACGGGCTCCGGCCTATCTACCAACTCAACGTAAGCCATAGGTGCGTCATCACCAGATCGAAATCCGCATTTAATAATCCTTAAATACCCACCGTTTCTGGATTGGTATCTTGGACCAAGCTCGTTAAATAACTTCGTTACAACATCTCTATCACGCAACTTAGAGAACGCCTGACGACGTTTCGCAACAGAATCGACTTTAGATAGTGTAATCAAAGGTTCAGCGATTACACGCAACTCTTTTGCTTTTGGTAACGTAGTTTTGATTAACTCGTGTCTAAACAAAGAGCAAGCCATGTTACTAAATAGCGCTTTTCTGTGGCTACTATTTTTATTTAACTGTCTTCCAGATTTACGGTGTCTCATTTTTCAAATGCCTTATATTCAAATTCCAGCTTGCGATTGATCAGCCAGATTTTCAGGTGGCCAGTTTTCCAACCGCATACCCAATGACAGACCTTTAATTGCAAGAATATCTTTAATTTCCGTTAACGATTTCTTACCTAGATTCGGTGTTCTCAACAACTCTACCTCAGTCCGCTGAATAAGATCACCGATATAGAAGATGTTTTCTGCCTTTAGGCAGTTGGCAGAACGAACCGTCAACTCCAAATCGTCTACAGGACGTAACAACACAGGATCGAAAGACTCTTCTTCAATCGCCACCTCTTCATGTATCTGCTCATTAACTTTCTCGAAATCAACAAAAACTGATAATTGATCATGAAGAATAGAAGCAGCCAGCTTGATTGCCTGTTCGGGATCGACTGTGCCGTTTGTCTCCAATTCGATAACAAGCCTGTCCAGGTTAGTGCGCTGTTCGACACGTGTGCTTTCTACATGATAAGCAACTTTTACTATAGGACTAAAAGCCGCGTCGACCATTAACACTCCTACAGGAGCGTCGTCGTGCATTTCCTTCCTCAGACTGGCAGGGACATATCCTCTACCTCGCTCGACTTTAATCTTAACGTTGAGCGAACAATCTTGATTATTGATGTTAGCTATTATCAGATCGGGGTTTACCAACTCTACGTTATGAGGTAGGTCAATATCCCGAGCAGTTACCACACCGACGCCAGATTTTGACAGTGTAAGAGTTACTTCGTCCTTAGAATGAACGACAACAGCTAGTTTTTTAAGGTTCAGTATGATGTCTATAACATCCTCCTGAACTCCCTCTATCGTGGTGAATTCATGCAATACACCCTCAATAGAAATTTCTGTAACTGCGCAACCTGGAATTGAAGACAGCATGACCCGCCTCAAAGCATTGCCCAAAGAATGCCCAAAGCCGCGCTCCAGAGGTTCGATAACGATTCTCGAGTGGTTGGCCGATTCGTTAATCACCTCGACAAGTCTAGGCTTTAGTAGGCCAACAATAGAACTCTGCATAATTTAAATCCTGGACTTATTTATTACTTAGAATAAAGCTCAACAACCAGCTGTTCGTTGATGTCAGAGCCTAAATCTACGCGGTCAGGAACAGACTTGAATGTTCCACTCATCTCTTTCGAATTTACTTCAACCCAAACCGGAAAACCATACTGTTCAGTAACGACCAGCGAGTCTTTAATGCGTTGTTGGCTCTTAGCTTTTTCTCTAATCTTAATTACGTCGCCGGCAGCAACTTGGTAAGAAGGGATATTAATTAACCTATCATTTACCAAAATCGCTTTGTGAGAGACTAACTGCCTAGCTTCCGCTCGAGTAGCAGCGTAGCCCATCCGGTAAACAACGTTATCCAAACGAGACTCTAAAAAATCGAGCAGGTTCTGGCCGGTAGCACCCTTTTGTAGATCTGCAGCTTTGTAATAGTTTCGGAACTGTTTTTCTAACACTCCGTATATGCGACGCAAGCGCTGTTTGGCGCGGAGCTGCATAGCATAATCAGAATTCCTTGTACGCTTAGCACCATGTTGACCAGGTCTTTGTTCCAATTTACATTTGCTTTCCAGAGACTTGCCTCTGCTTTTCAAAAATAAATCAGTACCTTCCCTACGACTCAGCTTGCAAGCAGGACCAAGATATCTTGCCATTAAATTTACTCCACTATCCTAAACACGACGTTTTTTGGGTGGGCGACAACCATTATGAGGTATGGGAGTAACGTCCACGATATTTGAAATTTTGAACCCCATACTGTTCAAGGAGCGAACAGCAGATTCTCTACCAGGGCCAGGCCCTTTTATCATAACATCTAGATTCTTCATGCCATATTCCTGGGCCACGGCTCCAGCTTTCTCAGCAGCTACCTGAGCTGCGAAAGGCGTGCTTTTGCGCGAGCCACGAAAACCGGATCCGCCAGATGTTGCCCAAGATAACGCGTTACCTTTTCTGTCTGTGATAGTAACGATTGTATTGTTAAAGGAAGCGTGGACGTGAACGATACCGTCCGCCACTTCTTTCTTAATACGTTTTTTAACTCGATTCTGGGTTGCCATCAAAAATGCCTATCTAGATGTATTTATTTAGTAACTGACTTACGCGGACCTTTTCGAGTCCGAGCATTTGTTCTGGTTCTTTGCCCTCTCAATGGCAAGCCACGACGGTGCCTGATACCACGATAGCAACCCAGATCCATTAATCTTTTTATATTCATCGAAACTTCTCTGCGAAGATCACCTTCGACAGTCATCGCTGAAATAACCTTACGTATCGATTCCACTTGATCCTCGGAAAGGTCTCGAATCTTGACGGTTGGCTGAACCCCAACTTCATCGCAGATATTTCTAGCAGTTTGCCTGCCAATTCCATAGATAGCAGTCAACGCTATCTCCGCATGCTTATGGTCAGCCACGTTTATACCGGCAATACGAGCCATTCAAATACTCCAAAAACAGTACTATAAGGTTAAACAGGGAATTATATCACCCTGCAAAATAAATCACAAAAACAAGTTAGCCTTGACGCTGTTTATGCCTGCCATCTTTGCAGATAACCCGCACAACGCCGTTTCTTTTAATTACTTTACAACTTTTGCATATAGCTTTTATTGAAGCTCGTACTTTCACGGCAAACTCCTCGAATTTTTAAGATTTTTTCAAATTAGCTTTTTTCATCAAGCCTTCATATTGTTGCGACATCAAATGCGTCTGCATTTGCGAAATAAAGTCCATCACAACAACCACAATAATCAGCAAAGAGGTACCACCAAAAGAAAACGGCACGTTCCAATAAACAATTAAAAACTCGGGCAACAAACAGATCAGCGTGATGTAAACTGCACCTATCAACGTCAGCCGAGTCATTACCTTATCGATATAACTGGTGGTATGAGCACCCGGCCTAATACCAGGCAGATAGGCACCTGACTTCTTCAGGTTTTCGGCGGTTTCTTTTGAGTTAAAGACCAGAGCGGTATAAAAGAAACAAAAGAACACAATGGCCAAAGCATAACACAAAACGTACACTGGCTGACCTGGGGAAAGCACAGACGAAATATCCTGAAGCCATGAAAAGCCATCGACATTCCCGAACCATCCCGCTATTGTCGCAGGAAATAATATAATGCTCGATGCAAAAATAGGTGGAATCACGCCAGCCATATTTAACTTAAGGGGCAGAAACGAACTCTGTCCTGAATACACCTTATTGCCTTGCTGTCTCTTTGGATAATTAATTGTTATCCGTCTTTGCCCTCTTTCAACAAAAACCACAATACCCGTTACAACTATAGATAACGCGAACAACACAACAATAAACGCACCATTCATTTCACCAGTACGAGCAAGCTCCAGTGTTCCACCGATTGCGGAAGGCAACCCGGACACGATGCCGGCAAAGATAATTAGCGATATACCATTACCAATTCCCCTCTCCGTAACCTGCTCTCCAAGCCACATTAGGAATATTGTCCCGGTAACCAACGTTATGGTGGTTATAAGGACAAAACTAACACCTGGCTGGATAACAACAGCTAGCCCACCGGCTGTTTGGTTTTGCAAGGCCACTGAAATACCAATCGATTGGAACATGGCCAATACAACGGTACCGTAACGGGTGTACTGAGAAATCTTTCTACGCCCGGACTCACCCTCTTTTTTAAGCTGCTCCATAGCAGGAATGACTATAGTCATAAGCTGCATAATGATAGAAGCCGAAATGTAAGGCATTATACCTAGCGCAAAGAGGCTCAAACGCATCAAAGCCCCCCCCGAAAACATGTTAAACATGTTTAGGATGGAACCGGACTGCTGCTCGAACATTATTGATAAGGCTTTTGGATCTATCCCTGGAACAGGGATATGAGCGCCAATTCTATATACGACAAATGCGCCTAAAACAAACAACAATCTTGACTTGAGCTCACCAAACCGAAATGTGCCTGCAGAAACATCAACTCCTTTAGCACTCACTTAAGCCTCGACTTTGCCACCAGCAGCTTCAATAGTTAATTTTGCACCAGCCGTCACACCGAGTCCTTTTAAAATTAAAGACCTTGAAACAGTTCCAGTATTCACTACTTTAACTTTTTTCGAAAATGCAGGAATGATGTTATTACTAATCAATAATTGAATATCAACAACATCAGCCTGAAGAACATCAATTTCAGCTAGACGAACTTCAGCGGTAAATTTTTTAGTTCTGGAGGTAAAGCCCACTTTAGGAAGTCTCCGCTGTAAGGGCATCTGACCACCCTCAAAGCCGACTTTATGAAAACCTCCAGACCGCGCCTTTTGACCTTTATGACCTCTACCGCAAGTTTTACCATCAGTAGATCCTATGCCCCGCCCAACGCGTTTCGCTTTTTTTCGTGCGCCGCATGCAGCTTGTATTGTGTTTAGATACATTAAACTTCCTCAACTTTTAGCATGTACGCGATCTTATTGATCATTCCGCGATTTTCAGGCGTATCGATAACCTCAACGACCTGCCTTATTCTGCTTAGACCCAATCCTTTCAAACATTGCTGATGACTCTTTAAGCGACCATTTTTACTTTTAGTCATCATTACGCTTAATTTTTTGCCACTCATATCGTTTTACCCTGTTATTTGATCAACAGATAAACCGCGCTTTGCTGCGATTTTCTTAGCATCATGCATTGCGGTCAAACCGTTAATTGTGGCACGCACAACATTGATCGGGTTACTTGTACCGATACACTTAGCCAGCACATTATGCACGCCAACGACCTCAAATACGGCACGCATAGCGCCACCCGCGATAATACCGGTACCCTCTGAAGCAGGCTGCATATAAACCTTAGCGGCACCGGTATTCGACATAATTGAATATTGTAAAGTACCTTCTTTTAACGCTACTTTTCGCATATTTTTTCTAGCTTGCTCAAGCGACTTTTGAATCGCTACAGGCACTTCCCTCGCCTTGGACACGCCATAACCAACACGCCCGTCGCCATCGCCAACGACCGTAAGCGCAGCGAAACCAAAAACCCGACCGCCTTTTACTACTTTTGCAACGCGTCTTACTGAAACCAATTTTTCCTGCAATCCGTCTGTACTACCTTGAGATGGTGCTGTTGCCATGCTATTCCCCTAAAACTTCAAGCCAGCTTCACGTGCAGCGTCTGCTAACGCTTTTACGCGGCCATGATATTTAAAACCAGAGCGATCAAATGCAACCTCTGTTACACCAGCTGCAATAGCTCTTTCAGCAACAATACGCCCCACCTCGGTAGCAGCCTTAATATTACTTGTATTACTAAGACCAGCCTTTACGTCAGCTTGCAATGTAGACGCCGCCGCAAGAGTAGCCGTGCCGTCAGCACTAAGAACCTGCGCATAAATATGCTGGGAAGTTCTATGTATGGTAAGTCTATTTACATTTAACTTTTTTATTTTGCAGCGTAGTCTTAACGCCCTTTTTAATCTTGAAGACTTCTTATCCATCACTTCACCTATTTCTTTTTGGCTTCTTTTCTAGCCACGTATTCGTCAGCGATTCTCACACCCTTACCTTTATAAGGCTCGGGCGGACGAAAAGCTCTGATTTCAGATGCGACTTGGCCGACTTTCTGTTTATCATTGCTCTTCACATGCAATTCTGTTTGCGTTGGCGCTTCAACAGTTACACCGTCGGGAATTAGATATTCGACAGGATTTGAATAACCCAAGGAGAGCGTTAAAAGATTATCTTTAACTTGCGCCCTGTACCCGACTCCAACCAACAACATTTTTTTTACGAAGCCCTCAGAGACTCCTTTCACCATGTTGTTAATTGAAGCTCTAGCAGTACCAGCGTGAGCCTTAGCACCTTTCACACTATCGTCCCATTTAACTCTAATTACGTTAGATTCGATTTCAAGATCAACAGCATCACAAAGATCAAACGCAAGCTGACCTAGTTTACCGTTAACTATCATTTGCTTGCCGTCAACTCTTACATCAACGCCTGATGGCAAAGTTATAGGCGCATTAGCTACTCTAGACATGATATACCTCTTAAATTAGCAGACAGTGCAAATGACTTCGCCGCCGTGCCCTATAGCACGCGCAGCGCGATCAGTCATCACACCATTAGAGGTTGACACTATAGCTATACCTAAACCACCTAGCACTTTAGGCAACTCGTCTTTAGACTTGTATATTCTAAGACCTGGACGGCTAACTCGCTTAACGCTCTCGATAACAGGAACCCCGTTGTAATACTTCAGCTCAACAGTCATTTCTGTATGGCAACCGGTAACTTCAGTTTTAAAATCGGTAATATATCCCTCTTCTTTCAAAACCTTCGCGATAGCCAGCTTTAGCTTAGATGAAGGGATTTTTACACTTTTTTTGCCAGCAGATTGACCATTTCTAATTCTGGTTAGCATATCTGCTATTGGATCTGTCATACTCATTTTTCAATTCTCCAAAACTTAAACAGAACTACCAGCTAGCCTTTGATAAACCTGGAACGTCACCACGCATGGTGGCCTCCCTCAATTTATTTCTGCTAAGACCAAATTTTCTGTAATATCCATGCGGGCGCCCCGTCAGATTACATCTATTGCGCAACCGGGATTTACTGGAGTCTCTGGGTAATTTTTGAAGTTGAATTTGAGCGCTCTCTTTCTCTTCGAAGGAGGCATTCGGAGATCTAATTATTCCCTTCAATTCGCTTCTTTTTGCCTGATATTTTTTTATCAGTCCTTCGCGCTTTACTTCGCGAGCAATCATTGATTTTTTTGCCATGTCGATACGCCCTAGTTTTTAAATGGAAAATTGAATAACTTCAACAGCGCTAAACCTTCTTCATCTGTTTTAGCAGTTGTTGTGATACAAATATCCATACCACGGAGCGCATCAATCTTGTCATAATCTATTTCAGGGAAAATAATTTGCTCTTTAATTCCCATTGAATAGTTACCACGACCGTCGAAACCCTTAGAACTCATACCCCTAAAATCGCGTATTCTAGGTATAGAAATGGTAATTAGCCTATCCAGAAATTCATACATTTTATCGGCGCGCAACGTAACCTTGCAACCAATCGGCATGTCGTCGCGAATCTTAAATCCTGCAATTGATTTTCTAGCCAACGTAATCACAGCTTTCTGCCCTGATATTTTTTCCATATCAGAAACCGCAGATTGCAGAACTTTTTTATCTGCAATAGCTCCACCAACACCCATATTAAGTGTTATTTTTGTGAGCTTTGGCACTTGCATTATTGTTTTGTAGCCAAATTGCTCCTGCATCGCGGGAACAATTTCAGTTTTGTATTTACTTTGTAGTCTAGCCATAGCGTTATTACCTTAGAGACCAACGTTTTCGTTAGTAGATTTAAAATATCTGACTTTTTTTCCATCATCTAGAATTCTAAAACCCACTCTGTCGCCTTTTTTCGTTTTTGGGTTAAATAAGGCAACATTCGAAATGTCGATTGGCATGTTTTTATCAACAATACCACCAGAAACACCTAGGTTCGGATTACCTCTTTGATGCTTCTTTACTAAGTTAATACCTTCGACTAATAGTTTTTGGTCTTCAAGTACTTTACTTACCTTCCCTAGCTTACCCTTATCTTTTCCTACTATTACGATGACCTCATCGCCTTGTTTAATCTTTTGCATCTTTGGACCTCTACAATACTTCTGGCGCTAGAGAGATAATCTTCATGAATTTATCGCCTCTTAATTCACGAGTAACCGGCCCAAAGATACGAGTACCAATTGGTTGTAGTTGGTTATTTAAAATTACCGCGGCATTGCCGTCAAAGCGTATAACTGAACCATCAGCCCTACGAACGCCTTTACGAGTCCTTACAACTAATGCGTTATATACGTCGCCTTTTTTAACTCTTGTACGCGGCATAGCGTCTTTGACGCTTACCTTGATGATGTCACCGATGCCAGCATAGCGGCGGTGCGAACCTCCAAGGACCTTGATACACATGACCTTTTTTGCGCCACTGTTATCGGCGACGTCAAGGCTAGTTTGCATCTGAATCATTTTTTAAAATCCCAACTAAAATTATTGATTATCTATTGGCAGTTTCTAATACTTCCAACAGTTTGAACGCCTTATTCTTAGAAATAGGACGGCAAGAGGTAATTGAAACCACGTCGCCCTCTTGGCATATATTGTTTTCGTCGTGAACGAGAAGCTTGGTGGATCGCTTTATATACTTTCCGTATACAGGGTGCTTTACCAGGCGCTCAACCAAAACAGAAGCAGTCTTATCCATTTTATTGCTAACTACCCGACCAGTTACCTTACGTACAGTATCTAGATTTTCGCTCATATCTATACTCTTACCATTTCACTTAGAATAGTATTAATGCGAGCAATATCTCGCCTCACCTGCTTAATTTGACTCGGCTTGCTAAGTTGCCCAGTTCCCTTTTGCATTCTCAAGTTGAATTGTTCGCGAGACAACTCCAAAAGACTGGAATTCAACTCTTCTTTTGTTTTGCTTCTTAAATCTTTCGCTTTCATTACATTATTGTCCGTGCAGAGAACGTAGTTTTCACAGGCAATTTAGCTGCGGCCAATTCAAAGGCTTCTCTTGCTAATTCCTCAGAAACACCCTCAATTTCAAACAGCATCGTGCCGGGTTTAATTTGAGCAACCCAGTATTCTACACTACCTTTACCTTTACCCATACGAACTTCTAATGGTTTTTTCGTGATAGGCTTGTCTGGAAAAATTCTGATCCAGATTTTACCACCACGCTTTACGTGACGACTAATAGCTCTCCTGGCCGCCTCAATTTGGCGGGCGGTCATTCTACCACGGCTAATTGATTTTAAACCATACTCGCCGAAGCTTACTGACGAACCGCGCAACGCCGTACCGTTATTTCTACCGGTATGTTGTTTGCGGAATTTTGTTCTTTTTGGCTGAAGCATCTCTTATATACTCCTTCAACTATTTTTTTGAGTCGGCGTTTAATGACGCTGCATGAGCATCCATATCAAACACCTCACCCTTAAATATCCAAACCTTTATACCGATAATTCCATAAGTGGTTTTGGCTTCAGCAGTTCCGTAATCAATATCTGCCCGCAAAGTATGAAGCGGCACACGGCCTTCGCGATACCATTCCGTTCTAGCAATCTCAGCTCCGTTCAGTCTACCTGCTACGGTGATTTTTATACCCTCAGCACCTAAACGCATGGTGTTAGTAACAGCTCGCTTCATCGCACGACGGTACATAATCCGTTTTTCAAGCTGTTGAGCTATGCTTTCAGCCACTAAATACGCGTCAAGTTCTGGCTTGCGAATCTCTTCGACATTTAATTGGACAGGAACTCCCATCATTACAGATATACTCTGCCTTAACACATCTATATCTTCACCTTTCTTACCTATCACAATCCCAGGACGAGCGGTGTGCACAGTAATATTGGCATTATTCGCAGGACGATTTATTTGCACCCTGCTGACAGATGCGTGAGCTAACTTTTGTTTGATGTATTCTCTAACCTTCAAATCCTGCAACAGAAACACAGGGTAATTCTGGCTATTTGCATACCATCTCGAAGTCCAATCTTTTACTATCCCGAGACGAATCCCAGTGGGATGTACCTTTTGTCCCATTTGCTACCTCTATTTCTCTGCTACTTTAATTGTTATGTGACAAGTTCTTTTTAGGATGTGATTCGCACGCCCTTTCGCCCTTGCGCTAACTCTCTTTAACGTTCTGCCTTCGTTAACGAATATGGTCGAAACCCTTAATTCATCTACATCAGCACTTTCGTTATGTTCTGCGTTAGCTATTGCCGACTCAAGAACTTTTTTGATTATCGCAGCAGCTTTCTTAGAGCTGAAACTCAGCAAATTCAATGCTTTTTCAACAGGTAACCCGCGTATTTGATCCCCTACAAGCCGTGCTTTTTGCGCAGAAAGAGGAGCGTTACTTAATTTAGCCGAAACTTCCACATTCACTCCTTATCTTGATTTCTTGTCTGCTATATGACCTTTATAAGTCCTTGTAGGCGAGAACTCACCCAGCTTATGCCCGACCATATTTTCTGAAATCAATACCGGCACATGCTGTTTGCCATTATGCACGGCAATAGTCAATCCCAGCATATCTGGGCTGATCATTGACCTTCTAGACCAGGTTTTAATCGGTTTCCTATTATTCGCTCTCACCGCTTCCTCTACTTTCTTAAGCAAGTGATGATCTATAAATGGACCTTTTTTAATTGAACGTGGCACGTCAAATACCTCTTATTTTTGCTTACGGCGTCTGACAATCATGTTGTCAGTACGTTTGTTTTTTCGAGTTTTATAGCCTTTTGTCGGCGTTCCCCAAGGAGACACAGGATGTCTACCACCCGATGTTCTACCTTCACCACCACCATGTGGATGGTCTACAGGGTTCATCGCTACACCTCTAACAGTAGGTCTGACACCGCGCCATCTTTTTGCACCAGCTTTTCCTAACGAAATAAGATTGTGCTCAGAGTTGGAGACTTCGCCAACTACACCTCTGCAATCTGACGGGACTTTCCTCATCTCTCCAGAACGAAGCCGGATGGTGACGTATGCGCCATCTTTAGCAACCAATTGAACAGAGGTTCCTGCGCTTCTTGCAATTTGAGCGCCCTTTCCTGGCTTCAGTTCGATACAATGAATTGTGGTGCCCAAAGGCATATTCCGCAGAGGCATACAATTTCCAGGCTTAACCGGAGTCGTTTCAGCACTCAATATCTCTTGGCCTATCTCGATGCCTTTTGGCGCAATTATATATTTGCGCTCGCCATCTTTAAAAAGAATCAGCGCTATATTCGCAGTTCTGTTCGGATCGTATTCAATACGCTCAACTAGCGCGGGAATATCGGTTTTGTCGCGTTTAAAGTCTACTATCCGATAGAATTTTTTGTGTCCACCGCCAATATGGCGAGTCGTTATTCTACCTAGATTGTTACGACCACCGGTATTGTTCTTTTTGTCAAGTAGTTGTGCAAATGGCTTACCCTTATGCAAATCATTATTTTGTACACGCACTACAAACCGAGAACCCGGAGATGTCGGTTTTGATTTTAGAATAGCCATGCTCTTCTACCGCTCCTTATTTGCTTTAAAGTATTATGCTGTCGCTAATTCAATGTTATGACCGGGCTGAAGCTTAACATAAGCTTTTTTCCAGTCGGATCGCTTACCCAATGTACGTCCGAATCGTTTAATTTTTCCTTTAACATTCAGAACACGAACGGCAGCTACTTCAACACCAAACATCAATTCAACTGCATTTTTAATCTGCAATTTAGTTGCAGACTTTTTTACTTTGAATACAAACTGATTACTTTGGTCAGCAGCGTTGGAGCTTTTCTCCGACACAATTGGCGCATACAGAACGCTTGCTAGTTTGATTTTTTCAATGCTCATGCCAAACGCTCCTCAATCTGTTTCAGCGCTGCTGCTGTCGCAATTACCTTATCCGCAGAAACCAAGGACACTGGGTCCACACTACTTGGAGTAACTACGGCTATATAAGGGATGTTTCTAGCCGCCAGAATTAAATTTTCATTTAAGTCATCCGCAACCACTAACAATCTTTTCGCATCGATACCTTTTATCTTGCTCAAAAAGTCTTTTGTTTTTGGTGTTGCCGGCGTTATGTCGTTGCATACGGCCAACCTACCCTGTCTCAACAACTCAGAAAAAATAGACCTAATACCGACCTTATACATCTTCTTGTTCAACTTCTGATCAAAAGATCTTGGTTGAGCTGCAAATGTAACACCGCCTGTACGCCATACCGGGCTCCTGGTTGTTCCTGCGCGCGCACGACCAGTACCTTTTTGACGGAAAGGCTTAGCACCACCACCACTTACCGCCGCGCGGTTTTTTTGGCCTTTAGTGCCCGCTCTTGCTGCTGAAAGATATTTGGTTACCAGTTGATGCACCAACGTTTCGTTAAAATCCTGTCCGAATACCGCCTCGGAGACATCGAGCGCCTGTGCTGAATCTTGATTATTGATTGCAGGTATTTGCAAAGTCATAAATTAACCTTTATTTAACATTTTTACTGCAGGGGTGATCACTACATCACCACCCTTGGCACCAGGCACAGCGCCTCTGACTAAAATCAGGCTCCGCTCAGCATCTACAGCATGGATAGTCAAATTCTGTATTGTAGTTTTGACCGCCCCCATGTGTCCGCACATTTTCTTACCTTTAAATACTCGGCCCGGAGTTTGATTCATACCGCTAGAACCGGGAACCCGATGGGAACGTGAGTTACCGTGCGTCGCATCTTGCGTTCTGAAATTATGGCGCTTAACTGTACCGGCAAAACCTTTACCAATGCTAGTACCGGACACATCGACGACCTGCCCAGCTTCAAACACATTAACTTTTAACTCCGTCCCTGCAGAAAACTCGCCAGCCTCGCTCTCACTTAGCCTAAATTCCCACAGACCACGACCTGCGGTGACATTGGCAGATGCGTAATGCCCAGCCATTGCTTTGTTGACTTTTGAAGACTTAACATCACCCGCCGCTACCTGAATAGCGCGATAACCATCAGTTTCAATGCTCTTCACCTGTATAACTCTGTTAGAGTCTATATGAAGTACGGTAACAGGTACCGAAGAGCCATCTTCGCAAAAAATTCTGGTCATACCACATTTACGACCAATAAGACCTATTGACATCTGCCAATCCCTCTAAATTATTACTTGCTGCTATTTAAGCTTAATTTGAACATCGACCCCAGCCGCCAGATCCAACTTCATCAAGGCGTCAACAGTCTTATCGGTTGGCTCAACGATATCAAGCAACCTTTTGTAAGTTCTCAGTTCATATTGATCACGAGCATCTTTATTGACATGCGGTGAAATCAATACAGTAAAACGTTCTTTTCTAGTAGGCAAAGGAATAGGCCCCTTAACTTGGGCGCCTGTTCTCTTCGCTGTTTCTACTATCTCACCCGCTGACTGATCAATCAATTTATGATCAAACGCTTTTAATTGGATTCTGATAGTTTGATTGGCCATCTTGATTACTCGATAATAGAAGCAACAACACCCGCACCAACGGTGCGACCACCTTCGCGAATCGCAAAACGTAAGCCGTCTTCCATCGCAATCGGTGAGATTAGTTTTACGGTAACAGCGATGTTATCACCAGGCATCACCATTTCCACACCTTCTGGCAAATCAACCGCACCGGTTACGTCGGTTGTTCTAAAGTAGAACTGCGGACGGTAGCCATTGAAGAACGGGGTATGACGGCCACCCTCTTCTTTGGACAGCACATAAATCTCTGCTTTAAAGTGAGCGTGTGGCTTGATGGAGTTAACATGCGCCAATACTTGACCACGTTCAACATCTTCTCTTTTGGTACCACGCAACAGGACACCGACGTTATCACCCGCTTGACCTTGATCAAGCAGCTTGCGGAACATTTCCACACCGGTGCAGGTCGTTTGAACGGTGTCTTTAATGCCGACGATTTCAACTGCTTCGCCCACTTTGATGATGCCACGCTCAACACGACCGGTTACTACGGTACCGCGACCTGAAATTGAGAACACGTCTTCGATGGGCATCAAGAACTTGCCGTCGATCGCACGCTCTGGCTCAGGAATGTAACTATCCAGAGCTTCAACCAAGCGGACTACGGATTGTACACCAATTTCGCTTTGCTCGCCTTCTAAAGCTTTCAATGCAGAACCCACAATAATAGGGGTATCGTCACCAGGGAATTCATATTGGTTCAACAGCTCACGAATTTCCATTTCGACAAGCTCAATCAGCTCGGCGTCGTCTACCATATCTGCTTTGTTCAAGAACACGACAATGTAAGGCACACCAACTTGACGTGACAACAGGATGTGTTCGCGCGTTTGCGGCATAGGACCGTCCGCAGCCGAGCAAACCAAGATGGCTCCGTCCATTTGGGCCGCACCGGTAATCATGTTTTTAACGTAGTCAGCGTGACCAGGGCAGTCAACGTGGGCATAGTGGCGGTTGGCTGACTCATACTCTACGTGTGAGGTAGAAATAGTGATACCGCGCGCACGTTCTTCTGGGGCGTTGTCGATTTGATCAAAAGCCTTGACCTCGCCGCCTTGCAGCTCCGCCATTACTTTTGTTAATGCCGCTGTCAATGTGGTTTTACCATGGTCAACGTGACCAATGGTGCCAACATTTACGTGCGGTTTCTTTCTTTCAAATTTTTCTTTAGCCATGATTCAATACCTGATATGTAAAAAATTTAAGATACTTTTCTAATAATCGCTTCCGCAATATTTGCAGGTGCTTCGTTATATCTTTCAAACTGCATACTGTACGTTGCCCTACCCTGAGTCGCCGACCTTAGATCCGTGGCATAACCGAACATTTCAGCAAGAGGCACTTCGCACTCTATTACTTTTCCGGCCGGAACATCTTCCATTCCATGAATAACACCTCTCCGTCGATTAATGTCACCCACTACCTCACCCATATAGTCCTCGGGGGTTACTACCTCGACTTTCATAATGGGCTCCAGCAACGCAGGATTTGCAGTCTTAGCCCCATCCCTGAAGCACATAGATCCTGCTATCTTGAAAGCCATTTCATTCGAATCGACATCATGATATGAACCATCGAATAAACTAACCTTTACATCAACAACCGGAAAACCAGCTAAAACGCCGTTCTCCATTTGCTCTTGCACACCTTTATCTATAGCTGGAATATATTCCTTTGGAATAGCGCCACCAACCACTTCACTCACAAATTCATAGCCCGAACCACGCTCCTTTGGTTCTAACCTGAGCCACACATGTCCATATTGACCCTTGCCTCCTGACTGCCTTATAAACTTCCCTTCACACTCTACGACGCTCTTAATTGTTTCCCTGTATGCAACTTGCGGCGCGCCCACATTTGCCGCAACGTTAAACTCTCTTTTCATTCGGTCAACGATAATTTCAAGATGCAATTCACCCATGCCCGAAATTATTATTTGACCCGATTCCGGGTCACTACCGACTCTAAAGGACGGATCTTCTTGGGCTAACTTGGCTAGCGCAGCTCCCATTTTATCTTGATCTGCTTTTGTTCTTGGCTCTACAGCCACGGCAATAACCGGCTCAGGGAATTCCATTTTCTCGAGCAAAATCGGCTTTTCAATATCACAAAGCGTATCCCCGGTTGTTACGTCTTTCAGCCCAATAAACGCCGCGATTTCACCCGCCCTTACTTCACTGATTTCAACGCGACTGTTGGCATGCATCTGCACAATACGTCCAACCCTTTCCTTTTTACCCTTACCAGCATTTAAAACCACATCTCCAGACTTGACCAATCCGGAATAAACCCTGAAAAAAGTCAGTGTTCCAACAAATGGATCTGTGGCTATTTTAAATGCCAAGGCTGAGAAAGGCTCATCATCAGAGGCACTGCGAACGGCATTACTCTCCGCATCCGATAGACCTTCTACGGGCTTTATATCGAGAGGAGACGGCAGAAAATCTATCACGCCATCGAGAATACACTGCACACCTTTGTTCTTAAACGCCGACCCGCAATAAGCCGGGACCAACTTATTCTGCAGAACCTGCGCTCTTATACCCTGCTTTACTTCTTCGTTTGTCAAAACACCTTTTTCAAGGTATTTATCCATCAATTCTTCAGATGCGTCAGCGGCGGCCTCAACCATACGTTCACGCCACTCTCTTGCGCGATCTTGCAGTTCTGCTGGAATTTCCATTTCCGTAAAGCCTACACCCATGTTGGCATCTTCCCAGTAGATAGCCTTCATTTTCAGCAAATCTACAACACCTTTAAAACCTTCTTCTGCCCCAATCGGCAGCTGCATCGGCACTACGACACCACCTAGTCGCACCTTAATTTGCTCAACGACGCGCAAAAAATCAGCCCCGGAACGATCCATTTTGTTCACAAAAGCCAGTCTAGGCACATGATACTTGTTCGCTTGACGCCACACTGTTTCCGACTGCGGCTCTACCCCACCTACAGCACAAAAAACAGCGCACGCACCGTCCAACACACGCAACGACCGCTCCACTTCTATCGTGAAATCAACATGCCCTGGCGTATCAATTATGTTGATCCGATGCTCTGGATATTGCTTTTCCATACCCAACCAAAAGCACGTAGTCGCCGCAGAGGTGATTGTTATCCCTCTTTCTTGTTCTTGCTCCATCCAGTCCATAGTAGCGGCGCCATCATGGACCTCGCCCATCTTGTGAGAAACACCCGTATAAAACAGAATTCTCTCGGTTGTTGTTGTCTTTCCAGCATCGATATGAGCCATGATGCCTATATTACGGTAACGCTCTATAGGCGTCTTACGAGCCACAACAACAATCCAATGTAACTTTATTACCAGCGATAATGAGCAAACGCTTTATTCGCTTCCGCCATTCTATGCGTATCTTCGCGTTTCTTTGCTGCCGCTCCACGACCTTCCGATGCATCCAACAACTCACCTGCCAACTTAGCAGCCATTGTTCTTTCGTTGCGCTTGCGCGCAGCATCAATTAACCACCGCATCGACAACGCCAACCTTCTAGCAGGACGCACCTCTACAGGCACCTGATAAGTCGCACCACCAACCCGGCGGGATTTAACCTCAACCCGTGGCTGGACATTTTCCAGTGCTTTTGCAACCAAATCTAAAGACTCTTTATGGCCTTTACCTTCAATGACATCCAACGCACCGTAAACAATTTTCTCAGCGACAGACTTCTTACCATCCTCCATGATCATATTCATGAATTTTGACAACATATCGCTACCAAAACGCGGATCCGGATTAATGACTCTTTTTGCAGCAACTCTTCTTCTTGACATCTGTTATCAACCTTTTATTTCTTAGGTCTTTTCGCGCCATATTTGGAGCGACCACATTTTCTATCCTTAACACCAGAAGTATCGAGACTTCCCCGAACCACGTGATAGCGAACACCAGGTAAATCTTTTACACGACCACCCCGGATCAACACCACGGAATGCTCCTGAAGATTATGACCCTCACCACCGATGTAACTACTTACCTCGGCACCATTGGTCAACCTCACCCTTGCAACTTTACGCAGAGCCGAGTTCGGCTTTTTAGGGGTTGTGGTATAAACCCTGGTACAAACCCCGCGTCTTTGCGGACAAGCTTCCAACGCCGGAACGTTAGTCTTCTCTATTTTTTTAGCACGAGGCTTACGGACCAATTGATTGATCGTGGCCATTCTTAACTACTCCGAATATGCAATGTTTAATAAGCAATAAAGAAATCTGCGCAATCACAGATCAATATAGCTCCGCCCAAACCTATTGGCTGATGTGAGCAGAACATAATACCTTTACAATAGAACCAGGTCAAGCATTTTTGAGAATCTCTACTCTACATTCAATGCTTGTTTCAAAGCCTCTTCAACGTCAACCGCTTCAATGGCCTGGGTAGCCGTTTCTGAGCTGGAGCCAGAGTCCGCAGCTCTTCTCTTACGCCGTTGTTCATGGTAAGCCAAACCAGTACCCGCTGGAATGAGACGCCCAACAATTACGTTCTCTTTCAAGCCATTCAAGCTATCGCTGATACCCCTTACCGCAGCATCGGTCAATACACGAGTTGTCTCCTGGAACGACGCCGCCGAAATAAATGACTCAGTGGCCAACGATGCTTTCGTGATGCCCAATAGCAAAGAATCGTAGCTAGCCGGAATTTTCCCTTCTCTTTCAACCTGGTCGTTAACCGCGTTAATCATGGTGCGCTCGACCTGCTCTCCCTTAACAAAATCGGTATCACCAGACGCGGTAATCTCAACTTTTCTGAGCATTTGACGGATGATTGCCTCAATGTGCTTGTCATTGATTTTCACACCTTGTAAACGATAGACATCCTGAATTTCTTTTACCAGATAGTCAGCCAACTCTTCGATACCACGTAATCTTAAGATGTCATGCGGGGTCAATTCACCTTCAGCAATGGTTTCGCCTTTATCGACAAACTCACCCTCGAACACAGTGATGTGCCGCCACTTTGGAATCAGTGTTTCATATTGCTCGCCTTCCGAATCAGTGATGATGACGCGCTGCTTACCCTTAGTTTCTTTACCAAAGGAGACCATACCGGTTGCCTCGGCTAAAATCGCAGGATCTTTGGTTTTACGCGCTTCAAACAAGTCAGCGACCCGTGGCAAACCACCGGTAATATCCCGAGTTTTACTAGACTCTTGCGGAATTCTCGCCAAAACGTCACCAACCTTTACTTCCCCACCGTCTTTAACACCGACGATAGCGCCTGCCGGCAAGAAGTATTGGGCTGGAATATCAGTTCCCGGCAAATTGATTTGCCCACCCTGCTCATCGAGAAGACGAACCATAGGCCGCAACTCTTTACCAGCCGAGCTTCTTTGCTTAGGATCGGTAACCACGCGCGAGGTTAAGCCAGTTACGTCATCCGATTGTTCTTGAACAGTAATACCGTCCATAAAATCGATCAGTTGAATAAAACCGTCTACTTCGGTGATAACTGGGTGAGTGTGCGGATCCCAATTAACAATGATATCGCCGGCACTGACCGGACTACCGTCACCAACCGACAATACAGCACCGTAAGGTATTTTGTAACGTTCGCGCTCACGACCGTAATCGTCCATCACCCCAACCTCGCCCGACCGCGACACGGCTACAAGATTGTTTTCTCTGTTCTTCACAGTTTTCAAGTTATTGAGCTTCGCAGTACCGCTCGATTTAACTTGCACGTTACTGACCGCGGCAGACCGGGAGGCAGCACCTCCGATGTGGAACGTCCGCATCGTTAACTGAGTACCCGGCTCACCGATCGACTGCGCCGCTACAACGCCAACAGCTTCGCCAATATTAACTAAATGGCCGCGCCCTAAATCGCGACCGTAGCATTTGGCGCAAACGCCTTGACGAGACTCGCATGTGATTACTGAGCGTACCAACATTTTATCGACGCCGTTATCCTCCAGAACCGTGACCAGATTTTCATCAATCATGGTGCCGGCAGGAATTAAGACGTTGTTGCCGGCTGGATCAGTTACATCCATTGCAGCAACCCGCCCCAGTACACGATCGACCAATGGCTCGACGACATCACCGCCTTCGATAATCGGCATCATAGTCAGGCCGTTTTGCGTACCGCAATCGGATTCGGCAATCACCAAATCCTGCGCGACGTCAACCAAACGACGAGTCAAATATCCCGAGTTAGCGGTTTTCAGAGCGGTATCGGCCAAGCCTTTACGCGCACCATGGGTTGAAATGAAGTACTGTAATACGTCCAAACCTTCACGGAAGTTCGCGGTAATTGGGGTCTCGATGATGGAGCCATCCGGCTTAGCCATCAAACCACGCATACCCGCCAACTGCCGAATCTGTGCCGCAGAACCCCGCGCACCGGATTCAGCCATCATAAAGATAGAGTTGAACGACTTTTGTTTTACTTTCTCGCCTTTTGAGTTGACAACTTCGTCTTCACCCAAACCTTCCATCATCACTTTCGCGACCTGGTCATTGGCACGGGACCAAATATCGACAACCTTGTTGTAGCGCTCGCCGTCGGTAACCAAGCCTGAGGCGTACTGATTCTGGATTTCGTTAACTTCGGCATCGGCTGAGCGGATGATATCGGCTTTTTTGACCGGAATTTCCATGTCTTCAATACCGAAGGATACGCCGGAACGCGTGGCGTATTTAAATCCCAGGTACATGATCTTATCTGCCAACATCACGGTTTCTTTGATACCCAGATAGCGGTAGCTATAGTTGATCAACCGAGAAATATTCTTTTTGGTCATATCAACGTTGACCAATTCGTATGGCATGCCATCGGGGACTATGCCCCAAACAATTGCGCGCCCTACTGTGGTTTTCTTTCTAGTCACGATGGTTTCGAAGTCGCCTTCCGGAGTTTTCAATTTCTCCGTCACGCGTACTTCAATTTTACTCTGTAATTCAATAGCTTTAGCGTCGAGAGCTAGCATCACCTCAGACAAGTCGCCAAATACGCTACCCTCGCCTACCGCATTGATTTTCTCACGCGTGATGTAATACAAACCCAATACCACGTCCTGGGACGGATTGATTACAGGCTCACCGTTGGCGGGTGACAAAATATTGTTAGTCGCCATCATCAAGGTACGCGCTTCGAGCTGAGCCTCGATCGACAACGGAATATGCACGGCCATTTGGTCGCCGTCAAAGTCTGCGTTAAACGCACTACAAACTAATGGATGCAGCTGAATGGCTTTGCCTTCGATCAAAATCGGCTCGAATGCTTGAATACCCAATCTATGCAAAGTCGGGGCACGATTCAACAGCACAGGGTGTTCGCGAATTACCTCTTCGAGAATATCCCACACTTCGGCGCCTTCCCGTTCTACCATTTTTTTGGCAGCTTTGATCGTTGTCGCCAAACCGCGTAGCTGCAATTTGCTAAAAATGAAAGGTTTAAACAGCTCCAGTGCCATTTTTTTTGGCAAGCCGCACTGATGCAGTCTTAATGTCGGGCCGACCACGATAACCGAACGTCCCGAGTAATCGACACGTTTACCCAACAAGTTTTGCCGGAAACGACCCTGCTTACCTTTGATCATATCGGCCAAAGATTTCAACGGGCGTCTGTTGCTACCGGTGATAGCACGACCGCGGCGACCGTTATCCAACAAGGCATCGACAGCCTCTTGCAGCATGCGTTTTTCGTTGCGAACGATAATGTCTGGCGCGTTCAGATCCAACAAGCGTGTCAAACGATTGTTTCTGTTGATCACCCGGCGATACAAATCATTCAAATCAGACGTCGCAAAGCGACCACCATCCAGCGGCACCAATGGGCGCAATTCGGGTGGCAATACTGGCAATACTGTCATAATCATCCACTCAGGACGATTATTCGAAGCCAGCAAAGAATCGATAACTTTCAGACGTTTCGAATATTTTTTGATTTTGGTGTCGGAATTCGTCGCATTGATTTCTTCACGCAACGTGTTGATTTCTTCTTTTAAATCAATTGATTTGAGCAAATCATAGATGGCTTCTGCACCCATTTTTGCCACGAAATCATCGCCGTGCTCTTCAACGGCGTTCAAGTATTCTTCGTCGGTCAGCAGCTGGCCTTTTTCCAAAGGCGACATGCCGGGATCGATCACTACGAATGTTTCGAAATACAACACCCGCTCAATAGAACGCAGGGTCATGTCTAACAACAAAGCAATCCTAGATGGCAGTGATTTCAAAAACCAAATATGCGCAACCGGGCTGGCCAAATCGATATGGCCCATTCGTTCCCGGCGCACCTTAGACAGGGTAACTTCGACTCCGCATTTTTCGCAGATGACACCGCGATGTTTTAGGCGCTTGTATTTACCGCACAAACACTCGTAATCGCTGATCGGTCCAAAAATCTTGGCGCAAAACAGGCCATCACGTTCCGGCTTAAAGGTACGGTAATTGATTGTCTCAGGCTTTTTAACTTCACCATAAGACCAAGAGCGAATCATGTCCGGCGAAGCCAATCCAATGCGGATATTGTCAAAATCATCTGTACGACCTTGACGTTTTAAGAAATTCATTAAATCTTTCAAGAGCTTATCCCCTTTAAATGTTATCCGATATTGTCCAGAATCTATCTCGCAAAGAACAGAATTAATCTTGTTCCATTTCGATATTCACTGCTAGCGAACGAATCTCTTTCACTAAGACATTGAATGATTCCGGCATGCCGGCTTCCATTGAATGATTGCCATCGACAATGTTTTTATACATTCTGGTTCTGCCTGTGACGTCGTCGGATTTGACCGTCAACATTTCTTGTAACGTATAAGCGGCACCGTAAGCTTCGAGCGCCCAGACCTCCATCTCACCAAAACGTTGGCCACCGAATTGCGCTTTACCGCCCAAAGGCTGTTGTGTTACCAAACTATATGGACCGGTTGAACGTGCATGCATTTTGTCGTCCACCAAGTGATTCAGTTTCAGCATGTACATGTAACCCACGGTAACTTCACGCTCGAACGGCTCACCTGTCAAACCATCGTAAAGCACGGTCTGACCATGTTCCGGCAAATCCGCCAAACGCAACATGGTGCGAATATCTTCTTCGGAAGCACCGTCGAATACAGGAGTCGCCATCGGCACACCGGCAACCAGATTGACCGCCATCTCCAAAATTTCTTTATCGGTGAATGAATTAAGATCTTCTTTTCTACCGCTGCAATTGTAAATTTTCTCCAAGAAACCACGAATTTCGACGACTTTTGCTTGAGCTTCAAGCATCTTACCGATCTTGATACCCAAACCTTTGGAAGCCCAACCCAAATGTGTTTCCAGTACCTGTCCAACGTTCATCCGCGACGGTACACCGAGTGGGTTTAATAGAATGTCGACAGGATTGCCGTCAGCTGTATAAGGCATGTCTTCAATCGGTACGATTTGCGAGATAACACCTTTGTTACCATGGCGACCCGCCATTTTGTCGCCGGGCTGAATGCGTTTTTTCACGGCCAAATACACTTTGACCATTTTCAACACACCTGGCGCCAAATCGTCGCCCATCGTGATTTTTTTCTTTTTCTGCTCGAAACGTTCGTCGAACTCTTTACGTTGCTGCTCTACATGCTCGGCAACAGTCTCCAACTGCACATTGACATCTTCGTCCTGTGTGCGAATTTTCAACAACTCTGAGGGAACCAGTCCATCGAGGTAATCGGCAGTAATCTCTTCGCCTTTTTTCAAGCCATTCGGGCCTTTTTCGGCCTTTTTACCCGCTAACAAAGTTTTTACCCGCGCAAAAATATCGTGCTCGACGATTTTCAGCTGGTCGTCCAAGTCTTTCCGGTAACGCTTGATTTCCGCATCTTCGATTTCCAATGCTCGCTTGTCTTTCTTCACACCATCGCGGGTGAAAACCTGAACATCAATAACTGTGCCGCGAACATTGCCGGGTACGCGCAGAGAAGTATCCTTAACGTCGGCCGCTTTTTCACCGAAAATCGCTCTCAGCAGTTTTTCCTCCGGGGTTAATTGCGTTTCGCCTTTTGGCGTCACTTTACCAACCAGAATGTCACCGCCTTTGACTTCCGCACCCACATAAACGATGCCGGATTCGTCCAGTTTGGATAAGGCTTCTTCGCTGACGTTGGGAATATCCGCAGTAATTTCTTCCGGACTATGCTTGGTTTCACGCGCAACGCAGGTTTTTTCTTCGATATGAATAGTGGTAAAGCGATCCTCTTTCACTACACGCTCGGACACCAAAATGGAGTCTTCGAAGTTATAACCGTTCCATGGCATAAAGGCGATCAACATGTTTTGACCAAGTGCCAATTCGCCTATGTCGGTGGAAGGACCGTCCGCCAAAATATCGCCGGCTCTAACGATGTCACCGAGTTTAACCAGTGGTTTCTGGTTAATGCAGGTGTTTTGGTTAGATCGGGTATATTTAATCAAGTTATAAATATCGACACCTGGTACGCCAGCTACCGTTTCATTATCGTTTGCACGTACTACGATGCGCGCAGCGTCGACCGCTTCGATACGACCGCCACGAGTCGCAACGACGGTTACGCCAGAGTCTTTGGCCACTACGCGTTCCATACCGGTACCAACTAAAGGCTTCTCAGCGCGCAAAGTCGGAACGGCTTGCCGTTGCATGTTAGAACCCATCAAAGCCCGGTTCGCGTCGTCATGCTCAAGGAACGGAATAATCGATGCCGCCACTGAAACGATCTGTTTGGACGATACGTCCATATACTGCACAGTTTCGGAGGAAGCCAAAGTGAATTCGTCTTTGTAACGGCAAGATACTAAGCCTTCAACCAATTTGCCGCTTTCGTCAACCGCAACGCTGGACTGCGCAATAACGTATTCGCCTTCCTCAATAGCAGAGATGTAATCGACCTGATCGGTAACTTTGCCATCGACCACTTTCCGATAAGGGGTTTCCAGGAAGCCATATTCGTTGGTTCTAGCATACACCGACAGTGAGTTAATCAAACCGATGTTCGGTCCCTCTGGCGTTTCGATAGGGCAAACCCGACCATAGTGAGTGGTGTGAACGTCACGAACCTCGAATCCTGCGCGTTCTCTGGCCAAACCACCTGGTCCCAAGGCCGAAACTCGGCGTTTATGAGTGACTTGCGACAGCGGATTGTTTTGGTCCATAAACTGCGATAGCTGGCTAGAACCAAAGAACTCTTTGACCGCAGCGGAAACTGGTTTCGCATTGATGATTTCCTGCGGCATATAGCCTTCGGAATCCGCCAAAGTCAAACGTTCTCTAACAGCCCTTTCAACTCGCACTAAACCGATGCGGAACTGGTTCTCAATCATTTCCCCAACAGAACGTACGCGTCTGTTACCCAAATGATCGATATCGTCTACGGTACCGTTACCATTTCTGATCTTGATCAGTTCTTTCAGTACATCGATGATGTCTTCTTTGCTTAGAGTCCCTAAGCCTTCTGTCTCTTCACGACCCAGGCGACGGTTAAATTTCATCCGTCCAACGGCTGACAAGTCGTAACGCTCGTCAGTGAAAAACAGGTTTTCGAATAAATTTTCCGCAGACTCGACGGTAGGAGGCTCGCCAGGACGCATCATGCGATAAATTTCTACCAAGGCTTCCAAGCGATTTGTGGTGGTATCCAGGCGCATCGAATTGGAGATATACGGCCCCCTATCCAAATCGTTGACATACAGGGTGTTTATCTCGGTAACACCTGCGTCGATCAATTTTTGCAATAAATTATCGGTGATTTCGTCGTTAACACTGGCCAACAACTCGCCAGTGGATTTATCGACAACATTGTGGCCCAGAATTTTTCCATACAGATAGTCTCTAGGCACTTCGATTTCAGTGACACCGGACTTTTCCAGTTGACGAACATGCTTCGCTGTAATTCTGCGACCTTCTTCGATAACAACGTTACCGTCGTGCTTAATATCGAAAACAGCCATTTCACCACGCAACCTATCCGGAATAACGTGGAACATCAATTTTTCGGCGCTCAATGAGAACTTGTTGGTTTCGAAGAAAATGTTGATCATTTCTTCGTTTTCATATCCCAAAGCCCGTAACAAAATAGTAGCCGGAATTTTTCTACGTCTGTCTATACGCACATAGACGGCGTCTTTATGATCGAATTCAAAATCCAACCATGAGCCACGATACGGTATTACCCGTGCATTGAACAGCAATTTACCGGACGAATGGGTTTTACCTTTGTCGTGATCGTAGAATACACCGGGAGATCTGTGCAACTGCGACACAATGACCCGCTCAGTACCGTTAATCACGAAAGTGCCGTTATCGGTCATTAGCGGAAGTTCGCCCATGTAAACTTCTTGCTCTCTAATATCTTTGACGACCTTGGTATTGGCAGGCGCGTCTTTATCATAGATAACTAAACGTACTAAAACGCGCAACGGAGCTGAAAATGTAGCACCGCGCTGTTGACATTCTCTTACATCGAATGCGGGTTCCCCCAAGCGATATTTAACGTACTCCAATACGGCATAGCCGGAATGACTTACTACCGGAAAAACACTGGAGAATGCGGCATGCAGCCCCTGATTACGTCTTTTATCCGGCTCTATGCCGGACTGCAAAAAATTTGCATACGAATCAATTTGTGTTGCCAAAAGATAGGGGACTTCCAATACTTCGGAACCCTTCCCAAAATTATTACGGATACGCTTTTTTTCGGTAAAAGAATAGGCCATATTGCTTCTATACCTTCGTCGTCAGAGATTATTTACTACTGTTTTAGAAACAGTAAAAGGCCGACGGCAAAATGCCGTCAGCCCGGTTTGGTAGGCTTATGCCTGGTATGCAGTCAAGATGCTTATTTGATTTCGGCAGTTGCGCCAGCTTCTTCAAGCTCTTTTTTCGCCGCTTCAGCTTCGGCTTTGTTGACACCTTCTTTAACGGTAGTTGGTGCGCCTTCAACAGCGTCTTTAGCTTCTTTCAAGCCCAAGCCTGTCAATCCGCGAACTGCTTTAATAACCGCTACTTTGTTTTCGCCGAAACCGGTCAAGATAACATCGAACTCGGTTTGCTCTTCAACAACAGCCGCCGCTACAGGAGCTGCAACCGCCACTGCCGCAGCAGCAGAAACGCCAAACTTTTCTTCCATCGCTGAAATCAGATCAACGATTTCCATAACAGTCATGTTAGAGACTGCTTCCAAGATGTCTTGTTGTGAAATTGCCATTGTGTATTCCTCTAAAATTAATGAGTTTTAACTGGTTAACGCGAGATTATGCCGCTTCTTTCTCGTCTCTGATTGCAGCCAGAGTACGCGCGAGTTTCTCGACCGGTGCTTTCATGACCGACATCAGCATGCTGATACCTTGATCACGGGTTGGCAATCTTGCCAATCTATCTAGCTCCGATCCATCAAAAGCCTGTCCGCCGATCGCAACTACTTTAGCGATCAGTTTGTTATGGCCTTTGGAGAATTCGCTGATGAGTCGTGCAGCGCAGCCTGGATCTTCCATGGAAAATGCCAGAATTAAAGGACCAACCAGTCCTTCCTGCATACATTCAAACTCAGTCCCAGCGACAGCACGTTTAGCCAGTGTATTTTTGACTACGCGCAAATAAACGCCCGTTTCTCTCGCGGTTTTACGCAGCTCCGTTAATTCGGTAACTGTCAAACCCCGATATTCCGCCGCAATGGCGGAATGGGCTTTAGCGGCGAATTCAGCAACTTCCTCTACGACAACTTTTTTGCTATCTAAATTGAGTGCCACATCTACCTCCGGTACTTTCCGATTATGCATCGGATCTATGAAACGCATCTTTCGATGCCCCTTTCACGGTCCCTTTCACCAACTTTGCGGCTCCAGCTCCCGTCTGCGTAGGAAAATTAAGCTTTCGCACCTACGGTCTTTGACGGCTGCCGATAACTCGGCAACCCAAAGCCTTACAACTGTTAATTTATTAAATATCGATACTGCTTTGATCGATCCACAAACCTGGACCCATAGTCGACGACAGGGCAATTTTTTTCAGATACACGCCTTTCGCTGCCGTAGGCTTGGCTTTTTTCAGATCTGAAATCAAAAACTCCAGATTTTGTTTGAGTGAGGTTTCATCGAAAGACACTTTGCCGATAGAGCAATGAATGATGCCTGATTTATCGGTGCGGTATCTAACCTGCCCGGATTTGGCATTTTTGACTGCTGTAACGACGTCAGGCGTTACGGTACCTACTTTCGGGTTTGGCATCAGTCCTCTTGGACCTAAAATTTGACCTAATTGACCAACTACGCGCATTGCATCAGGTGAAGCAATAACCACATCGAAATTCATCTCGCCGCGTTTCACTTGCTCGGCCAAATCATCCATACCGACGATGTCCGCGCCCGCTTCACGCGCTGCATCAGCATTAGGGCCTTGAGTAAACACAGCAACTCTTACCGTTTTGCCAGTCCCGTTAGGCAACACGGAGGCACCACGAACGTTTTGGTCGGATTTGCGTGGATCAACACCCAAATTAACACTCACATCCACTGACTCATCAAACTTGCTATTCGCGAACTCTTTTAAAAGAGCCACCGCTTCGGCAACCGAATATTGTTTACTTCTAACTACCTTTTCTTTGATAGCCTTTGCTTTTTTAGTTACTTTTGCCATTACACGCCCTCCACGTTCAAACCCATGCTGCGAGCGCTTCCCGCAATAATTCTTATCGCCGCTTCCAAATTAGCTGCGTTCAAGTCTTCCATTTTGGTTTTAGCGATTTCTTCCAACTGCGCACGCGAAACCGTGCCGACTTTATTAGAATTGGGCTTGCTGCTTCCGCTTTTAATACCCACTGCTTTTTTCAACAAAACCGAAGCGGGTGGCGTCTTGGTAATAAAAGTAAAGCTTTTATCACTATAGACGGTGATAACAACAGGCAAAGGCAGGCCTTTCTCAACTTCTTGAGTTCTCGCATTAAACGCCTTGCAGAACTCCATAATATTGACACCACGCTGACCCAATGCAGGACCAATTGGTGGACTAGGATTAGCCTCACCTGCTTTAACTTGCAGCTTGATGTACGAATCAATTTTTTTTGCCATTTTATACTCCTAACGGGTGCAAACGCTTTTCAGCTCCCCAACAAACAAAAATCCCGGCCACATAAATGACAGGGATTCGTAAAAATCTCGGATTGTAGGTTAGACTTTTTCAACCTGTCCAAATTCTAATTCAACTGGTGTAGATCGACCGAAAATAAGAACCGATACGCGCAACCGGCTTTTCTCGTAATTGACTTCTTCTATGTTGCCATTGAAGTCTTTAAATGGGCCATCGGTAATCCGAACAACTTCCCCAACTTCGAACAACACTTTAGGCCTCGGTTTATTCACACCCTCTTCAACGCGATTTAATATTGCCATCGCTTCTTTTTCAGAGATCGGTGACGGCCTATCTGATGCCCCACCAATAAAGCCTAATACTCTGGGGACGTTCCTTACCAAATGCCATGTTTCGTCATTCAATTCCATTTGCACAAGCACGTATCCGGGAAAGAATTTTCTTTCACTTTTACGCTGCTGACCCATACGCATTTCAACGACCTCTTCGGTAGGAACCAGAATTTTTCCAAAAAATTCTTCCAATCCTTCACGTTTTATGCGCTCTTCCAGAGCTTGCTTGACTTTATTTTCAAAGTTGGAATAAGCGTGAACGACATACCAGCGAAGTGCCATTATTTAATCCCCTGGCTCATCAAAAGCTGAACACCCCAAAACAAAAACATATCTAGCAGCCACAGTATTAAGCCTACTATGAAGACCATTAAAAAAACCATTAGCGTAGTACGAACCGCTTCGTCTTTAGTGGGCCAGACGATTCTCTTGAATTCCTGCTTGGACTCCAGCATAAAACCCCATAGACCACGACCTTTAGCAGTCGTAAAAGCGACAGCCACAGCAGCCGCTAAAACCGCCACCAAAACTAAAACGCGATAAAGAAGCTGCAAATCAGAAAAATAGTAGAACGCTGATATGCCGGCAACAACAAAAACCAGAGATAAAGCCAACTTTACGATGTCCACCACTGAGGAGACTTCTTCTGCCTGTGCGTTCATTTAGTCAACTTGAATTAAATTATGAAGATTCCCTGAATGGCAGGCCAGGAGGGACTCGAACCCCCAACTTGCGGTTTTGGAGACCGCTGCTCTACCAATTGAACTACTGACCTATTCAGAAAATATTTTTTGAATCAAAACCGGTTATTACTCGATAATAGAAGCAACAACACCCGCACCAACGGTGCGACCACCTTCGCGAATCGCAAAACGTAAGCCGTCTTCCATCGCAATCGGTGAGATTAGTTTTACGGTAACAGCGATGTTATCACCAGGCATCACCATTTCCACACCTTCTGGCAAATCAACCGCACCGGTTACGTCGGTTGTTCTAAAGTAGAACTGCGGACGGTAGCCATTGAAGAACGGGGTATGACGGCCACCCTCTTCTTTGGACAGCACATAAATCTCTGCTTTAAAGTGAGCGTGTGGCTTGATGGAGTTAACATGCGCCAATACTTGACCACGTTCAACATCTTCTCTTTTGGTACCACGCAACAGGACACCGACGTTATCACCCGCTTGACCTTGATCAAGCAGCTTGCGGAACATTTCCACACCGGTGCAGGTCGTTTGAACGGTGTCTTTAATGCCGACGATTTCAACTGCTTCGCCCACTTTGATGATGCCACGCTCAACACGACCGGTTACTACGGTACCGCGACCTGAAATTGAGAACACGTCTTCGATGGGCATCAAGAACTTGCCGTCGATCGCACGCTCTGGCTCAGGAATGTAACTATCCAGAGCTTCAACCAAGCGGACTACGGATTGTACACCAATTTCGCTTTGCTCGCCTTCTAAAGCTTTCAATGCAGAACCCACAATAATAGGGGTATCGTCACCAGGGAATTCATATTGGTTCAACAGCTCACGAATTTCCATTTCGACAAGCTCAATCAGCTCGGCGTCGTCTACCATATCTGCTTTGTTCAAGAACACGACAATGTAAGGCACACCAACTTGACGTGACAACAGGATGTGTTCGCGCGTTTGCGGCATAGGACCGTCCGCAGCCGAGCAAACCAAGATGGCTCCGTCCATTTGGGCCGCACCGGTAATCATGTTTTTAACGTAGTCAGCGTGACCAGGGCAGTCAACGTGGGCATAGTGGCGGTTGGCTGACTCATACTCTACGTGTGAGGTAGAAATAGTGATACCGCGCGCACGTTCTTCTGGGGCGTTGTCGATTTGATCAAAAGCCTTGACCTCGCCGCCTTGCAGCTCCGCCATTACTTTTGTTAATGCCGCTGTCAATGTGGTTTTACCATGGTCAACGTGACCAATGGTGCCAACGTTTACGTGCGGTTTCTTTCTTTCAAATTTTTCTTTAGCCATTATGAAACACCCTAACTACAACAGAAACAATCAACCTTATCTGGAGCTCATAACCGGATTCGAACCGGTGACCTCTTCCTTACCAAGGAAGTGCTCTACCTACTGAGCTATATGAGCGAGTACCATTACCTCGAGAATGGAGCGGGTGATGGGAATCGAACCCACGCAATCAGCTTGGAAGGCTGGAGTTCTACCATTGAACTACACCCGCAGATCCCATTAAATTTGGTGGTGGAGGGGGGAGGATTCGAACCTCCGAAGGTAGAACCGGCAGATTTACAGTCTGATCCCTTTGGCCGCTCGGGAACCCCTCCGTTACTTATTCGGTCAATTATCCTTATTTATAAAATCCTAGTCAAGTTTTTTTTAAGAATCCTTTCTAAAGACTCTTAGGCATTAATCAGAGCAAAATCGCCCGCAATTAGCGCCTCCATATTTTTTGCCACTCCCTCAAACATACCAAGCAGTCTCGCCTGACCGTCTAGCGACAATCCAGACAATACGTAATCAGCTACCTTTTCCCTTGTGACAGGGCGACCAATACCGAGTCTCAGCCGGTAAAAATCACGAGAATCAATGTGGGCGATAATATCGCGAAGCCCATTATGCCCCCCATGACCTCCATCCCGCTTTAACCTGACAACACCCTCGGACAACTCAAGATCATCATGAACCACAAGCATCTCGCCTGGAATGAGCTTGTAATATCGCAAAAGCTTACCAACAGACATGCCGCTTTTATTCATAAAAGTCATCGGCTTTAACAATATCAGCTTACATCCGCCAATATTGCACTCCGCCACTTCACCGGAAAACTGACCACTGCTCGACCAACCAACACCAGCCAATCCCGCCAGGTACTCTACAAACAAAAACCCGGCATTATGCCGGGTTTTTTCGTATTGCCGCCCAGGATTACCCAGACCAACAACTAACTTAATCATTCAAGAGAGGCTTAATATGCTATTACTCAACTGACTCCACAGATCTTGGCTTAACAATTTGTGCAACCGGATGATCATGCTCAGCACCATGCTGCAAGGCAGCAATTTCAACACCGGCCGGCAAAACCAAATCAGACAAATGTATTGTCGAACCAACATCTACACCAGCCAGATCTACCTCGATAAATTCCGGCAAAGCGGAAGGCATACACAGCACCTCCACATCAGCCATTGCATGAGTGACTAAACCGCCCTTTTTAACGCCGACCGAAATAGCTTCATTGATAAAATGCAAAGGAACATGGACTTTCAATTTATGCGTCTCATCAACACGCATAAAGTCCATATGCAAAACTATCGGCTTTGCAGGATGTCTCTGTATATGCTTAAGAACAGCTTTTTCTGTTTTACCGTCGATTTTAAGATCAAGCACATGAGAATAAACCGCCTCATGCACCAAATGCTTAACCACTTCGTTATGGTCCAGCAACAACATCTCAGGAGCACCGTTGCCGCCATAAACTACGGCTGGCACTTTACCCTGGCGACGAACAACTTTGGCCGCACTACTGCCCGAGGCACTGCGAGCTTCTGCAACAAATTCAAACACGTTAGCCATTTTTTTCTCCAAAAGCTTGTTCCACAAGCACTACTTTAATTCTTATCAGTCAACATAAAGCGAACTTACAGACTCGCCCACAGCTATCCGCCGTATTGTTTCCGCCAACATTTCCGCAACACTTAGCTGCCTGATCTTATCAATCCCAGACAATTCTGCAGTCAACGGAATCGTATCAGTAACCACCAACTCATCAAGAACGGAATTTTCAACATTCTCCGCAGCCGCACCGGATAACACCGGGTGAGTACAGTATGCAACAACCTTCTTGGCACCATTTTTCTTGAGCGCTTCGGCCGCGTGACACAAAGTGCCAGCCGTATCGACCAAGTCATCTACCATGACACAAGTCCGACCCTCTACATCGCCGATAATGTGCATTATTTCAGAAACGTTCGGCCTAGGCCTACGCTTGTCGATTATCGCCAAATCAGCATCGCCGAGACGCTTGGCAATGGCTCTAGCCCTTACCACGCCCCCAACATCGGGCGAGACCACGATCAAATCTTCGTATTCTTGCCGCCAAATATCGCCTAGCAAAATAGGGGAGGCATACACATTATCAACAGGAATACCAAAGAACCCCATAATTTGATCAGCATGCAAATCAACGGTCAAAGCCCTGTCAGCCCCGGCATTTCCTATCATATCCGCAACCAATCTTGCAGTAATAGGCACCCTGGCCGATCTTGAGCGCCTATCTTGCCGAGCATAACCATAATAAGGCATCACAGCGGTTATTCTAGCCGCAGACGCCCGCCTCATAGCATCGATCATCACCAACAATTCCATCAGGTTTTCGTTGGTAGGCGCACAGGTAGGCTGTATGACAAATACATCCCTACCTCTAACATTCTCTTCTATCTCAACAAAAATCTCGCCATCACTAAAACGACCAACAGTCGCCATGCCGAGGCGCATATTGAGCTTCTTCACAATACCTTCAGACAACGCCTTATTGGCATTCCCCGAGAATACCATTACCGAGGCTTCACGCATTCAAGCACTCCTAAGGAACTATTGTGTGGAGATTATGGCTGGGCTGCAAGGATTCGAACCTTGGTATGCGAGGATCAAAACCTCGTGCCTTACCGCTTGGCGACAGCCCATTAAATTGACTAAACAGATCCGTGTTCTAATTTTTCATGCAGAGGCGACACATTAAGCCCTCGAGCCAAATAAACCGACCAATTCTGACTCAACACAGAAAAGGCCTCACGCGCCGACTCTTCCGAGTTGAACTGGGCAAACACACAAGCCCCTGTTCCAGTTAATCTCGCTTCTGCATATTGAGACAATGCATCCAATGCATTACTCACCGACTTATACAACTTACTAACGACGGGAAGACAATCATTCCGCCAATCGCCTGCAATGAAGTCGCGCATTGTGATGGGTTTGCTATCTCTTGTCAACTCTTCCGCCAAAAAAATCTGCTTAGTGTTCACGTGACAATCAGGCTTGATCACCACAACCCATTGTTCCGGAATCGTTACGGGCTTTAATTCCTCCCCAACACCTTCACCCCAAGCGGTGTAACCATAGACAAAAACAGGCACATCGGCGCCAAGCTGCAATCCCAACTCCATCAATTTTTCTAATGGTAACTGCAAATTCCACAACCTATTCAGCACCACCAGAGTAGTTGCAGCATCGGAACTACCACCACCCAAGCCGCCACCCATAGGCAGATTCTTTTCGACGTCGATACACACACCGAATGAACACCCGGTGTATTGTTTCAACAAGTTGGCGGCACGAACAGTTAAGTCTTCGTGTTCCGGGACACCTGGAATTGGATGGCGCAAATAGACCCGGCCATTTTCCGCAGGATAAAAAGTTATCCAATCACACAAATCAATAATCTGAAATACTGTTTGTAGCAAATGGTAGCCATCGGGACGACGCCCGGTGATCCTCAACATTAGATTCAACTTAGCCGGCGCAGGCCATTTCTCACCCCAACCCGCCGCCTGTTCTTGCATTCCCGTCACGACAAATCCCATTGATCCACTATTAATTTAATTCTTGTCTTATCTTTTTCCGCATTGATTTTTCTCGGCAGCACCAAAGCGTTAACTTGTTGCATTTCTCTGAAACCAACCCGCCATCCAGCCTGAAAAAATCCATCAACTTGCTCGACAAACGACTGCTCCGGATCAGGCATACCGAGCACCCAATGCCTCAAAGCGTTCACAGGAATCATGACACCTAACTGCTCCGCCAGGACCTCTTCTGCGGGTCCGCGAAATTCTTTGTGATTGTCGCCGTCATCCAGCACCACAAAATCAGCTTCGACAGTAATCAACAGCTTACCCTGAGCCAATGGCCCCGAAAGCTCAATATCGTCTCTGCCAGACTGATGCCGCCAACTCACCGACGCAGAAAAAGAATCCTTCTCATCAGCCAGAGCCAATCGCCCCTCAAAATACCACTGCTGTTGCTGCTGCAACACCCTCATATCTTGCAAACGGTAAGTACCTTCAGGCTTCTCAGACAATAAAGAACAGCCGGACAAGATCATCACAGCCAGCAAAAATACACTGCCCTTAAAAATCATTGCCCGTTTTGCAAAAAGCGCTTTTTAAACTCCAACAAATATTCGTCATCAGGAGATTTTTTATAAACACTGTCGAAAAGCTCTTTTGCTTCCTTTTTCTCACCTAAAGACCAAAGCACTTCGGCAATATGCGCGGCAATTTCATTTTCCGGCTGCTTCTCGTAGGCTCTACGCAAAAACTCCAGGGCCCGATCAGGCTTTCCGAGCTTAAATTGCAACCATCCGTAGCTATCTATCACCACTGCCTCATCAGGCTGCAAACTGAGAGCGCGCTCCAAATATTTAGCCGCTTCCTGATAGCGTTGTGTTCTATCGGTCAACGTATAACCCAACGCGTTCAGCGCACCCACATCGTCCGGCTTTTTGTCTAAAATTTTCTGCAAGTCGGATTCCAGCACATCCAGCTTGTCCAAGCGCTCGGCAACCAATGCCCTGGCATATAGCACTTCGCGATTATCGGGCATATCTTTTAAAGCCAGCGTCAAAACATCGAAGGCTTCCTGGTATTTACCCAATTGATTGTAAAGCTCCGCCTTAACCATCAACACCCGCAAATGCTGCTCAGGATATTTGTTATCCATCCGCTTGATGCGCGCCTCGATCTCGTCGAAGCGTTTTTGATTCATCAACAAAGACACCGCAGCCATATCCGCGTCGAATGCATAATTGCCGTCGCTCACCCGATCAAACCAAGTTAACGCCTTATCCGGATGCTGTTGATCAACTTCAATCTTACCTAAGTAAAAACTAGCCTGCCCTTCCCACTCTGGGTTATTCAGCAACTTCTCAAGTACGTTTTCAGCCTTATCGACCTGGCCTTGCTGCATATAAACCAAAGCCAACGTAAACAGCGTTTCAGCATCGTCCGGCCTATCTTCCAGCACACTCAGGCACAGCTTTATCGCATCGTCATAGTCGTGACCGTTAACCAACACTTCCAACAACATCTTTCTCAGCATTCTATCTTCCGGCGCCGCCTTAACCGCTTTTTCCAAAGAGGCGCGCGCCTTAGCCAAGTCGCCGGAGCGTCCGGCCAGCTGTGCTTGCAAAATCACAGCCTTATTCCAATCAGGCTGGATCAGCAACGCTTGACTAACTTTCTGCTGAGCCAACTCATTATTCTGGAGAACCGACGCCAAAACCGCCTGCAAGAAAAACACGCTCGCTTGATTAGGATGCTCAACAGCCAACTCTTCCAACACGTCGTAGGTAAATTGCGTGCGACCTTCCTTTTCCATCAATTTGGTCATTTCCAGCACGCCAGCCTCAAAACCGGCCGGATCATCGGCCAGCATGGCATTGAGATTTTCTAAAGCCGCCTTTTGATCTGAATTTTTGATTGCCAATAACACGGCAAACTTTCTCGCCGCCAAATTTTTACCGTCTTTGGACAACCAAACCGTCAAGGCCTCGCGGGTACGCTGCTCATCTTTCAAAAACAAACCGATTTTCACGGCCCGCTCCGCAATCCGCGGATCATCAACTCGCTTAGCGGCTTGCAAATAAGCATCCATGGCCAAATGATACTGATTGCGCTGCCCTGCCAATTCGGCGGCCATCAGCAAATACAGCACCTCTTCGTCGATCACCGTATTGCGGTTAACTCTGCTTTCCAAACCCTCCGGCTTGGCTGGCACACCTTCTGCGTCAGGCTCTTTCTCAGGAGAAACCGCACATCCTGACATCGATAAAAACATTGCTATGGCTATCCATTTTTTCATGCAATCAATTGACCCACTTTTGAAAAAC